>NZ_JBBGYU010000010.1:0-241976 GCF_037479555.1 Comamonas sp. MYb396 | reverse complement strand
GCGCAACCGCTTGGTTGCGCGGGCCTTTCACTGGGTGGCTGGTATGGATCAGCCCAACTGAAAGATCTTGCCTGGGTTGAGGATATTCTTGGGATCCAGCGCCTGCTTGATGGCGCGCATCATGGCGACGGCGCCTTCGCCGGCCTCTTCCAGCAAAAAGCCCTGCTTGTGCACGCCGATGCCATGCTCGCCGGTGCAGGTGCCGCCCAGCGCAATGGCGCGCTGCACCAGCTGGTGGTTGAGCTGCTCGGCCTGCTCGCGCTGGGCATCGTTGTCCGGGTCGATCAGGTAGCCAAAGTGGAAGTTGCCGTCGCCCACGTGGCCCACCAGAAAGTAGGGGATGCCGCTGGCATCGGCCTCGGTCACGCACTGCAGCAGCGCATCGGCCAGGCGGCTGATGGGCACGCAGGTATCGGTGGTGATGCAGCGGCAGCCCGGCACGCTGGAGACGGCCGCAAAGTAGGCATTGTGGCGTGCGGTAAAGAGGCGCGTGCGGTCTTCCGGGCGCTCGGCCCATTCAAAGGCATTGCCACCATGCTCGCGCGCCAGGTCCTGCACCATCTCGGCCTGCTCCTTGACGCCGGTGGGCGAGCCATGGAACTCCATCAGCAGCATCGGTTCCTCGCGCAGATCGAGCTTGCTGTAGGCATTGACCATGCGCACCGCATTCACATCAATGAGCTCCACACGCGCAATCGGGATGCCCATCTGGATGGTCTCGATCACGGTGCGCACGGCCGCTTCAATGGTCGGGAACGAGCAGATGGCGGCACTCACCGCTTCGGGCAGCGGGTAGATGCGCAGGCTGATTTCGGTAAAGATGCCCAGGGTGCCTTCGCTGCCCACCATCAGCCGCGTCAGGTCGTAGCCTGCCGCGCTTTTCTTGGCGCGGTTGCCGGTGCGGATCAGCTGGCCGCTGGCGGTCACCACCTCCAGCGCCAGCACGTTCTCGCGCATGGTGCCGTAGCGCACGGCATTGGTGCCGCTGGCACGGGTCGATGCCATGCCGCCGATGGAGGCGTCAGCGCCCGGGTCGATCGGGAAGAAAAAGCCCGTGTCCTTGATCGCCTCGTTGAGCTGCTTGCGGGTGATGCCCGGCTGCACGGTGATGGTCAGGTCCTCGGTGTCGATGGACAGCACCTGGTTCATGCGGCTCACATCGATGCTGATGCCGCCTTGCACGGCCAGCAGATGGCCTTCGAGCGACGAGCCGGCGCCGTAGGCGATGACGGGCACCTCGTACTGGTGGCACAGCGCCACGGCATCCTGCACATCCTGGCTGGACTGGGCATAGACCACGGCGGCCGGAGGCGGCGCGGTGATGGAGCCTTCGTCGCGGCCATGCTGCTCGCGCACGGCCTGCGAGGTGACGCACTGGCTGCCAAAACGGGCACTCAGCGCTGCCATGAAGGCATCGGGAATGGGGCGCTGCGCTGCAGCCAGAATGTGGGGGGAGGTGGGCGCGTTCATCGGGTTCTCCAGGGCGGGAGCCAAGAATAGCACCGCCGGCTTTTCATGGCTGTCCGCTGCGCTGCAGCCGGGCATGAAAAAACCCCGCCGTAGCGGGGAGGGGGAGAGTTCGGAAAAACCGGCAGTGGCTGCCGGGTCAGAGCGCCTTTTTGACCGGTTGGCGCGCCTGGTGGCGGCGTGGGTCATGGGTGCCCAGTTGGCGCTCAACCTGGATAATGCGGCTGCCGCTGGCGGCCTGGCCGATGCGTTGCTGGCTGCTATTGAGCGGCTGGGCACTGGCCATTGCCGATGTGACCGCAATCGATGCAAACAGCATCACGCTGCGGGCGTCAAAGGAATGGGCGAAAAACTTGCCAGACATCTGTAGATCCTTTCGTCATTCAGACATGGCTCTATTGAACCCGGAATCGGCCGGTTTTGCTATCATTTTTGCTTAGTGTTGCCTCGGCTACATATTTCCTGTGCCGGTAACAGAAAATAGGCCCTGGTTCACCGCTGCTTTACAAGGATTACCCATGGGCAACCGTCTCTCCCAAATTGCGACCAGAACCGGTGACGATGGCAGCACCGGTCTTGGCGACAACAGCCGCGTCTCCAAGGCCAGCGGCCGGCCCCAGGCGATGGGCGATGTCGACGAGCTCAACTCCCATATCGGCCTGCTGCTGTGCGAGCCGCTGCCCGCCGATGTGCGCGAGCTGCTGGTCGATATCCAGCATCAGCTGTTCAACCTGGGCGGCGAGCTGTCGATGCCCGGCTACGAGCTGCTCAAGGACGATGCATTGCTGCAGCTCGACACTGCGCTGGCGCACTACAACGCGCAGCTGCCGCGCCTGGCCGAATTCATTCTGCCCGCCGGCACGCGTGCGGCGGCGCAATCTCATGTTTGCCGCACCGTCGCGCGCCGCGCCGAGCGCATGGTGGTGGCGCTGGAGCAGGGTGAGGCCATGCGCGCCGCACCGCGCCAGTACCTCAACCGCCTGTCCGATCTGCTGTTCGTGCTGGCCCGCGTGCTCAACCGCGTCGATGGCGGTGACGATGTGTACTGGAAGAGCGCACGGCTGGCGCGCATGCAGGCCGATGATGGCCACGGCGGCCCCGGCGACAACAACATCGGCGCGGGCCGCTGACCCCCGAGGCCCCGCCCATGCGCCTGCGCCATATCGAAGTCTTCAACGCGGTGATGCACACCGGCAGCGTCAGCGCTGCGGCGCGCCTCATCAACATCTCGCAGCCGGCCGTCAGCCGCACCCTGCAGCATGCCGAGCTGCAGCTGGGCTTTGCGCTGTTCCAGCGCAGCAAGGGGCGGCTGGCGCCGACCAGCGAGGCGCTGGCCTTGCTGCCGCACATGGAAAAGCTGTTTGCCCAGCTCGAAGAGGTGCAGCGCCTCGCTGACAGCCTGCGCCAGGGCCGCGACAGCGATTCGCTGCGCATTGCCAGCGTGCTGGCGCTGGGCCACGAGGTGCTGCCCCGGGCGCTGGCGCAGTTCAAGCAAAAGCACCCGCATGTCAGCGTCAGCCTGCAGTCGCTGCATTCGCCGCAGATCGTCTCGGCGCTGATGATGCAGGAGGCCGATGTCGGCTTTGTGCTGAGCAATGTGCAGCAGGCCAGCCTGCAGCAGGAGAACCTCGCCCGCGTGCCCATGGTCTGCGTGGTGCCCAAGGGCATGCTGCCGCCCTTCAAGCTGCGCGCGGGCAGCCTCTCACTCGATGACCTGACCGGTGTGCCCACCATCAGCCTCGATGCGCAGGACCCGATTGGCATGCTGCTGAGCCAGCTGGCGCGGGAATCGAGCGCCGGCCTGAACCACTATGTGACCGTGCAGACCTACCACACGGCGCTGGCCATGGCCCACCACGGCCTGGGTGTGGCCATGGTCGATGGCTGCACCGCCTTGTCGGCCGATGCGAGCAAGGTCGATGTGCTGCCGCTGGTGCCCGGCCTGCAGGTGCCGGTCAATGCGATCCGCGCGGTCTCGCAGCCGCAATCACTGCTGGTCAAGGCGATCACGCGCGAGATGCAGAAGGTGCTGGCGGCGCAGCTGTAGGCCGCTGCGCCATTGCGCCAATGTGCGATTGTGCGATTGCGTGATGGCGCGGCTCAGGCAGCCTGGCCGATCTCGTAGGCCAGCTGTGCCGCCGTGCCAAACGCCAAGGTAAAACCCAGCGCGCCGTGGCCGGTGTTGATCCACAGATTGCCCGCGCCTGCCGATTGCGCAATCGGCACGGCAGTCGGCGTGGCAGGGCGCAGGCCGGCCCAGGGCTGGACCTGCACAAAATCGCTGCAGCCGGGAAACACCGCTTCGGTGGAGGCGCAGAGGCTCTGGATCTTGTCCTGGGGAATGCGCAGGTCGTGGCCCACCAGCTCCACCATGCCGGCCACGCGCAGGCGCTCGCCAATGCGCGCAAACACCACCTTGCGTGCGCTGTCGGTAATGCTCACCGTCGGTGCCTTGTGGCCGGCTGCTGCCACATCCAGGGTGATGCTGTAGCCCTTGAGCGGGTAGACCGGCAGATCCACGCCCAGCGGCTTGCACAGCGCCACGCTGTCCGCGCCCAGCGCAACCATGAAGTGCTCGGCCTCGATATCGCCCTGCGCCGTCTGCAGCGCGACGATCTTGCCGCCTTCGCGGCGCAGGCTGTGGATGGGGGTGTCCATGATGAACTTCACCCCTTTTTGGCGCAGCCAGTCTTCGAGCTGGCGGCAGACCTGGTAGCAATCGGCGGCGCACTCGCTGGGCGTGTGCACGGCGCCGGCAAACTGGCTGCGGTAGGCGGCCAGCGCGGGCTCCAGCGCGACGGCTTCATCGGCGTTGACGATGCGCTGGGGCGCGCTGCCCAGCTGGCTTTGCACCTCGAGCTGGTGGCGCGCCGACTGCACGGCAGCCTCGCTGGGGTAGAGCACCAGCTTGCCGGTGCTGCTGTAGTCCCAGTCGCCGCCCACCTGGGTCTGCATGGCCTCAAAACGCTGGCGGCTGACAGCGGCCAACTGCAGCAATGTGCGGGTGCTGGCCGCAGACCGGTCGGCATTGCAGGCACCCAAGAAAGCCAGGCCCCATTTCCATTGCTGGGGATCGGCCTGCAGGCGGAACTTGAGCGGCGAGTCGCTGCTGAACAGCAGCTTGGGCAGCTGCTTCCAGATGGCAGGGTCGGCCAAGGGTTGCACATAGCTGTAGCTCAGCTGCGCACCATTGCCCATGCTGGTGCCACTGCCCGCATGTGAGGCTTTGTCAACCACCGTAACCTGGTGCCCAGCTTGGTGCAGCTCATAGGCGGCCGCCAAACCCACAATTCCCGCACCCAGAATGCATACCTGCATGGAACACCCCCTGAAAACCCTTAAATATAGGCGCTTGAATTCAGGCTGTCGCATAGCAAAATGGGCAACAGGCATGCCGTTTGCTTATAGGTACAGCGGTTCTTCACCTTTGCGGTATGCCATGCACCATAACCAAGCGTTATGGGCCTGTCCCAAAAAGGCATTGTTGGAACAAAGCGCTGGTTTCTACACTGTTTGCATTGATTGATTCAAGGAGGTTCACCATGAAGTTTGTTAAGTCGCTGGTCTGTGCTGCCGCTGCCGTTGCCTGCCTGCCCTCGGCCTTTGCCGATGTGCTGGCCAAGGCCAAGGATTCGGGCGAAATCACGTTCGCCTACCGCGAATCCTCGGTGCCGTTCAGCTACCTCTCCGGTGGCCAGAACGCCATTGGCTTCTCGGTGGACATCTCCAACGCCGTGGCCGATGCCGTGCGCAAGGAAATCGGCAAGCCCGACCTGAAGGTCAAGTGGCAGTCGGTCACCTCGGCCAACCGCATTCCGCTGATCCAGAACGGCACCATCGTGCTCGAATGCGGCTCCACCACCAACAACAGCGCCCGCAACAAGGACGTGGATTTCGCGATCAACTACTTCTACACCGGCACCCGCGTGGCGGTGAAGAAGAGCTCGGGCATCAACAGCTGGGCCGACCTGAAGGGCAAGACGCTGGCGATCACCACCGGCACCACCAACCTGCCTGTGGTGCGCAAGTACAGCGCCGACCAGAAGCTGGACATCAACATCACCTTGGCCAAGGACCATTCCGATGGCTTCTTGCTGATGGAAAACGACCGCGCTGCCGGCTTTGCGATGGATGACATCCTGCTGTACGGCTTGAAGGCCAACTCCAAGGACCCTGCTGCCTACGAAGTGGTGGCCGATGCGCTGCAAGTCGAGCCCTATGCCTGCATGCTGCCCAAGGACGATCCTGCCTTCAAGAAGATCGTCGATGGCGTCATCGGCGGCATGATGAAGTCCGGTGAGTTCACCAAGCTGTACGACAAGTGGTTCATGCAACCCATCCCACCGAAGAACCAGGCGCTGGGTCTGCCGATGAACAAGGAACTCAAGGACAATCTGACGGCGCAAAGCGACAAGCCTGCGATCTGATGGACAATCCCGTGTCGTGCACGGCACGCACTGCAATGGCCCGGCAACGGGCCATTTTTCATTTTCTCTGGAGTTCGGCATGACGCTTTCCACCGTAGGCATTCTGGGCGGCATGGGCCCGGCAGCGGGCGCTGATTTTGTGCGCCTGTTTGTACAGGCCTGCGCAGACCATTTGCGGGCCAGCGGCGCCGCTGTTACCGACCAGGGTTACCCCATGCATTGGCTGGCCCAGTTGCCGGTACCGGACCGCAGCGCCGCGCTGCTGGCGCCCGAGACCGCAGAGGACCCGTTCGCGATGATGTGCCAGGGCCTGGACAAGCTCCAGGCGGTGGGCGCCCGGGCGGTGGCCGTGGCCTGCAATACCGCCCATGCCTGGCATGGGCGCCTGCAGCAGGCCTACCCGCAGCTGCAGCTGCTGCACATTGCGCGCGTGGTGGCCGAGGGCCTGCAACAGCAAGGCCAGCAGGCCTGCATGCTGCTGGCCACACAAGGCACCTACCGTATTGGCCTGTACGACCAGGCGCTGGCCGCCTGCGGCATCACCGTGCACCTGCCGCAAGAGGCTGAGCGCGAACTGCTGATGCGCGGCATCTACCAGGGTGTGAAGGCCGACCGCATGGACCAGGCCCGCGCCGACTTTGCCGCCGTCGCCCAGGCCATGCGCGCCCGCCATGGCGATGTGCCGCTCATCATGGGCTGCACCGAAATACCGCTGGCGCTGCCAGGCGCAGACAGCGTGCAAGGCCTGCCGCTGGTCGACCCGGCCTGGGAGCTGGCGCGGGCCTTGGCGCGCGTGGCCTACGGCGACTGAAGAAGGCGTTAAGACGCGTCTTCGAGCATCGCCATCGTGATGCGCGAAACGCAGGTCAGCTTGCCCTCATCGTTGACCATGTCGATCTGCCAGACCTGGGTCATGCGGCCGATATGCACCGGCTTGGCGGTGCCGGTGACCCAGCCGCTTTGCACACCCCGGATATGGTTGGCATTGATGTCGAGGCCCACACAACGCCAGCCTTCTGGCGCCGAGAACATGGCGCCCACGGAGCCGAGTGTCTCGGCCAGCACCACGCTGATCCCCCCATGCAGCAGGCCATAGGGCTGGTGCGTGCGGTGGTCCACCGGCACGCGGCCGACCAGGTAGTCGTCGCCGATCTCCAGGTATTCGATGCCCAGGTGTTCAATCGCCGTATTGCGCGCCTTGTCGCGCAGCACATCCAGCGAGATGGGCTTTTTCCAGATAGCAGTCATGGGGTGTCCAGGCTCAACAAAAGGGATGCCACAGCATAGCGCTGCGCAGGCCCGCTGCCTACCGCCTGCATGACGCGCCAGGCGAAGCCGCGCACTGGCGTGAGCTTTGTGGCAGCTTTTGACGCAGTGGGGGGCCCCTTGCGCCCTTTTAGTTGCTGGTCGGCACCTGCTCGCTATCGCCGTCCGTCTCACCCAGGCCTTCGTCGCCGCTGGCACCGTCTTCGACCAGCAGCTCCACCAGCTCGCGCGCAAAGGAGGGGAGCGATTCGAGGTTGCGCACGACGATCTGCATCTCGCGGTTGGACCATTCGTCCGAGATGCTGATGATGCGGATGTCCATGCTGCGCGCATGGCGGCGGGCCGCCGATTCAGGCAGGATGCCGATGCCCACGCCCGCCTCGATCATGCGGCAGGCCGCTTCGAAATTGCCCACCTGGATGCGTTGCTTGATCGGGCGGTGCAGCAGGTCGCTGTGCTGGCGCAAGAACGCGTGGATGGCGCTCGATTCATGCAGGCCGATGTAGTCGTACTCCAGGGTGTCGCCAAAGGCCACGGCCTTGCGCCGGGCGAGGGCATGGTCGGCATAGACGACGAGCACCAGGCGGTCGCGCCGGTAGGGCATCGCGACCAGGCTCTCCGTGCGCACCTGGCCGGCGACGATGCCGATATCGGTCTGGCCTTCACCCACGGCACGGATGATGTCGTTGGACAGGCGCTCGCGCAGGTCGATGTCCACATCGGGGTGCTTGCGCAGGTAGGCGCGCAGCACCGGGGGCAGGAACTCGCCCAGCGCCGTGGTGTTGGCAAACACGCGCACATGGCCCTTGATGCCGCGCGCGTACTCCTGCATGTCGCCGCGCAGGTGCTCGATCTGGCCCAGCACGGTGCGCGCATGCTGCACAAAGGCCTGGCCCGGCAGGGTCAATGTCACGCCCTGGCTGGTGCGGTACAGGAGCTTGACGCCCATGCTCTCTTCCAGGTTCTTGATGCGGGTGCTGGCCGCCGGCAGCGAGATGAACGACAGCTCGGCCCCCCGCGTCATGCTGTTCGCGTCTGCCACATGCACCATGAGGCGCAGATCTACCAAGTCAAAATGCATAGCCATGGCGCGATTGTAGGCGCTGGGGTCGGCCACCCCCCGTGCGCAAGGCCCGGCTTGTCACCCAGGTTGGTGGCCGCCGCTTGAGATCAGCACTCGACGATGTGCACGGCCAGCCCGCCCAGCGAGGTCTCCTTGTACTTGCTCATCATGTCGGCGCCGGTGGCGCGCATCGTGGCAATCACGTTGTCCAGGCTCACGACATGCGAGCCATCGCCGCGCAAGGCCATGCGGGCGGCATTGATGGCCTTGACGGCGGCCAGCGCATTGCGCTCGATGCAGGGCACCTGCACCAGGCCGGCAACCGGATCGCAGGTGAGGCCCAGGTGGTGCTCCATGCCGATCTCGGCGGCATTCTCCACCTGCGCCGGGCTGCCGCCCATCACCGCGCACAGGCCTGCTGCCGCCATCGAGCAGGCCACGCCCACCTCGCCCTGGCAGCCCACTTCGGCGCCCGATATCGAGGCGTTTTCCTTGTACAGCATGCCGATCGCGCCAGCGGTCAGCAAAAAGTCCACCACGCCGGCCTCGCTGGCGCCGGGCACAAAGCGCCAGTAGTAGTGCAGCACGGCCGGCACAATGCCTGCGGCGCCATTGGTGGGCGCGGTCACCACCCGGCCGCCGGCGGCGTTTTCCTCGTTCACGGCCAGTGCAAACAGGTTCACCCAGTCCATCACCTCCAGCGGATCGGTGCTGGCACCGTGGGCATGCTGGGTCAGGCCTTGGTAAAAGCCGGCCGCACGGCGTTTGACGTTGAGCCCCCCGGGCAGCCGCCCTTCGGTGCGGCAGCCGCGTTGCACGCAGTCCTGCATGGCCTGCCAGATCTTGAGCAGGCCGCTGTCGATGTCGGCATCGGCGCGCCAGTGGCGTTCATTGGTGCGCATGATCTGCGCAATCGGCTGCTGCTGGTCCTGCGCCAGCTGCAGCAGCTGCGCGGCGCTGTGAAAGGGCAGGGGCAGCACCTCGGTGTCGGGCGCAATCGCCTGCTGGCGCTCGGCATCGTAGGCGGCCTCTTCGCTGACGATAAAGCCCCCGCCCACGGAGTAGTAGGCCTGCGCGTCGACCAGCCCATGCTGCGCATCCCAGGCCTCCAAGCGCATGCCATTGGGGTGGAAGGGCAGGCTGACCTCGCCAATCAAGAGCAGGTCGGTGGCCGGGTCAAACACGATGCGCTGCTCGCCATTGAGCAGCAGCTGCCCGGTGCTGTGGACTTCGGCAATCAGCGCATCGATGGCATTCACATCCACCGTATCGGGCGCATGGCCGGCCAGGCCCAGGATCACCGCACGGTCACTGGCGTGGCCGATGCCGGTGGCGCCCAGGGAGCCGAACAGCTGGCAGCGCAGGCGGGCCACCTGCGAAAGCTGGCCTTGGCGTTGCAGGCGCTGCACAAAGGCATGCGCGGCGCGCATCGGGCCGACCGTGTGTGAGCTGCTGGGCCCGATACCGATCTTGAACAAATCAAACACGCTGACTGCCATGGCTACTTTCCGATCATTTTTGCAACTGCAGACTGGCGCTGAGGATAGCGCTGATTTGCGCCCTGGCAAGCGGAGAAGCACCGAGCACGCCCAAACAGGCATGCGGCCCCAGGCGGCTGGCGACAAAGGCATCGGCATGGGCGGGCGCTGCGTGCTGCCGCATCAGGCCCGCCTGCGCCACCAGCACCAGCTGCTGCACCCATTGGCGCGCCTGCGCCTGCTGCGTCCAGGCATCCTGCGCCATCGCCTGCCACTGGCCTTGCAGGCGCGCCAGCGCTTGTTGGATGGGGGCGTCATCGGCCGCCATGCGCTGCAAGTCCAGCCACAGCGCGTCGCGCAGGTCAGGCTCGCGCTGCAGGGCCTTGAGCACATCGAGGCACATCACATTGCCCGAGCCCTCCCAGATCGAATTGACCGGCGCTTCGCGGTAGATGCGCGCCAGCGCCGAGCTGTCGATATAGCCATTGCCACCCAGCACCTCCATGGCCTCGGCGCTGCAGGCAATGGCGCGTTTGCAGACCCAGAACTTGGCCGCCGGCGTCATGGCGCGCTGCCAGGCCTGTGCGATGGTCTGGCCCGGGGCGCTGCTGCCCTCAAAGGCCTGCGCCAGCTGCATGGCCAAGAGCAGCGCTGCCTCGCTCTCCAGCGCCAGATCGGCCAGCACCGATTGCATCAGCGGTTGCTCCACCAAAGCCGCGCCAAAGGCCTGGCGGTGCCGGGCTGACCACAGCGCCTGCACGCTGGCCTGGCGCAGCAGCGCGCTGCTGCCCAGCA
The DNA here is from genome assembly GCF_037479555.1 of Comamonas sp. MYb396. Classification (NCBI taxonomy): domain Bacteria; kingdom Pseudomonadati; phylum Pseudomonadota; class Betaproteobacteria; order Burkholderiales; family Comamonadaceae; genus Comamonas; species Comamonas sp. MYb396. The sequence continues at coordinate 231,480 of NZ_JBBGYU010000010.1, read as the reverse complement.
CGCAGCACAGCCGCGTGACCGTGGCCATCTCCATGATGGTGGCAATGCCCCGACCTTCCTCACCCACCAGCACGCCATAGGCATCGTCAAACAACACCTCGCTGCTGGCATTGCTGCGGTTGCCGACCTTGTTCTTGAGGCGCTGCACCAGCACATGGTTGCGTGTGCCATCGGGCTGCCAGCGCGGCACCCAAAAGCAGGCCAGTGGTGCCTGCAGTGCCTGGGCGTCGGCGGCGCTGCTGGCCATGCGCGCCACCACCAGGTGCGCATCGGCCATCGGCACCGAATAAAACCATTTATGGCCTTGCAGCCGGTAGGCGGCGCCGCGCCCTCCGCCTGCGGCATCCATCGGGTAGGCCACGGTGGTGTTGCTGCGCACGTCCGAGCCGCCTTGTTTTTCGGTCATGCCCATGCCCACCCACAAGGCCGTCTTGTCTGCCAGCGGCGCATCGCGCGCGTCATGGCTGGCGCTGGTGATGCCGCGTTCTATCTGCGCCCACAGTGCCGGTTCCTTGCGCAGTACCGGGATCGCCGCCGTCGTCATCGTTGCGGGGCAGAGGCTGCCCGCTTCTGCCTGGCCATGCAGGTAAAAGCCGGCGGCCCAGGCGCTCCAGCGGCCGCGTGGGGCGGCTGCCGGTGCATCGGCATCGGGTGTGCCGGCAAATGGCATATCGATCAGTTGCTGCGCGCGGTAGTGCGCCAGCACCTGGTGCCATGCGGGGTGAAATTCCACCTGGTCGATGCGCCGGCCCCGTGCATCCCATTGCTGCAACTGCGGTGGGTGGCGGTTGGCCTGGTCGGCCCATTGCGCAAAGGCGCTGCTGCCAACGGTATGCGCATGCTGCTGCAGGCCCGGCAGCCAGGCCTGGGCCTGCGCGCGTGCCAGGGCGGCCTGCAAGGCCGGATCGCTGCCCAGCGGGTCGTAGTCGACCAGCTCATCCACCAGATTGTCCTTGTCGCGCTCTGCCATGGCTGCTCTCCCAGATGTGCTTGCCCATTCTATGAATGGAGCCACCCCATGGCAAAGTCGATCAGCGCGTGGTGTTCAGCCGGTCCAGCCGCAGGCGCTGGCGCTCATCGCCCAGCGCACGGGCGGCCAGCAGCACGCTGCCGGCGGCGGCCATGCCGCCCGCGCCCGTCAGCAGCAGCAATAACAGGATCTGGTACTTGGCCGCTTCCAGTGGGTCCATGCCGCCCAGGATCTGGCCGGTCATGATGCCCGGCAAGGTGATCAATCCCGCAGCCGACATCTGGTTGATGATGGGGATCAGCCCCCGGCGGATAGCGGCGCGGGTGTGCGGTGCCAGGGCCCGGCGGAACGAGATACCCAGCGCCAGCTGGGCCTCGATCGCAGCGCGGCCCGTGCGCACACCATCAAAAAAGCTGTCCAGCCCCAGGCTCGCGGCATTGAGCACGCTGCCCAGCACAATGCCCATCAGCGGTATTGCATAGCGCGCATCAAACCAGGGATCGGGCCGCACGGCGGTCATCAGCGCCAGCACCACAGTCGACAGGCTGGCCAGCGCCACCACCAGCCCCGCAATACGGTAGTTGCCCCCGCCGGCCAGCCGCTGGTGCGGCCGCACCGCCACTTCGCGCGCGGCAGCGGCAATCATCACCAGCACGACGACCAAGGTGGCGCCCGGGTGCGCCTGCTGGAACACCAGCCGCAGCACATAGCCCACCAGCAGGAGCTGCACGGCCATGCGCAGCGATGCCCACAGCACCTGGCGCTGCAGCTGCAGGCGCATCGCCCAGGAGGCGGCAGCGGCGGCCAGCACCAGTGCTGCGCCCACCAGCAAATCGCTGGGTTGCAGATGGATCGCCGTGTTCATTGCGCGGCCTCCATCGGCCGCAGCTGGTGGTCCACCAATTGCATGCAGCGCTGGCCCACGCGCGCGGCCTGCGCCTGCGAATGGGTCACCCACAGCAGGCTCAGGCCCTGCTGCTGGCAGCGCTGCAGCAACTGCTCGACCGCAGCCACCGATGTCTCATCGAGGGCAGCCGTGGGCTCATCGAGCAGCAGCACCTGGGGCCTGCGCAACAGCCCGCGCAGCAAGGCCAGGCGCTGGCGCTCGCCGGTCGACAGCTGGGTCAGCGGAATATCGACAAAGCCCTGGCGCAGCCCCAGCGCACTGGCCATCTCCAGCAGCGCCGGCTGCGAGCCCGGCGGGAAATGCTCCATCACCGTCGGCCCCCACCAGGCGGGCTCTGCCGCCAGGTACATCACCTGCTGGCGCCAGGCCGGGCCGCTGAAGGCGCTGCGCGGCTGGCCGTTGAGCAGCACCTCGCCACTGCCCGGATCGAGGTCGGCAATCAGCCGCAGCAGCACCGACTTGCCCGCCCCCGATGCGCCCATCACCGCCACGCATTCGCCCGCCCCCAGCTCCAGCGAGCAGGGCCCGCTGATGGGGCTTTGCAGGGCGCGGATGGACAGGCGGGCAGGGGTGGTGGGGGGCATGGGGGCTGAGTGTAGCGCTGGGCGCCGCCAGACCAAGGCGCTGGGATGAAGCGGCGTTTTGCCAACGGGGCTGCAGCAGGGCGTGTCGCTGTATTGAGTGCGCTGTAATGCCATGCATATCTGGTGATTTCAAACCCTGATTTTTGAAGCCCTCAGAATGTAAATCAAATCTCTTAGCTATTGAATATTCCAATGAATATATTAAAAAATCAATGCTTTCAAAGCACCGTATTTAATATATCTCTGTTCCTAATAATATTATTTGATGCTCTCAGGCCACAAAAATACAAGAAATATCAACTGTCAACGGACTAATCCCGAATTGTTAACATTTCAGCGATGACCCCTCGTTAAGATGACCGGAATTTTCTAATATCTCACTTCCTCCAGGATCGTCATGCGTTCGCGTTATTGCCTGCAGCTGGGCTTGCTACTGGCAGCCATTCAGTCTTGCTACGCCCAAGGGGTTACCACGTCAGTGGTTCCACACGCCACCAGCGGCCCCCAAGTTCATATCGATGCAGCAGGGCGTGCGCATGTCACGCCCAATGCCTCAGAAAATGGGGTGTCCTACAACGGCTTTCAGCAGTTCGATGTGGGCAAGCCCGGTTTGTCGTTTCAAAATGAGCAAGCCAATGCCCGCACGATTGTGGCGGAGGTATTCTCGGCCGCGCCATCGCGCATTCAGGGCGATATGGATGTGGTGGGCCCCCGCGCCAACCTCATCCTGGCCAACCAGAACGGCATCTCGGTCAACGGCGCCAACTTCTCCAACTTTGGCAGTGTGGCGCTCACCACCGGCGCCTTGAGCCTGCGCGATCAGCAGCAAAGCGAAGGCCAGGTGCAGCGCTATGTGGATGTAAGCACTAACCAAGGGCGCATCCATATTGGTGATGAGGGCATGGCCGGCAACCTGATCCGGCTCGAGCTGATCGCCAAAAGCATCCAGGTCGATGGCCCGCTGACCAATGAATTCACGTCGTCGAGCGCCCATATCCGCATGGTGGCAGGTGAATCCACAGCCAGCTTTGATACGGCTGCGTCGCCTGTCGATAATCTGACACCCTGGGTGTACTACAAGCCCGGCCAGGCCCAGAGCAACGAGGTCGCCATTAAGGTCGGTGCCGGCTCCAAGGTCACGGCGGGCCAGATCCAAATCCTGGTGACGGATAAAGGGGCGGGCGTACGCAATGAGGGCGAAATGGTCGCCTCAGCGGGTGGATTTACCTTGTCATCCACCGGCGATGTGGTGCAAATGGGTGGTCAGATCAGCGCGCAGGGTTCCGTCCAGATCCAAGCCGCCAATATCCACCTGCAAGGTTCCGCCGAGCGCCAAAGCCTGGTGTCGGCCGGATTGCAAACCCGGCTGGAGGCAGAGCAATCCATTCGCAATATCGATGGCGAGATTGTTGGCACCCAGCGCATCTCGGACGATACCCCCTATGCCGTTTATCTGAAGGCGGGCGACGCCATCGAAAACCGCAGCCCCATCGGCGCCGAAAAAACCACTGTCATTTTTGGCAAGGGCGATTCGGTCAAGCTTGACGCTGGTGCAGGCGGCATTAGCTCCACCAATGCGCGCATCATCAGCAACCTGAATCTGGATCTGGTCAGCACCGGAGCCATCTCCAACCAAAGCGCCCATATCGCGGGCGAGGCATCGCAATGGGAATCCTCCGGTGGGCTGAGCCGCCGCACCAGCTACAGCGCCGACCAGGGGCGTCTGGCCGATGAGAACCACCAGGGCTACTGGGTGGCGCAGGGCGATCTCAGCGTACAGGCCCAGTCGTTCAGCAATACCGGCGGCTTTGTGTTCTCCAATGCGGGCAGCGTCAAGATCAAGTCCGAGACCGACATCCACAACGAGGCGCTGACTGTGGGCGGCTACGACTACAGCCGGCGCTGCTTCCTCTTCATCTGTAAAACGCGGGCCAGCAGCACCGAAAAACTGGTGGGCGGCCAGATCATGGCGGCCACGGGGCTGACCATGGAGGCCGGTGGCACCGTGCTCAACCATGGCGGCCTGGTGTATGCCGGCCAGGGCATGCAGGTGGTGGCGCCCACAATCATTGCACGCGCCAAGCCCGTGCACACCGTCATCCTGCGTGACCGGGGCCTCAAGGCGCTATTTGGCGATACCTGGGCGCAGATCTATGCGACCGACCAGGGCGGCAGCTTTACCGCCCAGCAAGGGCGGCTGCTGCTGCAAGGCGCTGCCCGCCAGGATGGCGGCAGCTTTGTGGCCCAGGAAGGCATTGACGGCGAGATCGAAGTGCTGCGCAAGCCGCACCGCGACCCGGTCCGCATTGAAGACCACCTCGGCATTTTCTGGTGGTGATGATGCGCAACAATCTTCCTATGCCTGCGCTGGGCAAGCATGCGCTGCTGGGTACCTTGCTCGGCCTGGCCTGTCTGTCGGCAGCGGCGCAGACCAACCCCGTGCGCGACCCCAATGACCAGCTGCTGCGCGAGCAGCAGGAAAAGCTGCGCCAAGAGCTGCTGGAGCAGAACTCTGCTGGCAAGATCCAGCAGGACAGCCAGCCCGCAGCCCCCGCCGCTGACGACAACGCCTTCCCTGCCGATATCCAGGCCACGGGGCCCAGCTTCGACATCCAGCACATCCAGGCAACAGGCGACAGCAACTTGCTGAGCGCACGCGCCTTTGACCGCATCACCCAGCCCTTTGTGAACCATGCGCTGGCCGTCGAGCACATCAATGTGCTGCTGGACCGCATCAACAAGGCGCTGATCCAGGCGGGCTACACCACCTCCCGCGCCTATGTGGGTGGCCAGAACCTCAAGGAGGGCGTGCTGTCCATCACCATCGTGGCAGGGCGCATCGAGGCCATCGTCTTCAACGGCGCGCCAGCCACCGGGGTCGGTGCCTGGCTGGCCATGCCCATGCAAGAGGGCGATATCCTGCGCCTGCGCGACATCGAGCAGGCCGTTGACCAGTTCAACCGTCTGCGCCGCAACAACGTGCAGGTGCTCATCAAGCCGGGCCAAACCAACGGTGGCTCCATCGTCGAGTTCGTCAACAAAGAGGGCCCCGTTGCCCGCTACAACCTGGGCATCGACAACCAGGGCTCCAGCAACACGGGCCGCGCGCGCATCCAGGCCGGTGTGGACCTGGGCAATGTGCTGGGCCTGATGGAGTCCATCACCCTGGGCCTCACCTCCAGCAAAGAGACCAATGCGATCTATGGCCTGGTGTCGGTCCCTTGGGGCTACAACACCATCTCGGCCGTCGCCTCGATCTCGGAGTACCAGAACCTCATTGGCGATACCGCGCTGGTGTACGGCCGCTCCAAGAACTTCTCGCTGTCGCTCAACCGCCTGCTGGCGCGCGACCAGAACAGCAAAACCGCGCTCGATATCTCGCTGTCCAAACGCGAGTCGACGCGCGAGGTGAACAACTTTGCGCTCACCCCGCAAGCGCAGACCAGCCTGCGGGTGGGCGTCAACCGCCTGACCCGTTTCGATACCGCGCTGGGCGCCGGGCAATGGACAGTCGATGTGGGCCTCTCGCGGGGCCTGCCCATTTTGGGCGCGGACAAGGACCCGGATGACCTGCCCAAAGAGGCCGCGCGCTACCAGTTCACCAAGCTGGACGCTGCGGTATCGCTGGACCGGCCCGTGGCCGAGCGCCTGGTCTACCGCAGCCGGGTGAGCGCGCTGTGGAGCCACCAGCCGCTGTACTCGTCCGAGCAGCTGTTTGCCGGTGGCGTCTCCAGCGTGCGTGCTTATCCCGAGTCTTTCCTGGGTGGCGACCAGGGCCTGGTCTGGCGCAACGAGCTGGCGCTGGCCAAGACCCAGCCGCTGTGGGGCAGCGCCCGCTACGAGCCCTATGTGTTTGCCGATGCCGCCATCTTGCGCACCGTCTCGGACAAGCGCTCCAGAAGCATTGCGGGCCTGGGCGCGGGTGCGCGCATTGCCTACCAGGGCGCTTTTGCCGACCTGCAGCTGGGGCGGGCCTTGCGCTCCCCCGATGGCTATGAAAAACAAGGCTGGCGTGTGAACGCCAGCCTGACCTACCAGTTTTAACGTTGGTGCCTGAGGGCACGCAGCGACAGATGTGAACGAAGGCGCAGTGGCTGTGCCGCAGCGCCTTTGGCGACAGGAGTGTGGTGATGAGTGAGAGAAACAAGAACGAGCAGCAAAAGCCCCAGGCCACCCGGGTCTTCAGCGACCGGGGCAAGAAGCGCATTGCTGCCACGGTGATGTGGGCCCATGTGCTGACGCAAGCCAGCCTGGGCGTGCTCTCGCCCGCGTATGCGCAAACACCACCGCTGCCCCCCGCGCCCGCCATCCCCGCGATGGCGCCAATTGCAGACCCGCGCGCGCCGATGGCATTCCAGCCCGGTGTCGAATCGCTCTCCAGCGGGGCATCGCTCATCAACATCACCACCCCCAATGCGGCGGGTCTGTCACTCAACCAGTACCAGCGTTTTGATGTACCAGAGGCCGGTGTGGTGCTCAACAACAGCCAGATTGGTGGCAGGCCCTTGCTGGGTGGCACGGCAGGGGCCAACCCGAACTTGACGGGCGGCACGGCCAACACCATCGTCAACGAGGTCACGGTCCAGGGCAGCCCCAGCCAGATCAACGGCACCGTCGAAGTGTTCGGCAACCCCGCCGCAGTGATCATTGCCAACCCCAGCGGCATCAGCTGCAATGGCTGCGGGGTCGTCAATACCCCGCGCCTGTCCTTCAGCACCGGCAGCATCACCTTGCAGGATGTGAATGGCGCCTCCAGCAACTTTGATCTGGCATCGGGCATTGGCTACAACGTCCAGGGCGGGCAAATCAGCATCGATGGCCGGGGTGTCGAAGGCACGGTCGGCCAGATCGACCTGGTGGGCGAGCTGCTGCGCATCAACGGGCCTTTGCGTGCGCACTACCTCAACCCGGGCATCTCCAGCATCAACCTGACGGCGGGCAAATCGCCCAACGCCGCCACGCAGACGGCCGATGCCAATGCATTGATCGCCGGCACCGCTGCCGTGCCTGGCACCACCGTGGCCATTGATGCCAGCGCACTGGGCGCGATGACGGCTGGCCGCATCACCGTGGTCTCCACCGATGCCGGCATGGGCGTGAACCTACGCGGCCCGCTGTTGGCCTACCAGGAAGATGTCGACATCCGCAGTGCCGGCCGGGTCAACACCGGCGATGTCGCAGCCTCGCGCAACATCCGCATCAATGCCGATGGCTTCGTGGTGGCAGGCGGCAATGTGGCTGCCAATGAGCAGCTCCAAGTCAGCGGCAACGACGGCGTGTTGCTGGCCGGGCCAGCCCGGGGCAACCAGCAGATTGCGCTGAGCAGCAGCCAGGGCAGCGTCAGCACCCAAGGCCCGCTGGTCACCTCCGGCGATCTGAACGTACAGGCCGCGCAGGCGGTGCGCCTGGAGTCTCGGACCGGGGCCAGCCAGATTGCGGGCAACACGCAGCTGCGTGGCGGCACGGTCAGCGTGGCCGGCGCCTTCCAGGGCGGCGGCGATGTCAGCATCCAGGCACGCGATGGCGCGTCCATCGCTGGCGACGCCACCATTGGCGGCAACCTGCAGATGCAGACCGGTGGCGATGCTGCGCTGTTCGGCCGTGTGCAGGTCAACCGCGATGCGCAGGTCACAGCCTCCAATGTGCGCAGCTCTGGCGAACTCACCGTGGGCCAGAACCTGCAGCTGTCCGGCGCCCAAAGCGTGGATCTGCAAGGCAATACCACCGTGGGCCAGCGCCTGCAGGTCGATGGCGGCGAAGTCACCCTGGGTGGCGATATCGATGCCGGCCAGACGGATGTGACTGCCCAGCAACTGAACCTGGGCGGCGCGGACGGCAACCTCAATGCACGCGGCGACTTGAATCTCAACGTCAGCCAGTCCTTCCACAACACCGGCCAGGTCAATGTCTCGGGCAGCTTTGGCCTCAACACCGGGGGCGATGCGCGCTTTGATGGCGCGGTCACCACGGGCTCGGGCTTTGGCGTCAACGCCGGCGGCGACATCGCCATCAACAACACCGTCAACAGTGGCGGCAGCATCAACCTGAATGCGGGCAACAACCTGCAGGTAGGCGATACCTTGACCGCCGGTGGCGGCATCAACGGTACGGCCGGCGGCAACATTGCGCTGAACGGTCAGGCCAACTCGGCCGGCTCACAAAACTGGCGTGCGCAGGGCGATTTCAGCGCTACGCAAGGGTTGCAAGGCAACAACGTCAGTATCCAGGGCCACAACGTCAACGTGGCAGGCCCGGTGCTGGGCCAAGGCGCCGTCAACATTGCCGCGACTGACCAGTTGCAACTGGGCAGCGAGGTGCGTGCCAACGGCAATGTGGCGCTCTCCAGCAGCCAAGGCAGCATCAGCGCGCAAGATGTGTTCTCCAACGGCTCGGTCAGCCTGCAAAGCCAGACCCATACCGAGGTGCAGAACGTGCAGGCCGGTGGTGATGTCTCCATCACCGCCACGGCAGGCCCCGTCACGGCGCAGTCCCTGTTGGCAGGGCGTGATCTGTCGGTCAACGCCCAAGACCGCATCCATGTCGCGGGCGACCTGGGCGCTGGCCGCAACGCGGCCGTGACCTCCAGCCAGGCGGATGTGCAACTGGCCAATGCCTCGGCAGGCGGCAACCTTAGCCTCAACGCAGCGCAGTCGCTGCAAGTGACTGGTGGCGCCAGTGCCGGCGGCAACGCCACGCTGACATCGCAAAACGCCGGTGTCAGTGCCCAGTCGCTGCTCGCCAACGGCGATATCAACACCCAGGCCGCAGGCGACATCGCCATTGCCGGCGAGGTGGCATCGGGCGGAAGTGCCCGCTTGGCCAGCACTGGCGGCAAGGTCGATGTAGGCGGCGCTGTCTATGGCGCGCAAGGCGCCACCGTGCAAGGCAGCAGCGTCAGCTTGGGCCAGGGTTTGCAATCGGGCGGAGCGGCCACCATCACGGCCAGCACCGGTGACATCAGCAGCGGCGCTGGCATCGCGTCCGTAGGCAATCTCAGCCTGCAATCGGAAGGCGCCATCCAGGTGGCAGGCCCCGTGCAATCTGCCGGCCAGGTGGCCTTGCAAAGCGGTGGCGACACCCGCATCAACGGCGACCTGATTGCCGAGCAAGGCCTGCAAGCCCAAGTAGGTGGCAGCCTGGTGGCCAACACCGTGGCATCGGGTGGCAACGCCAGCTTGGCTGCGGGCAGCATTGATGTGCAAGATGTGCAGGTCACTGGCGCAGCCCAGCTGCAAGCCCAGCAAGACATTCGCATCGCCCAGAACCTGATGGCCGGCGCCATCACCACCGAATCGATGGCGGGCAACACGACCGTGGGCGGCCAGGTAGGCACGGCTGGCGCATTGGATATGCGCGCAGGCGGCGATATTGCGGCCGGCCAGGTGGTGGCAGGTGTGGCGGGCGGCGCATTGGCATCGATTGATGCCGATGGTTCCGTGCAACTGGCCAGCCTGCAAACCGGTGGCGACTATGTGGGCCGTGCAGGCCAAGACCACGCGGTGACCGGCGAGATGGCCGTGCAAGGCCATGCCGATGTGCAGGCGGGCGGCACTATCCAGGCCGGATCGCTGGCAGCAGGCGCGGGCCTGCAGGCGCAGGCGGGCGGCGATATTGTGGTGAACGGCGATGCGCTGGTCATCGGCAACGCCCAGCTGCAAAGCGGTGGCGCCCAGCAGGTGGCGGGCAACCTGCAGGTGACCGACCAGCTCGTCTCTGACGCGCAAGGCGGCCTGCAAGTGGGCGGCGATCTGGTGGCTAACAATGGCCTGCAGGTCAGCAGCTCGGCAGGCGCGCTGCAAGTCGGTGGCATGCTGGGCACCCAGGGCCATGCCTTGGTCGATGCGCAGCAAGGCATTCAGGTGGGCGGCAATGTGCTGGCCCAATCGGTAGATGTGCGCAGCAGCGCCGGCGCCATTGCGCTGGGCGGCCAGCTCGCTACCCAGGGCAATGCATCGCTGCAGGCGCAGCAAGACATCGCCATTGCCGGCGCTACGGCCGTCATGGGCAACCTGCAGGCCAGCAGCACCGCAGGCAGCATCAGCTTTGAGGACCAGCTGCAAGTGGCGGGTGATTTCAGCGGCCATGCGCACAAGGACCTGAACTTTCTGGGCGACAGCCTGCTGCTCGGACAGGCCGACCTGAAGGCCGATACCGGCCGCATCCTGAACCAGGGCAATATGACCTTTGGCCAGGCGGTGAACATCGACACCACCGGCGATCTGGTCAACGAAGGCACGATCCAGTCGCAGGGCGATATCAGCATCAGCGCCCGCAATATCGACAGCAACCTGGCCAGCCAGGGCGGCATCGCCACGGCGGGTAATCTGCAGTTGGCAGCTTCGGGCAGCACACGCCTGGGCCAGAGCGGCACCTTGAGCGCCGCCCAGGACATCACCCTGCAAGCCGCATCGGGCACGCAATCGGCCGGCACCATCCAGGCCGGGCAAGACCTGCATTACTCCGGCGGCACTCTGTCCAACAGCGGCACCGTGGTGGCGCAGAACGCGGACATCGATGCGGGTCTCGCCAACCAGGGCAAGGTCTACATCCAAAACCAGCTGGGCGTGACCGGCAGCAGCAGCAACAGCGGCGAGATTGCCGCCAACACGCTGACCATGGCCGCACTGACCAACAGTGGCAAAGTCGGCGCGCAAACCGCATCGCTGGGCAGCACCAGCAATGCCGGCGAGATCACCGCCAATACCATCGACATCAGCGGTGGCCTGGGCAATACCGGCGCTGTCAGCGCAGGCGACAGCCTCACGGTAAGCGGTGGCTACACCAGCAATGACGGCAGCATCACGGGCGGCTCGGTGTCCATCTCGGGCGGCAGCATCAGCAATGGCGGCCAGATCCAGTCATCGGGTGCCATGCAAATTGCCGGTGGCTCTTTCGAGAACCGCCTGCAAGAGACCAAGAGCTGCGCGCTACCCGGTGGCTGCAGCACCCCCGATAGCTACGAGTACAGCCAGACGCCCGGCACGGTGTCTGCTGGCACCACGCTCAGCATCAACACCAGCACTGCCCACAACCAGGGTGTCATCCATGCAGGCTCTGACATCACCATCAACAGTGCGCTGAACAACGAACGCAGCACCAACGACCCCTATACCTCGGGCGGTGCCAGCGGCGCAGCCGTCTCGGGCATCATCTCTGCGGGTGGCAACCTGACAGTGACCGGCGCATCGCTGCAAAACAGCGGCCAGCTGCAAGCGGCCAATGCGGTGCAGATCACCACCGCCGGCGCTTTTGCCAATACGGCGCCTACCGCTGATGTGGCAGGCCAGGTACTGGGCCAAAGCGTGCAGATCACCGCTGGCTCGGTCAGCAACGAAGGCATGGTGCTGGCCCAGGCCGGCAATGCCCAGATCACTGCCACCAGCGGCGCCATTGCCAACCAAGGCAGCATCGTCGCCAGTGGCGATCTGGCCTTGACCGCAACGGGCGCCGTCTCCAACGGCAAGGACGGCAAACTGCTGGCCGACAACATCGCCATCAAGGGCGCGTCGTTCAGCAACGCGGGCATTGTCTACGGCCAAAACGCCCCGCCCAGCACCATCAGCATCGAGACCACCGGGGCCTTCAGCAATGCCGCCACCGGTGTGGTGATTGCCGGAGAAAACCTCGACATCAAGGCCGGCGGCTACAGCAACGCTGGCGGCACCGTGGGCAGCTTGCAAGACGCTAGCCTGACGATGGCCGGCACCTACACCCCCGCCGGCAATGCGCTGGTGGCCCTGGGTAGCTTGGATCTGAACGTGGGCGGTATCTCCGTGGGCGCTGGCGAGAGCTGGAACGTGGCCAGCCAGGATGTGCGCTGGACCGGCACCCTGCACAACCAAGGCACGGTGGCCATCGCCGGCAATGCCGATGGAACCATCCGCAACGAAGCCACCGGCACGCGCGACCGCGCTGGTGCGCCCGATATCAGCCAGGGTGCCTATGACGTCGATGCCCCGCCAGCGGGCCTGACGGGTGCGCAGGTGATCAGCTACACCGATGTGGCCAACCGCGCGCAGCTCTACATTGGCGGCGCCTTTACTGGCCATCTGGACAACATCGCCTCCGATGCGCAGGTGAGCGGTTCCTTCTCCCTCAACCAGCAAAACATCGACCAGACCGTGGTGTGGGAGGGCAAGGACGCCAATGGCGATACCGTGCAGATGACGGGCACCTCTGTCTCCAAACCCCGCCTGGATACCAGCGCTGGCGCCACCGAGCTGACCCTGACCGGCCCGAACATCGGCACCATCGTTGGCGACAGCCTCATCATCAACGGTGGTGACATCACCATCAAAACCCCCATCGATCCTGCCACCGGTTTGCCGCTGATCACCGATGCACAGAACACGCAGGTGAACGCAGGCAACGCCCAGGCGGGCGATGGCTCTGAGACGACCACGGGCGAGATCAAGCCCCTGGTCGTAGAGAACGCCCAGGCCATCAAGTACAGCGATGGCGAGGGCACGGACACCAGCGGTGCAGGCGCTGGCGCCGGCAACAACGCCGGCGCGGGCAATACCGGCTCTGCCGGCACGCCCGTGGCGGGCAATGGTGATGGTCCAGCGCCCACCCCGCCAGAGCGTGGCCTGAACCTCAAGGACCCCATCTTCCAGACCCCGGAAGGCGCCGTCGCCGTGCTGATGGGCGCGGGCTTCAGCCCGCAATGGAGTGACTGGAGCCAGCTGCGCGTGGTGCCCGGCGGCCTCAGCGCCAATGACCTGCAGCTCAACCTGAGCGGCCAGTTCATCAACCACGGCCGGTTGGATGTGACCAACCAGCTGATCATCAATGCCGCGCAGGGCATCGACAACTTTGGTGCCAGCATCAGTGCAGGTGGCACCGCCAGCCTCAACGGCAAGTACCTGAACAACGACAACGGCCTGATCCAGGCCGGCTCCCTGATCACCGACATCAAGGGCGACATCAGCAACAACCGGGGCCGCATCGTTGCCAGCAACGGCGGCTTCCTGAAGGCGGATGGCAATATCTCGGCGACCGAAGGCCAGTTCATCAGCGACGCCGGCAAGTTTGTGCTCGACGCCGGTGGCGATGTGGACCTGATCGCCAGCAAGGTGGTGGGTAAACAGGGCGTGGGCATCAATGCTGGCGGCAACGTCAACCTGGGGGTCAAGCAGACGACCCAGACCACCCATGCCGATAAAAACAGCCGCGAATACCAGGCCTGGAACAACAGCGCCACTGGCAGCGATACCTTTGTAGAAGGCATCGCCGTCATCGACAGCCGCCAGACCAGCACCAGCACCGCCACCACCAGCGTGGGCACCACCATTGACAGTGCGGACGGCAGCGTTGCCATTGCCGCCGGCGGCAAGCTCGCCATCACCGGTGGCAGCATCAATGCCGGCCAGGATGTGCTGCTGCGAGGCGCCGAGGTAAGCGTGCGCGCCGCGCGCGACACCACGGTGACTGAGCAGGCGCAGAGCCGTACGGTAGACGGCCGCGTGACCGACAGCCAGACCAGCAGCACGAACAGCGAAAGCTACAGCGGTGGCACAGTGACGGCCGGCGGCAAGGTGGCGGTGATTGCCAATGGTGATGCGAGCCAAGGCAGTGGCAATGTGTTGCTGGCGGGTAGCCGGATTGAAGGCAAGCAGGGTGTTGGCATCTCGGCTACGGGTAACGTGGCATTGCAAGCCCTGCAAGCGGAGAGCACCACCACCAGCAATGGCCAGCAAACCACGTACACCAGCACCCGTACCGAAGGACAAAGTGCTTCGGTAAAGAACTACGGTGCGGCCGTATCCAGCAGCGAAGGCGATGTGCAGATCGGTGCCAAGGGCACTGTGGACGTGCTTGGCTCCAATGTCAGCGCGGGCAAAGACATCGTCATTCAAGGCGCCAGTGTCAACGTACAGGCCGCGAAGGACAGCACATCCACCAACGATTACGAAAAGCGCGGTGGCAAGGAGCGCCGTGTTGCGCAAACCGATGAAGTGCTCAGTGGTGGTGAGATCTCTGCGGGCGGCGGCATCGCGCTGATTGCCAATGGAACACCGGTGCCCAGTGCCAGCAATGCGAGCCAAGGCACAGGCACAGCCGACGACCCGATTGCCCACAAGCCCAGCGTTGTCCAGCCTGGTACAGGCCCCGGCAATATCACGCTGCAAGGCGCCACGGTCACTGCCAAGGGTGACACCTCTCTGATTGCCAGCGGCGATGTGAATGTGCTCGATATGCAAACCGAGCACGGACGTTATGAGTCCAGCTACAGCAAGAGCAGTGGCCTGCTGAGCAGCAAGCGCACCACCACTTTGGATGTGGGCCATTCCAGCCTCAGTGAAGGAAGCATCGTCAGCGGCGACAAGGTCTATGTGCAAGCGGGCCAGGACGTCAACCTGCGCGGATCGCACGTGATCGCGCAAGACTCGGCGACCATCACTGCCAAGCGCGACGTCAACATCTTGGCCGGGCAAGACACGGCCAGCGCGGAGAGCTTCAAGGAAACCAAGAAGAGCGGCATCTTTGGCAATGGTGGCTTTGGTTTCACCATCGGCAGTAGCACCACGACCACTGAGCGCACCAATGAAAGCGTGCGCGCTGCAGGCTCTAGCGTGCAGGCCCAAGGTGGCAAGGAGGGTGAAGGCAAGAAGGGCGACGTCACCATCGTCGCGGGCAACCATTACCAGCAGACGGGCTCAGCAGTGTTGGCTGCGGGTGACATCGACATCGTGGGTAAGACGGTCAGCATCGATGAGGCCAGAGAGATTGAGCGCGACAAGTTTGAAATGCGCGCCAAACAAAGCGGCCTGTCGGTGAGCTTCAGCAATTCGGTGGTGAGCCTGGCTCAAAGCGCTCAGGCGACTGCCAATCTTGCGGCTGCAACGACGCAAGTCAGCGATGCGCGTATGCAGGCAATGGGGGCAGTATCTACTGGCTTGGCGGCATATGACACAGCGAATTTGGCTACGGATTTGGCCAACAACCCAGGCTCAGCGGCGAGTGTCGGTATCAATGTCAGCTTGGGTAGCAGCGCTAGCAAAAGCAATAGCAGCTACGAGGTCGACAGTGCCTCTGGCTCATCCATCCATGCGGGTGGCAACGCCAGGATCACAGCCACAGAAGGCGATTTGCATGTCCGTGGCAGCAGCATCGAGGCAGGCAAGGAT
Organism: Comamonas sp. MYb396; assembly: GCF_037479555.1. NCBI lineage: Bacteria > Pseudomonadati > Pseudomonadota > Betaproteobacteria > Burkholderiales > Comamonadaceae > Comamonas > Comamonas sp. MYb396. The sequence continues at coordinate 215,889 of NZ_JBBGYU010000010.1, read as the reverse complement.
CTGTCGCTGGATGCCAAGAAAGGCAATCTCATCCTGGAAGCAGCTGAGAACCGCTTCCAGGAGAAAAACAGTCACTCCAGCAGTTCGGCGAGCATTGGCATGGGCTTCAATGTGGGTGCGAACTCGGGCTACTCGTTCAATGCCTCTGCCAGCCAAAGCAAGGGCAACGGCCAAGGTGAAAGCCTGAGTTACACCAACACCCAGATCAAGGCGAGTGGTAACACCACCTTACACAGTGGACAAGACACCACCTTGCGTGGCGCTACCGTGGCTGGCGACAGCGTCAAGGTCGATGTGGGTGGAAACCTGCTGATCGAAAGCCTGCAGGACATCAACGTCTATAAGGAAACCGGAAGCAGCAGTGGCTTTGGTGTGTCAGTTTGCGTGCCACCGCTTTGCTACGGCTCGTCAAGCCTCAGTGTCAGTGCCGGGCGCACCAATATCCACAGCGACTACGCAAGCGTGGGTGAGCAAAGCGGCATACGCGCAGGCGATGGCGGCTTCCAGGTGAATGTGGCTGGAGACACCAACCTCAAGGGTGGTGCCATCACCAGTACACAAACGGCGATCGATGGCGGCAAAAACAGCTTTACCACCGGCGGCACGCTGGCGATGAGCGATATCGAAAACAGTGCTCAGTACGACGCGAACAGTTGGAATGTGTCGGCCTCGGTATCCGGTCAAATAGGTGATCAATCCACAGCAAAGACGCCCGAACAGATCACCTCAGCTGAGAAAGACAAAGGCAGGGCCAGCGGTAGTGCGGGTGTTGGCAGCGCAAGCGGCAGTGCCAGCAGCACAACCTATGCGGGTATCTCTGGCGTAGCAGGCAACAGCGAAGCCAGAACCGGCGACAAAGAAACCGGCATCAAGCCGATATTCGACAAAGAGCGCGTAACGGCCGATGTCAATGCGCAGGTGCTGATCACGGCAGAGTTTGGTGCGCGCGCCAGCAAGCTGATCGGCGATGAGTTTGGCAAAAAAGAGAGAGAACTCAAGGAGCTGGCCGATAAGGAAACTGATCCCGCCCGCAAACAGGAACTGAAAGATGAAGCCGAAAGATATGGTGAAGGTGGCATCTACCGGGTGATCGCGCACACGGTAGTGGGCGGCCTTACTGGCGGCGCAGGTGGCGCAGCTGGTGCAGCTGCAAGCCAAGCGGCTGTCGGCCATGCAGATGAACTGTTGACTGAACTGGGAGTGACGGGGCCGGGTAGGGATGCCGCATTGGTGCTGGTTGGCGGTGCTATCGGTGTGGCTACAGGCGGTGCTGCAGGGGCAGGTGCTGCAACCAACGCCACTGTCAACAACTATCTGACCCACCAACAGTGGAAAGGCCTCGCCAAGGATCTCGAAAAATGTGAAGGCAATCCTGAATGCACTAATGCAGTATCAGACCGATACCAAACCCTGAGTGATACCCAAGAAGGCCAGATGCGTGCTGCTTGCCAAGATCTGGGCAGTGCAGCTTGCTTACAGCATGTCAATGCCGCGCTAGAAGGACGCAAGGAGCAAGAGCAGCTTGCGGTGGATGGAAAAATTCCACCAGAGTATCTGGGTGGCCGCGACTACAACGCAAACGCAAAACAGACCGCGTACAACATCCTTAGTAACAATTTCCGTCAAGCATGTTCAGCATCGACCGCATGCTCGGATAAAAGTGAAAAAGCCATGCTCACGCTGGCAGGCGTGGTGTTGGATTTCACGCCTGGTATTGGCGATGCCAAGGCTTTTGTTGAAGCGGAAACACCATTTGACTATTTGCTAGCCGTCGCTGGCACGATCGGAGGTCCTGCAGGCGATTTGGTCGGTAAGTTGCTGAGAGAGGGCAAAGCGCTCGAGAAGGCCGGTGACATCGAAGGTGCCGCTTCTAAATTGGAGCAGGCGTTTAGGGCTGATGGCACGTTCCCAAATAGCAGAGGGGTTCTTAGCAAGGGAAAGCTGGCAGACTCAACCGTTGTCCCAATTGACTCCATGAAACAGCGATTGATAATCAGTGATGTGGTGGCCAATAACGATAGATATGGCGTCAAAACTGAAGCGTTGGTAAATGATATTTTGAACGCCGATCCTAGTATGAAAGTTCTGGACGGAACAAAATATCATGGTAACAACGGTCTGGATCATGTGGTTCAATATGTCGACCAAGAAACCGGTAAAACCATGACTATGGTTATTGATAGTAAACAGTTAGCGAAAAGAGGGACGGTTACGCTCGATACAAAGGCCGCTGGTGGATTGATGCAGTTATCTGATCAATCATTGATTAATGTCATTGAGAAATTAGGTAATACACCTGCCAGCAATGCCTTGTCAAATGCTTTGGATAATGGAACGCTGGTGAAGGGTGTAGCTTATGTTGACAAGAATACTGGTGAGTTAAAGTTTATTAGGGTTAAAAATTAAATGAATAAATACACATCAATATATGAAGATAGCGTGAACAATGGATTGACACATATAAAAGGCTTGGCTATCTTGAGGGAGAATACCGTGGCCCTTTTGAATGCAAAAGAAGGCTCGCGTTCAGGTTGTCTCTTAACCTTGTCGGGGAATATGGAGGCTATTGCTTTTGAATCATATTTTAAAAATGTTAATATTGATGGCTTTAAGCAGTATTTATATTTATGTGCAAAGCAAAGAATAATGCGGCAACATATTTTTCCTGGCGAAGGGTATTTGGTTACAGATTTATTCACTGTTTTAGTTTCTGACAATGCTGAGTTGATCGAATGGTATCGACAATGCAATTCTATGTTTTATCCAGATAAGGCCATTTCTGATGGAGATAAGGATAATCCTAAGAATTGGATGTTTTATCGGTATCAATCATGGTTGGCCTTAAATTCCCGTTGGGATGAGCTGGGTGAACGCTGCGAAAGAGTATTAGCAATAAAAGATGAAATAAAAAAGGATCGATCGTATCTTATTGATCATCGTTTTTATTTGGCATTGGCCAAAGGCGATAAAGCCGGAATGGAAAATGTGTTGGAAGAAAAAAGCCTTCCCAAAAATAGAAGAATTAGATATGAGCAGGAATCGGGAATAACAAGAGATTTCATTGATTCCTATGCAACGTTTTTTGCAAAACTGGCTTGGTATAACGGCTACGAAGTGGAGGTCGAAAATCCTTGGATTCCCAAAGATTGGCTGCCGATAAAACCCAATGATCAATACGACGATGTTTGGGAGTTTATGAAGGAATTTGATATTTGGCAGCCGTTTGCAGAGCCTTGGACAAAGTTCTCACCAAGGCTGCGTTAGTGCTGGTTGTCCGAAGGACTTGAGTAGCTGATTTGATAAATTCCTGAGAGAGGGAAAAGCCCTTCAGAAGACCGACGATGTTGAAGGTGCTGCAGCTAAATTGGGGCAGGCGTTTAGGGCTGATGGCACCTTCCCAAATTGCAGCGGCTTTCTTCGCAAGAGAATGCTGGCAGACTCAACTGTTGTTCCCAACGACACGATGAATTAGTGAATGATGATCAGCGATGTGGTTGCCAGTGGCGATGAATATAGAGTCAAAATTAAAGCGTTGATAAATGACGCTTTGAGCGCTGATCCTTGTATGAAGGTTCTGGGAGTGGGGATATTGTGGTAACAACGGTCTGGATCATATGGTTCAACATTTCGACCAAGAAACCGGTGGGTAAGACTGAATGAATACATACACTTCAAACGTCAAAGACAGTAGAAGCAATGGTCTATCTCTCTTGGAAAACATGGCTAATGTTGACCAAAGACCCATTGATCTTTTAAATGCAAACGAAGGTTCTAGATCGGCCTGCTTATTGCTCTTGTCAGATAATTTGGAGGCGATAGCTTTCAATTATTTCTTTAAAAATAATGACATTTTAACTTTCAAGCAATTTTTATATTTGTCTACGAAACTTCGAGTTATGCGACAGCACATCGATCCAGGGAAAGGGTATTTGATAACTGATCTTTTTACCGTGCTAGTTTCTGATAATGCTGAGTTGATCGAGTGGTATCGGCAATGCAATTCTATGTATTATCCAGATAAGTCCACTTCTGATGGAGATAAGGATAATCCTAAGAATTGGATGTTTTATCGGTATCAATCATGGTTGGCCTTAAATGCTCGTTGGGATGAGTTGGGTGAACGCTGCGAAAGAGTACTGGCAATAAAAGATGAAATAAAAAAAGATCGATCGTATCTCATTGACCATCGTTTTTATTTGGCATTGGCCAAAGGTGATAAAGCCGGAATGGAAAAGGTGTTGGAAGAAAAAAGCCTTCCCAAAAATAGAAGAATTAGATATGAGCAGGAATCGGGAATAACAAGAGATTTCATTGATTCCTATGCAACGTTTTTTGCAAAACTGGCTTGGTATAACGGCTATGAAGTGGAAGTTGAAAATCCTTGGATTCCCAAAGATTGGCTGCCTATAAAACCCAATGATCAATACGACGATGTTTGGGAGTTTATGAAGGAATTTGATATTTGGCAGCCGTTTGCAGAGCCTTGGACAAAGTTCTCACCAAGGCTGAGTTAAAGCTGTTTGCGCGAAGGCCTTGAGCCAAGCGAGCGACTGTTGACTCCTATCCGAATGCAAGCAATTTTTGCTCGCTTTGCACAAAGACTTTTGACAGGTCTTGCGTTCTCCCTGCCCTCAAACAATCCGTGAGACCACTCACCTTTCGATCCATCGCCCTTTTTATCCTGCAAGCCCTGATATTCGTGCTGGTGCAAGCGGGATATGGGGTCGCGGGCTCGGTCACGACCACGGGCGTCATCAAATCCCTGGCGGTTGAGAACGCCCAGGCCATCAAGTACGACGGTGGTGAAGGCACGGACACCAGCGGTGCTGAGGCAGGTGCCAGCAACATCAACCTCAAGGGTGCCACCGTGGTGGCCCTGGGCGATGTGTCCCTGGTTGCGGGAAACAACATCAACGTGCTGGACCAGCACACCGAGAGCCACGAGTTTGAGGCGGAGTACAAAAAGACCAGCGGCTTCTTGAGCAAGAAGACCAGTACCTCGCAATCGGTCACCGACACCGTCGCCACGGTCGGCTCGCAAGTCAGCGGCAAGAACGTGCTGCTGCAAGTCGGCCAGGTGGGCGAAGACGGCAAGCTGGTCGCGGGCAGCGGTGATATCAAAATCCAGGGCTCCGACATCAGTGCCAGCGACAAGGTCACCTTGAACGCTGGCCGCGACATCCACATCGTGCCCGGCCAGGGCAGCCTGCAAGAGTCGCATGAAGAGACGCACAAGCGCTCGGGCTTGTCAGCCAGTTTCATGTCTGGCGTGTCGGTAGGTACCAGCAGCGCCAAGGGCACGGGGAGCTCCAGCCAGACCATCAACGTGGGCTCGCGCATCCAGGGTGGCGACATCCAGATGCAAGCCGGGCGCGATGCCACCATCCAGGCCAGCCAGGTGATTGCCGACCGGGACATCGATGTCAAGGCCGGGCGCAACATCAACATCACCGCTGCGCGCGATATCCAGAACAGTGAGTACGCATCGAGCAGCCGTAGCAGCGGCATTGGCCTGTTGCCAGGCCTGTCTGCCAATTTCACGCTGCTCAGCCACACGACGACCGATCAAAACGGCAAGGACCGGCTGGGCGTAGGCACCACCAGCGTGTTGAGCGCCAACGAAGGCAACCTGACCCTGCGCGCCGGCACCGACGAGCAGTACAAGGGCACGGGCCAAGGCAATGTGACCACGCAAGGAGCCGACCTGCTGGCCAAGGAGCGCGTCAGCATCAGCGGCAATGCGGTAGACCTGCAGGCGGTAGAGACCACGCACGAGAGCGAAGACCATCTGCGCAGCAAGAGCCTGGTGGTGGGCACACGCCCTGCGGGCATGGTGGGCGCCATCATCAACACGGCCGATGCAGCGCTGCAAAGCGCTCGAAGCGGTTCCAATCGCCTGGCCGCAGCCAATGCCCTCAAGGCCGGTTACGACGCCTACAAGTTCGACCAAAACGGTGCGGCCAATGAGGCTGCTGCCGTCCGCCAGGTCACTAGCAGCGGCGGTGACGGCAAAGCGATCGATCCCAATGCCGCCAGCTATGGCGTGAGCGTCTCCATCAGCTATAGCGAAAGCCGCCAGGACAGCAGCCAGAACAGCACTACGCAGCGCGGCACCAACGTCCAGGCGTCCAACATCGACATCACTGCGAACGAAGGCGACATCACCACCCATGGTGCCAAGCTGCAGGCAGAGAACATTGCGCTTGACGCTGCCAAGAACATCCACCTGCTGGCCGTTCAAAACACCCAAGCGGTGCAAAGCAGCAGCAGCAGCTCGGGTGGCGGCCTGGGTGTAACGGTGGCGCTGGGCGAGCAAAGCGGGGTGAGCTTCCAGGCCAACTACGGCCAATCGCGCAACCGTGGCAATGGCACGGAGACCGTGCACGACAACACGCAGATCATTGCCGGCAACCGCCTGAGCATTAAATCGGGTGGTGATACGGAACTGCGCGGCGCGCAAGTGGCAGGCAAGCAAGTCTCGGTCGATGTGGGGGGCAACCTCACCATCGAGACCTTGCAAGACAAGACCACCTACGAGATGCAGCAAAGCAGCTCAGGCTTTAACCTCAGCCTGTGCATACCGCCCATCTGCTATGGCAACCCGGTGACCGGCAGCGTCAACGTCAGCCGCACCGAGCTGAACCACAACTACCAAAGCGCGGTGGGGCAAAGCGGCATCTCTGCCGGTGAAGGCGGCTACGACATCAAGGTGGGCGGCAACACCCACCTGATTGGCGGCGCCATCACCAGCACTGCAGAGCCGGACAAAAACCAGCTGCAAACGCAAAGCCTGACCTTTAGCGACCTGACCAATACGCAGGACACCCATGTCAGCGCAAGCAGCATCGGCCTGAGCTATGGCGGCGGCAGTGCCCTGGCCACCGCTGCAGCCAACGCCACCAGCAACCTGCTGGGCGGCACCGCTGCCCTGGCTGGCCTGCCTGAAGCGGGCAGTGACCGCAGCCAGACCCAAAGCGTCATCAGCCCCGGCAGGGTCACCATCACCGGCCAAGACGCCGATGGCAGCAGTGCCCAGGCAGTGGCCACGTTGACTCAGCGCGACCCGGAGACGGCAGATCAAGGCCTGACCAACCGCCTGACCTTGGTGCAAGCCCAGCAGATTGAGGCGAACCAGAGGGAGGCGCAGGAAAACCTGCAGGCGGCCAACATCTTTGGTGGTGTGGCAGCTGGCGTGGTGGGGGATATTGCCGAAGACAAGCAGTGGAAAGAGGGCTCGCCAGAGAAGGTAGCTTTGCACGGCATAGTGGGCGCGGCTGTTGCGGCCATCGGTGGCGGCAATGCTGGCATTGGTTTGTTGACCGGTGCAGCCAATGAACTGGCAGTTGGCGTTATGGCCGATTACTTAGTGGGCCTGGGTTATGTGAAGGGAACCCCCGAGTTCAATGAGCTGATGAAGGCTGGCTCGGCCGCACTGGGTACTTTGGTAGGCAAGGCTGCTGGTGGCAACGCCACGGACGTGGCCGTGTCAGGCCAGTTGGCTAAGGGTGCAACGGAGAACAACTATCTCAAGCACACCGATGTCGACAAGCTCTCTAAGGCCTTGAGAAAGTGCGAGGACCAAGCCTGCCGCGACTCGGCCATGCTGGAGGCGTATACCGCTAGCGCAAAAAATGACGTTGAACTGCTGAACTGCAATGCCACCGCCAACTGCGATGAATTGATTGCGGAATACAGAAAAGGCTATGCAGCGATCCAGAACTTGGTGGACGCAGGCGTTGACGACAATACCCTTGGGCATATCTTCAACATGGAAGATAGCGCCTCCAGGATGATTGGCACCGGTGCGTATAAAAAGCAATGCGTCACCGCAGAATGCGTCACTACCGCGCAGTATTTGGTGGGGATTGGAACCGGGCTGAGTAATATCACTCCCGCAGGTGTTGCGGTTGGGACCGTTGATGCTGCCTACCAGCTCATTAACTCCATTGCCAATAGAGGGCTGACTGAAACCACGATTGCCATCGTCAAGGGCATTCAAGGGTTGCCAGAAAATATCGTTGAAGGGCTTAATAGCACTGACCCCAAGGTCCGGGGTGAAACGCTGGTTAATGCGTTGCTGATTACGGGCGTTGCTACGACCGTTGGTCCGAAAATTGGTGTGAAGATTCTGGAGAATGCTGGCACGGGGCCATCTGCGGGATCTCGGGCGGCGCAGAGAGGGGGCGTTAAGGTAGGAGATAACTCACCTATTTCTGGAAATAATGTGCCACCCCGTGTTTTCACCTCTGGGGATCCACTAGTTGGGCAGACTGCAACTAATATTGAAAAATTTTTACCGGGGTCTGTCAGGGATGTTAATGTTCCTATTAAAAATGATGCTATTGGAAAGAATTCTGATGCAGATATCATGTTGAAGAATGGAGATGTTATTGAAGTCAAGTCGGGAGGCGGAAAGGGTGCTACGAGCCAAGTATCGAATCAATCCAAAATAATTGGCGATTCTGGTGAGGTGATTGTCTATGGGCCAGATTTGAAGCCTTCTGTTGTAAAGGGGATTCAACGTTCCGGTACTAAAGTTTTTAGTGATTTCGATGATCTTGTTTCATATATAAAATCGAAAGGCTTGTGATATGTTTAGTTTTTTGATTGTTTCAAATGATATAAATTTCTCTAATTGCATTTTTCAGGTTTTCTGCACAATGGGTGCGCCTAAATTAGAGGTTGATGGTCGAATATTCCTCGAGGCTGATCAAGGAATGAAGCATGGTTGGATAGCATGTCAACGTATAGAAAATATCAATGATGACTATGAGGAGGAGGAACTGATAGAGATTAATAAGTTAGTTCCTAATGCCTCTTTTTATTTGGTGGAGGGGAGAAATGAAAAGATGATTTTTTCTAATGAGTTAATAATGAAAATAAATCCGTTGTGTAAAGTACTTGTAGATAATGATCATGGATTGATTGCTGATATTTCAGTGATAAAAAATAGAATTAAAAATAACCAGGATTGGCTTTATTCTACTAATTAGGTGCTTCATCTGCTAGTGTGGTGATGGGTCAATTTAAATGATGAATTAGATAAGCTATTTTGTCGAAGAACGATGAGAGTGATTTAAAGGTTATTGCATTCTAGTTTTTTATGGAGTCTATGTTCTTGATTTGGTCGTAAAAGAGTGGGTTGTGCAAGATGTAAAAAATTTGGGAGGACCCTGTGAAATTTCACTGCGTAGGCGCAGCGGAAGAAGGGACTACGAAGTACGAATTTTAAGGAAGTCTTCACGAGTTCGGCTCTTCGGTGTCTACAACAATTGAGGCTCAGCGATTCGCATTACAGATCTTGGGGAAAGACGACCCAGCAAGGCAATCTTGAAATTTTTGTCACTGGAGCTTTAAGTTTGTCGAATTCAATCTGGGTCTGAAGTCCGATGGTAGATTTGCAATTATTCATTGAGCGCTGTTTAAATTTTAAAATATAAGAGTTTTGAGAACATATTAATTAATTTGCGAAGAGAATGCCAAAATTTGCATGTCGTTGTGGTTATGTAATGAATCTATCTAATGGTTCTCCTGATTTTGAGCTGGCTCTCGTTCCTGAACGTTGTATTGATGAAATAGGCGAGAAGTTAGATGTGGATAATAATATTAATTCTGAGAGATTTTTCGAACTAATTGATGAAGTGAAAACTACTGTTTATCGTTGCCCATCCTGCGGAAGAGTTCACTTTGATGAAGGAGCTGGAGTTTTTAGAGCGTTTGTGCCCGAATTTTAATAATTGGCGAAGATAGATATGCCTGTTAGGAAAAAATGACATGAGAGTGCAATGCCTAATTGGTAATCAATAGATTTAACACGACATTCATGTCGAGAACGATCGCTTTAAAGATAGATCGAGACCCAATATAGATAATTATTTTAAATAGTGAATTTATCCGCTCCATCGATAGAAATTTTAAATTAATTATTTAAGAGCTAAAGCTTCGACCAATACATGGAATTTAGGAAATGATCAAAGTAAACAAGTCTTTTGTTAGTGCCATCGCCAGCGCCGCCCTACTGGCAGGCTGTGCCACAACCACCAACACGCCCCCTGGAGCCGTCAAGGTCGACTACTCCAGTGCGTTCATCAATGGCGCCAAGCTCAAGGAAGTGCCGACCGAGGTGCAGATCGTGAAGCGAGAGGACACGGGCAATGCGGTGGCTGCGCAGGTGGGGCTGAATGTGCTGATGCTTGCCTTGGGCGGCGGCGTGGCCGCCAGTGGCTTTAGCAAGGATGACCTCAAAGGTGCGCCCATTGAGGATGTAGCGGACCGGCGCTATTTGCAAAACCCAGTCCCCACCGGTTTTGTTCAATCGCTGCAAACGGCTGTGGATGCGCGTATGGCGCAAGACAAGCTGGCCCAGGCGCAGAGCTTTCGTTACCCGTTGGTGGTGGGTGGCGGCTCCGCGCAGCTGGTGTACGACAGCCTGACGGGCGCTGAAGTCCCGAACTACCAGCTCTTGCTGAGCCTCGATGTGTATAAGCGCCGCGAGTCCAATTGGGTGCTGCCTCCAAAGCTGGTGGCCTGCAGCGGCCGCTCCGAGCCCGCGCAACCTTTGGCCTATTGGGCAGAAGACTCTTACCGCAATGTGCAGCAAGAGCTGAACCGCATGCTGGCCGACTGCCAAGCCAAGGTGCTGGCGGATCTGCCCAACCTGTTAGAGCAGTAAACCCCTAAGAACCCTGAAGAGGATCCCTCGCCTTGCCAGCGCGCTGGCAGGTTTTTTTAGTGCGTTAGTGTTGAAAAGGATAGTTGGATGAAGAAGCATTCCTTGGCCTGGTTGGCCCCTGTACCGGTGGCGGTGTCCCTGTTGAGGGCGAGCGGCGCGCAAGCAGCCGAGCGCAGTTTTACGCCGCAGGCGGGTACCTGGGTGGTGACCAGCGAAGTCAATGGCAAGCCGGGCCGTGGCCTGGCCATTGATGTGCAGGAGGACACGTTCTTCATGCAGGTTTACAACTACCAGGCCAATGGCGAGGCAACCTTCCACACGGCACTCGGCGTGATGCAGGGCAACACAGTGACGGCGCCGCTGACCTACTACGCAGGCGGCCGCTACTTTGGCAGCGAGGCGCGCACGGCCGATGAAGCCGGCCAGGCTGGCAATGTGACGATCACCTTCGAGAACGGCCTGAAGGGCACGGTGCAGTTCCCCGGGGAGGCGCCGGTGGTCATTGAGCGCTTTGTGGCGGGCGACTCTGCCGATGCCTTCAAACCCCAGAACGCTGCCTTGATGCAGGGCGGGCAAAACGCCGTGTGGGCCACCATCGATGGCACGAACCTGCACGAGGTCTGGCAAAGCAATCTGGTGCCAGCGGGCGCCGGCTACCGGCTGACATTGCGCCCGTTCAGCCAGGTCATCGCGCCACCGTTTACCGTTATCCGCGAGCTCAACTACGACTGCCAGCGCACTACTCAGAGCGCCGCTGGTTTCGACTGCACGCAAGACGCTTCGCAGGCGGATTTGGACTACCTGCCTAAGCTGAGCTTTCGCTATGCCGCTGCCGATGTAACGGGCACCGCCGTGGCCAGCGAGGCATCGGGCAAGGAGCTGAAGTTGGTGGGCCACCTGCTGGCCAATGGCACGGTGCCCAGCGCCAATGCGGCCGAATGCCAGCCTGCGCTGCAAACCTTTGTGCCGGGCAATAGCTGCAATGCCTCGCGCATTCCCGTCAACGGCACCTGGGTGGTGGCCGATGAGCTCAATGGCAAGCCGGGCCGGGGTATCAGCATGGATGTGCAAAACGGCGTGGCCGTGCTGCAGATTTTTGACTACCTGAGCAACGGTGCATCTACCTTCCACATGGGCTCGGGCGCTTATGGCCAATCTGCGATGGATATCGGCCTGTTCCAGTACGCAGGCGGCCGCTACTTTGGTGGCCCCGCCCGCACCGGCCACGAAGTGCAAGATGCCGGCGCGGCCTATATCGATCTGCAGCAGGCCGATTCGCTGGTCGAAGGCACCATCCAGTTCCCCCGCGAGGCGCCCAAAAAGATCATCCGCATGGACCTGACCGGCCACGGCAGCCCTGTGGAATCGCTGCTGGGCTACTGGCAGTTGTCGATGAGCAAGGGCAACCTGCGCGTCAACACCCGTGCCACCCTGGACCGCATCACCGATGGCGTCGCTACCAACAGCACGGGCAGTGTGCGTTGCCAGTTCGTATCCGTTGCGGAGCGTCGCGCCACCTGCGGCTTCTACACCGTCGGTGCAGCACCGCAAGAGATGGCCAGCACCACCTTCTTCTACAACGGCCACTCGCCCGCGACGGGCAGCGTGATGAAGATCAAGGACAGCAAGGGCAATGTGCTGGGGCTGTGATGGTGAGGGGGTTGGCGGGATGCTTTGAAACGGGCATCCGCCAACCGCATTCGCTGCGTCGCCTGCTGCCTACCGGCAGTAAAGGGGGCGCAGCGGATGTGGATACGTTCAATGATCGCTACTGCGAAAGCTCGCACCAGCCAACCACCAAAGCGCGCCTGCTTGCATCACGCTGGGCGGCTTATCGACTGCTGAGGAAATATGTTCGTAGGTATTGATTTAGGCACCACCCATAGCCTGGTGGCGGTGTGGCAAGACGGCAAAGCCAGGCTGGTGCCCAATGCCCTGGGGCAGGTGTTAACGCCTTCGGTGGTGAGTGTGGACAAGGACGGCAGCCTGCTGGTGGGTGAGCCCGCACGCGAGCGCTTGCAAAGCCATCCACAACAGAGTGCTGCGGTGTTCAAACGCGATATGGGAACGGCACGGGTATTTCGGCTGGGGGCGCATGCGATGCGCGCTGAAGAGCTGTCGGCCTTGGTGCTGCGCTCGCTCAAGGCCGATGCAGAGGCAGAGCTGGGAGCGGTCATCACCGATGTGGTGATAACAGTGCCAGCCTATTTCTCGGATGTGCAGCGCCATGCCACCCGGTCGGCGGGGCTACTGGCGGGCTTTACCGATATCACCTTGCTGAACGAGCCGACAGCGGCTGCTCTGGCCTATGGGCTGCACCAGAGCGAAGGGCGGTTTTTGGTGTTTGACCTGGGCGGCGGCACCTTTGATGTATCGGTGCTGGAGCTGTTTGATGGCGTGATGGAAGTGCGTGCCACCGCAGGCGACAACCGCCTGGGGGGTGAGGATGTGGATGTGCTGATGGTGCGGCGCTTTGTGCAGCACCTGGGCCTGACGGAAGAGCAGGCGCAGCAGCCGATGACCGCTGCGCGGCTGCAGCGCGCGGCCGAGGCAACCAAGCGCAGCCTGGCCGTGCAGGAAGAGGCGCTGATGCGCATTGAGCTGGACGGCAAGCCGCTGGCAATGACCTGGACAGCGCAGGATCTGGAAACCGTGCTGGAGCCACTGATGGAGCGCATGCGCCAGCCCGTAGAGCGCGCACTGCGCGATTCAAGAATCCGCCCGCAGGAGCTGGATGCTGTGGTGATGGCTGGTGGCAGCACGCGCCTGGTAGCCGTGCGGCAATTGGTGACCCGCCTTTTTGGGCGCTTTCCGCAAACCGCTCTGGACCCGGACCAGGCAGTGGCGCTGGGCGCTGCGGTGCAAGCAGCACTGCGGGGGCGCGATGCAGCATTGGCCGAGCGGGTAATGACCGATGTGTGCCCTTATACGCTGGGTGTGAAGGTTACTAAATACCTAGCCGATGGAAGAACCCAGGACGGTTTTATGGCACCTGTACTGGAGCGAAACACTATCATCCCCGCGAGCCGGGTCGAGCGGTTTTTTCCTAACTCCGCAGAGCAGCGGCAATTGAATATTGACATCTTCCAGGGTGAGGCACGCCGCGTGCAAGACAACATCGGCTTGGGCTCCTTGATATTGCCCTTGCCAGCCCGCAGCGATGGTGATGGCTTGTCGACCGATGTGCGCTTTACGCTAGATGCCAATGGCTTGCTGGAGGTGGAGGCCGTGTTGTTGCGACATGGGCAACCCCAAGGGGTGGCCAGGCAGTTGGTGATTGAGGCTTCGGCAGAGCGCCTGTCGCCCAAAGAGCTGGCAAAGAGCCTGGAGCGTATGAAGGCGCTCAAACTTCATCCGCGTGACCGGCTGGAGGTGCGCGCATTGATAGCGAGGGCCGAGCGCCACCACGCGCAGCTTTTGGGACATTGGCGTACAGCGCTGGCAGACGCAATCATGGAGTTTGAGGTAGCGCTGGAGACGCAGGACGATCGCCAGTTTGCCCAGCCGCGACAGCAGCTGCAAGCGATGCTGGCGCGCATTGAATCAGAACAGTACTTGCCTGATACGGACTGGCAATGAATCTGCAGGAAGTATTTGCGCAACTGGGGTTGCCGGTAGATGCGGATGAGCGGGCGGTGCGTCGCGCTTATGCGCGCTTGCTCAAGGATATCGACCAACTCGCGCAGCCGCAGGAATTTATCGCATTGCGCAGTGCCTACGAGCAGGCCATGGCATATGCGCGTGGGGAGGCTGAGCTTGATGTGTGGTCCGAGCACGTTGAGACCCAGCCGTCGCCACCAGAGCCATTGCAGATGATGGATCAGCCGGAAATCGCGCAATCCGACGAAGAGCCCGAAGCGAGACCGGACTCTAGCGCTGACTCTGACCCCGCCTCAAACGCAGAATACGAGCCCGAACAGGAACCGGAACCCGTTCCGGAACCTGAGGCTAAGGCTGAGCGGCTGGTCACGAATGCCATGGCCGTTGCTGAGCAGCTGCTGGATGCTTGGAATTGGCAGTTTGCAGCAGCGGACATGGAGGCGGCAAAGGAAGAGCTGCAACGTTTGCTGGCAAGCCCGGAGCTGGAAAGCATTGAAAACCGGGAAGCGTTTGTGATGGCGCTTGCGCAGCGCATTGCGGGAAAGACGCTTGGCGTGCGTCGCAGTGCCCTGTTGGTTGCTGCAGATAGCCTGTTTGCCTGGCAGCGAAACGGCATCAATAACGAAGTGCTGGAATACATCTTGGATGCATTCCAAACCCTTAAGACGAAGCAGCGCCAGGTTGCGATTGCCTTGTTGGGTGCGCCTGACCCCAAGGTGGCGCAAGCTCTTCGGCTGACGCCTGAGAACCTTGAACTGTTTGAGGAGCAGTGGCGCCATTTGTTGAACTGGTGGTTGCCTGAAGGTCAGCTGCAGAACTGGATGTCGCAATGGGCGCAATTGCCAATGCACACACGCGCTGCTGATGGCATCCACCAGTTAGCGAAGCAGTGGAAGCCCAGAGCGAAGGCATATTTGACGCACTTCGGCTTGATCGCTGTGATCTTGGTGGCAGCGCTTCTCTTCTTCAATTGGTTTGCGGGTCGTACCCACGGATCACAACAAGCAAAATCTGACATGGAGTGTGCACAAACCTTGGCAGGTGGCCGCGCAAACTCTTGGCAAGCAGTGCCAGCAAATGATCTCTGGAAATACTCTTCCTGCATCACGAACCCTCGCGTTGCCACCAAGGTAGATAAACGAGGCTTGGAGCAGGCCAAGCGCATTGCGCGTGTGCTGACCGGAGTTGGTCATCAGTTGGGCGGCGGATCATTCAGCTCAAGGCTGTCCCATCTGTATTTGAATATGCCCGATGGTCGTGCCTTTGGCTTTGTTCGCCCAGAGTCGCCCGTGCGCTACTGCGCCGAGCTGCGTAGTTTTGCACTGCGTAACCAGTGGCTGCAGGTTGGTGATGTGCTATCGGCAAAGGCATTTGTGCAAGAACTGGCTTGGTGCACGACTCAGAAATCTCCACGCGATAGAGATGCCACGCAAGGTCTGATGGCGAAGGATAAATTGGCTATCAATGACCTTGAGCGTGATTACTCGACCGTCTTCTGGAACCTGCTGAGCCATGTAGATGCCTGGCCGGATGCAAAGAAGCCTCTGTTGTCATTGCAGCAATTAGTGAACGAAGCCAAGCTCCCGGATTACGACTGGCGGCTGCCGCCTGAGTTGGGTGCAGATGCTTTGGAGTGCGCCCATGATTCGTCCCTTATTCCCTGCCAAAGACCCGATTCATCCTTGTCGACTTTGCAGGAGCGTGCAGAGGAAAGAAGACGCCAAGGCAACGCTCAGTTGAAGGAGTTGGACACACACCAGCTCAAGCTGCCATGAAAAGCAACGGAGATGCCGATACGAGTGATCTGAACTGCAGGGTATGTGGTTACTTGCTCAATGATCCCCCATGGGGTGAGGACGGCTGCAGCCCTACCTGGAGCCTATGCCCATGTTGTGGAACTGAGTTTGGCTATGAAGATGCCACCCCTGCCAGCATAAAACGTAAGCGGATCGATTGGATCTCTGGTGGTGCCAAATGGTTTGAACCGCGCTTGATGCCCGTTGGCTGGAGCTTCGAAATTCAAAGTCTGGGCATTCCTGAAAAATTCAGGTGAAGAACTCAAAAGGAACCTGGCAATGAAATTTCCTAGCGAGCTGGAATTTATGGAGTGCTTTGCACTGAACCCGTTGAGTTGGATCGCTCTATGGGCTTCTTCCGTTTCGTAAAGGCTTCGCCCGATGGATGCGTCGAAATGGACTTTTCCTTTAGCGCTATTTCCCATTCATTTCAGGTGCGCCTGAAGTCAGCCGGCCTTGAAGTTGCCTGCGTATCTTCAGAGAATGTCAGCCAGATAGAAGTCGGGCGAACCCAATGAGGCAAGGGAATTCACGTTCTATTCGACTTAGAGGGCAGCAAGTCAGAAGCGGAGCTGACGGTAGAGCCAACGCTGCACTTGTCTTGGTGGAGCATTCAGATCTAATTCAGCATTGCTTTTAGGCCATGAAGCGCCCGGGAAGCCATGTCGGGAGGAGGCTAATCATGCGGGGCGGCGGAGGTCCGGGCATTGAGCCGTTAAATCCAATAAACCTCCAGCCCGGCATCAATCCCTACACACCCGCAACACCGCCTCCCCATACGCCTCCAACTTCTTCACCCCAATCCCGCTCACCCCCTGCAGCTCATCCAGGCTCTGCGGATTGCGCTGGGCGATGGCGGCCAAGGTCGCGTCGGCGAAGACCACGTAGGCGGGCACGTTGTGTTCCTTGGCCACTTCGGTGCGCCAGGCCTTGAGGTTGATGAAGCGGACCTGCTCGTCGGGGCCCAGGTTTTGCGCGGCGACGGCGGGTTTGGTGCTGCGCTGGCGTTTGCTGGGGCTGCGCTCGGCGGTGCTTTCGCGCAGCTCCACGGTTTGCTCGCCGCGCAGCACGGCGCGTGAGCCGTCGCACAGGGTGAGGGTCTCGAAGCTGTAGCCGGCCTCGGTCTGCACCTTGTGGGTGGCGAGGGCGCCAATGGCCAGCAGCTGGCGCAGCACGCCGCGCAGCTGGGGTTCGGTGTAGTCCTGGCACAGGCCAAAGGTGCTCAGCTGCTGGTGGCCGAACTGGCGCACCTTGTCGGTTTCCTTGCCGCGCACGATGTCGAGGATATGGCTGGCGCCAAAGGTGATCTGGCTGGCCGAATGGGCGCGGTAGATGGTGGACAGCAGCTTGCGCGCGGCATCGGTGCCGTCCCAGGTCTTGGGTGGGCTCAGGCAGTTGTCGCAATTGCCGCACTGGTAGCGCGGCGCCTTCTCGGCGGATGCGACGGAGGCCTCGGGGTGGGCCGAGTCGTAGTCGCCGCCCTGGCCGTAGACCTCGTCAAAATAGGCCAGCAGGCGCACGCGCCGGCAGTCGGTGGCCTCGGCCAGGCCCAGCAGCGCGTCGAGCTTGCCGCGCATCACCTGCTTGAAGGCATCGCCCGCCGGGCTCTCGTCGATCATGCTGCGCTGGCTGACGACATCGCGGTAGCCATAGGCCATCCAGGCGTCGGCGGGCAGGCCGTCGCGCCCGCCCCGGCCGGTTTCCTGGTAGTAGCTCTCGATGTTCTTGGGCATGTCCACATGGGCGACAAAGCGCACATCGGGCTTGTTGATGCCCATGCCGAACGCGATGGTGGCGACCATCACGACGCCTTCTTCGCGCAGAAAGCGGCTTTGGTTCCTTTGGCGCAGCTCGGCGCCCAGGCCGGCATGGTAGGGCAGGGCGTTGATGCCGGCATCGCACAGCGATTGCGCGACCTCTTCGACCTTCTTGCGCGAGAGGCAGTACACGACGCCGGCGTCGCCATCGTGCTCGCGCTCGATAAAGCGCAGCAGCTGGGCGGTGGCGTCCTTTTTCTCAACGATGGTGTAGCGGATGTTGGCGCGGTCAAAGCTGCTGATGAAGACGCGCGCCGATTCGAGCTGCATGCGCTCGACGATGTCGGCGCGGGTCAGCGCATCGGCCGTGGCGGTGAGCGCAATGCGGGGCACGCCGGCATAGCGCTGGTGCAGTACGGTCAGCTCGCGGTACTCGGGCCGAAAGTCATGCCCCCACTGGCTGACGCAGTGGGCCTCGTCAATGGCGAACAGGGCCAGCTTGCCCATGGCATGCAGCTCATCGAGCAGGCCCAGAAAGCGCGGGGTGTTGAGCCGCTCGGGCGCCACATACAGCAAGGTGATGCCGCCCGACATCAGCTGCAGCTCCACATCGCGGGTCTGGTCGTAATCCAGCGTGGAGTTGAGGAAGGCCGCGTCCACACCGATCTCGTGCATGGCGCTGACCTGGTCGTGCATCAGCGCGATCAGCGGCGAGATGACGATGGTGGTGCCGTGGCCCTGCTGCTGGCGCACGATGGCCGGGATCTGGTAGCACAGGCTTTTGCCGCCACCGGTGGGCATCAGCACCAGCGCATCGTCGCCGCCAATCACATGGTCAACAATGGCTTGCTGCGAGCCGCGAAAATGCGCATAGCCAAAGGCATCTTGCAAGACGGTGTGGGCGAGGGAAGTCACAAATTGCTAGAGAAGGCAGCTGTGCCAGCCCCCTGGGAGGGCCGCGCAAGCGGGGTATCGTCAACGGGCCAGAAGAAGTCGCCCAGACACGGAGCCCGGGCGCAGGCGCAAAGCGCTATTGTGCGCGTTTTGGGGCGCAGCAACGGCAGGGCGGGGTTTGTGGGGCGGTAACGGGCGGTTTTGTGGCGCGGATGCCTTGCAATTGCGCTGTAGAAGCGCTGCAGGTGTGCTGTAGAGGCCCCGCAGCAACCGGGTGCCATACAACCAGCGCCGGTATGGCAAATAACGCCTGGGCGCCACGCCTGGCGGGCGGCCGACCTACAATGGCCGCCATGTCACTGCCCCGCTATACCCGAGCCCAAGAACTGCCCGCCACCCTGGCCAAGCGCCTCGTCATTCTCGATGGCGCAATGGGCACCATGATCCAACGTTTCAAGCTGGGCGAGGCCCAGTACCGGGGTGAAGGCTATAGCGGCCCGGGCAGCGTGGGCGAGCGCTTCAAGGACTTTGCCTACGACGTCAAGGGCAACAACGAGTTGCTGTCGCTGACCCGCCCCGATGTGATCAGCGACATCCACGAGAAATACCTGGCCGCTGGCGCCGATCTGATCGAGACCAATACCTTTGGCGCGACGACGATTGCCCAGGAGGACTACCACATGGCCGATCTGGCCTATGAGATGAACCTCAAGAGCGCCCAGCTGGCGCGCGCGGCCTGCGACAAGTACAGCACCCCGGACCACAAGCGCTATGTGGCCGGCGCGCTGGGCCCCACGCCCAAGACGGCGTCGATCAGCCCCGATGTGAACGACCCGGGCGCGCGCAATGTGACCTTTGAGGCGCTGCGCCAGGCCTACCTGGCGCAGACCTTGGCGCTGATCGAAGGCGGCGCCGATGTGATCCTGGTCGAGACGATTTTTGACACGCTCAACGCCAAGGCGGCGCTGTTTGCGGTGGACGAGGCCTTTGAGCAGACCGGCGAGCTGCTGCCGATCATGATCAGCGGCACCGTCACCGATGCCTCGGGCCGCATTCTGTCGGGCCAGACGGTGACGGCCTTCTGGCACAGCGTGCGCCATGCCAATCCGCTGTCGATCGGGCTGAACTGCGCGCTGGGCGCCACCCTGATGCGCCCCTATGTGCAGGAGCTGGCCAAGGCCGCGCCCGACACCTTCATCAGCTGCTACCCCAATGCCGGCCTGCCCAACCCGATGAGCGATACCGGCTTTGACGAGACGCCCGAGATCACCAGCCGCCTGGTGCACGAGTTTGCCGCTGAAGGCCTGGTCAACATCGTGGGTGGCTGCTGCGGCACCACGCCCGACCATATTGGCGCCATCGCCCAGGCGGTGCAAAGCGCCACGGCGCGCAAGCTGTTCTACCCCGCAGAGGCCTGAACGGGGCGCCCCACCCAGGGGCGGCTTTTAAAGCGGGTGTGCTTACAGCACCATGCCGGCATCGCTCATGCGGCGGGCATAGACGCTGAGCAAGACGCGCTCGGAATGGGTCAGGTAGTCATGCATCAGCTTGGCCGCCTGCTCCATTTCCCCGGCCTCGAAGCGCTCCAGGATGTGGGCATTGAGGTCGATGTAGGGCGCATGCATGAACTCGGCATCGCCCAGCATGCCAAAGGCTAGGCGCAGCTCCACCAGCAGGTGCGAGAACAGGGTGTTGAGCCGCTCGCTGTCGGCCAGTGCCACCACCCCTTTGTGAAAGCGCATATTGCCGGTGCCCACCTCCACCCAGCGGCCAGCCTCGCGCAGCTGCTTTTGGGCGGCGACGGCTTCGCGCATTTCCTTGCGCGCCGGGTGCTGCGGGATGGCCTGCTGCAGCGCCTGGCATTCGATCATGCGGCGCACGCGGTAGATGTCCATGATCGAGGCCATCGACGGGATGGCGACAAACACGCCCCGGTTGGGCAGATGGCGCAGCAGCCCTTCCTTGGTCAGCAGGCGGAACACCTCGCGCAAGGTGTTGCGCGAGATCTCCAGGCTTTCGCTCAGCGCCACCTCCGAGAGGCGTGATCCGGGCTGGAACTCGCCACGCACGATGCGGTCGCGAATCTGCTCGGCCACGCGGTCATTGAGCGAGAGAGTAGGCAGTGCAACATTCATGGCGATCGCAGGTAGTCAGAGATTGACACACATGATAGCGGCGGCCTGTGGCCCGGCCCAGCGCATTGCCCCCAGCGCCTGAATCGGTCACTGTGGCGATTTTCTTCGCCATAAAGACGAGAATTTCGCCTACATCGCTATTTGAAAGCAGATGTGTACGGGTTTTCCCGATAAGAAAGCTTGTTTTGTTTGGCTAAACTTTTGTATTGTTCAACAAACTAAAATTTCGCATTGATGAAATTGATGGGTTGTTGAACAAAAACTATGCGGTACCCAGTCCTTGGGAACCGTGCCTATAACAAACCTTGTATTGTCATGGACAGCTCAATCGTCAACCTCTGGCCGCTCCTCGGGGTAGCCGTCATCATCGTGGGATTCGTCCTGCGCTTCAATCCCTTTGTGGTGGTGGTCGTGACGGCGCTCGTCACCGCTGCGCTGGCGGGTTTCCCCCTGCAAAAAGTGCTGGCCGAGCTGGGCACGGGTTTTGTCAAAACCCGCAACCTGCCGCTCATCCTGGTGTTGCCGCTGGCCGTGATCGGCCTGCTGGAGCGCCATGGCCTGCGCCAACACGCGCAAAACTGGATCGGCCACATCAAGTCAGCCACCACCGGCCGCCTGCTGATCGTCTACCTGGGCGCGCGCCAGCTGACCGCCGCCATCGGCCTGACCAGCCTGGGTGGCCACCCCCAGATGGTGCGCCCACTGCTGGCTCCCATGGCTGAAGGTGCGACCGAAACCCGCTACGGCAAGCTGCCCGAAGCGCTGCGCTACCGCCTGCGCGCTTTCAGCGCCGCCACCGACAACGTCGGCCTGTTCTTTGGTGAAGACATTTTTGTGGCCTTCGGTGCGATTGTGCTGATGACCACCTTCCTGCATGAAGCGGGCATCGATGTCGAGCCGATCCATGTGGCCGTCTGGGGCATCCCCACGGCGATCTGCGCGTTCCTGATCCATGCCTACCGCCTGCGTCGTCTGGACCAGTACATCGCCAAGGAAATGGCCAACGCGCCTGCCGCAGCATCGACCACCCGTGAAGGAGGTGCAGCATGATTTTCAGTATCACCCAAGTCTATTGGCTCGCCGGCCTGGTCATGGCGGCCGTGGCCGTCTTCAACCTGCTCGATGCCAGCAACCCCAAGCGCTGGACCACCGGCCTGTTCTGGGGCCTATATGCGGTCATGTTCCTGCTGGGCGACAAGATGCCGCCTGAAGTGGTCGGTGCCGGCGTGATCGTGCTGGCGCTCATCGTGCTGGTCAAGGGCGTGGGCGGCGGCAAGCCGCAAGTGCGCAGCGATGCCGAGAACAAGGAAAGCGCGCTGCGCCTGAAGAACAAGCTGTTTGTGCCGGCGCTGGCCATCCCTGTGGTGACCGTGATCGGCAGCGTGCTGCTCAAGGACTTCAAGATCGGCGGCAACTTCCTGATCGACCCCAAGAACGCCACCTTGGTGAGCCTGGCGCTGGGCTGCATCATCGGAGCGGCGATGGCCTGCAAGATGACGAAGGAATCGCCGG
The DNA here is from genome assembly GCF_037479555.1 of Comamonas sp. MYb396. Classification (NCBI taxonomy): domain Bacteria; kingdom Pseudomonadati; phylum Pseudomonadota; class Betaproteobacteria; order Burkholderiales; family Comamonadaceae; genus Comamonas; species Comamonas sp. MYb396. The sequence continues at coordinate 193,523 of NZ_JBBGYU010000010.1, read as the reverse complement.
TGCAATCGCTGCGCGAATCGCGCCGCCTGGTCGATGCGATGGGCTGGGCCATGGTGCTGCCGCAGATGCTGGGCATGCTCGGTCTGGTGTTCTCGGACGCCGGCGTTGGCAAGGCCGTGGCCCATGTGACCACCACCTACATCAACATGGACCTGCGCTTTGTGGCCGTGGTGGTGTACGTTGTCGGCATGGCGCTGTTCACGGTCATCATGGGCAATGGCTTTGCCGCCTTCCCGGTGATGACGGGCGGCGTGGGTGTGCCCGTGCTGATCAATGTGTACCACGGTGACCCGGCCATCATGGCGGCCATTGGCATGCTCTCGGGCTACTGCGGCACCTTGCTGACCCCGATGGCGGCGAACTTCAACATTGTGCCGGCGGCGCTCTTGGAGCTGCCGGACCGCAATGCGGTGATCAAGGCGCAGGTGCCCACGGCACTGGGCATCCTGGTCTGCAACGTGTTTTTGTTGTACTTTTTGATGAACCACTGATCGCCGCAACCACAGGACTTCTGCATGACTGACGCAACCGTACTGGTGCTGGGCTTTGAGCCCTTTGACAAAGCCCCCCTCAACCCCGCGTGGGAAGTGACCCGCAGGCTCGATGGCAAGGCAATCGGCGCTGCGCGCATCGTCGGCGTGCAGCTGCCCTGTGTGTTTGGCAAAGCGCTGGAGGCGCTGGACGCCGCCTTGAAGCAGCACCAGCCCAGCCTGGTGATTGCGCTGGGCCTGGCTGGCGGCCGCACGGCCTTGTCGATCGAGCGCGTGGCCATCAATGTCGATGATGCCCGCATTGCCGACAACGCCGGCCAGCAACCCATCGATGTGGCGGTGGCCGCCGATGGCCCTGCGGCCTATTTTGCGCGCCTGCCCATCAAGCAGGCGGTGGCTGCGATGCGCGCAGCCGGTGTGCCCGCCGAGGTGAGCAACACCGCCGGCACCTTTGTCTGCAACCATGTCTTCTACGGCCTGATGCACCGCCTGAACACCGTGCCCGCCTGGGCACAGACGCGCGGCGGCTTTGTGCATGTGCCCTACCTGCCCGAGATGGCCGCAGCGCTGCCGGGCGCCCCGAGCATGGCGGTGGAGACGCAGTGCAAGGGTATTGAAGCGCTGATTGCGGCCGTGCTGCGGCATGATCCAGAGCAGCAGGATCTGCAGCTGAGCGCAGGCCAACTCCATTGATAGAAACAAGAAAGGTAGCACCATGTCCCTCACCATGGATTTGAACAGCGATCTGGGCGAGAGCCTGGGTGCATGGACCATGGGCGACGATGCGTCCATGCTGTCCATCGTCAGCAGCGCCAACGTGGCCTGCGGTTTTCATGCAGGCGATCCGGCTGGCATTCTCGATACCTTGAAAAAAGCCAAGGCCAACAATGTCGTGGTTGGTGCCCATGTGGCCTACCGCGACCTGGTCGGTTTTGGCCGCCGCAACATGGATGTGGCCCATGCCGACCTGGTGAGTGATGTGATCTACCAGATTGGCGCGCTGCAAGGCCTGGCCGCTGCGGCAGGCACGACGGTGCGCTATGTCAAACCCCATGGCGCGCTGTACAACACCATCGCCCAGGACCGCCGCCAGGCCGCTGCCGTGATCGAGGCCATGCAGGCCGTGGGCGGCCAGCTGGCGCTGGTGGTACTGGCCGGCTCGCCGCTGATGCAATGGGCACGCGAGGCGGGCCTGACGGTGATCGCCGAGGCCTTTGCCGACCGGGGCTACACCCCGCAAGGCACCTTGGTGTCGCGCCGCGAGCCCGGTGCCGTGCTGCACGACCCGGAGATGGTTGCTAAGCGCATGCTGCAGCTGGTGCAGCAAGGCACGGTGCAGGCCAACGATGGCTCGGTGGTCGAGGTGCAGGCCGATTCCATCTGCGTGCATGGCGACAGCCCCGGCGCGGTGGCGATGGCCCAGGCGGTGCGTGAGCACCTGCAGGCCGCTGGCGTGCAGATCCGCTCCTTCATGGACAAGGCGGGCGCATGAGCGACGAACGCACGATGCGCTTTTTGCCGGTGAGCGACCAGAGCATGCTGGTGGAGCTGCAGGACCTGGAGCACACCCTGGACCTGCTGGCTGCTTTGCAGGCCGAGCTACCCGCTGGCGTGCAGGAGCTGGTGCCCGCTGCGCGCACCATCCTGATCGCCTTTGACCGCTGGCAGACCAGCGCGGCCGACCTGCAGCGCCACATGGCTGCGCTGCAGCTGGGCCGCCAGGCGCGCAGCGCCGGCCAGCGTGTCGATATCGCGGTGCACTACGACGGCGAGGACCTGGCCGATGTGGCGCAGATCCTGGGCATTGATGTGCCCGAGCTGATTCGCCGCCACAGCGGCAGCGACTACAGCGTGGCCTTTTGCGGCTTTGCGCCCGGCTTTGCCTATCTGACCGGGGGCGACCCGAGCCTGAACGTGCCGCGCCGCAGCACGCCGCGCACCAAGGTGCCTGCGGGCTCGGTGGCGATTGCCGGCACCTTCAGTGCCGTCTACCCCAATGACACCCCCGGCGGCTGGCAGCTGCTGGGCCGCACCGATGTGCCGATGTGGGACCTGCTGCGCAACCCGCCCGCCCTGCTGCAGCCGGGCATGCTGGTGCGCTTTGTCGATGCCAGCACCGCTGCGGGCCAGGCCTTGCTCCAGCAGCAGTCTGCCGTGCAGGCCCCGGCCCCGGCAGCGACGGAGCACAGCGGCGCCGGCATGCGCGTGCGTGCCACCGGCCTGCAAACCCTGGTGCAGGATGCCGGCCGTGCCGGCCAGGCCGGCCAGGGCGTATCGGCCGCCGGTGCGCTGGACCAGGGCGCGATGCGCCGTGCCAACCGCCTGGTGGGCAATGCTGCGCGCCTGTCGGTGCTCGAATCGGTGGCCGCAGGCCTGCAATTGCAAAGCCTGGGCGCCACCGTGGTGGCCGTCACCGGCGCCACCGGCCCGCTGGCCGTGCGCAGCGCCAGTGGCGCTGCCTGGCAGGCCGCACGCAATGCGGCCATTGCCTTGAACGATGGCGATGTGCTGCAGCTGGGCGAGCCCGACAGCGGTGTGCGCAGCTATGTGGCCGTGCGCGGCGGTTGGCTGGTCGAGCCCGTGCTGGGCAGCACCAGCACCGACACCTTGGCCCGCATTGGCCCCGCCGCATTGGCTACCGGCCAGACCCTGGCCGTGGGCGATGCGCGCGATGCCGCAGCCGTGGAAGCCGCTGATGAGAACCCGCCTGCGCTGCCTAAGGCCGGTGAGACCGTGGTGCTCGATGTCGTCATGGGCCCGCGTACCGACTGGTTCACCCCCGAGGCGGTGGCCCTGTTTGCTGCGCAGCGCTGGCAGGTCACCCCCCAATCCAACCGTGTGGGCTTGCGCTTGGCCGGTGCAGAGGCTCTGGTGCGCAGCCAAACCCAGGAGCTGCCTAGCGAGGGCACGGCCCTGGGCGCCATCCAGGTGCCCGCCAGCGGCCAGCCCGTGCTGTTTCTGGCCGACCACCCCTTGACCGGTGGTTACCCGGTCATCGCCTGCATTGCCTCCTACCACCTGGACCTGGCCGCGCAAGTGCCCGTCGGTGGCTGGTTGCAATTCCGCCCCCTGGCGCCCTTTGCGGACCTGGTGGGCTGAGTGTTGAACAGGGCCTGCGCGCCCCGTTCTTGAATGGATATAGCTATGAATCAAGTGTTGATTGCAAACCGTGGCGAAAACCGACGCGCAGCGGCGGTTTCTCTACATTGCAGTGCCTGCGCAGCAGGCTGCGGCGATCTCGCTTCCCTGTCGTTGTTTGGTTGCTCGGAGTCTCAGCCATGAAAAAAGTATTGATTGCAAACCGTGGCGAGATCGCCGTCCGCATTATTCGTGCCTGCACGGACCACGGCCTCAAGAGCGTGGCGGTGTATGCCGATGCCGATATCGACGCCCTGCATGTGCGCATGGCCGATGAGGCCTATGCGCTCGAAGGCCAGCGCCCGGCAGAGACCTATCTGGACATCGCCAAGCTGATTGCAGTGGCGCAAAAAAGCGGCGCAGATGCGGTGCACCCGGGCTATGGTTTTCTGTCCGAAAACGCCGCCTTTGCCCGCGCGGTGATCGGTGCCGGTCTCACCTGGGTGGGACCACCACCTTCGGCCATTGAGCAGCTGGGCGACAAGGTGCAGGCGCGCAAGCTGGCGCTGAGCGTCGGTGCCCCGCTGGTGGCGGGCACGCCCGAGCCGGTCAAGGACGTCTCCGAAGTGCATGCCTTTGCGCGTGACCATGGTCTGCCGATTGCGGTCAAGGCCGCGTTCGGCGGTGGTGGCCGTGGCATCAAGGTGATCTGGAAGGCCGAGGACATCGACGAGCTGTATGGCGCGGCGGTGCGCGAGGCGGTCACGGCCTTTGGCCGTGGCGAGTGCTTTGTCGAGCAGTTCCTGGACAAGCCCCGCCACATCGAAGCCCAGGTGATGGCCGACCAGCACGGCAATGTGCGGGTGCTGGGCACGCGCGATTGCTCCTTGCAGCGCCGCAACCAGAAGCTGGTCGAAGAAGCACCAGCGCCATTCCTCACCGACGCGCAGCGCGAGCGCATCCACCAATCGGCCCGCGAGATCTGCCAGGCCGCGGGCTACGTGGGCGCCGGCACGGTGGAATACCTGCTGAGCCAAGGCGGCGCGATCTCGTTCCTGGAGGTCAACACCCGCTTGCAGGTGGAGCACCCGGTGACCGAAGAGACCACCGGTACCGACCTGGTGCGCCTGCAGTTCCGCGTGGCCGAAGGCGAAGTGCTGGCCGATACGGCAGTGCCCGCACCCCACGGCCATGCTTTTGAGTTCCGCATCAATGCCGAAGACGTGGGCCGTGGCTTCCTGCCCGCCCCTGGTCTGGTGACCCGCTTCGAGGCCCCATCGGGCCCCGGCGTGCGTGTGGACAGCGGTGTGGAATCCGGCTCGCAAGTGGCGGGCCAGTTCGATTCCATGCTGGCCAAGCTGATCGTCTGGGGCCCCAGCCGCGAAGTGGCCGTGCAACGCGCACGCCGCGCGCTCAAGGAGTTCAAGATCGAAGGCGTGCCCACCGTGCTGCCGTTCCACGAAGCGGTGATGGCGCATGCCGACTTCATCAACGGCGAGCACTTTGGCGTGCACACCCGCTGGATCGAAACCGAGCTGATGCCCCAGTGGGATGCCCAGCCCGAAACCCGTCCCCAGCCCGCTGCCACCGCTGGCCTGCAGCGCGTCGCCATCGAGCTCGACGGCCGCCGCGTGATGCTGGGCCTGCCCGCCTCCCTGCTGTCGGGCCTGTCGGCCCCTGGCGCTGCACCAGCGCCTGTGGAAGCCGCCGTGGACGAGAAGGCCGTCACCGCCGCCTCCGCCGGCACCCTCACGACCTGGAAGGTCGCTGACGGCGCCAGCGTGCAAGAGGGCGAGCTGATCGCCGTGATGGAAGCCATGAAGATGGAAATGCAGATCAACGCCCCCCGCGCTGGCCGCATCAGCCTGAAGGTGGACGCAGGCAGCTACCAGGCGGCCGGTGCCGTGATTGCACGGATCGACTAAGCGGCATTTTTACCAATGCAAAGGGCCGCGCAGCCATGGGTTGCGCGGCCCTTTTTTATGCGTTGGGGAGCGCTGCTTTTGGCGACGGCTCCCCATCCGTCTGCCCATCAATCCGGCAGCGCATAGGCCATCAGCGAGTCGCCCATCTTGGTGCCGAACGAGCCATGCCCGCCAGCCATGATGACCACATACTGCTTGCCGCCGATGTCGTAGGTCATGGGGGTGGCCTGGCCGCCCGCTGGCAGGCGTGTCTGCCAGAGCAGATCGCCATTGCTGGCGTTGAAGGCGCGCAGGTAGTTGTCCTGCGTTGCACCGATGAACATCAGATTGCCGCCGGTGGAGATCAGGCCGCCCAGGCCGGGCACACCGGCCTTGATGGGCGGCAGCTGCATCAGCTTGGGGAGGCTGTCGCGGATGGTGCCCACGCGCTTTCTCCACACGACGTCATGGGTGGCGAGATCCACACCCGCGACGGTCATCCATGCGGGTTCCTTGCAGGGCAGGCCCAGCGGTGACAGGAAGGCATTGAGCTCCACCCCATACGGCGTGCCGTACATGGGCTGCACGCCTTGCTCGGTGCCGGCGCCTTTTTCGGTGCGTGGGCGGTTCGGGTCTGCAGGGATCAGGCGCGAGACAAAGGGCAGGCCCAGCGGGTTCATGAAGGCCACCTGGCGATCACTGTCCACCGACATGCCGCCCCATTCAAAGATCCCGAGGTTGCCTGGAAACACCAAGGTGCCGTTTTCAGACGGTGGCGTGTAGATGCCCTCGTAGTTCAGGCGGTGGAAGATCACCCGGCACATCAGCTGGTCGAACATAGTGGCGCCCCACATGTTCTTGTCGGTCAGGTTCTCGTGCGGGCCCATGTTCAACGGCGAGAAGGGCTGTGTTGGCGAATAATGCTCGCCCTTGGTTTGCGGGCCGTGCTTGACGCTTTGCGGCACCGGTTTTTCGGTCACCGGCAGGATGGCTTCGCCGTTCAGCCGGTTGAGCACGAACAGCTGCCCGGTCTTGGTGAGTACATAGATGGCGGGCACCGTTGTGCCATCGGGGCGCTTGAGGTCGACCAGCGAGGGCTGCGAGGGCACATCCATGTCCCAGAGGTCGTGGTGGGTGGTCTGGAAGTTCCAGACCAGCTTGCCGGTGCTGGCATCCAGGGCCAGCATCGAATTGGCATAGCGCTCTTTCAACGCGGTGCGGTCGCCGCCCCAGATATCGGGCGTTCCCACGCCGGTCGGCACGTAGACGATGTCGGTCTTGGCGTCATAGGCCAGTGGCGCCCAGGCGTTGGGGGAGTTGTGCACAAACTCGCCTTTCTCGCCCGGCATCTGGTTCGGGTCCTCGGCGCCGGTGTCAAACACCCAGCGCAGCGCACCGGTGTTGACGTCATAGCCGCGGATCACGCCCGAGGGCTCTGCGTTGGACAGGTTGTCGGTGATCGAGCCGCCAATCACGATCGTCGAGCCCGTCACCACCGGGGGCGAGGTGGGGTTGTAGCCGCCACGGTAGGGAAACGGCATATTGGCCTGCAGGTCCACTTGGCCCTGGTTGCCAAAGTCGCTGCAAGGCTTGCCAGTGTCCGGGTTCACCGCGAACAGGCGCCCGTCGTTCACCGGCAGAATCACTTTGCGGGGGCATTCGGCAGAGGCCTGGGTCAGGTTCTTTTGCACGCTGGCACTATTGCCCTCGACGTTGGCGCTGTCGTAGTAGGACACGCCTCGGCAGGTCAGATGCTGGAAGGTGCGGTCGGCTTTGAGCTGCGGATCAAAACGCCAGAGGCGCTTGCCGGTTGCGGGGTCGAGCGCATCGAGGAACTGGTGGGTCGTGCAGATGAACATGCGGTTGCCCACCTTGATAGGGGTCAGCTCCGCCGTGGTTTCGCCCGAGTCGTCATCGCCCTTGAAGTCGCCGGTCTGGTACTTCCAGGCCAGCTGGAGCTTGCTCACATTGCCATCGTTGATCTGCGCCAGCGGCGAGTAGCGCACACCGGCCTGGGTGCGGCCATAGGCCGGCCAGTCGGCATCGGCCACGCCGGCCACCGGCGTTTTCTGCGCCGATGGCGCGCGCGCCAGGCTGCCATTGACTTCTTGCGGATCGTTGAACCAGCTGAGGCCCAGCACCGCAAGCACTGCCACAAGACCCAGAGACAGCAGCGATTTGGCGCCCGCGCTTTGGCCCAGCCGCCGGCTCGCCCAGGGCAGCAGCAGCCACAGGCCCAGCACAAACCAGATATCCAGTCGCGGCGTCAGCGCCCAGAAATCGGTCCCCGACTCCCAGATGCCCCATGCGATGGTGGCAAGCAGCAGCACGGCATAGAGCCACAGGCTAGCTACGCGATCGCGCGCATACCACCAGGTGATGACGATCATCACCAGGCCTGCCACCAGGTAGTAGGCCGAGCCCCCCAGTGCGATCAGCCACCCCCCGCCCGCCACCAGAAACAAGGTCACCAGGACCAGGATCGCTACCGTTATGTTTCTAGCGATGGGTTTGCCATGCGATTGCGTCATTGCTTCCACTTTCAGGCCATCGGGCCCAAGGTTGAACGGAAGACTTCTACCCATTGGAGCAGTCGCTAAACCATCGAGTCTCTGGGCCGCTGAATTGGATGAGTCGGCAACCATTGCAGCACCAGACGATGGCAGTGTCTGTCAGCCAAATGCGGTGTTTTCCTCGCTGCAGCTGAAAAGCCCGGGCACCCGAATGGGCGCCGTCTTGCTTTTGATGTGCGCAGCAGCCATCAGCGGCCGGCCAGGGTGGCGCGTCAGGATTTCCAGGTGGGCACATGCATGTCTACGACAATGCGGTGCATGTCCTCCGACCTCGAACCCTTCAATATCTATCTCCAGCGCTGGGGTGCAAGCGCTGCTGGCAAGCCTCTGGTCACGGCGACCAGTGATCTTCTGCCGGTCAGCCTGAGCGGGTCACAAGCAGGCCTGCCGGCGATGATCAAGGTGGCGCGAGATGCTGACGAACGCATCGGCGGCCAGGTGCTGCAATGGTGGGGTGGCCATGGCGCGGCGCGGGTCTATGCCTGTGATCCAGCGTCAGGCGCGCTGCTGATGGAGCGTGCCATGGGCTCCCAGGATTTGCTGCGCATGGCCTTGGCAGGCGAGGATGATGCTGCGACGGCCTGCATCTGCCACACCCTGGCCCAGCTGCATTCCCACCGCGCACCAGACCCCCCGGAACATCTGCTGCCGCTGGCGGATTTTTTCAGGTCGCTGGCGCCGATGGCGCAGCGGGAAGGGGGGCTGATGGCCGACTGCGCCATGGTCGCCCAGGAGCTCTTGCTAGATCAGCGGGAGCAGGTCGTTTTGCATGGCGATGCGCACCACCGCAATATTCTTGATTTCGGGCAGCGCGGATGGCTAGCGATAGATCCCAAGCGCGTCAGCGGTGAACGCTATTACGACTATGTGAATGTGCTGTGCAACCCGGAGCTGCCAAGCTGCACCGACCCGCTGCGCTTTGCGCGCCAGTTGGCGGTCATTGTCGATGTGGCGGGACTGGAGCGCCAGCGCCTGCTCCGATGGGTGATGGCCCACGCCGCTTTATCCGCTGCCTGGTTTTTAGAGGATGGATTGCGCAGCCAGGCCAGGCACGAGTTGGCCGTGGCGCATCTCGCTCGCCAGGCCTTGGCCTGAGGCTTTCAGGGTGGGCAGCTCGCGCCTCACTGCAGCGGCACCGCCGCCGGTGCTGAAGCTGCTGCGCAGCTGTCCAGGCAAGCGCCGTGATGGTGTGGGGTGGCAGGCTATCCCTTCGGGCACCGCCCGAATGCCAACCAGAATGCCAGCCCTATTCCCGGTGGCTGCGGACAAACCCATTCAGGGAGTGCCTGCGTTCCTGGATGCATCCCCCGCACCCGTCACCCCCATCTCCGTCACATCGCCCCTGCTGCCTGTCGCCATCTCATGGTAGATGTCGTAGAGGTACTGGGCCAGCTCGCTGGCGGGCAGATCGGCGGGGACGGCCAATTGCACGGGTGCGCGCTTGCCGTCCTGCCCGACGGCATAGCAGCGCCAGCCGGTGCTGACGGGTTCCAGATCAAGGATGCGGCCAAAGACATTAAAGCGGTATCGGGGCATGGGCAGGCAATGCGGCAAGGGGGTGGTGGCACCAGCCTAACCGAGGCGGCGCAGGCCGTTGCTGTAGCGGGGCTCTTGCGTGTTGCGTGCGGGGCGCGATGAGGCTGTGAACAAGGGCCTAAGGCCGCTCTCCGTCCTGCCTGGCAAACACCCGGCTGAGCTGCTGGCGCTGGATGCGGCGGTGGATGGTAGAGCGGTTGACGCCCAACAGGCGCGCGGCTTCGGAGACATTGCCTTGGCACTGGGCCAGAACTTGCTCCAGCGTGGCGCTACCCAACGCAGGGCCATCCGCTGCATCGCTGCCCGCGTCCGGCCCCTGCGCCACGGCGGGGCTGCGCTGCAGCGCATCGGGCAGGTGCTCCAGGTCGATCTGCTGCTCGGCCAGCGCGGCGGCATAGCGCAGCGCATTGTGCAGCTCGCGCAGATTGCCGGGCCAGGGGTGGGCGCGCAGGGCGGCTTGCGCGGCCTCGCTCAGGCGCAGGCTGCAGCCCATGGCGGTGAGCATGTGCTCGGCCAGGGCCGGCAGATCGCTGCGCTCGCGCAAGGCGGGCAGCGGCAGCTCGGCGGCGTTCAGGCGGTAGAGCAGGTCGGCGCGGAACTGGCCGCTGCGGGCCAGCTCGGCCAGTGGCCGGTGCGATGCCGAGATGACCCGGATATCGACCTTGCGCGGCGCACGCGCGCCCAAGGGTGTGATCTCCGACTCGGACAGCACGCGCAGCAGCTTGGCCTGTAGGGCCAGCGGCATGTCGCCGATTTCGTCGAGAAAGAGGCTGCCCTGGTGCGCGGCCTCAATCAGCCCGGTGCGGCCTTTGTGCGCGCCTCCCGTCCAGGTGCCGGGCAGGTAGCCAAACAGCTCGCTCTCGAGCAGCGCCTCGGGGATGGCGGCGCAGTTGATGGCGACAAAGGCACCGCTGCGGCCGCTGGCCGCATGCAGCGCGCGGGCCAGAAACTCCTTGCCGCTGCCGGTCTCTCCCTGCAGCAGCACCGGCAGGTCCTGCGGCGCCAGCCGCGCGGCCTTGTGCAGCACCCGGCCCATGGCGGCATCGCCGGTGTTCAGCGCCTGCAGCGGCGCTGGCAATGTGGGGCGCGGGATGGGCTGCGCGCTGCTGCGCGGCTGGGGCGGCAGCGCATGGGCAAACCAGATGCTGCCGTCGCGTGCGCGCAGGATGCGCTCTTGCGCCGGGCGGTTGCGCATCAGCTGCGGCAGGGCCTGCAGGTCGGTGTCAAAAAAACGGCCCAGGGGCTGGCCGGTCAGCAGCGGGTGCTGGCGCCAGTTCAGCCCGGCAATGGCGGCCAGCATGCGGCTGGCGGCATGGGTCATGGCGCGGATGCGGCCGCGCGCATCGATGCTGAGGGCCGCATCGGCATCGACATCCAGAAAATCCGGTGACTGCGCCAGGCGCAGCACCCAGTCGCTGCCCGACTGGGCCATCAGGTTGGCCAGTTCCACCCGGCGCACGGCGGCGGTGACCAGGTGCAGCGCCATCTGCTGGCTGGCGCGGGCGGCGGGCGAGCGCAGCAGGGACAGATCCAGCACGGCCGCCAGCTGGCCCTGCAGGTCGTAGATGGGCGCGGCGGTGCACGACAGGCGCGTGTGGGTGAAGTCGAAATGGTCGCTCTGGTGCACCGTCAGCGCCTCGCCCGTCGCCAGGCAGGTGCCGACGGCCGAGGTGCCGGCGACATCCTCGCGCCACTGCGCGCCCAGGTAGAGGCCGGCGCTGCGCAGGTCGCTGGCGTGGCTGTCATGGCCCAGAAAATCCACCGCCACGCCATGGCGGTCGGCCAGCAGCAATACATAGTCCAGCCCCTTGAGCTGCTGGTAGAGGCGCTCGAGCCCGCTGCGGGCAATGCGGATCAGCGGCTCGGACTCTTCGCGGTGGGCGCGCAGCTGACCGGCGGGCACGATATGGGCCTCGCTGGTGCGGCTCGGGTCCAGCCGGTGCTGGTCGATGCAGCGGCGCCAGCTGCCCAGCACGGCCCGGTCGCGCGCCTCCCCCTGCAGCGGGTAGCCCATGCCAAAGGCTTCGAGCTCCTGGACATGGGCGGTATAGCTGTGGATGGGCATGGCGGGTCTCCTGCAATCACCGGGCTGATTCTGTGCCCGCCCGCAGGTGCTGCCAATCAGGCTAACCCGCAACAGATGCTGCAGTGCAAAAGGGCGCATGCAACAGGTGTTGCATCGGCTGCGGCAGTGCCGCTGCCAGCCCGCTGCTGGCAAACCCGCAACGCGCGCGCCTGGTGCAAGGAGGTTGCAGTGCAGCATGGGCGCTTGGCATGGGGCTTGCAAAAACAGCCCAGCTGCGGCCGCTCAGCCGCTGCGCTATCCCCAAAAAAGGAGACAAGCCATGACCACCGCTACTGCCACCCCGATGGCCACACCCACGGCTGCAGGCACACCCGCCGCCCGCGCCCAGGCCCTGCTGGACCCGCTCAACCAGGCGCTGGCCGCCCGCGATTTTTCGGCGGCCAGCCAGCTGTTTGCCCAGGACTGCTTCTGGCGTGACCTGGTGCTGCTGACCTGGAACCTCAAGACCTGCGAAGGCCCGGCGCAGGTGGCCGACATGCTGGCCGCGCAGCTCGATGCCGCCGCGCCCCTGGTGCTGCAGCTCGATCCGAAGGAGGAAGTGACCGAGGCCGATGGCATGCTGAGCGCCTGGCTGGTGGTGGATGCGCGCCATGCGCGGGGCCTGGGCCATCTGCGCATCCGCGATGGGCGCATCTGGACCTTGCTGACCACGATCCAGGAGCTCAAGGGCTTTGAAGAGGCGCAAGGTGTGCGCCGGCCGATGGGGGCCGAGCACGGCATACGCCGGGGCCGCAAGACCTGGCTGGACCGCCAGCAGGAAGAGGCCGAGACCCTGGGCGAGAGCCGCCAGCCCTATGTGCTGGTGATTGGCGGCGGCCAGGGCGGTATTGCGCTGGGCGCGCGGCTGCGCCAGCTGGGCGTGTCGCACATCGTTATCGACCGGCAGCCGCGCCCGGGCGACCAATGGCGCAACCGCTACAAATCGCTGTGCCTGCACGACCCGGTCTGGTACGACCACCTGCCCTACATCCCCTTTCCCGAGCACTGGCCGGTGTTTGCGCCCAAGGACAAGATTGGCGACTGGCTGGAGATGTACACCCGGGTGATGGAGGTGAACTACTGGTCATCGACCCAGTGCTTGGGCGCGCGCTATGACGACGCCGCCCAGGAGTGGGAAGTGACGGTGGAGCGCGAGGGCCGCCAGATGGTGCTGCGCCCCCAACAGCTGGTGTTTGCCACGGGCATGTCGGGCAAGGCCAACATCCCCCGCATCGAAGGCCTGGAGCGCTTTCGGGGCGAGCAGCAGCACTCGTCGCAGCATTCCGGGCCCGAGGCCTATGCCGGCAAGAAGGTGGTGGTGATCGGCGCCAACAACTCGGCCCACGACATCTGCGCAGCGCTCTGGGAGCATGGCGCCGATGTGACCATGGTGCAGCGCTCGTCCACGCATATCGTGCGCTCCGATTCACTGATGGACATTGGCCTGGGCGATCTGTACTCGGAGCGCGCGGTGGCCAGCGGCATGACCACGAAAAAGGCAGACCTGGTCTTTGCCTCGCTGCCCTACCGCATCATGGCCGACTTCCAGGTGCCGCTGTATGACCGCATCCGCGAGCGCGATGCCGAGTTCTACTGCCAGCTCGAAGCGGCAGGCTTCATGCTGGACTTTGGCGATGACGATTCGGGCCTCTTTATGAAGTACCTGCGCCGCGCCTCGGGCTACTACATCGATGTGGGCGCCTGCGACCTGGTGATCGACGGCAGCATCAAGTTGCAGGCGGGCGAGAACAAGGGCATCAGCCACCTGACCGAGAATGCCGTGGTGCTGAGCGATGGCACCGAGCTGCCCGCCGACCTGGTGGTCTATGCCACGGGCTATGGCTCGATGAATGGCTGGGTGGCCGAGCTCATCAGCCAGGAGGTGGCCGACAAGGTGGGCAAGGTCTGGGGCCTGGGATCGGACACGACCAAGGACCCGGGCCCCTGGGAGGGCGAGCAGCGCAATATGTGGAAGCCCACCCAGCAGCCGCAGCTGTGGTTCCACGGCGGCAACCTGCACCAGTCGCGCCACTATTCGCTGTACCTGGCGCTGCAGCTCAAGGCGCGGCAGGAAGGGCTGGCGACCCCGGTCTATGGCCTGCAGCCGGTGCACCATCTGCGCTGAGGGTGCCCGGGCGGATCGCAGATTGTCAGGAATTGGCACCTGGTGCCAGCTATGGCCGATGGCTGACACCGGCGGGCCGTCCTTCAATGCCAGAATCGGGCGATGGTGACACAAGACTCGACGCTCGCCCAGCGGGTGCAACGCAAGCTCAATCCTTTCCGCCCCTTCTACCATGCGGCCGAGCAATGGCTGGCGGCCGATGGTCTGCGCATGAGCGCGGCCATGTCGTTCTACGGCATGCTGAGCCTGGCGCCGCTGCTGCTGCTCTTGGTGGGGGTGCTGGGCTGGTGGCTCGATCGCTCCTACATCGAGAGCAACCTGATCCACCAGGTCGAAGACATCATGGGCTCGCAAGTGGCCGATGTGGTGCGCGGCGCGCTGTCGAGCGCGCAGACCAAGTCGCAGGGCCTGATCGCTTCGGCGATTGGTTTTGTGATGCTGCTGTCGGGCGCGACCGGGGTGTTTGTGGAACTGCAGACCTCGCTTGAGCGCCTGTGGAACCATGGCGAGAAGGTCGACAAGAGCGGCACGCCCTGGTGGTACTCGCTGGTGCAGCGCGTGCGGGGCCTGGGCTATATCCTGGTGCTGGGCTTTTTGATGCTGATATCGCTGGTCCTCACGACGATGCTGAGCATGACCACGCGCTGGGCGGGTGCCGTGCTGCATGTCGAAGCCCCCGGCATGCTGCTGGGCGTCATCAACGAGACGGTGTCCTTCCTGATCACCGTCACCCTGTTTGTCGGCATGATGCGCATCGGCACCGGCACCAAGCCCCGGCTGCGTTTTCTGATTGCCGGCGCGGCCATTGGCGCCTTCCTCTTCACCATCGGCAAGCAGGTGCTGGCCTGGTATCTGTCCACCGCTGCCGTGGTCTCGGCCTATGGCGCGGCCGGCTCGCTGGTGGTGCTGCTGATGTGGATCTATTTCTCGTCGGCCATCCTGCTGTTTGCCGCCAGCTGCGCCCGCGCGCTGAACAGCGCAGACATTGCCTTGCATGGCAAGGGCGGCGGCGCGGGGGAGGAGGACAGCACGCGCCTGCGGCCATCGGCCGGGCAGGCCGCCACCGTGGATTTCCAGATTTAAGAATCCACCGCAGCAACAACAATGCGCCCGAGGGCGCATTGTTTTTTGGGGGGGAGGGATAGGCCGTTCTTCAGTGGGCCTGGGCCTTCACATCAAAGCCTTCGGCGCGGGTGTCATGGCGCATGAAGAACACCAGTGCAAACGCGACGACGGCCAGCGATGCCAGGAACATGACGGCGTAGACATCGTTGCCCATCTTGTCCTTGAGCGTGCCAAAGATCGTGGGGCCGATGTAGCCGCCCAGGTTGCCGATGGAGTTGATCCAGGCGATGCCCGCCGCGGCGGCGGTACCGCTCAAAAAGGCGGTGGGCAGGGTCCAGAAGGTGGGCAGCGCGCTGAAGATGCCAAAGGCAGCCAGGGTCACCGCCGCCATCTTGGGCACCGGTGCGGCGGTGTTGGCGGCGATCAGCAGGCCGGCCACGATGCAGGCCAGCGGAATCAGCACAAACCATTTGCGCTCCTTCATGCGGTCGGAGCCGCGCGTCCAGAAGATCATCGCGATGGCGCCGACCAGGTAGGGGAAGGCGTTGATAAAGCCCACCTGCACATTGGACAGGCCACCAAAGCCCTTGATGATCTGCGGCAGGAAAAAGCCCAGGCCGTAGAGCGGCACGGTGATGCCCATGTAGACAAAGCCCAGCGCGATCACCTTGGGGTTGAGCAGGGTCTGCTTCCAGGAGATCTTGTGGATGGATTCACGATTCTGGCGCTCGGCCGTCAGGGTCTGGGCCAGCCAGGCACGTTCCTCGTCGCTCAGCCACTTGGCATCCTGCGGGCCATCGGGCAGGTAGAACAGCACGACAAAGGTCAGGAAGATCGCGGGCAGCGCTTCCAGGATGAACAGCCACTGCCAGCCGTGCATGCCGCCCATACCGTCCATATCAAGGATAAAGCCGGAGATGGGCGCGCCGATCACCGTGGAGATCGGAATGGCGAACATGAACCAGCCAACGATGCGCGCCCGGTAGGCGGCCGGGAACCACAGCGTGATGTAGAAGATCACGCCGGGGAAAAAGCCCGCCTCGGCAATCCCCAGCAGAAAGCGCACCACATTGAAGCTGGTGGCGCTGTCCACCCAGGCCTGGCCAGCCGAGAGCACGCCCCAGCTGAACATGATGCGGGCAATCCATTTGCGCGCGCCAAACTTTTCCAGTGCCAGGTTGCTGGGCACTTCACAGAGAAAGTACGACAGAAAGAAGATACCGGCCGCGCTGCCAAAGACCGCTGCCGAGAACCCCAGGTCCTTGGACATGCTGGCCCCGGCAAAGCCGATATTGACGCGGTCGAGGTAGGCGATGAAGTAGCAGACCATGAGCAGCGGCAAGAGCCGCCAGCTGATCTTGGAGATGGTGCGCTGTTCCAGGGTGTCCATATTTGGTCTCCGATGCTGTTATGGGTAGGACGGGTGGCTAAGGTGCTTCGCTTTTGATAGCTGTATGTTCAGCTTTATCAACGGCTGCTGCGGTATTTTCCATAGCATATTCCATGGATCGCCGCTATTGTGCGCCGCAGCGCCCGCTGCCGCTATTGCGTCGGAGACAGATGCAAAAAGCCCCGCGCAGCGAGGGCTGGCGGGGCATGGAAACGGGGTCAGGGTCCGGAATCAGGCGGTTTTCATCGATCCGGTATCCAGGTAGCGCTGGTGCCAGGACAGCGCCTCGGTCAGGATATGGGGCGTGTGCAGGCCGGCAGACTGGTGCATCGCGCGGTCCACATAGTCCTGCAGCATGGGGCGGAAGTCCGGGTGCGCGCAGCGCTCGATGATGAGCTTGGCGCGTTGCCGGGGCGAGAGACCGCGCAGATCGGCCAGGCCCTGCTCGGTAACGATGATCTGCGTGTCGTGCTCGGTATGGTCCACATGCGAGCACATGGGCACGATGCAGGAGATATGGCCGTTCTTGGCCACCGAGGGCGTGACGAAGAACGACAGGTAGCCGTTGCGCGCAAAGTCACCACTGCCGCCAATGCCGTTCATCATGCTCGAGCCCATCACATGGGTGGAGTTGATATTGCCGTAGATGTCGGCCTCGATCATCGAGTTCATCGCGATCACGCCCAGGCGGCGCACCAGCTCGGGGTGGTTGGAGATCTCCTGCGGGCGCAGGATGATGCGTTCGCGGTAGAAGTCGATGTTCTCCTCGAAATCGCGGTAGGCAGCCGCCGACAGCGAGATGGAGGTGGCCGAGGCGCGCGCCATCTTGCCCGTGCGCAGCAGGTCCAGCATGCCGTCCTGCAGCACTTCGGTAAAGCCCAGCAGGTTGTCGAAAGGGCCGGTGAGCAGGCCGGCCAGCACCGCATTGGCCACATTGCCCACGCCCGACTGGATGGGCAGCATCTCCTGGGGCAGGCGCCCCATCTTCATCTCGTGCGAGAGAAAGTCGATGATGGAGGCGGCAATGGTGTTGGAGTTGGCGTCCGGCGCAGCAAACACATTGTCGCGGTCGCCTTTGTGGGTCTCGACGACGGCGACGACCTTGTCCAGGTCCACCTTCAGGTAGCCCTCGCCAATGCGGTCATCGGCATGGGTCATGCGGATGGGCACGCGGCGCGGCGGGATGGCGGTGCCGTAGTAGATGTCGTGCATGCCTTCCATCTTGGCGGGCGGCTTGGTGTTCACCTCCAGGATCACCTTGTCGGCAATCTCCAGCCAGGTCTTGTTGTTGCCCACGGCGGTCGACGGGATCAGCAGGCCATCGGCGGTGATGCCCAGCACTTCAACCACCGCCACATGCATGTGGCCCAGAAAGCCGAACCAGGCGTGCTGGGCGACGTGGGACAGGTGCATGTCGATGAAGTCGATGTCGCCGGCATTGATGGACTTGCGCGCGATCGGGTCGGTGTTGAAGGGCAGGCGCTGGCCGATGGCAGCGGCCTCGGCCAGCACGCCGTCGCATTCTGCAGCGGTGGAGGCGCCCGTCCAGACATTGATCTTGTAGGGCCGGCCGGCGGCATGCTCGGCCTTGGCATGGGCTGCGATGGCCTGGGGCAGGGCCTTGGGATAGCCTGCGCCGGTGAAGCCGCTCATGCCTACATTGGCGCCAGCAGGGATCAGGGCGGCCGCGTCGGCTGCGGACATGATGCGGGAGTGCAGCGCGCTGCAGCGCACACGGTCATTCAACGACATGGGGGGAGACTCCAGGAAGGTGTTTTCGTTATTGTCTACAGATGCTGCCCGGCGGCAATGGCTGGGCTGCGAGGCGGGCAAATCTTAGCAGTCGTTGCACCCGAAACCATTGAGGATCCGGGAATACCCGATTGTGGATAAGTGCTACTGCGCAGGCAATTTATTGTTGCACTGCAACAATTTAGCGCATAAAAAAGCCCGGGACAACCGGGCTTGGGGATGCGTTGGCGTGCCGCTCAGCGCTTGTCGCTGCGGTTGAGCAGTTGGTAGAGGATGATCGCGCCAAAGGTCGCGGTCCCGATGCCGCCCAGCGCAAAGCTGCCGAACTTCAGGGTGAAGTCACCGGTGCCGATGATCAAGGTGATCGCCGCAACGATCAGGTTCTTGTTCTGCGAGAAATCCACCTTGTTTTCCACCCAGATCTTGGCGCCGGCCACCGCAATCAGCCCGAACACCACGATGGACACACCGCCCATGACGGGCAGTGGAATCGCCTGGATCAGCGCGCCGAACTTGGGCGAGAAGCCCAGCAGCAGTGCAATGAGGCCTGCGACCATGAACACCGCGGTGGAGTAGATGCGGGTGGCCGCCATCACACCGATGTTTTCTGCATAGGTGGTCACGCCCGTGCCGCCCACGCCGCCGCTGACCATCGTGGCCACGCCGTCACCGATGAAGGCCCGGCCCATGTACTGGTCCAGGTTGCGGCCGGTCATGGCCGTCACGGCCTTGATGTGGCCCAGGTTCTCGGCCACGAGGATGATCACGATCGGGGCGATCAGCACCATCGACTGCGGGCTGAACTGGGGGGCAGAGAAATTGGGCATGCCGATCCAGGCGGCCGTGGCCAGGCCCGACAGATCCACCGGCTTGCCCAGGCCCATGCCATTGGTCAGGATGGCGTAGAGGATGGCTGCGGCAATCAGGCCCACCAGGATCAGCAGGCGCTGCACCATGCCCCGGGTGAGCACGGCCACCATGCCGACGCAGACAAAGGTCATCGCCTGCATCCAGCTCTCGAAGTTGTTGCTGGCCATGTTCTTGACGGGAACCGTGGCCAGGTTCAGGCCGATCACGGCCACGATCGCGCCCGTCACCACCGGCGGCATGAAGCGCTCGATCCAGCCGGTGCCCACCGCCTGCACGATAAAGCCGATCAAGGTGTAGAGCAGGCCGCAGGCGATGATGCCGCCCAGCGCCATGCCGATGTTGGCATTAGGCCCGGAGCCGGCATAGCCGGTGGCGGCAATCACCACGCCGATGAACGCAAAGCTCGATCCCAGGTAGCTGGGCACGCGCCCGCCGGTGATCAAAAAGAAGATCAAAGTGCCGACGCCACTCATCAAAATGGCGACATTGGGGTCAAAACCCATCAAAATGGGCGCCAGAATGGTCGAGCCAAACATGGCGATGACATGCTGCACCCCCATGATCGAGGTTTGTGGCCAGGGCAGGCGCTCGTCGGGTGCGACGACATCGTCAGCGCCGGGGCGCACTTCACGCCAGCGGGGAAGGAAGGAATCAGACATGGTTTTGGCAGGCCGCAGGCAGGGCTGCTCCGGGAGGGGCAGTTGCAGGCGAGCGAGAGAAAAGGTGCTGCATCATAGTGAATTTGCCAAGCCTTGTAGAGAGAGGGAAACTCTCTAAGCAGGGCCAGGGCGGGGACTGCAGGGGCCCCAGCGGCAATGACCGTGCAAGTCTGTGGTGTGCTGACACTGGCTTGTTTGGCCAATGCGATAGATAATCACAATGACATTGATAACAAATACGGTAGGTTGCTAGCAGCAACCTGTTTGTTTAGGGAGAGAGGGTTTCCATGAACTGTGTGCAATGTGGCGAGGCATTGGCCGCCGGCGCCAAATTTTGTCGAAAATGCGGCTGCAAGCTGCAGACCGCCGTGGCGCCCGAGGCCGCAGCCAGCCCGCGCAATATGCCGGCTGCGCCGGTGGCCGCCTACGCCACCTGCCCCGATTGCGGCGCGCTGTGCAAGGGCCAGGCGTTGTTTTGCAAGCAGTGTGGATGCCGTTTTGAAGAAACCCCTGGATTTCAGGACACGGCCCCCGACTGGGATGCCCCGCTGAGCGTGGCCGAAGAAAAGGCCATCCTGGTCTTTGGCAATGTGCAGGACAGCTCCCTGCCGCCCTCGAGCCTGCCGCCGGGCGAGCGCATCCAGACCAGCGCCGCGATGGTGATTGGCGGAGCGGCGGCAAGCCCGACAGCGGCCGTGCCTGCGCCCGCACTGCGCGATCCCGAGGTGCCCTTGTGGGAGACCGATGCCGCTGCCAGGCGTGCCCCTCCCGTTGCCCCCGATACCCCTGTGCGGCCACGTGCCAGCGCGCAGCTGCGCAACCCCATGCCCGAAGCCCCCCAGCCCCCCAGTGGCCAGGGGCTGCGCATCGTGCTGGCGCTGCTGGGCGTCGCTGTCCTGGCCGGTGGCGGCGCCTGGTGGTGGAAGAGCCAGCAAGGGCGCCCGGCCGGTGGCGCGGTGGCAGCGCCCAGCGTCTCCGCCCCTGCTGCGCCCGCCCAGCCCGTGGCCGCCGATGCGGCCGTGCCGGTAGAGTCCGCAGCGCCTGCGATGGTCGCGACCGATGCCGCACTCGCCCCCAATGAAACGCTGCTGGCGCCAGCGCCCGCCGAGGACGCGGCAGCCGCTGCCGTGGCGGTGGAAGAAGCGCCCGCCCCGGCACCTGCACCGGCCCGCCCGGCGGTGCGCAAGCCGGCGCGCAAACAGACCTTGGATGATTTGCTGAATTGAAGGAGAGCCTTGTGAAGCTGTTGATGAAAATGTCCGCCCTGGTGTCGGTGCTCGCGCTGGCCGGTTGTGCAGCCCCTCCGCCAGAACCCGCGCCGGCTCCGGCGCCGGCTGTGCCGGTGCAGGTCGAATGCGGTGTCGCATCGCCCCCCGGCTGCCGTGAGCCTGCCGTGCCACCTGCACTGCTGACCTGGGAGCAGAAGATGAAGGGCGAGATCGATGAAGCCGAGGCCCTGCGCCTGCGGGCCGTCGAGGCCATGTCGGCCCTGCCTGCCAAGCAGCGCATCAAGGAAGGCAGCAAGACCATGACGACCGAGCAGGTCTTCAGCACCAGCCAGGCGCCCGCCACGCGCGCCATGCCGGTGCTCGATTCGGTCTCGCTCGATCTGCCCTGGGCCGCCAAGTCGCGCCAGGAGCACAAGGATGCGATGGTCGCCATCAAGGACATCGCCACGATGATGGCCGACAACCGCGGCGGCGCGACGATCTATGTGACCGTCTCGCCGCGCGATCTGCGCGCCAAGAAGGTCAACACCAATTCCGGCACCGCGCCCACCGAGGCCGGCAACCCGGTCGAGGTCAAGAAATCCGCCGACAAGAATGTGCCCGCCGGTGTCGAGCACTTCGTGATCCAGGCCAAGCCCTGGCCCAGCCGCATCGACTGAGCAGGCGGCCCATCCCTCCATCTCCGCCATGAACGCGCCTGCGCGGGCCATGGCGGAGCAGCTATACGGTAAAAACGACGAAGGAATCGCAGATGTCTTCTCCCCAATCGATGTTGAAGTCCATTGACTTTGGCCAACTGATGCGAGCGGCCGAGGGGCTGACCCAGTGGCGTGTGCTCGGCTTGTCGTTCCTGACCTGGCTGGCCGGAGGGCTGGTGATGGTGGGCGGCCAGATGCTGGCAACCCGTGCGGGCAGCATGCTGCTGGCGCTGCTGTTCCTGGTCATCGCCTCGGTGGTGTTCTCGGCCGGCATGTCGGCTGTCGGCATCCTGCTGCAGGACAAGGCCAAGGATGTGGAGCAGCGCAGCGTTGCCGCCGCGATCCGGGCGGGCCTGCTGTGTGTGCCGCGCTTTATCCTGTTTGGTCTGCTGGTGCTGGCCGTGGTGCTGGGCCTGTGCCTGGTGGCGGCCATTGTGTATTTCGTCTGCAAGATCCCGTTCATCGGACCGATCCTGCTGTTCTTTGCCCACCCGGTGATGGTGATCGCCGCCTCGGTGTTCTTCATCGCGCTGTACTGGGTGGCGGCGCCCCTGCTCGCGCCCGCGATCTGGGATGGCCGCTCGCTGCGCCGCGCAGTATCGCTGGTGGTGGCCGTCGTGCGCACGCGCCTGGTGCCACTGGTGCTGATGCTGCTGGCGCTCTACATCGTCATCACCGTGATCACCCTGGTGGTGTTCACCGGCTTTATCCCCGGCTTTGCCTACATGACGGCCATTGCCAGCGGCGTGATTGGCCCGAGCATGATGGCCTCGATGGGCGGCATGGGCAACTCCGCCGCCTTTGGCGCGATGGCCAGCAGCGGCCATATGCTGGCCGGCACCCTGTCGACCGTGATCCTGTTTGCGGTGCTCATGGCGCTGACCATGCAGGTGATGATCATGGGCGTGAACATCATCTACCTGATGGTCACCGACGGTCTTGATGAGCAGGGCACCGAAGAGAGCCTGCAGGCCGGCATTGACCTGGCGCGCGAAAAGGCCCGCCAGGCCCAGGGCATGGCCCGTGAAGCGGCCGACAAGGTGCGCCATGCCGCGCATATGGATGGCCATGGCCACCAGGGTGCTGCGGCGCGTGGCCCGGCAGCGCCTGTGGCGCCAGTGACGCCTTCCGCACCGGTGGCATCGCACCACGATATCTTTGCCCCGGCACCTGCGCCGGTCGCATCTGCTGCACCTGCAGCGCCCGTGGCGCCAGTCCCTGCACCGGTGGCCGCGCCGGTACCCGCGCCTGCGCCTGTGCAGCCACCAGCCCCTGTCGCTCCGGCTCCTGTAGCCCCGGCGCCCGTGGTGGCTCCTGCCCCGGTGCAAGCCCCTGTGGCGCCAGCGCCAGCAGCCGGCCTGGGTACTGCAGCGGTAGCAGGCGGTGCGGCAGCCGCATCGGCCTTGCCGCCTACAGCAGCGCCAGCGGCACCGGCGGCCTCCGAGCCGTTGCTGCGCTGCCGCAGCTGCTTTGAAGTGGTGGCGGCCGACGATGTGTTCTGCGGCCACTGCGGTTTCCAGCTCAAGCCTTGACGGGTTGTGGCATTCTTTGAGGGCGCGCAAGCGCCCTTTTTTATGGCACTCTGTATCCGCCCGTAAGCGCGGCTTCATTGGTAAAAGAGTGTTGTCAATCCGGGCAAAACGGCAGACCGGCCGCGGCGATTCACGTCAGGCAGGTTACACTTTGCCGATTCATGTCCAGTAACTAGATCGGCTTATAACCATGTCAGGTGAAACGACCCAGCGCAGCGGTTTCGATATGAAAAGCGCCCAGTTGCCGGTGGTTGCGTTCGCTCTGCGTTCGGCCGACCTGGAGCAGTTGGCGCAGGAGTTTGCCGAGCGTTTTGGCAGCGATTCCGCCTTTTTCGACCATGACCCGGTGCTGGTCGATCTGGCGCAGCTGCGCGAGGCCGATGAGGACATCGACTTTGCCGCCCTGGTGGCCTTGCTGCGCCAGTACCGCACCACACCGGTGGCGGTG
Source organism: Comamonas sp. MYb396 (assembly GCF_037479555.1). Lineage (NCBI taxonomy): Bacteria > Pseudomonadati > Pseudomonadota > Betaproteobacteria > Burkholderiales > Comamonadaceae > Comamonas > Comamonas sp. MYb396. Next base: position 170,108 of record NZ_JBBGYU010000010.1, on the reverse strand, counting down.
CGCGGCGGCAGCGAGGCGCAGATGGCCAGTGCCTATGCGGCCGGCCTGATTGCCGCGCCCGAGGCGCCACCGGCGCGCAAGGCGGCCGAGCCCGAAGTGCGCGAGGTCGAAGTCGAGGTCATCAAGGAAGTGCAGCTGCCGGCCAAGGCGACCATGCGGGTCGACAAACCGATGCGCTCGGGCCAGCAGGTCTATGCGGCGGGCAGCGATGTGATCGTCAACGCCATCGTCAGCTACGGCGCCGAGGTGATTGCCGATGGCAACGTCCATGTCTACGGGCCCTTGCGGGGCCGGGCCGTGGCCGGCGCCCGGGGGGACAAGAGTGCACGTATTTATTGCACCTGTTTTGAGCCGCAGCTGGTGTCCATCGCGGGCATCTACCGCACGGTCGAGTCGGATTGGCCCGCCGAGCTGTCGGGCAAGGCAGCCGTGGTGCGGCTTGAAGGTGAGAAACTGTTGATCGAGCCGCTGTGACAGGCGCACGGGGACGGCCCGCACCGGGCTTTGGACATTTGAGGACGTAAAGGGATCGGATCGAAAGATGGCAAAAATCGTCGTTGTAACTTCCGGCAAGGGCGGAGTTGGAAAAACTACCACCAGTGCAAGCTTTGCGGCCGGACTGGCACTGAGCGGCCACAAGACTGCGGTGATCGACTTCGATGTCGGCCTGCGCAATCTGGACCTGATCATGGGCTGCGAGCGCCGTGTGGTCTATGACCTGATCAATGTGATCCAGGGCGAGGCCAACCTCAACCAGGCGCTGATCAAGGACAAGCAGCTGGAGAACCTCTACATCCTGGCCGCCTCGCAAACGCGCGACAAGGATGCGCTGACGCAGGACGGGGTCGAGAAGATCCTCAAGGACCTGGCGGCGATGGACTTTGACTTCATCGTCTGCGACTCGCCCGCCGGTATCGAGAGCGGCGCGCTGATGGCGATGCACTTTGCTGACGAGGCGCTGGTGGTCACCAACCCTGAGGTGTCGTCCGTGCGTGACTCGGACCGCATTCTGGGCATGCTCAGTTCCAAGACCAAGCGCGCCGTCGATGGCGGCGATCCGATCAAGGAGCACTTGCTGATCACGCGCTACAACCCCAACCGGGTGCAGGACGGCCAGATGCTGTCGCTGGAAGATATCCAGGACATTCTGCGCATTCCGCTGATCGGTGTGATTCCCGAGTCGGAATCGGTGCTGCAGGCGTCCAACCAGGGCACGCCTGCGATCAACCTGAACCAGACCGATGTGTCCGAAGCCTACAAGGATGTGGTGGCACGCTTTTTGGGTGAAGACAAGCCGATGCGCTTTACCGATGCGCAAAAGCCTGGTTTCTTCAAACGCATTTTTGGGAGGTAAGTTCAATGTCCTTGCTGTCCCTGTTCTTGGGTGAAAAGAAAAAGACCGCGTCGGTCGCCAAGGAGCGGCTGCAGATTATTTTGGCGCGTGAGCGCACGGGCCGTAGCAACAACCAGCCAGACTATCTGCCTGCGCTGCAGAAGGAGCTGATGGCTGTCATTGCCAAGTATGTCTCCATCAACCCAGATGACGTCCGCGTCAATCTCGAACGACAAGACAATCTCGAAGTCTTGGAAGTGAAGATCGAGCTGCCGGATAAGTAAGTTTTCTAGGTCTGAAGTGTTTGTTCGTGGTGCATGTGTGCTGCGGCGAATGCTTAGTCTGGCTGGGGCTTGGGTGGTTTTCGTATGGGGGTGGCGATATGGGCCCGCATGCGTTGTTGTGGCGCCTTGCCATACCAAAGTATTGTCTGCGGCCCCACGCCTAGCCTGCGGGCCCATCTCGCCATTGGGGTGGGTGGCTTGGGCGCTGCGCGCGCTGCTGACTTTGCTGTTGAAAACCGAATTCCACTGTTGGGTTCCCTATTCGGTTCTCCAAAAACAAACGCGACCTTCGGGTCGCGTTTTCGTTGGGGGTAAGTCGGTGGATTTCTGGTGGGTCGTGGATAAGTTGGTGGCTTATCCACAAAACTATGCACATGGCTGTGCTTTTCCCCTCAGTTATGCACTGGGTTCGGCCGTGTTGTCGTAGGCGTGGGCTTTCCAGTATTTGAAGGTGCCTTGGGCGGTGGCCAGGATGCGGCGGTTGGCGTCGTAGATGTTGGCCTGGCAGGTGCACAGCGAGCGGCCCTGGTTGATGACCCAGCCTTCGGCGACCAGCGGGCCACGGCCCGGGTAGATGAAGCGCGAGGACATCTCGACGGTGACGGCGGTGCTTGACGGCGCGCCGGGCGCGAGCACGGCAGCGCGCGACATGGCCACGTCGAGCAGGGTCATCAGGATGCCGCCATGCGCGGCGGGCAGCTGGTTGCACAGCTCCTCGCGCAGGTCGGGCAGGTGCACGCGCACGATGCCGTCTTCAAAGTTCGGGTCCTGGCGCGCGCCGATGAGGCGCAAAAAGGGCACGCGGGTGTTGAGGTCCTCGATGCTCAGCTGCTGGCGGGGTGGGGTGGTGCTCATGCGGCGGCCTTGGCGTCGCGCACCATGTTGCGCGCAATGATGATCTGCTGGATCTGGGTGGTGCCCTCGTAGAGGCGGAACAGGCGCACATCGCGGTAGAAGCGCTCGATGCCGTACTCGGCCATATAGCCCGAGCCGCCCAGGATCTGCACCGCACGGTCGGCCACGCGGCCGCACATCTCGGTGGCAAACATCTTGGCGCTCGATGCCTCGGTCGAGACGTTCTGGCCCGCATCGCGGCGGCGCGCGGCGTCGATGGTCATGCACTCGGCGGCATAGAGCTCGGCCTGGCTGTCAGCCAGCATGGCCTGCACCAGCTGGAAGTCGCAGATCGCCTGGCCAAACTGCTTGCGCTCGAGCGAGTACTGCAGCGCATCGCGCAGGATGCGCTTGGCGCAGCCCACCGCTACGGCGGCGATGTGGATACGGCCCTTTTCCAGCACCTTCATCGCGGTCTTGAAGCCCCGGCCCTCTTGCAGGCCAATCAGGTTGGCTGCGGGCACCTTGACGTTGTCAAAGATCACATCGCAGGTGTGGGCGCCGCGCTGGCCCATCTTCTTGTCGTACTTGCCAAAGCTGATGCCCGGGCTCTTGGCATCGACGATGAAGGAGGACACGCCCCCGGCGCCCTTGTCGGCAGGGTTGGTGCGCGCCATCAGGGTGAACATGCCGGCATGGGGCGCATTGGTGATGAAGCGCTTGGTGCCGTTGACGAGGTAGTGGTCGCCCTGCTTGACGGCGGTGGTGCGCAGGGAGGCCGCGTCCGAGCCGGCTTCGGGCTCGGTCAGCGCAAACGAGGCGATCACCTCGCCGGTGGCCAGGCGCGGCAGCCATTCGGCCTTCTGGGCATCGGTGCCATCCATCAGGATGCCTTGCGAGCCGATGCCCACCGTGGTGCCGATCACCGAGCGGAAGGCGGGCGAGGTCTGGCACAGCTCCAGCAGCACATGCACTTCCTCTTCCATCGTCAGCTCCAGGCCGCCGAACGCTTCAGGAATGGTCAGGCCGAACAGGCCCAGATCGCGCATCTCCTGCACGATGGCTTCGGGGATCTCGTCGGTCTCGGCAACTTCGTTCTCGGCGGGCACCAGGCGCTCGCGTACAAAGCGGCGCACGCTGTCGAGCAGCGCGTCCAGGGTTTCTTGGTCTCGGATCATGGATGGTTCTCTGTTGCAGGGCTTTAGAGCGTTGCCGCCGTACCCAAAATCGCTGTGGCCTGGCTGGACAGGGTGCCGCCATTGCCGTGGGCCAGTGCGAGCTGGGCGCCCGCCACCTGGCGCTCGCCGCAGTTGCCGCGCAGCTGGCGCACTGCCTCGATCAGCGCAAAGATGCCGTACATGCCCGGGTGCACGCAGGACAGGCCGCCGCCATTGGTGTTGACCGGCAGGCTGCCGCCCGGTGCAATCGCGCCGCTGGCAACAAAGGCACCGGCCTCGCCCTTTTTGACAAAGCCCAGGTCCTCCAGGAAGAGCAGGGTGTTGATGGTGAAGGCGTCGTAGAGCTCGACCACATCCATGTCCTGCGCCGTCAGGCCCGCCATCGCAAAGGCCTGCGCGCCCGACTGGCTTGCGGCGGTGACGGTGAGGTCGGGCATCGACGAGATCTGGCGGTTCCAGCAAGCGGTCGCATTGCCCAGCACATAGATGGGCGCGTTCGGGCCGCGCTGGGCATCTTCGGCGCGGCTGAGCACAAAGGCGCCGCCGCCATCGGTCACCAGGCAGCAGTCGCGCACGGTGAAGGGATCGGCCACCATGCGCGCGCCCAGCACCTGCTCGATGGAGAGCGGATCGCGCATGAAGGCTTCGGGGTTCTTCTGCGCCCACTGGCGCGCCGAGACGGCGACGGCCGCAAGCTGCTCGCGCGTGGTGCCGTACTGGTGCATATGGCGCGCCGCAGCCATCGCATAGGCCGCGACCGGCATCGTGGGCTCAAACGGGTGCTCAAAAGGCTGCGGGTCCATGAACTTGCGCGCAGCGGTCGATTCTTTGCGGCCAAAGGCAGCAGAGCGCTGGGCGCTGCCGTAGCAGACCAGCACATGCTTGCACTGGCCGGCCTCCAAGGCCATGATCGACGGCAGCAGGTGGGCGATAAAGCTGGAGCCGCCCACCATGGTGCCGTTGATGTAGTTCGGGTAGATGCCCAGGTGCTCGATCACCGGCATGGGCCACATGGTGGCGTTGACGCTGCAGGTGGCCAGGCCGTCGATGTCCTGCATCGTCAGGCCCGCATCGGCCACGGCGGCGTGTGCAGCGCGGGCGAGCAGCAGCATATCGTCCGAGCCCGGGGCTTCGCCGCAGCCATAGGTGGCCACGCCGGTGATGGCGGCCTTGCCGCGCAGCGCGCGCAGGCCGCTGCTGGTATGTACTTGTGCCATGTTTTTATCCCTCGTTATGCGGCTTTGAACACCACCAGGCCCTTGCCGTTGTGCGCGATGACTTCGGCTTTCACCGCCATGCCGATCTTCACATCGGCCGGTGCCATGCCTTCGACGCGGCTCATCATGCGCGGGCCCTCTGCCAGGTCCACCAGCGCGACGTTGTAGTCGCCACCGGCCTCGGCCTTGCGGCGGATCACTGTGGTCGAGTAGACCGTGCCCTGGCCGCTGGGTTGCTCCCAGGCCAGCGCATCGCTGCCGCAATGCGGGCACAGCTCACGGGGGTAGAAGATGGCCTGGGCACAGGCCTTGCAGCGCTGAATCTGGAAGCTGCCCGTATCCAATGCAGCCTGGTACTGGCTTGACATCGAGGGTGTCATTGCGGAATCTTTCTGAGGAGATAGCGGATGGTGAAGCATGGCCCCATTGCCTGCTGCACGCAATTATTGGTTGCCGAAGAGGGGGTTTGGCCGCGCTTGACGAACCTGGGTGACACTGCTTTCGCTTCTGTGGGTATCAGGGTTTTCTAGGCTTTGGCGCAGGCTAAGGCGGCGCTTGGCAAATGCAGAAACCAGGGGGCCAGAAATCTCTAGCATCGTCTGTCAAACGCTTTCTATAAAACCGGAGACAAGACCATGAAAATGACCGCGCTGGCTTTGGCCATGGCCGCATGCTGCACGACGGGCGCGCAAGCGCAGGGCATCTCTGACGATGTCATCAAGATTGCCGTGCTCAGCGATATGTCCGGCCCCTATGCCGATACCGCAGGGCGGGGCTCGCTCGAAGCCGCGCGCATGGCGGTCGAGGACTTTGGCGGCACGGTCGGGGGCAAGAAGATCGAGGTGGTGTTTGCCGACCACCAGGGCAAGGCCGATGTCGGCGCCAGCCGCGCACGCACCTGGTTCGATACCGATGGCGTGGATGTGGTGGTGGACCTGAACAACTCGGCCGTCGCGATGGCGGTCTACAACCTGGCCAAGGAGCGCAACAAGCTGGTGCTGACCTCGGGCGGCGCATCGGATGCGCTGACCAGCGAAGCCTGCATCCCCACCGGCATCCACTACACCTATGACACCTATGCGATGGCCAGCGGCGTGGCCCACGCGATGCTGGAAAAAGGCAAGAAGGACTGGTACATCATGGCGGTGGACTATGCCTTCGGCAAGGCTGGCGCCGAGACGGTGACCAATATCGTCAGCAAGGGCGGCGGCAAGATCGTGGGGCGCACCAACTTCCCGCTCAATGCCAGCGATTTCTCATCCTTCGTGCTGCAGGCGCAAGAGTCGAAAGCCTCGGTGGTCACCCTGGTGAGCGCGGGCAATGACACCATCAATGCGATCAAGTCGGCCAAGCAGTTTGGCCTGATGCAAAAGCAGACGGTAGCGCCGCAGTTCATGTTCATCCAGGACGTGCATTCGCTGGGCCTCAAGACCGCGCAGGGCCTGACCTTTGCGACCGCCTTCTACTGGGACCGCACCCCCGAGACGCGCGCCTTCTCGCAGCGCTTTTTTGAGCGCATGGGCAAGAAGACCATGCCCTCGATGGTGCATGCCGGTACCTACTCGGCCGTGACCCAGTACCTGAAGGCCGTGGCCGCGACCAAGACCGACGACGGCCCAGCGGTGACCAAGTACCTCAAGTCCAACAAGATCGAGGATTTCTTCAGCCAGAACGGCCATGTGCGTGAGGACGGCCGCATGGTGCACGACCTCTACCTGGTGCAGGTCAAGTCGCCCGAGGAATCCAAAGGCCCTTGGGATTACTACAAGGTGCTGGCCACCATCCCGGGTGACCAGGCCTTCCGGCCCATGGCCGATGGCAAGTGTGGTTTCGTGAAGAAGTAACCACAGACTTATCCACAGGCAACGCGGTCTTCAGCGCTGAAAGACCGCGTTATGCATTCCAAACCCCCTTGCAGGAGCCCAGCATGTCCCAAGCTTATCCACAGTTGCAACTGTTTATCAACGGCCAATGGCTGTCCGCCGACGGCCGCAAGAGCGAGCCGGTCATCAACCCGCTTGATGAATCCACGCTGGGCCAGCTGCCCCATGCCAGCGCCGCCGATCTGCAGGCCGCCCTGCAGGCCGCCAACGCAGCGTTTGAAGGCTGGAAGCGCACCTCACCACTGGCCCGCTCGGACATCTTGCGCAAGGCCGCCAGCCTGATCCGTGAGCGTGCCGACCATATCGCCCGCTGCATGACCCTGGAGCAGGGCAAGCCCGTGCGCGAAGCCAAGCTCGAAGTGCTGGCCGCTGCCGACACCTACGACTGGTATGCCGAAGAAGGCCGCCGCAACTATGGCCGCCTGGTGCCGGGCAAGACCCCGACCCAGCGCATTGCCGTGCACCATGAGCCCGTCGGCGTCTGCGCCGCCTTTGCGCCCTGGAACTTCCCGGCCATCACCCCCGCGCGCAAGATCGCCGGCGCCTTGGCTGCGGGTTGCACCCTGGTGCTCAAGCCCGCTGAGGAAACCCCTGCCACCGCCCAGGAGCTGGTGCGCGTGCTGCACGATGCCGGCCTGCCCGCCGGTGTGCTGAACATGGTGTTTGGCGTGCCCGCCGAGGTCTCGGGCTACCTGCTCGACCAGCCCGAGGTGGCCAAGTTCTCGTTCACCGGCTCCACCGCCGTGGGCAAGATGCTGGCCTCGCATGCCGCCAAGAGCATGAAGCGCGCGACCTTGGAGCTGGGCGGCCATGCGCCGGTCATCGTCTGGAAGGATGCCGATATCAACAAGGCCGCTGACGCCCTGGTCGCCGGCAAGTTCCGCAACGCCGGCCAGGTCTGCATCTCGCCCACGCGCTTTTATGTACACCGCGATGTGTTCGACAGCTTTGTGACCGCCTTTGTCGAGCGCACCAAAAAGCTCAAGGTCGGCAATGGCCTGGACGAGAGTAGCCAGATGGGCCCGCTGGCCAACCCGCGCCGCATCGAGGCCCTCACCCGCCTGATCGCCGATGCGCAAGAAAAGGGCGCCACCCTGCACACCGGCGGCAAGCGCATGCCCGGCAAGGGCTTCTTCTGGGAGCCCACCGTCATCAGCAACCTGCCCGAAGACGCCGGCCTGATGAACGAGGAGCCCTTTGGCCCGGTCGCGCTGATCAATCCCATCGCCGACATGGACGAAGCGCTGCAGCGCGCCAACCGCCTGCAGTACGGCCTGGCGGCCTATGCCTTCACGCAGGACAGCGCCGTGCGCCAGCAGCTCTCCAACGGCGTGCAAACCGGCATGCTGGGCATCAACACCTTGAACATCTCCATGGCCGAGGCGCCCTTTGGCGGTGTCAAGGAAAGCGGCTGGGGCTCGGAATGCGGCATTGAAGGGCTGCAGGCTTACTGCAATATCAAGCTGGTCAGCGAAGACCAGTAACCGCTGCTGCTGCATCGCCGGCCCCTGCTGCGGGGCCGAGCGATGGAACCAAACACCGCGCCAGGTATTCAGACAGCAGATTCGCCGCTGGTGTGCCCGCACACCAGCGCCTTCTGTTTTTAAAAAATACAACGATGAGCGCAAGTTTGCAGATCGGGCCGTTCTCACTGCCCTGGGGTTTGGTCATTTTGATGCTGGCATGGCTTGCGGCCGATATGCTGCTGGCGCGCTGGGCGCGCAAGCGCGGCCTGTCCACGACGCCGCATGCCTGGCTGCTGCCGCTATTGGCGCTGGTGGCGGCGCGCCTGGGCTTTGTCGCCCGCTATGCCGATGAGTACCTGGCGCAGCCGCTGTCGATGCTCAATGTGCGCGATGGGGGCTGGGAGCCCTGGGCGGCGCTGGCGGTGGTGGTTGTCTATATGTGGTGGCTGTGGCTGCGCAAAAAGGCGGTGTTGCAGCCGCTGGCGGGTGCGGCGGCGCTGTTTGCGGCGCTGTGGCTGGGCGGCAATGCGCTGGTCTACAACTTCTCCGCCAGCGCCAAGGCCTTGCCGCCGCTGTCGCTGGTGGCGCTCGATGCCCAAACCCATGCGCTCGACCAGTTCAAGGGCAAGCCTGTGGTGATCAACCTCTGGGCCAGCTGGTGTACCCCTTGCGTGCGCGAGATGCCTGCGCTGCTGGAGGCGCAAAAGCGCTACCCGCAGGCGCAGTTTCTCTGGGTGAACCAGCAAGAGGCGCCTGAGGTGGTGCTGAAGGCCGCACGCGGCTTTGGCCTGCCCGATGGCCAGGTGCTGCTCGATCCGCGCAACAGCATGGGCGAGGTGGCCGGCAGCCGCGCGCTGCCCACCACCTTGTTCTATGACGCCAGCGGCCAGCTGCAGGGCCAGCGCGTGGGCGAGTTGTCTGCCGCCAGCCTGAACGATTTCATGCAGCAGATCGTGCCGGCTACGACGCCGTAGCGCTTGCGGGCGCGGCAGCGGCCTGCTCGGCCTCCAGCCGGGCCTGCAGCTCGCGCTTCATCACCTTGCCATTGGCATTCACCGGCAGCTCATCGATGGCGATGATGCGCGCCGGCCGCTTGTAGGGCGCCAGGTGTTCGCGCAGGTGTTCCTGCAGCGCCTGCGCATCGGGTGGATGGCGGGCATCCTGCACCACAAAGGCGATCACGGCCTCGTTGCCATCGGCCTCTTTCTGGCCCACGACGGCGGCGCGCTGGATGCCGGGGAAGCTGCCCAGCGTATGCTCGACCTCGCTGGGGTAGACGTTGAAGCCCGAGCGGATGATCATCTCCTTGAGGCGGCCGACGACGAACAGCGCGCCATCGGCATGCAGCTCGCCCAGGTCGCCGGTGGCATACCAGCCGCCTTCGCGCAAGGCGGCGGCCGTGGCCTCGGGGTCACGGAAGTAGCCGGGCATCAAACCCGTGCCACGCACCCAGATCTCGCCGCGCTCGCCGGTCGGAAGCGGCCGGCCGCTGTGCGGATCGACGATCTGCAGCTCCGCGCCATCGATGCAGTAGCCCGCGCTGGTGTCGCTGCGCGCCTCGTCGATGCGCGTCAGGTGCAGCGAGCCAGCGTATTCGCTCATCGCATAGCCGTGGTGCAGGGTCTGGCCAAACAGCGCCTCGACCTTGGTTTTCAGCGCCAGATCGAGCGGGCCGGCGCCGGTGTAGAGGTAGCGCAGATGCGGTGCCGCCGGTTGGCTGATGCCATGCTGCTCGCAGTACTGCAGCAGGCGCGCAAACAGGGTGGGTGGGCCTTGCAGCTGGGTGATGCCATGGTGGGCCAGCGCGTCCAGCAGGTCCGCGGGCTCGAACTGGCTGCGCATCTCCAGCGCAGCCCCTGCCGACAGCGAGGCCAGCAGCACGGTGCCCAGGCCAAAGATATGGGTCATCGGCACAAAGGCATAGACCTTGTCATCGGGCCCCAGCCTGCGCGACTGGGCCGAGACACGGGCAAAGTGCGCCACACCACGCTGGCTCATCAGCACACCCTTGGGGGTGCCGGTGGTGCCAGAGGTGAAGATGATGGCGGCGACCGGATTGCCGTCGGGCTCAGGCTCGGCCAGCGCATCGCTGCGTACTGCGGTGTGGGCTAGGCCGGGTACGCAAGAGGGGCTGACGCCATAGCGCTCGGCGTGGGCGGCTGCGGCCTTGGAGACGCGGTCGGTGAAGTAGACCACCCGCGCATCGGCCTTGTCGGCAAAGCCGCGCACCTCGCCGGGCGCCATGCGGGCATTGACGCCGCAGGCCCAGGCACCGACGCGGCTGCAGGCCAGCAGCAGCGCGGCATGCTCGGGGCAGTTCTCGGCGACCACCAGCACGCGGTCGCCGCTGCGCACCTGCAGCGCGCGCAGCTCCGCCTCCAGCGCATCGACCAGGCGGCCCAGGTCGGCATAGCTCAGGGTGCGATCCGGCAGGTAGATGAAGGGCCGGTCAGGGGCCTCCTGCAGCCAGCGGTCCAGAAACTGGTGAATGCGAAATTCCATCTTGGGTCCTATCAATCCACCACAATGCCCTGGGTCACGGTGGACCACATCTGGCGTTCCTTGGCGGCGCGTTCGACGAGAGTCTGGGGGCTGCCCGTCCATTCGTCGTAGCCCAGCTCCTTGTACTTGGCCTTCAGCTCGGGCTGGGCCAGCGCGGCGTTGATCGCCTTGTTCAGGCGCATCTGCAGCTCGGGCGACATGCCCTTGGGGCCGTAGACGGCGTACCAGCCGCCGACATCAAAGCCCTTGAGGCCTTCGATGCCGCTTTCGGCAAAGGTCGGCACATCGGGCAGGGCCGGGTTGCGCTGGGGCGAGGTCACGGCAATCGGGGTCACCTTCTTGCCGTGGATATAGGTGCCAGCGGTGCTGATGATGTCCATCATCATGTTGATCTGGCCGCCCATCACATCGGTCATCGCTGGTGCGTTGCCCCGGTAGGGCACATGGTTCAGCTCGATGCCGCTGCGCTTGGCAAACAGCAAGGTGCCCAGGTGGTTGGAGCCACCGACGCCGGCCGAGGCATAGCTGAGCTTGCCGGGGTGGGCCTTGGCATAGTCGACCAGCGCCTGCGTGGTCTTGAAGGGCTCGTTGTTGTTGGCCACCAGCACGTTGTAGTAGCTCAGCACCGGTGCGATCGGGGTCAGGTCCTTGACCGGGTCGAACTGCATCTTGCGCATCACATTGGGGCTGATGGTGATCGTGGGGCTGGCGGCAAACCACAGGGTCAGGCCATCGGGGTTGGCGCGCGAAGTTTCGTTGCCGGCCAGGGTGGCATTGGCGCCCGTCTTGTTGTCGACCACGACGGTGCTGCCCAGCTCCTTGGACAGCGCGATGGACAGCAGGCGTGCGCCCTGGTCCACGGGGCCGCCGGCCGAGTAGCCGACGATGAGGCGCACCGGCGCGCCCGATCCCAGGCCCCCCTGGGCATGGACAGAGGCGCAGAGGCTGAGGGCGGCTGCGGCCGTGGCGGCCAGCAGGCCGCGGCGGTGGATGAGGGTCATGTCTTGTCTCCTGGTTTTTTGTAAGCGATGGGGGTGGCGGGCGCTCAGTAGCGCTCGAACACGGCGGCAATGCCCTGGCCGCCGCCGATGCACATGGTCTCCAGGCCGTAGCGCCCCTTGCGGCGTTCGAGCTCATGCAGCAAGGTGGCCAGAATGCGCACACCGGTCGCGCCAATCGGGTGGCCCAGCGAGATGCCCGAGCCGTTCACATTCAGGCGCTCGGCGTCATTCCATTCCAGGCCCTGCAGCACGGCCAGCACCTGGCAGGCAAAGGCCTCGTTGATCTCGACCAGGTCCATGTCGTTCATCGAGAGGCCCAGCTTGCCCAGCAGCTTCTTGACGGCGGGCACCGGGCCAATGCCCATGCGCGAGGGCTCGCAGCCAGCGGCGGCCCAGCCCACCAGGCTGGCCATCGGCGTCAGGCCCAGCTCCTGGAGCTTGTCTTCAGCGACAATGAGGCAGGCGGCCGAGGCATCGTTTTGCTGGCTGGCATTGCCGGCGCTGACGGTGCCGCCCTTCATCAAGGCGCGCAGCTTGCCCAGCGAATCCATCGTGGCATCGGCGCGAAAGCCCTCGTCACGGCTGAACAGCGTGGGCTCGCCCTTGCGTTGCGGCACGCTGACGGGCACCACCTCGGCATCAAAGCGGCCGGCCTGCCAGGCGGCGGCAGCGCGCTGGTGGCTGCGCAGCGCAAAGGCGTCGGCCTCTTCGCGGCTGATGCCGTAGTCGCGCGCCAGGTTCTCGGCGGTCTCGATCATGCCGGAGATGACGCCAAAACGCTCCACCGGTTGCGAGCGCTCGCGGCCCCGGTCCAGGCGGTCATACATGGTGACGCTGCCGGCGCGCTTGCCCCAGCGCATATCGGTGGTGTAGTACTCGATATTGCTCATGCTCTCCACACCGCCGGCGATCACCACATCGGCGGCGCCGCTTTGCACCATCATGCAGGCGGTGACCACCGCTTGCAGGCCGCCACCGCAGCGGCGGTCCAGCTGCATGCCGGGCACTTCCACCGGCAGGCCGGCCTGCAGCGCGGCCCAGCGGCCTACGCAAGGCGTTTCGCTGCTGGCATAGGACTGGGCAAACACCACATCGTCGATGCGGCTGGGGTCGATGCCACTGCGCTCGACCACGGCACGCACGGTGGTGGCGGCCAGGTCCTCGACCGAGACGGGGCGCAGGCTGCCCCCGTAGGTGCCCACCGGGGTTCGCAAGGGGGTGACGATGGCGGCTTTACGCATTTCAATCTCTCCAGAAAAATTCAGTCAATTCAGCTGCTGGCGCGCTTGGGCCGCCAGCAGGTCTCGGTGTTCAGGTGCGGCAATCGCCAGCATGGCGCGCAGGCGTTGGCCCAGGCTCAGGCCGCGCAGGTCGGCAATGCCGTGTTCGGTGACGATCAGGCCGGCATCGGCACGCGGTGTGGAAACCGGCCCGGACAGCTGCGCGACGATGCGCGACTGGCCGCGCGCGGTGGAGGGCAGCGCCACAATCGGCAGGCCGCCATCGCAGGCGGCAGCGGCGCGCAGAAAGTCCATCGCACCGCCGACCGCGCCCAGGTACTGGCCCGCCACGACTTCGGCATTGATCTGGCCCGTTAGGTCGACCTCGATCGCCGAGTTGATGGCGGTGAGCTTCTGGGTCTGGCCCAGCACCCGGGCGTTGTGGGTGTAGTCGGTGCCGGCAATGCGCAGCGCGCCGTTGTGATGCGCCCAGCGCCGCGTGCGGGCACTGCCCATCAGCAGGCCGGTGACGCTGGTGCCCACATCGATGCCCTTGCGCGCATTGGTGATGACGCCGGCTTCCACCAGGTCCGCCACGCGGTCGCCAATGGTGCCGCTGTGCACGCCCAGATCGCGGTGACCTTGCAGCGCCTGCAGCACCGCATCGGGCAGGTTGCCAATGCCCAGCTGCAAGGTGGCGCCATCTTCCACACGGCTGGCGATCAGCTGCGCAATCGCCTCTTCAGCGGGGCCAATCTTGCCGGCAGGCACGTCGACGACGGCCTGGTCGCTTTGCACCCAGGCATCCACATCGGCCAGGCGCAAGCTGGCTCCCGCCACCCAGGGCACATCGGCGTTGACCTCGGCGATCACGCAGCGCGCATGGCGCATGGCAGTGACCAGGTAGTCATGGGCCAGGCCCAGGCTGCAGTCGCCGTCGGCATTGGGGGGCGAGACCTGGACAAACACCACATCAATGGGGATGCGGCGGCTGGCGATCAGCTGCGGTATTTGTGAGTAATGGCAGGGAATCGGATCGAGCACACCGGCCATGCCCAGCGTGCGGTGCGAGCCGCCAGCGGCATAGCCGCGCATGTCGATGGCATCGGCATGCGCGGGCTGCAAGGTGGTTGCGCCGCCAATGCCCAGAAAAACGCTGGTGCGGGCAAAGCGCTGGCGCTGGGCCACATAGGCCTGGATCAGCGACAGCGGCTCGGCGGCCGACTGGCCCCAGACGATGCTGTCGCCAGCGCGGATGAACTGCGCCAGGTCCAGGTCTGCCAGCGCCATCTGCTGGCCTTGGCCCATGCTCATGGCTGTGCAGCGGCCAGGCTGGCATTGCCATGGCTAAGCACGACAATGCCGCGCTCGACCACCAGCGCGCGGAACTGCAGCGCATCGCCTTCCTGCCAGACCTCGGTGCGCAAGGTCTCGCCCGGAAACACCGGCGACGAAAAGCGCGCATGCATGCTGCGCAGCAGGCTGGCATCGCCATTGCAGGCGGTCATCACCAGCGCATGGCAGACCATGCCGTAGGTGGCCAGGCCGTGCAGGATGGGCTTGTCAAAGCCAGCGGCCTGCGCCACCTGGGGGTCGGCATGCAGGGGGTTGTAATCGCCCATCAGGCGGTAGAGCAGGGCAGCCTCGGGGCGGATCGTGTGGGTATAGGTCCAGCGCGGTGCCGTGTCGGGCGTGGGCGCCAGTGCCGGCAGCGAGGCATCGCTGGGCTGGCCACCCAGCGCTTCGCTGTAGCCGCCATCACCCCGGCAGAACGTGACCTGCTCCAAGGTGGCATAGCGCGTGCCGTCTTCGCCTTCCAGGCTGCGTTCGCTGACCACAATCGCGCCCTTGCCCGCGCCCTTGTCGATCACCCGCGTCACCCGCGTCTTGCCCACCACCTTGGCCCCCACCGGCAGCGGCTGGTGGATGGTGGTGCGCTGCTCGCCATGCACCAGCTTGACCCAGTCAATCCCCGTATCCGCCTCCTTGGCCCAAAAGCCCGGATAGCCCAGCACCGAGCTCATCGTCGGCAGCGCCTGCAGCGGCTGCGCCATGCCCTCGTAGACCAGCGGCAGATTGCGCGTATCGAGCGGATCATTGCCCACCCCCAGACTCAGCGCATACAGCATCGTGTCGCGCTGCGAATAATCCTGGTGCACCGGCGCAAACGGCCGGGCCTTGAGTTGCTGGTAATTGATGGTCATGGTCGTTGTCTCTGGGGTTGTTGTGGTGCGAAGGCGGAAGGGAAACGGAACTTCGGTATCGGCTCTGGATATGCGCAGGAGGCTGTTCTGGAGGTTTTGCAGCGCCACCGAAGGGCATCTATGAAACGGTCAGAGCACACCTATAGGGCCGCGTTGTTAGATAACCGCCCGACCTACCGTACGCCACGCCAAAAACTGGCAGAGCCGATCTAACTGGCACCGACGAAGGGCCGCTCCCGCCCGGAGGGTGCCGTCCCCCTTCCCACGCGCAGCGTGAGAGAAGGGGGAAGCCGCAAAGCGGCTCAGGGGGAAGTCCAAGTCAAACCGGATCCCAGCTAAATACCTCCCCCGACCGCTCCATCGGCACAAACGAGGACTTGAGCGCCGGCATCGCATGCGAGGCGATGTCCTCGGGCGTCCAGCCTTCGCCCTGGTGCACCGAGCGCAGGGGGCGCGGTTGGCTCATCAGGAAGATCTCGTTATTGCGCACCGCAAACACCTGGGCGTTGACGTCCTTGGCCTGGTCGCTCAGCAGGTAGACGGCCAGCGGCGCAATCTTGTTGGGGGTCATCTGCTTGAGCTTGTCCACACGGGCCTGCTGCTCGGGCGTGTCGGTGGGGATGGAGCCGATCATGCGGCTCCAGGCAAAGGGCGAGATGCAGTTGCTGCGCACATGGAACTTGGCCATGTCCAGCGCAATGCTCTTGGACAGCGCGACGATGCCCAGCTTGGCGGCCGAGTAGTTGGCCTGGCCAAAGTTGCCGATCAGGCCGGAGGTGCTGGTCATGTGCACCATGGCGCCGCTCTCCTGCTCCTTGAAGTGGTTGGCCGCAGCGCGCGCCACGTAGTAGCTGCCGTAGAGGTGGACCTTGATGACGGCGTCCCACTCGTCCACGCTCATCTTGTGGAAGAAGCGGTCCCGCAGGATGCCGGCGTTGTTGACGATGCCGTCGAGCTTGCCAAAGCTGTCGAGTGCGCATTGCACGATCTTGGCCGCGGCATTGGCGTCCGAGACGCTGTCGGTATTGGCGACGGCCTCGCCGCCGGCGGCTTTGATCTCGTTGACGACCTGCTGCGCGGGGCCGTCGTCATGGCCTTCGCCGGTGGTGGAGGTGCCGATGTCGTTGACGACGACCTTGGCGCCCTGCTGGGCCATGGCCAGGGCCATATCACGGCCGATGCCGCCGCCAGAACCGGTGACGATAACGACTTTGCCTTCGAGCATGGTGGACATGTCTGCTTTTCCTTGGATCTGTGTGTGTCGATGAATGCCACCAGCATGCCGTCCATTAAGCGCATTGCCAATTCGCAAATGCGTAGGCAGGTCTTTGGCAAACTGAAACGACTGGCTCACAAATGCGCGTTAACCCGCTGTCTTCACCGCTGTAAAAGGAGAGGTTCCAATCTCTGCGATTGCGCTGGCGGGCGCAGCCTGCGACAGTGCCACCATGTCGCAAACCCCTGAACCTTCTGCCGCCTCGCTCTCTGCCGAGCAGGTCGCCCATTTGCAAAGCTGGATCAACAAGACCGAGACCATGCAGGACCTGGTGGCCCGCACGGCCGCGGCGGGCCTGTCGGCCACCCTGGACCGCGATGATGCCCCGGCCCAGGATGGCGACAGCCTGCCGCCGCTGTGGCACTGGATGAACTTTCTGCCGATGGCGCGGCAAAGCCTGCTGGGGCCCGATGGCCACCCGGCGCGTGGCGGCTTTCTGCCCCCGGTGCCGCTGCCCCGCCGCATGTGGGCGGGCGGGCGCCTGCAGTGGCAGGCAGACAACCCGCTGCGCATTGGCGAGAGTGTCGAGCGCGTCTCGCGCATCGCCTCGGTGGACCACAAGGTGGGCCGCTCGGGCGAACTGCTGTTTGTGCTGGTGCAGCACAGCTACCGCAATGCCCGGGGCCTGGCGCTGACCGAGGAGCATGACATCGTCTACCGCGCCGCCGCCCAGCCCAGCGACCCGGTGCCCCAGCCCACGGCCGCCCAGACGCAGGCCGCCTGGAAGCGCGAGATCAATGCCGACCCGGTGATGCTGTTCCGCTACTCGGCGCTCACCTTCAACGGCCACCGCATCCACTACGACCGCAGCTATGTCACGCAGGAGGAGGGCTACCCCGGCCTGATCGTGCATGGCCCGCTGATCGCAACCTTGTTGGTCGATCTGCTGCGCCGCAATGCGCCGGATGCCGTGCTGACCGACTTCTCGTTCAAGGCCATCCGCCCCACCTTTGATCTGCACCCTTTTACCGTGCTGGGCGAGCCCCAGGACGATGGCAAGACCATCAAGCTCTGGGCGCATGACCACGAGGGCTGGCTCACGATGCAGGCCACCGCCAAGATCCGCTGAGCGCCGCCACCAACAACGCTTTTCCCAACACCGGCGGGTGGCGCAGACGCTGAAAGCGCCGCCACCCCCAACGCCCGACCCAGAACCATGATCGAACATACCGGCTCCAACAACTTCCCCGAAATCCGCGATGCCATCCGTGCGCTCTGCGCCGAGTTCCCCGATGAGTATTTCCGCAAGGTCGATGAGGCCCGTGCCTACCCCGAAACCTTTGTCGAGGCGCTGACCAAGGCCGGCTGGCTGGCCGCGCTGATTCCGCAGGAATACGGCGGCTCCGGCCTGGGCCTGACGGAAGCCTCGGTCATCATGGAAGAGATCAACCGCTGCGGCGGCAACTCCGGCGCCTGCCACGGCCAGATGTACAACATGGGCACCTTGCTGCGCCATGGCTCGACCGCGCAGAAGGAAAAGTACCTGCCCAAGATCGCCAGCGGCGAGTGGCGCCTGCAATCGATGGGTGTGACCGAGCCCACCACCGGCACCGACACCACCAAGATCAAGACCACGGCCGTCAAGAAGGGCGACAAGTACGTCATCAACGGCCAGAAGGTCTGGATCAGCCGCATCCAGCACAGCGATTTCATGATTCTGCTGGCGCGCACCACGCCGCTGGCCGAGGTCAAGAAAAAGAGCGAAGGCATGTCGATCTTCATGGTCGACCTGCGCGAGGCCGAGAAAAAAGGCCTGACCGTGCGCCCCATCCTGAACATGGTCAACCACGAGACCAATGAGCTGTTCTTCGAGAACCTGGAGATCCCCGAGGAGAACCTGATCGGCGAAGAGGGCAAGGGCTTCAAGTACATCCTGGACGGCCTCAACGCCGAGCGCACCTTGATCGCTGCCGAGTGCATTGGCGACGGCTACTGGTTCCTCGACCGCGTGACCAACTATGTGCGCGACCGCGAGGTGTTTGGCCGCCCGATTGGCCAGAACCAGGGCGTGCAGTTCCCGATTGCCGATGCCTTCATCGAGGTCGAAGCGGCCAACCTGATGCGCTGGAAGGCCTGCGAGCTGTTTGACAAGCACGAGCCCATGGGCGCCCAGGCCAATATGGCCAAGTACCTGGCGGCCAAGGCGAGCTGGGAGGCGGCCAATGCCTGCCTGCAGTTCCACGGCGGCTTTGGCTTTGCCTGCGAATACGACGTCGAGCGCAAGTTCCGCGAGACGCGCCTGTACCAGGTGGCACCGATCTCGACCAACCTGATCTATTCCTACGTGGCCGAGCACATCCTGGGCCTGCCGCGCTCGTTCTGATGGCGCTGCGCAGCGAGAAAAACAGACAACCGGAGTCTTCATGACCAGACCATTGGATGGGATCACCGTCGTATCGCTGGAGCACGCAGTCGCTGCGCCTTTTTGCGCGCGCCAGCTGGCCGATCTGGGCGCGCGCGTCATCAAGGTGGAGCGGCCGGGCAGCGGCGATTTTGCGCGTGGCTATGACAGCCGGGTGCGCGGCCAGTCCTCGCATTTCACCTGGCTCAACCGCAACAAGGAAAGCCTGGCGCTGGACCTCAAGGATGCGGCATCCTTGGAGGCGCTCAAGCAGCTGCTGGGCTCGGCCGATGTGCTGCTGCAGAACCTGGCACCGGGCGCTGCGGCGCGCATGGGCCTGTCCTACGAGGCCTTGCATGCCGCCTTTCCGCGCCTGATCGTCTGCGACATCAGCGGCTATGGCGACAACGGCCCCTACCGCGACAAGAAGGCCTATGACCTGCTGATCCAGAGCGAGGCGGGCTTTCTGTCGGTGACCGGCACGCCCGAGACGCCGAGCAAATCGGGTATCTCGGTGGCCGATATTGCGGCGGGCATGTATGCCTACACGAACATCCTCTCGGCCCTGCTGCTGCGCGGCAAGACGGGCGAGGGCAGCCATATCGATGTGTCCATGCTCGAAGCGCTGGGCGAGTGGATGGGCTACCCGATGTACTACGCGTTTGAAGGCGCTGCGCCCCCACCGCGCACCGGCGCATCGCATGCCAGCATCTACCCCTATGGCCCCTTTGTGGCCGGCGATGGCGGCACGGTGATGCTGGGACTGCAAAACGAGCGCGAGTGGAAGATCTTCTGCGACCAGGTTCTGCTGGCACCGGCGCTGGCGACCGATGCGCGCTTTGACAGCAATGCCAAGCGCAATGCCAACCGCGCCGAGCTGCAGGCCGAGATTGTGCGCATCTTTGGCGCGCTCCATGCCAGCGATGTGGTGCAGCGCCTCGACGAAGCCGGTATTGCCAACGCCCATGTCAACGACATGGCGGGCCTGTGGGCACACCCGCAGCTGCTGGCACGCCAGCGCTTTGCGCAGGTGGATACGCCCGTGGGCACGGTGCCTGCGCTGCTGCCGCCCGGGCGCAACAACCAGTACGACTACCGCATGGATGCGGTGCCTGCGGTGGGCGAGCACACGGCCGCCATCCTCGATGCGCTGCAGCTGCCGGCCGATGCGCTGGCCGCAGTGCGCAAGGCCTCCGGCCTTTGATGCTATCTGTTGGAGAGACAAGAACATGACCACAGCAACCTCATCCCCCACGCCCGCCGCCCAACTGGCCCGCTTTGCGGCCGAGCTGCAATACAGCGACATTCCCGAATCCGTGCTGCAGAAAACCGAAGACCTCTGGGTCGACTGGTTTGGCTCGGTGGTGGCCGGCCACAATGCCCGCCCCGTGGCCAGCATCACCCGCTTTGCACTGGGCCAGGGCCCGGCCCAAGGCCCGGCCGAAGTGATCGGCCCCGAGGGCCGCAGCAGCAGCCCTTATCTGGCGGCCATGGCCAATGCCGCCGCCTCGCATGTGGCCGAGCAGGACGATGTGCACAACGGCTCGGTGTTCCACCCGGCAGCGGTCGTCTTCCCCCCGGCCGTGGCCGTGGCGCAGGCGCTGGGCAAGTCCGGCAAGGAGCTGCTGACCGCCTGCATCGCCGGCTATGAAGTGGGCATCCGCGTGGGCGAGTTTCTGGGCCGCTCGCACTACAAGATCTTCCACACCACCGGCACGGCCGGCACCTTGGCGGCGGCGGCGGCCGTGGGCCATCTGCTGGGCCTCAATGCGCAGCAAATGCTGCATGCCTTTGGCTCGGCGGGCACCCAATCGGCGGGCCTGTGGGAGTTCCTGCGCACTGCGGCCGACAGCAAGCAGCTGCACACCGCGCATGCCGCCGGTGCCGGCCTGATGGCCGCCTACCTGGCCAAGGATGGTTTTACCGGCGCGGCCGATATCTTCTGCGGCGCGCAAGGCATGGCCGCAGGCATGTCCAGCGACAGCGACCCGGCCCGCCTCATCGATGGCCTGGGCACACGCTGGGCGACGCCCGAGACATCGTTCAAATGGCATGCCTCCTGCCGCCACACCCACCCGGCCGCCGATGCGCTGCTGCAGGTGGTGCGCGCGCACCAGCTCAAGGTGTCGGACATTGCCGAGGTGGTGACCCATGTGCACCAGGCCGCGATCGATGTGCTGGGCCCCGTGGTGGACCCCAGCACGGTGCACCAGAGCAAATTCTCGATGGGAACGGTGCTGGCACTGGCCGCGCGCTTTGGCTTTGCCGGCCTCAACGAGTTCGACAACGAATTCCGCGCCGAAGACACGATGGCGCTGCGCGACAAGGTGCGCATGGTGCTCGACCCCGAGGTGGACGGCGCCTACCCGCAGCGCTGGATTGGCAAGGTGACCGTGACCACCACCGATGGCCGCGTGCTGGAAGGCCGGGTGGACGAGCCCAAGGGCGACCCGGGCAACACATTGAGCCGCGAGGAGCTGACCGACAAGGCGCTGCGCCTGGGCGAATTCAGCCGCGCCGTGCCCGCCGCGCAGATGCAGCAATCGGTGCAGAAACTGTGGCAAGTACGGGATTGGACCAGGGTCGAAAAGCTGTTGCTGGCCGTATAAAGAAAGCAGCAGCGCCGAAGCTGGGTGGCTGCGACGCGGGGGCCCGCCCGGGCCCCCACCCCATACCGGGATGGGCGATGTACCCTTCCCAAGACCAGGAGACAAAAATGCGCTTTCGCTTGTTGACCCCGGCAGCCGCTGCCGCCGTGATGGCCTGTACCGGCCTGGGCCTGCACCTCAACGCCCAGGCGGAGGACTGGCCGACCAAACCGGTGGTGCTGGTGGTGCCCTACTCGGCCGGTGGCCCTACCGATGTGGTGGCGCGCATGCTGGCCATTCCGATGGGCAAATCGCTGGGCCAGACCGTGGTGGTGGAAAACACCGTCGGCGCAGGCGGCACGATTGCACCGGCGCGCGTGGCCCGCGCCAAGAACGATGGCTACACCATCCTGATCCACCACATGGGCATGGCGACGGCGCCATCGCTGTACAAGAAGCTGCCCTATGACCCGCTGAAGGATTTCGAGTACATCGGCCAGGTGCTCGATGTGCCGATGACGCTGCTGTCGCGCAAGGACTTTCCGGCCAACAACTTCCAGGAGCTGATGGCCTATGTGAAGGCCAACCAGGAGAAGGTGTCGCTGGCCAATGCCGGCATTGGCGCGGTCTCGCAGCTGTGCGGCATGCTGTTCGCGTACCAGGCCGGCGTCAAGCTCACCACCGTGCCCTACAAGGGTGCGGGCCCGGCGATGAATGACTTGATGGGCGGCCAGGTCGATCTGCTCTGCGACCAGACCACGCAGACCGCGCCGGTCATCAAGGACGGCAACCGGGTCAAGGTGTTTGGCGTGACCACGCCCCAGCGCCTGACTGCCATGCCGCAGATCCCCACGCTCGATGAGCAGGGCCTGAAGGGCTTTGATGTCAAGGTCTGGCACGGCATGTATGCCCCCAAGGGCACGCCGGCCGAGGTGATCACCAAGATCAACACTGCCTTGAATGTGGCCTTGAAGGACCCCGTCGTGGTGCAGCGCATTGCCGACCTGAGCAGCGAGCTGGTCACCCCGGACCGCGCCACGCCGCAGAGCCTGAAGACCTTGCTGGAATCGGAAGTGAAACGCTGGAATACGGTGATCAAGGCAGCCGGCGTGACCGCCGAATAAGAGCCGCTAACACAACCCTTGATACGTCGTTGCCTGGCCGGCCGCGCCAAGCCTTGTCGTACTACTGTACTGCCTGCGGCTCGGCGCCTAGTCGGGGGCGCCCAGCCTCAACCGCAAACCTCCGGTTTGCTGGGCCGTGTTAGCGGCTCAAAGCCTGGCGCTTGACCCGCGCAGGAGCAGGGGCCATGGGCCCCTTTTTTGATAAACGGAAGACTGATGGACATGACTCTCAACACGCATCCGCTCGCCACCGCCACCTCCTGGCTGTTTGTACCGGCCAGCCGCCCCGAGCGCATTGCCAAGGCCCTGGCCAGTGGGGCCGATGCGGTGATCGTGGACCTGGAAGATGCGGTGGCGCCGCAGGACAAGGAAGGCGCCCGCGCCGCCTTGCTGGGCGCCTTTGGCCAGCTGCAGGCAGCAGAGCGCGCCCGCGTGCTGGTGCGCATCAATGCCCATGGCACGCCCTGGTTTGATGGCGACCTGCAGGCGCTGGCGCAGCTGGTGGCGCAGGGCGCTGCTGGCGTGGTGCTGCCCAAGGCCGAGACGGCCGAGGCAATGGCGCTGCTGCTGCCGGCGTTGGGCACGCAAGGGCTGCTGGTGCCCATCATCGAATCGGTGGCGGGCCTGCATGCCATCGATGCGATTGCGCGCGCGCCGCGCGTGCTGCGCCTGGCCTTTGGCCATCTGGATTTTCAGGTCGATGCCGGCATGGCCTGCGCCGAGGACGAGAGCGAACTGGTGCCGGTGCGCCTGGCCGTGGTGCTGGCTGCGCGCCGCGCCCAGCTGCCCGCCCCCATCGATGGCGTGACCGTCAACACCCAGGAGGCAGCCGTGGTGCAGGCCGATGCGGCGCGTGCGCTGCGCGGCGGCTTTGGTGGCAAGCTCAGCATCCACCCGATGCAGGTGGCGCCCATCAATGCCGCCTTTGCGCCGACGGATGCGCAGCTGCAGCGCGCCCAGCAGGTGCTGGCTGCCGCCGAGGCGGCGCAAGGCGGGGTCTGCGTGGTCGATGGCCGCATGGTCGATGCCCCCGTGATTGCACTCGCCCACAAGACCTTGCAACGCCACCAGCAGGCCCAGCGGCGCCTGCAAAGCGCGTCCTGAACAAGTTCTCAAAAAGCGGCCTGCACGGGGTGCAGGGCAGGACACTTTCTGACACAGACCTCCGCAATCTCGTCGATATACTCGCTCCACTACCGCGCCGCTACATTGGCGCACCGATATAGGAGAGCGACATGTTCAAACACGCGATTGCCTGGGCCGCCGTGGCCCTCACCGGGATGGCCCATGCCTACGTGCCCCAGGGCGGCACCTGGATCATCTCCGACGAAGTCAACGGCCGGCCCGGCCGTGGTTTTGCCGTCGATGTGCAAAACGACGTGCTGGTGATGCAGGTCTATGCCTATGAAAGCAGCGGCCAGCCCACCTTCTACATGGCCACCGGCCGCCTGAACGAGAACAGCGAGCTGACGACCACGCTGGGCCGCTACGAAGGCGGCCGTTTCCTGGGCAGCGGCGACCGCAGCGGCGTCGAGCGCGGCAGCCCCGGCAATGTGCGCATCCGCTTTGTCAGCGGCACCTTGGGCTACATCACGCTGCCGGGCGAAGGCGAGAAGGAAATCAAGCGCTACCAGTTTGGCTATGACAACTCGCCCGCCTCCTTACTGGGCCTGTGGAGCCTGGTCTATGGCGACAGCAATGGCAATATCGAAACCGAGACCATGCAGCTGACCCGTATCACCGGCGGCTCTTCCTTCAGCAGTGGCATGACCGTCTCTTACGACGGCCTGTTTGCCTGCGAGCAGATCATCCGGGGCGCCGATACCGGCAAGACCCAGTGCGTGAAGATGCGCAGCGGCACCTCGAGCGAGACGGTGCGGGCCTTCTGGATGAACTTCAGCGTCAACCAGGGCGAGGGCGACTGGAACAATACCCGGGGCTCGGGCAACGGCGCGCTGTACGCCAACCGCCTGATGCAGAACTCGGGCCGCATCACCGGCCTGCTGCGCAAGGTGACGCCGGATGCCGGCAGCGAGCAGGGCAACAATGACGATGCGCTGCGCGCCGCACTGGAAGCCCAGGCCAGCGCGCGCCAAAGCCGCTGATCTGCGTTGACTGCCCCATGAAAAATGCCCTGGCTTGCCAGGGCATTGTTGTTGGGGCCTGAGCCTTTTATTCGATGCGGGCGCCAGTGGCTTTGACGACAGCTGCCCAGCGCTCCATCTCGCGGTCGATATGGGCGCCCAGCGCTTCGGGCGTGGAGCCGACGGGCTCATAGCCGCTGGCGGCCAGCTGCGACTGCAGCGCGGGGTTTTGCAGCGCGGTCGCAATCTCGCGGCTGAGCTTGCCGGTGATGTCGGCCGGCGTACCCGCTGGCGCGATCACCGCATACCAGCCATTGATGTCAAAGCCGGGAAAGCCCTGCTCCTGCACGGTGGGGATCTCGGGGGCCAGCGCCGAGCGCTTGGCGCTGGTGACGGCCAGCGCATGGAGCTTGCCGCTGCGCACATGCGGGATCGAGGTGGAGATGCTGTCAAAGGTCAGGTCGATATCGCTGGCCAGCATCGCATTGACGACGCCGGCACTGCCCTTGTAGGGCACATGGGTCATCTTGACGCCGGCGGTGCTGGCAAACAGCGCCCCAGCCAGGTGGCCGGTGTTGCCATTGCCGGCCGAGCCATAGGTGAGCTTTTCCGGGGCGGCCTGCGCGGCCTTGACCAGCTCGCCAATGTTTTTGGCCTGCAGCTTGCTGCTGCCCACGACGATCATCGGCAGGTTGGCCACCAGCGAGACCGGTGCAAAGTCCTTGCGGGTGTCGTAGGGCAGCTTGGGGTAGAGGCTGTCATTGATCGCATGCGCGGCCAGCACCATCAGCACGGTGTAGCCATCGGGCTTGGCACGCGCCACATACTGCGAGGCCAGGGTGCCACCGGCGCCGGGCTTGTACTCCAGCACCACCGGCTGACCCAGCTGCTGCTGCAGCTGCAAGGCCAGCGGCCGGCCCAGCAGATCGGCACTGCCGCCCGGCGGGTAGGGGATGACCAGCTGAATCGGCTTGGTCGGCCAGGTGGCTGCTTGGGCCATGCCGGTCAGCAGGCTGCTGCCGGCAACAGCCAGGCCCGCGAGCAGGCCGGCCAGCTGCCTGCGCCGGTGGGTGGTGGGGTGGCGATAGGTCATGTTATGTCTCCTGGTCTTGTTCTTGGATGGGCGCTGGCGGGTGCTCAGGCCGCTGAGGCGCTGGTCTGGCTGGTTTGGCTCGCGTAGAGCGTGCGCAGCTCGCGCTTGAGCACCTTGCCGATCTCGCTGCGCGGCAGCTGGCTGTGGATGACCAGGTCGGCCACGCGCTGGGTCTTGCCCACGCGGCTGTTGAGCCACTGCTGCAGCTCGGCCGCCAGGGGGCTGCTGCCGGGCTGGGGCACCACATAGGCGACGGGGCTCTCGCCCCAGGCGTCCGAGGGCACGCCGATCACCGCGCATTCGCGCACCTCGGGGTGCTGCAGCATGACGGCCTCGATATCGCTGGGGTAGACGTTGAAGCCGCCGGTGATGATCATGTCCTTCTTGCGGTCGCCCAGCACGATGAAGCCATCGGCATCCATCTGGCCCACATCGCCGCTGCGGATAAAGCGCTCGCCGCTGGGGCTGATCCACTCGGCCTCGCGGGTCTTGTCGGGCTGGCGGTGGTAGCCGGTCATCATGCCGGCCGAGCGGCCGACGATCTCGCCCTGCGCGCCTGGGGGCAGCTCCTGGCCGTCCTCGTCGATAAAGCGCAGATCGGCATCCGGCCCGGCGCGGCCGACGGTGTGCAGCTTGTCGGGGAACTGGTGGCAGTGCAGCTCGCAGCGCACGCCCCCTTCGGTCATGCCGTAGTACTCGATCAGGCGCCCGGGCCAGCGGCGCAGCACCTCGGCCTTGAGCGCGGTCTTGAACGGCGCGCTGGTGCAGAACTTGTGCTGCAGCAAGTGCAGATTGGTCTGGTCAAACGCCGGGCAGTCGAGCAGGCGCTGGTATTGCACGGGCACCAGCATGGTGTGGGTGGCGCGCTCCTGCTGAGCCAGCTGCAGGTACTGGGCCGCATCGAACTTGCGCATCATCACCAAGGTGCCGCCCAGGGCCAAGGTGGGCAGGACCGCCACCAAGCTGGTGTTGGAGTACAGCGGCGTTGCGCACAGCGATACCGCATCAGGCCCATAGCCGTTGGTGACCGCGCGGTTCACATGCGACCAGCGCATGCCCCAGCTTTGCACAATGCCCTTGGGCACGCCGGTGGTGCCCGAGGAGTAGATCAGGTTGAAGGGCCACTGCGGCGTGGGCTGCACGGGTTGGGGCTCCTGTCCGGCGGGCACCTGGGCCAGCCAGTCGCTCCACGGTGTGCCGGCCTGCGCGGCATCGTCCAGCGCGATGCAGGGGCGCTCGGCCGTGCTGGCCAGCGGCCACTGGGCGGCGACCTCGGCATCGCGCAGCAGCAGCTTGGCCTCGGCGTTGTCCAGCATCGCGCTCAGGTGCTCGGCCGTGGCCGATGGCGCCAGCGGCGCCACGACGACACCGGCCTGCAGCGCGCCCAGGTAGGCCAGCACATAGGGCACCGAGGTGCTGGCGCAGATGGCCACCACATCACCGGCCTGCAGGCCTTGCTGCTGCAGCGCGCAGGCCACCTGGCGCATGCCCTGGGCCAGCTGGGCGTAGTTCAGGCGCGTGGCGCCCAGCACCAGCGCGGTGTGCTCGGGGCGCTCCCGGGCCTGGGCCAGCACCAGGGCGGGGATGGAGCCAAAGGGCTGGGCGAGTTGGAAGGAGGAAGTGTCAGACATAGCAAACATGCAAACGAAGGAAATCAGTCCAGGGACAGGTTGGCGGCGCGGACGATCTCGGCCCAGCGCTTGCGCTCCTGCGCGATGAAGGTGTCGTGCTCGGCCGCCGTCTCGCCGCCGGGCACACCGCCCAGCTCGGCAAAGGTGCGGCGGATGTCGGCGCTTTGCAGTGCCTCATGCGCTGCCTGCTGCAGGCGGTTGACGATGGCGTCCGGTGTGCCCGCCGGGGCGAGCAGGTCAAACCAGGCGGTCACATCCATCGGCACGCCGGCCTCGCGCATCGTCGGCACATCGGGCAGCTGGGCCGAGCGCTCGCGGCTGGTAATGGCCAGTGCCCGGAACTTGCCCGACTGGATGTGCGGCATCGAGCTGGGCAGGTTGTCGATCATGAAATCGACCTGCTGGCCCAGCAGGGCGGTGACGGCGGGCGCTGCGCCGCTGTGGGGCACCAGGGTCACATCCAGCCCGCTTTGCTGGCGGAACAGCTCGGTGGACATATGCGGCGACTGGCCCACGCCCGAGGTCGCGGCCGTCAGCGGCTTTTGCTTGCCCAGTGCGACGAGCTGCTGCACGTTCTGGATGGGGGAGTTGGCATGCACCACCAGGATGTTGGGCACCGAGATCACATTGGTGATGCCGCGCAGGTCGTTGGGGCCGTAGGACAGCTTTTTGTAAAGGCTGAAATTGATGGCCACCGGGCCGATGTTGCCCATCAGCAAGGTGTAGCCATCGGGCTTGGCGCGCGCCACATAGGCGGTGCCGATGCTGCCGCCGCCGCCGGCCTTGTTCTCGACGATGACGCTGGTCTTGAGCGAGGAGCCCATCTTCTGGGCCAGCAGGCGCGCTGCGATATCGGTGGTGCCGCCCGCAGCGGCGGGCACGACGATGGTGATGGGGCGGGACGGCCAGTCGGCCGCGAAGGCCAGCAGGGGTGAAAGCAGCAGGGCCGCGAGGGCGCGGCGGCGCGCAAAGCGCATGGCGTTGTCTCCGTATTTATCGTTAGGGGTTCACGATAGGGAGTTCCACCCAGCGGCGTGATGGGGTTTGCCTGCACCAGCGCGCATTGGGCCTTCGCACTTGCGAAAGCCATGCTTTGCGTGCGCGGAAGCAGGGCCAAAAAAAAGCGGCCCGAAGGCCGCTGATGAAGCGTGGAATAGCGCTGACTTTATGGGTACAGACCGCGTGCTTCGCGTGCGTGCAGAATGCGGCGGCAGGCGATGATGAAGGTGGCGGTACGCAGGGAGACCTTGTTCTCTTGCGCCACTTGCCACACGGCGGCAAAGGCTTCTTGCATGATGCGCACCAGACGGGCGTTGATCTCGTCCTCGCTCCAGAAGAAGCTGGAGAAATCCTGCACCCATTCGAAGTAGCTCACCGTCACGCCGCCGGCGTTGGCGATCACATCGGGCAGCACCAGCACACCCTTGTCATGCAGGATGTCATCGGCTTCGGTGGTGGTGGGGCCGTTGGCGCCCTCGATCACCATCTTGGCCTTGATCTTGCCGGCATTCTTGCCGTTGATCTGGCCTTCCAGCGCAGCAGGGATCAGGATGTCGCAGTCGACGGACCAGAAGTCGTCGTTGGCCATCTTGTCGGCGCCCTTGAAGCCGCCCACGCCACCGGTGTTGGCCACGTGCTCGAGCACGGCGGGCACATCCAGGCCCTTGGCGTTGAAGATGGTGCCGGTGTGGTCCTGCACGGCCACGACGATGGCGCCCGCTTCGGCAAACAGCTTGCCGGCCGTGCCACCCACATTACCAAAACCTTGCACCGCCACCTTGGCGCCTTGCAGGGCCAGGCCCGACAGCTTGGCAGCCTCGACGCCCACGGTGAACACGCCGCGGCCGGTGGCCTCGACACGGCCGAGCGAGCCGCCCAGATCGATAGGCTTGCCGGTGACCACGCCGGTAGCGGTGGCGCCGGTGTTCATCGAGTAGGTGTCCATCATCCAGGCCATGATCTGGCCGTTGGTGTTCACGTCGGGCGCCGGGATGTCCTTGGACGGGCCGATGAACAGGCCGATTTCGCTGGTGTAGCGGCGGGTCAGGCGTTCGAGCTCACCCTTGGACAGGGTCTTGGGATCGACACGGATACCGCCCTTGGCGCCACCGTAGGGCACGTTCACGGCGGCATTCTTGATCGACATCCAGGCCGACAGGGCCATCACTTCGGACAGGGTCACATCCTGGTGGAAGCGCACACCGCCCTTGCCTGGGCCACGGCTCAGGTTGTGCTGCACGCGGTAGCCTTCAAAGTGGGCGATCGTGCCGTTGTCCATCTCGATGGGCACATCCACGATCAGCGCGCGCTTGGGGCGCTTGAGCGTCTCGACCCAGCGGGCCAGCGAGCCCAGGTAAGGCGTGACGCGGTCGACCTGCTGCAGGTAGTTGCCCCAGGGGCCCAGGTGCTTGTGGTCGAGGTAGGAAGGCAGCGCGTGTTGTGCTGCGGCGGGAGTGCTGTTGGACGGCATACGATCCATGCGGTTGAAAAGGTCTGTACAGCTTAAATCCGCTCTATACCCTTTGTCCAAGGCCGGATGATTGGGATGGAATGCTTTTTTTGCATAACCTGGCACGGGTGCTGCTTACATGTCGCGCTTTTGCTGCGGTGACAGGGGCAGGCAGCGCTGTCCGTTACGCTATGCCGATTGGACTTTTTACACTTTCGGACCCATCGCCATGCCCTCTGCCAACACCGCTTTGACCTTCCAACCCGCTGCACTGGCCCAGGCGCTGCAGACCGCCACCTCGGCCGGCGCCGCCATCGATGCAGGCGCCTGGCCTGCCAGCCTGGCGCCTGCCGACATCATCGCCGTGCACCGCGAGCGGGCCCAGCGCTGGGGTGACGCCGCCCAAGCGCCCCAGTACTGGAAATCGGGTGGCCCCAGCCGCAGCCAGCCGCTGGGCCATGCGCCTCTGCCACCCCAAGGGGTGCATGGTGGCGGCGCCGATCTAGGGGCTACGCCGTTTTTTCTGCGTGGCGTCGAGGCGGAGATTGCGCTGCGCCTGGGCCACGCGGTCGATGCGGACCAGGCCGCTGCGCTCGATGAGGCCAGCGCGGCCGAGCTGATCGATGCGATGGCGGTAAGCATCGAGATGGTTGATTCGCGCTGGCAGCAGCAGCTGCAGGCGCCTGCGGCCTTGAAGGCGGCGGACCTGCTCTGCCATGGCGCGCTGGTGCTGGGTGCCTGGCAGCCCTACCGCCCGGTGGACGGCAGCACGCAGCGCTGCACGGTACAGATCGGTGCGCAGCCCGCCCAGGGGTTTGAGAACAGCTACGGCCTGCAGGACCCGGCCTGGCTGCTGCCGCAGTGGCTGCGCCATGCAACGGCCCACTTTGGCAGCCTGCGCGCCGGCACCGTGGTGACCACCGGCAGCTGGTGCGGCTTGCTGCAGGCCGCAGCTGGCGATGCAGTGCGGGTGCAGTTTGACGGCATTGGCGAGCTGCGCGTGCAGCTGTAGTGCGCGTATCCACGCCAGAAAGCACAACGCACACCGTTCGCCATGGGCGAGGGTGTGCGTCGCACAGCGGGTGGCCGGCCCCTGCCGGCGCAGGCTATCAGTTCTGGGCGATGGCCGAGGGGTGCTGGGCCAGCGGCGTGACCGAGATCTTCATGTAGGGGAACAGCGGCAGCGCCTGCAGCAGGCCGTGGAGCTCGTCGTTCGATTCCACATCGAACACGCTGTAGTTCGCATACTCGCCCGCCACGCGCCAGATGTGCTTCCAGCGGCCATCGCGCTGCAGATCTTGCGAATAGGCCTTCTCGCGGGCCTTGATCTCTTGGGCCTGCTCTTGGGGCAGGTCATGGGGAATGTTCACATCCATGCGAACCAGGTACAGCATTGTTTTCTCCTTGGCGGCGCCCCAGCGGGCCGGCCGGGGGGCCGGCCCCCGGGCGCCATGGGTCGATCGGTTGGTCTGGGCCCTGCGGACAGGGCCACGGCGCATTGTCCGCCCAGAGGCAAGCCAACAGGGTCTCGTCGGCTAATCGTTGCTTGGGAAACTTTTTGGATCCTGGATGAGGGGTGGCCGGCTAGGTGCGGCCGGTGAGGTGTGGCCGGCAAGGTGTCCTCGGCTGGGCACGGCCGACTGGGCGCCCCCGGTTAGGCACGGCCGGTTAGGCGCCTCCAGCTAGGCGCCCCCAGCTAGGCGCCTCCTCGCTCAGGCGCTGGCGCAAAGCTCATGAACAGGCCGTAGATGCCCAGCTGCGCCGCAATCTGGGGCAAAAAGCTGAACAGCATGTACAAGGGCAAGGTCACGAGCAGGCTGAACTGCTGGGCCAGCCAGGCGAGCGAGGCGGCCTGCAGCGGGATGCTGACAACCAGCATCAGCATGCCGGTCATCGTGGCGGCGACCTTGTGCAGCACGGGGATCGGGAAGATGTAGAGCACCAGCGCATGCACAGCCGGCAGCAGCCAGAGCATGGCCAGGCCCATGTCCAGGATGTTGTCGGCCAGCAGGCGGTTGACGTCGCTGACGGCCAGCGTGGGCAGGAACTCGTAGGACAGCAGCCCCACGATGCCCAGCAGCGCGACAATGCGCAGGCCGTAGATCAGCGGCAGGCGCTCGCGCGAGAGCACAAAGGACAGCGCCATCAGCCCCAGCGACAGCAGCGCGCCGCCCCACCACTGCCAGAGATTGGGTGGCGGCACGTAGAAATGCGTGCGCACCACCTCGATGGGCACGCCCAGCAGCGATGTGGTCTGCACCTCCACGCCCTCGCTGCTGCCCAGGCCCAGATGCGGCCAGGCCCAGCCCAGCACATCGGCCCAGCGGTGCATCAACAGCGGCGCAGCCCACCACAGCACCAGCCAGAAGGCCAGCAGCAGCACCAGCAACTGGGCGCTGTGCTGCCAGGTCCAGATGTAGCTTCTGAGGCCCCGGTGCTGGCGGGTCATGCGCAACGACATGGCCTGGCCTTAGAAGTCGAAGAACACCGCAGCGCTCAGGCCCTTGCGGTTGTAGTAGGGGTTGCGGTAGAACTGGCCGCCGACCAGGTAGCCCCAGTCCTTGCCCAGCCACTGGCGCCATTGCAGGCTCAGCTCGGTGGACTGGAAGCCGACCTGGTCACCGGCACCGTTGGCGATGGCGCCGGTGGGCAGGTAGCCTTCCTTGCCATGGTCGATGCGGGCGGTGAAATAGTGCTGTTTTTCGCGGCCCATGGTCAGCGCGGCAAAGCCGCGGTAGCCTTCGACCGAGCCGGGGTTGGACTTGTTGTAGACCACGCCGCCTTCGCCGACCCAGTCATTGGCCGAGTAGTAGGCCACCGACGCGGTGATGCCGGTGTCGCGGTGGATGCCGTCGCGGCTGGCCGACTTCATCAGCGCCAGGCCGGTCACCCACTGCTGGCTCTCGGTCCACTTTCGGTAGATGGCGATGTCGCCGCGGTACTTGTTCTGGAAATCGGCCGAGCCGGAGCTGGCGCCCACCGACATGTACCACCAGGGCGACAAGGTCTGCGTCAGCGACAGCGCGCCCACGGTACCGCGCTGGTCAAAGTGGCGCTGGCTGGCCAGGTCCCAGTTCAGCACGGTGCCAGGCTTGAGGCCGACATAGCCGCGCACGTACTCGTCGTTCCAGTTGCTGTTGCCGCCGGTCAGGCTGGAAAAGCCCGCGCCGATATCAACGCGGCCGCGCTGGCCGGGCTCGAAGTCTGCGGCCGGTGCTGCCGGCGCGGCGGCTGGCTCGGTGATGGGAGCTGCGGCGCTGGCGGCCGTGGTCTGGGCCATGGCAGGGGCCAGCAAGGCGGCGGCGCTCAGGGCCAGGGAGCTGCGCAGGAAGATGGTGTTCATGGTGTTCTTGTGTTGGTTTTTAGAGGGAGGTTGGCTGCAGGTGGCGGGCAATCGCGGCGGCAATCTGCACGCCGCTGCTGCCATCGCCAAAGGGGTTGTCGACGGTGACCGGTGGCTGGCCGGGCAACTGGCCCGTGGCCAGCACATGGCTGGCGGCCGAGAGGATGCGTGCAGCCTCGGTGCCCACCAGCAGGCCGGCGCCGCAGGTGATGACTTCCGGGCGCTCGGTCACATCGCGCATCACCAGCAGTGGCTTGTGCAGCGACAGGCCTTCTTCCTGGATGCCGCCCGAATCGGTCAGCAGCAGCTGGGCCGCGTCCATGATCTCGACCATGGGCGCATAGTCCAGCGGGGCCGTCAGGCGCCAGCGGCTCTGCACCTCGGCAGCACTGGTGGCATGCACGCTGCGCACCACGTCCTGCACCAGCGGGTTCAGGTGCACCGGCCAGATCACGGCGGCATCGGGGTGTTGCTCGAGCAGTCGGGCCACCGACCGGGCAATCGCCACCATGGGCTCGCCCCAGTTCTCGCGCCGGTGCGCGGTCACCAGCACCAGCTGGCGCAGGCCGCTGTCGACAAACCACTGGTAGTCCGGGTTGGCCACCGGCTGGCCGGCAGCGCGCTGCTGGCGCACATGGCGCGCGGCCAGCAGCACGGCATCGACGACGGTGTTGCCGACCACCGCGATCTCACCGGGCACGTTTTCCTTCTCCAGGTTCTCGCGGGCCTGGCCGGTGGGCGCAAAGTGCCATTGGCTCACGCGGCCGATCAGGCTGCGGTTGATCTCTTCGGGGAAGGGCTCGGAGATGCGGCCCGAGCGCAGACCGGCCTCGACATGGCCGACGGGAATCTGCAGGTAGGCGGCCGCGAGCGCGCCCATGGCGGCGCTGCTGGTGTCGCCATGCACCAATGCCACAGCGGGTTGGAGGCTGGCCAGGGTGCTGCCGATGGCCGACATCAGCTCGCTCGACAGCGCCGGCAGGGTGGCGACCTCGCGCTTGAGGCGGATCACCTCCTGGGGGGCGATGCCGAAGAATTCATACAGCGGCCAGGCCATCTCCTCGTGCTGGCCGGTGTGCAGCACATGGGTGGTGATGCCGCGCTGGCGCAGTGCCAGCACCACCGGGGCCATCTTGATGATCTCGGGCCGGGTGCCCATGATGGCGGCCACGCAGAAGGGGGAGGAGGGATTGGAGGAGCTCATGGTTGGCGATGCAGTTCAAGGCTGAGGTCTTTGCCGTCCTGCACGCGGACCAGCCAGGCGTCGTCGGTGGCTTGCACCTGGGCCTGCCCGGCGCGCACGCGCACGGCATCGTATTTTTTCTTGGGCACGGTCCAGGTCATCGTGGCCAGGGACTGGGCGTGGCTGGCGCTGAGCAGGTCGTTGTCGCCCTCGGCCGTGATGGACCACTGCACCTGGTTGCGCCGGCTGAGGAAGTCGGCCGCCTCGCCCATCGAGATGAACTGGCATTGATGGCGGTCCGCACAGGCCTGCACGCTGTCGATGTAGGCCTTCACGGCGGGCAGGTAGTCCACCGCGCCAATGGGGTGGAAATAGCTCAGGCGGATGCTGCGGGTGTGCTCGATAAAGCCCGCGACCTGCTGCAGCCACTGGCCGAACTCGGCAACCGGTATCTTCTGGAACGAGGCCTCTTCGGCCGACGCGACCTGGCCATAGGTCAGCACCGGGAAGGCCCAGGACTGGTCGACCTGGCGCGAGCCCAGCCACAGCCGCGTGGGCGGCATGCCGACGTTGGCCACCGTGTAATAGGCCTGCACGCCATGCTCGGCCATCCAGTCATAGGTCCACAGCGGGGTGTTGCCATTGGGGGCCGAGTATTCCTTGGGCTGCAGGCCCTGGTTGGCCTTGGTGACCGAGGCATTGTTCAGATCGAGAAACGGCATGAAATCGTCGGCGTTGTCGTCTGAGGCGTTGTTGCCGAAATAGTTGTGGATCCAGCCGCCATGGTTGCCGATGGTGTGGCCCTGGCTGAGTAGCTTCTGGATCATCTGCTGGGCGTCTTCGTTGTAGTCCAGGTCCATGCCCAGGCCGTCGCCCGGCTTGTTCACATCGGGGCCGGCGGTGAAGTGCAGGGACTGGTGGCCGTGGTCAAAAACACCGGCGTCCTGCAACTCGTGCAAAAAGCCGATGGCCCGGCCGTCGTCGTTGTGCCAGTTCAGCACCAGCGCGCCCATGCCATCGGGCGAGGCCAGCAGTTGCGGCTGCTGCACCAGCTGCTGGGCAAAGTAGCCCAGAAAGCCGTGCAGAAAAATGCCGTCAGTGCGCTGCAGTAAATAGGTCAGCGGCAGGTTGATGAACATCGCCTGGCCCTTGCCCCAGCGGTTGACGCTGGCCACCACATCGCCATTGCTCGATTGCAGCAGGATGCGTGCGCCCTGGGGACGGTCGGTCTTGAGCACGGTAAAGCGCTGCGAATCCTTGGTGTAGCCGGCGATGAAGCTGGGAAAGCCCGGTTCATCGACCGCCAGCTCCTCGGGGTCGATCGCGGTGAGCTTGGCAGCGGCCTTGGCATCGAGGTAGCGCCCTGGCGGTATGCCCAGCAGCTCCATCGTGGCGGGCGCGCCCCGGATCTCTTCATAGTCGGACAGCTGGTCCTTGTAGGTGTCGTAGTCGCCATAGCGCACACCCAGCATCTGCGACAGGCGTGATGTGCCCTTGCTGTAGTAGCCACGCTCGTCCAGCATGCCGCCGTCCTGCACCACCATGGCCTTGCCGCCAGCCTGCACCACGTCGATCAGGGTCTGCACTGCCGCATCCGAGATATTGCGGTGGAAGGTATCGGGCAGGATCACCGCCTGCTGCGCAGCGGGGGCGCCATAGTGGATGCCGCGCATCCATTCGCTGATCGCCAGCGGCTTGAGCAGCACGCCGCGCTCGCGCGCCGCCTCGCTCCAGATCTGGACCTGGGGCGCATTGGCGGGCAGGCCATCGGGAACCAGCAAGCTGATGGTGGCGTAGTGCTGGCTGGCCTGCAGGCTGCGCGACTGGTGCCAGCCAATGACGGCGAGCAGGCACAGCACCACGGCGGTGGCGGCCAGCCATTTCTTCCAGCGCAAGAGCTTGTTCATGGTGTCAGCCTCAAGGGTTGGCAGCCGGGGCGGGCGCGGGCATCGTGGCCATTGCAAAAGGGCACTGGGTGCTGATTCCCGTGTGCGCCAGTGCGTGGTCAATCATTGCATCGAGCACCGTCCAGCCCACCGTGGGCTGGAAGGGCCGCAGCGATGCACGCCAGCAGGCGGCCTGGATCGGTGCGGTTTGGCGCATTTTCCATGCAACCAGGCCCCATGCATAGTGGTCTTCGCTGCGCGAGAGCCAGGCGCTGCCATGCTGGGCCAGCCACTGGGCGGTGGCGCGGTCCGATTCGGCGCGCGAAATAACGCCGGTCTGCCACAGGTAGGCGCTGGCCAGGGTGTGGGGATAAAAGCGTGGCTGGTCGTATTCGGGCAAGGCCGGTTTCCAGTCGCTGCCGCTGCGAAAACGCCGGTTGATGGCCGCTGCCAGCTGCCTGGAGGCGGGGCCGGCCTGCGCCCCTTCGGCCACGCGCAGCGCCTCGTAGACCTCGATGTTGTCCATCAGGTAGTACAGCTCGGTGTCCAGCAAGGCTTTGTAGAGCTGGTTCTTGGGGTTGCGCAGGCGCGCGAGCAGCTGTTGGCTGCGTGCAACGGCTTGCTGGGCGGCGGCCTGCTGGCCCGGCTCCAGCCATTTCTTGTGCTGCGCCTGGTGCAGCATCTCGATCGTGGTGGCGGCCATGGAGTCGTCGGCATCGGCACCCATGCAGCTGCGCCAGGCCTTGTCGGCCGTGGGGCAAAAGCGGTCAAAGCCGCCATCCTGGCGCTGGCGCGGCAGCAGCCAGGCCAGCCACTGCTGCAGCTCGGCCTGCAGTGGCACATCCGCCTGCAGCGCGATGGTGAAGCCCTTGTTGATGAAGTAAGGATCCACTACCTGGCCGCCCAAGGTGGTGTAGTAGGCGCCATCGCCCGTCGCAAAGGCGGCCAGCGCCGGGGGCTCGGCTGGCTGCGCTGCGCCCGCCAGCTGCCAGGCCATGGCCGCCGAGGCGATCCAGAGATTGCGTGTTTTCATAGCACCACCTGTCCGGAACGTACGGCAGCCATACTGCCATAGACCCGCACACTGGCGTGCAAGGCAATGGTCCAGGCCGAGACACTGCTGGGGCAGTCCTTGTCGCCCACCTGGCTGTCGGGGCCCAGCTGCAGGCGCTTGCCGGCGCACAAGGGCCCTTCGACATAGTTGTTGCCCTTGGTCTGCAGGTCGCCCTGCACGAACACCGCGCCCTGCACACAGGCGCTCTGGGCCAGCACGGCATTGCCATGCACCTTGATATGGCCCACGACCACGGACATCTCTTCCATCAGCAGGTTGCCGGTGACCACCAGGCCGCCGCGCACAATGGTGCCGGCGGGAATGCGCAGGTCGCCTTCATGGCGCCGCTGCAGCGTCGTCAGCGGCATGCCGGTGCCCAGCTCGGGCAGCGGGAACTGCAGCGAGCGCTTGAGGGGCCAGGTAAAGATGCAGGCGGCCGAGAGGCGCAAAAAGCGCGCACCGGGCGACAGCACGATATGGCGCTCGGCGCTGGTCAGGCGGGCCAGCTGGGCCGGGCCCAGGCAGTGGATGCTCTTGGCATGCAGCACGCGCTGCACCACGCTGTTGGCCTGCAGCTCGACGACGTCGCTGGAGACAAGGCTGCGCAGCTGCGATCTGAAGCCGATCACGACCGGTACCTCGGTCCGGGCCATCAGGCGCGATTGGCCACGGGGCACCATCAGGCGCCCCTGGTCATCGTGCTGCCATTGGGCCACGCGGGGCATGGCCTCGAGCAGATCGAGCTGCTCGGCCATGCGCTGGGCGGTGTAGTCTGTGCGGCCGTTGTCCAGCGGATCGATGGCCAGCGCATCGGCATCGCTGCGCGAATACAGCTCGCGCAGCGCCGGCAGCAGCGGCAACAGGAAGACCAGGGCGGTCACGGTCAGCCACATGCTGCCAAACAGCAGGGGGTGGACGGGGGCGGTCATACACGTGCTTCAGGCAGGGCGGAGGGGGAGACGGCGGCGGCGGCGGCGGGGGCAGTAGCGGGCGCCTGGCGGTAGCGCACGGTCTTGTCCCATTTGAACTGGCGCTTGAACAGCTTGTCGAGCAGCAGCCCGTCGATCGTGGCCTTGGAAACCGCCACCATGCTGACGACAAAGCCCGTCAGCAGCAGCGGCAAGAGGCGCAGGCGGCGCTGGTGGCCGTCGAGGTGCACGGCAGCGGCCACTTCAAAGAAGGCGGCGAAGTTGCCCACGCAGGCAAAACCGGTGGCGATCAGCAGCATCAGCAAGGCAATGTTCACATTGGCGCCGATGCCGTAGCCGGTCACCGTCAGCACCAGGGCCAGCAGCCAGCCCACCAGCAAGATGGGCGACATCAGGAACACGCCCAAAAGTGCCACGCCGTCGACACGCTCCATCCAGCGCAGGCCCTTGCGGGTCAGCATCTCGGTGCCCAGCTTGGTCATCACCTGGTTGTGGCCCTTGGCCCAGCGGCTGATCTGGCGAAAACGCACGGCCCAGCTCTCAGGCACTTCCTCATAGCATTCGGCGTAGCCCAGGTAGGCGGTTTGCCAGCCCTTGAGCAGCAGGCGGTAGGTCAGGTCGGTGTCCTCGGCCAGCACCTCGGGGGTCCAGCCGCCCACATCCTGCAGCGCGCTCAGGCGAATGCCGCCCACGGTGCCGCCGTACTGCGCCACCGCACCCATGTTGAAGCGGGCCTGCTGGTCGACCTGGTAGCCGCCGGAGCGCTCCAGATCCAGCAGGCGGGTGAGCAGGTTCACGCCGGCGTTCTGCGGCACGACGCGGCCCATGACGGCGCCCACCTCGGGGTCGAGGAAGGGGGCGACGAGCTGCTTGATGATTTTCTTGCCCGGCAGGTAGTCGGCGTCGAACACCACGATCAGCTCGGACTCGCCCCGGGCCTGGACGATGGCGGTGGCATCGGCCAGCGCCGCGGCCTTGCCTGGAGGGCCTTCCTGGCGGTGGAACAGCTGCAGGCGGCCAGGGTGGCGGTCGGCATAGCTGTCGATGATCTGGCGCGTGCCATCGGTCGAGCGGTCATTGACCGGCATGATCGTCAGGCGATCGCGCGGGTAGTCCACATCCAGGAGCGCCTCGATGCAGCCCGAGATCACGGCCTCTTCGTTGTGCGCTGCAATAAAGACGGTGATGTGCGGCCAGTGCGCCTGCTCGATGCCGGCATACAGCGGGCGCTGGCGTGCGAACAGGCGGTTGAGCGTGAACGCGTAGTGGCGGAAGGTGTAGAGCGCCTCCAGCAGCACCACCACCAGCAGAGCGGCCAGGCACAGGCCCAACCCCCAGGTGGCCCAGCTGGCCTGGTAAGGCCGCAGTGGCTGGGCATGGGCCAGCACAGGCAAAAGGCCCAGGAACGCTGCGCAGAGGGCAGGGGCCTGAAAGGAGGGGGCGGAGCGCTTGGGCATGGTGATTGATAGAAAAAAATTCTCACGACTTGTGATTCGATTATATCAATCACCACAAACGCATGAATAGTGTTTCAACAAGTATCCGAGTAAAAAGTAAGTATTCATTAACGATAAAGGGAATAACTATCAACGATTTGCCAAAAGATGGCACTGAGCAGGTTACAAATTGATGCTTGATTTGGAAGCCTTTTTTAACGATCAAATGTAAAAAATGCTGCGGCGCATCAAAATTTTATGTGTCTGGATGATGCTTTTCTTGAGGGGTCTGATGCCTACCCCATAGAAAAATGACAAGGCATGCTTGGGGCTTGGCGACAACGCTGCGCCCTGCATCAGCGCTGGCAGCGTGGCGCAGACCATCCGGGCGCGATGGGGCAGCGCCCAGACGCAGGCGGTTTGGGCGATG
Source organism: Comamonas sp. MYb396 (assembly GCF_037479555.1). Classification (NCBI taxonomy): domain Bacteria; kingdom Pseudomonadati; phylum Pseudomonadota; class Betaproteobacteria; order Burkholderiales; family Comamonadaceae; genus Comamonas; species Comamonas sp. MYb396. Next base: position 130,139 of record NZ_JBBGYU010000010.1, on the reverse strand, counting down.
GAGGAGGGGAGGAGGGAAAACGGCGAAGGGGCTCCGCTGGGGGAGCCCCGGCTCAGCTGGCGATGCCGGCTGCTGGCAAAGTGCAATCAGGGGGTGGGGGCCTGCCGGGTGCTTCAGTGCTCGCCAAACCGGGCCATATAGGCCTGGGGCTCGCCGGTCTTGAAGGCGTTGGCAAATTCCTGCACGCTGTCTTCGATGGCCTGGTCGAGCGATTGCTTTTCCCAGGCGCGCAGCATGCGTTTTTGCTGGCGCAGCGCCTGCGGGCCGTAGCCGGCCAGCTTGTGGGCCATGTGCTCCACCTCGTCGTCGAGCCGCTGTGGCGGCACCACCTGGTCGAGCAGGCCCCACTGCAGCGCCTGCGCGGCATCGATGTTGTCGCCGGTCAGCAGCAGCCACTGCGTGCGCGCCGCGCCAATCAGCCGGGGCAGCATCGCGGCATGGATCACCGAGGGGATACCGACCTGGACCTCGGGCATACCGCACTGCACGCGGTTGCTGGCAATGCGGATATCGCAGGCGCAGGCCAGCTCCAGCCCGCCGCCCAGCGTCCAGCCCGGCAGGCGGGCAATCACCGGCGTGGGGAACTGGCGCGCGGCTTCGCAGACGCGGCGCAGCCGGGTGATGAAGGCAGCGGCATTGTCGGGCGTAAGCGCGCGCATTTCCTTGATATCAGCGCCCGCGACAAAGGCCTTGTCGCCGGTGCCGCGCAGCACCAGCACGCGGATGCGGCTGTCCTTTGCCAGCGTATCGAATGCCTGGGCCAGCGCTTCGAGCACCGGTGACGACAGGATATTGAGGCTGCCGGCATGGCGAATCGTCAAGGTGGCGACGCCGTTGTCTTGCAAGGCAGCGTGGGCATGGTGCAGGTCGATCAAAAGCATCTGGCCATTGTGAAGATGCCACAGGATGGGGCCGGTCCCCACAGAGACAAAACACGGTGACAGCCCGAGAAATAGCCCTGCAGTGCTATGATTTCAAAGGAGAATTTACATATTGAAACTATTACATGTACACATCACATGTAATGGCTGTTATCGTCATCCCATGGACCAAAAAACATCTGCCCACTACCAGCGACTGCACCGCCAACGGCTGCGGGAGCAGGGTTTGGTGAAAAAAGAGGTCTGGGTACTCCCTGAGTACAGCGCGGCCCTGCACCTGCTCGAAAAGCAGATGCGCCAGCCGCAGGCACAACCGGGTTCATTGACCATCTACCGACAGGAGGGGAGCATGGAAAGCAGCAAGCACCATTACCGCAGCATTCAGGCGCTGGCCGACGAGCTGGGCGCATCGGCGCTGGCCCGCGAGGGCAAGTTGCAGATAGAGCTACTGGAGGGGGCCGAGACCAGTGTGCTGGTCACCCTGTCCGATTTTGGCGATCTGCCCGTGCATGTGGCCCTGTCGGGTGAGCAATTGGTGGTCGAGGCCTTTTTGTGGCCCGCCAACCAGGTGCGCGATGGCGCCGGCCTCAATGCACAGATCCTGCGCCTGCAAAAGCTGTTCCCGTTCACGACGATGGCGCTGGAGCCGCTGACCCGGGGCGGTGAGGGCTATGTGATGTTTGCCGCCATGCGCGCCAACAGCAGCACGGACGACATCCTGGCCGAGATCCTGATCCTGGCCGACAGCGTGATCCAGGCCACCGAGGCGCTGGCCCCCTATCTGACCCTGGCGCAGGTCTGAGCGCAGCCCGTCCCCGACCCCACAGTACAAGGAGAGCATCATGACCGTATGGAACAAGCTGGTGACTGCGCTGCGCGGCGCCGCGCACGAGGCGGGTGAAGCCGTCACCGACAGCCAGGCGCTGCGCATCCTGGACCAGGAAATCCGCGATGCCGACAATGACCTGAACAGCTCCAAGGAAGCGCTGGCCGAGATCATGGCCAAGCAAAAGCTGTCCGCCGGCAAGCTGCAGACCACGCAAGCCAAGATTGCCGAGTACGAAGGCTATGCGATGAAGGCGCTGGAAACCCAGGACGAGGCGCTGGCACTGGAAGTCGCCGGCAAGGTCGCCCTGCTCGAAACCCAGCGTGATGAGGAAGAGGCCCAGCTGGGCGCCTTCACCCAGAGCGTGGAGCAGCTGCGCGGCGCGATCCAGACCGCGCAGTCCAATATCAAGCGGCTCAAGCAGCAGGCCGACACCGTCAAGGCCACCGAGAGCGTGCAGCGCGCCCAGGCCACGGTGGCGGGCCGCTACACCGGCTCGCAGTCGCGCGTGCAGACGGCGCTCGATTCGCTCGAACGCATCAAGCAAAAGCAGGCCGAGCGCGGCGCCCGCATGGAGAGCGCGGCCGAGCTGGCGCACAGCAGCAGCGAAGACGCGCTCGACGCCAAGCTGCGTGCCGCCGGCATCACCGCCGCTGCCGGCAATGCGCAGTCGGTGCTCGAGCGCCTCAAGGCGCAGCGCGCCGGCTCCAAGGAGGGCTGATCGCGCCCGGGGCCCTGGCTGGCCCGACCAGACACACAACAAGTGAGGAGCCGGCGCCACGCCCGCTACCGCACACCTAGAAGAGGGACTGCCATGTCGACCTTTCTGCACTATGCGCTGGGCTTTCCGACCTTCATCTTCGGCGCATTGCTGCTGTGCATGCTGCTGTACTGGCTGATCGCCCTGGTCGGCCTGGTGGAGACCGATTCGCTGGACCAATGGCTGCTGTTCGATGGCAGCGACCATGCCCATGGCGTGGAGCATTCGGTCAGCGCGCTCGCGGGCCTGCTGCTCAAGGTCGGGCTGGGCGGTATTCCGGCCACCGTCATCCTGACGGTGTTGCTGCTGCTGTCCTGGCTGGCCTCCTATGTGCTGTGCCACCTGGTGCCGATGCCCGAGGGCTGGACCCTGGTCAACCTGATCACTGGCAGCGCGCTGGCGCTGGCTGCGCTGGTGCTGGGCTTTGCCGCCACCGTCGTGGTGCTGCGGCCGCTGCGCGGCCTGGTGGCGCGCATTGCGCCGCCCGAAACCCCGCAGGTGCTGCTGGGCCGCACAGGCCTGGTGCGCAGCGGTGTCGTCAACGGCACACAGGGCTACGGCAGCGTCGATGACGGCGGCGGCGGGCTCAATGTGCAGATGCGCTCGCCCGAGCGCGAGTTGCCGCGCGGCACCGAGATCGTGCTGATCGAGCACCTGCCGGCGCACAACGCCTGGCGCGTGGTCAGCAAGGCCGAGTTCGACGGCAGCGAGATACCGGGCCTGCACCCACCTGTTTGATAGAAGCGGCTCGCCAGCGCCAGCACGGCGGGCCCGCATCGCATTTTTTTAGAAATTGATACTGATAGGGAGCTACGCATGAATTGGGGAAATCTGGAGTGGTACATCGTCGCGGGGGTGGTGATCGGCACCGTCTTCATCGTCATCCTGGGCCTGTTTGCGCTGGTCAAGGCCTTCTACATCAAGGTGCCCCAGGGCACGGCCTTGATCATCAATGACACGACCTCGCAGCCCAAGGTGAAGTTCACCGGCGGCATGGTGCTGCCGGTGATCCACAAGAAGGAGTTCATGCGCATCTCGCTGATCACCTTGGAGATTGACCGCCGTGGCAAGGAAGGCCTGATCTGCCGCGACAACATGCGGGCCGACATCACCGTGGCCTTCTACCTGCGCGTCAACGAGACCGCTGCCGACGTGCTCAAGGTGGCCAAGGCCATCGGTGTGGAGCGTGCGTCGGAGAAGGGCGCCGTCAATGAGCTGTTCAATGCCAAGTTCTCCGAGGCCTTGAAGACCGTGGGCAAGCAGATCGACTTTGTCAAACTGTTCGAGAACCGCCAGGATTTCCGCGACCAGATCATCCATGTGATCGGCAATGACCTCAACGGCTATGTGCTCGAAGACGTGGCCATCGACTACCTGGAGCAGACCTCCAAGGCCTCGCTGGACCCGAACAACATCCTGGACGCCGAAGGTATTCGCAAGATCACCGAGCTGACGGCCAACCAGAACATCGTCACCAACGAGCTCGAGCGCAATGCCGAGCTGGCCGTGACCAAGAAGAACGTCGAGACCAAGGAAGCGATGCTGGCGCTCGAGCGCCAGCAGGCCGATGCCGAGGCGCGGCAGAAGCGCGAGATCGCCACCATCCAGGCGCGCGAGCAGGCCGAGACCCAGAAGGTGCAGGAAGAAGAGCGCTTGAAAGCCGAGCAGGCCCGCATCCAGACGCAGGAGCAGCTCGACATCCGCGAAGAAAACCGCCAGCGCGAAGTCGCAGTGGCGCAGCAGAACCGCGAGCGCGCGGTGGTGATCGAGATTGAAAAGGTCACCCGCGCCAAGGACCTGGAAGTGGTCTCGCGCCAGCGCGAAGTGGAGCTGCAGCGCATCGAGAAGGAAAAGGCCATCGAGGTCGAGAAGGCCAATATCGCCAATGTCATCCGCGAGCGCGTGGTGGTCGAAAAGGGCGTGGCCCAGGAAGAGGAGCGCATCAAGGAAGTGCGCGTGGTGTCCGAGGCCGAACGCATGAAGCAGGTCACCGTGCTGACTGCCCAGGCCCAGGCCGAAGAAGACATGGTGCGCCAGGTCAAGAAGGCCGAGGCCGACGAGTCGGCATCGCGCCACAAGGCCGTTGAGGTGACCACCTTGGCCCAGGCCGAGCTGGAAGCGGCGGGCAAGACCGCCGAAGCCAAGAAGAAGATGGCCGAGGCCATCGAGGTCGAGCGCGCAGCGCCGGGCCTGGCCGACGCCAAGGTGCGCGAAGTGACGGCAGCGGCCATCGAGCGCGAAGGCATGGTGCAGGCCAAGATCATTGCCGAAAAGCTGATCGCCCAGGCGCGCGGCGAAGAGGAAAAGGGCCTGGCCGAAGTGCGCGTGATCGAGGCGCAGGCCGATGCCAACGAGAAGCTGGGCCTGGCCGATGCCAAGGTGCTGGAAGAGCGCCTGATGGCACAGGCCCGTGGTGAAGCCCAGGTGGGCAACACCAAGGCGGTGGTGACCCGCGATGTGGGCCAGTCCGAAGCCGATGTGCTGCGCGACAAGCTGTTCGCCGAGGCCAAGGGCCTGACCGAAAAGTTCACGGCGCTCGCGTCGCTGTCCGACCAGGCCCGCTCGCACGAAGAGTTCCGCATGCAGCTGGAGAAGAATTTCGAGCAGGCGCTGGCCGCCATCGAGGCGAACAAGACCGTGGCGCAGGAGCAGGCCGAGGTGCTGTCGGCCGCGCTGTCCAAGGCCAATATCGACATCGTCGGCGGCGGTGGCGACTTCTTCAACAACTTTGCCAAGGCGCTGTCGGTGGGCAAGGCGGTCGAAGGTGTCTCGGCCAAGAGCCCCATCGTGCAGGAGCTGCTGCAGAAGTTCATCGGCGGCAAGGGCCTGCCCACGGATGCACTGAGCAACCTGCTGGGCGGCGGCCAGGACAAGAAGAGCCTGCCGCCATCGGCGGCCGAGTCCTGAGTCCAGGCCCTGGCCTAGCCCGCCTGGCCCGGCGGCGCCCTGTGCGCCGCTGGGCGGGCCACTCCCATCGCAGGCCCCAGCCCCCGTGCTGGCCGGCCTTGCCCCACCGCATTCTCTGCCGCTCTAGCCATGTCCACTATCCCCACCAACGACCCACCGGACCGTTCTGCCGTTGACGACGCCGTCGCCAGCGGCGGCTCCTATGAAGTGCTGGCCAAGCGGCTCGATGCCCAGGGCCAGGCGCTGGAGACGCTGGCGCGCGAACTCAACGAAGCGCGGCTGGAGGAGTTTGGCCGCAGCCAGATGGAGGTCATCGCCCGCATGCGGGTGCGCACCGAAAACAACTGCCTGGGCCGCGACATCGCCCAGGTCGGCGGCTTTTTGCTGTTCGGCTACAACGTGTTCATGGGCCTCAAGCAGGAGACGCGCATCGAGGATGTGTTTGCGCTCTACCGCCTGCACGAGGGCGAGCAGGGCTACGAAGTCACGCCGGTCGAGCTCAAGGACAGCTTCCTGGGCATCCAGAGCTTTGTGCAGGATTTCCAGGAGCTCTACGCCTACTACAAGCACACCAAGCTGATGCAGCTGGCGGTGCGCGATGGCAAGCTGCTGGCCAGTTTTCAGATCGGCGAGCGCCTGGGCGATGTGCGGGTGTTCCGCTGGTCGGTCTCGCCCGATGGCCAGCAGATCCGCTACATCGACAACCGGGGCGAGCGCGATATCGAGCTGCCCGCGCCCCATGATTTTGAATGGCAGCGCGCCGGCCGCGAGCACCTGGTGCAGGGCCGCCATCCGCACATCAATATCCTCGACAAGGTGTTTGTCGAGACGCTCGATGGTGACCTGACCATCAAGGTCGAGAACAACACCAACGACGGCCTGGGCATCTACCGCGAGCCGGTGCAGGAGAAGAACCAGTCGCTCGATGACGCGGTGTTTGAATACGCGGCCGTCGGCAGCCTGGTGCTGCTCAAGATCCTGCCCTACCGCGAGGACCACTGGCGCTACCTGGTCTACAACACCTTGTCGCGCCAGGTGCTGCGCATGGACGCGATTGGCGCGGCCTGCATCCAGCTGCCGCAGGACCACGGCATCATCTTCCCCGGCGGCTACTACCTGCAAAACGGCGAACACCGCGCCTTCGAGCAGAACATGCAGGGCATGCGCTACCGCCGCAGCATCCGCTCGCCCAATGGCGAGGATGTGCTCTATGTGTTCTACGAGCCCGAGAGCGGGCGCATGGCGCTGTTCAAGTACAACCTGATCGAGCGGGCGCTGCAGCCGCCCCTCATCGGTCACGGCTATGCGCGCATGGACGATGGCCGCATCGTCATCTTTGCTGCCGAGAGCAATGAGGCCTCGCGCGTGCACCCGATGCAGCTATGGCGCACGCCCTTTGCGTCGGACGACTATGCCGCGCGCCAGCCGCAAAAGGACAGCGTGCTGGGCCGCATCGGCAATGCCGAGCTGGTCAGCGGCATTTCCGACCTGTACAGCGTGCGCAAGGAGATTGCCGCCACCGAGGTCTCGCTGCCGCGCTATGAGCGGCTGATCGACACGGCGCGGCGCCTCTTTGAGCGCTACCACTGGCTCAGCAGCGCGGGCATGCAGGCGCTGCACGAGAACCTTCTGGGCATCGTCGCCACCGGCGACGCGGTGCTGGACGAGTACGAAAAGGTCGAGAGCATCCGCCAGGCCTCGGCCAAGGCCATGGGCGAGGTCAGCAGCCGCCATGTGCAGCTGCTCAAGCAGATTCGCCTGTCGGACGGCGACAGCATCGATGCCTATGTGGGGGCGCTCACCGATCTGGCGGCCCTGCGCGGCCAGCTGCTGGCCACCCGCGAGCTGCGCTATGTCGATGCCACAGCGATCGAGGCGATGGTGCAGACGGCCGAGGAGGCACAGGCCGAGGTATCGCAGCGCACGGCCGGCTTTATTGCCACCGATGCCGCGATGCAGCCCTATGTCGATCAGCTGCAGGCGCTGGACCAGCAGGCCCAGGCAGCGACCACGGTGGTGCAACTGGCCGAGCCGCTGGCGCAGATGGCCCAGATGTCGGCCGCGCTCGATCTGCTGTCCGAGCTGATGGGCAGCCTCAAGATCGACGACGCCACCCAGCGCACGGCCGTGGTGGACCGCATCTCGTCCATCTACGCCCGCTTGAACCAGGTGCGCGCACGCGCTGAGCAGCGCAAATCCGGCCTGGGCAGTGCCGAGAACCTGGCCCAGTTTGCCGCGCAGCTGGCGCTGTTCTCGCAGAGCATCGTCAGCGGCCTGAACCTGGCCCAGACGCCCGAGAAATGCGATGAGCAACTGGCGCGCCTCTTGGTACAGCTCGAAGACATCGAGAGCCAGTTTGGCGAGCATGCGCAGTTTCTCTCGGACATCATCGCCAAGCGCGAAGAGGTGCTGGAGACCTTCGAGGCGCGCAAGCAGTCCTTGCAGGACGAGCGCCAGCGCCGCGCCCAGGGCGTGCTCGATGCCGGGCTGCGCATTGTGCAAGGCCTGCCCAAGCGCACCGAAAAGATCGCCAGCCCTGAGGCGCTGCACGCGTTCTTTGCCGGCGATCCGCTGATTGCCAAGCTCAAGGAACTGGCCGGTCGCCTGCGCGGCGAGCTGCAGGACCCCGTCAAGGCCGATGACATCGACGGCCGCATCAAGACGCTGCGCGACCAGGCCTTCCGCGCGCTGCAGGACCGCAATGATTTGTACGAGGGCGATGGCAAGCTGATCCGCCTGGGCCGCCACCGCTTCTCGGTCGGCAACCAGGACCTGGACCTGACCTTGCTGCCGCGCGACGGCCAGCTCTACCTGCACCTGGTGGGCACCGAGTACTTCGAGCCGGTGGACAACGCCGAGCTCGCCGGCCTGCAGGCCTACTGGGATGCCTCGTCGCCGGCCGAATCGGCCGAGATGTACCGGGGCGAGTACCTGGCGCTGGAGGTGGTGCAGGCCGTGCGTGCCGGGCGCGAAGGCTGGAGCCAGGACCGCCTGCGCCAGCTGCTGCCCGATGCGGAGGCACTGACCCAGGCGATCCGCGATTTTTCAGCGCCGCGCTACCGCGACGGCTATGAGCGCGGCATCCACGACCATGATGCGGCCGTTATCTTGCAGGCGCTGGTGCCGCTGGCCGATGGCGCCGGTGTGCTGCGCCATGCGCCGCAGGCACGCACCCTGGCGCTGCTGTTCTGGAGCCAGCAGGCCCATATCCAGCAGCCGCAGCTGGCCAGCAGCATTGCGCGCTGGCCCGAGCGCGCGCAGCAGGCCCAGGCCATGCAGCAGCTGCTGGGCAGCGAGACCGAGCGCCTGGCGCTGCAGACCGACATCATGGCCCAGTTGCGCGCCTTTGCGCAGGACCAGGGCCTGCTCGATGCACTGCTGCGCGCCGACCCGGCCAGCCCCTTGCTGGCAGCGGCCGCAATCGATGCGGGAGAGTGGGACAGCGAGGCCGACAACCTGCTGCGCGCCGCTGCCGATTACCTGCAGGCCGAGCTGGCGCACAAGGCGCTGCGCTTGCATTTCTCGGGCGCCAGCCAGGCGGTGGTGGCCGCGCTGCAGCAGGCGCTCAAGGCCGGCCCCAAGGAAGGCCTGCACTGGGCCGATCTGCAGCGCTACTGGGCGGGCGGCGAGGCCGGCCAGGCCAGCCGCGAACGCGGCGCCGCGCCGCTGGCCCAGCGCTGGCGCAGCGCGCTGCATTGGCTGCAGACGGTGGCCCAGGCCGCCCCCGAGGCCGAGCGGGCCGCCTGGCTGCCCTACTGCAGCGAAGCCGCCGCCTGGCTGGTCTGCCAGAGCGAGCTACCGCACCAGGTCAGCAATGTGGATCTGCGCTGCGAGGTGCTGGGCCTGCTGGGCCAGCATGGCCGGGTGGATGCGGGCCGCATGCAGATTCAGCTCGACGAGCTGACCACGCGTGCGGCGCGCCACTACCGCCGCTACCTGCCGCAGTGGGAGCGCTACCAGGCGCTGCGCCAGCAGCTGCTGGGCGAGTACCGCGCGCGCTTCCGGCTCGAGGAGTTCAAGGCCCGGCCGCTGTCGTCCTTTGTGCGCAACCGCTTGATCAACGAGATCTACCTGCCGGTGATTGGCGACAACCTGGCCAAGCAGATCGGCGTCGTGGGCGAGAACAAGCGCACGGACCAGATGGGCCTGCTGATGATGATCTCGCCGCCTGGCTACGGCAAGACCACGTTGATGGAGTACGTGGCCAACCGGCTGGGCCTCATTTTCATGAAGATCAACGGCCCGGCGCTGGGCCATTCGGTGCGCTCGCTCGACCCGGCGCAGGCGCCCGATGCGACGGCGGCCAAGGAGCTCGAAAAGCTCAACCTGGCGCTGGAGATGGCCAACAACGTGATGCTGTACATCGACGATATCCAGCACACGCATCCCGAGTTTCTGCAGAAGTTCATCTCGCTGTCCGATGGCACGCGCCGCATCGAAGGGGTGTGGAGGGGCCAGACCAAGACCCATGACATGCGCGGCAAGCGCTTTTGCGTGGTCATGTCGGGCAACCCCTATACCGAATCGGGCGAGGTGTTCAAGATCCCGGACATGCTGGCCAACCGCGCCGACATCTACAACCTGGGTGATGTGCTGGGCGGCATGGACGAGGTCTTCAAGCTCAGCTATATCGAGAACAGCATGACCTCGAACGCGGTGCTCGCGCCGATGGCCACACGCAGCCTGCAGGACCTGTACCTGCTGCTCGACCGGGTGCAGGGCAAGGAGGTGTCGGCCAATGCGCTGTCGCACGACTATGCGGCCGCCGAGCTGCGCGAGATGGAAGCGGTGCTCCAGCGCATGCTGCAGGTGCGCGAGCTGGTGTTCAAGGTGAACCAGCAGTACATCCACAGCGCCGCGCAGGACGACAGCTACCGCACCGAGCCGCCGTTCAAGCTGCAGGGCAGCTACCGCAACATGAACAAGCTCGCCGAGAAGATCACCCCGGTGATGAACGACGCCGAGATGGCGCAGATGCTGAGCGACCATTACCAGGGCGAGGCGCAGATGCTGACCGGTGGCGCCGAGGAGAACCTGCTCAAGCTCGCCGAGCTGCGCGGTAGCGCCGATGCGCAGGCCCAGGCGCGCTGGGCCGAGATCAAGGCCCAGTTCCAGCGCCAGCAGGCCGCTGGCGGCGCCAATGCCGATGCCGCCACCCGCGTGACCACCCAGCTGGTCGACCTGGTCGCCGCCACCCGGGCCATGGCCCAGACCCAGCAGGCCCGCCACCAGGGCGACAGCGCCGCGCAAGAGGGTCTGCAGCGCATGCTGGCCCAATGGGGCCAGGCGCAAACGGCCGTGGGCCAGTCGCTCGATGGCATCCGCCAGGCGGTGCTGGACAGTGCGCCGGCGCCGCAGCCCGCGCCCCAGGCCGACGCGCCGCCGTTGGACCTGGCCGTGCAGCAGCTGGGCCAGCTGGTGCTGCAGTCGCTGCAGCCGGTCGTCGAGCACCTGGACCAGAGCCGGCGCCAGCAGCTGGGGCTGCACCGCGTGCTGATGCAGGTCGCCACCCGCATGCAGGAGCAGATCGACCAGCAGCGCGCCGGCCGCCAGCCGCTGCAGGCCACCTTGCAGGCCGACGATATCGACAAGGCCTTTGACCGCATGCAGGACCGCCGGCCACCGCGCTGAGCATCCCGGCGTCCCTGGCAGTTGCAGCTGCCAGGGACGTTGAAAGCATTGTTATCAGGTGCAAGCAGCGCCCTTGTCCTAGGTTCGGGCTCTCTCGCCTGCCGATACACTGTGCCGATGCAAGCCTCCCCCCCTTCTTTGTCTGCCCGCCAGGGCCTGCCACGCTGGTGGCTGCCGGCCCTGTGGCTGCTGCTGTGCGCCTGCTTGCTGCCATCGGCAGCGACGGCACAGTCGCTGACCTCGCTGGCGGGCCTGGGCGGCAGTTCATCGAGCAGCAGCAGCGATGAAGAGCGCGCCATCCAGGCGCAGCGCGAGGCCACGACCACGGCCGAGCAGGAGGCCGATGCGCTGACCCAGTCGCTCGAGCGCCTGCGCAGCCGCGTGCAGACGCCCGCTGGCGCGCCCCCCGCACCGCTGAGCGACCAGGAGCTGGGCCAGATACAGGCGCGCTGGGAAGAGCGCGTGCCCGCCAATGCCAGCCAGGAAGTGCTGGAAAAGCTGCTCACCGACGAGCGCGAAGCGATTGCCGCGCTCAAGGCCGGCATCGAGAAATCGGCGGCCGAACAGGCCAACCTGGTGGCCCAACCCGGCAATGGCCGCAGCGACCTGGCCAGCCTGCAGCAGCGCGTGCAGGAGACAGCGACGCCGGTGACGGCCGAGCCGGGAGAATCGAAGGCGTTGACCCAGGCGCGCCAGCAGCGCCGCAGCGCCGAACACCGCCGCGCTACGCAGGAGCTGGCGCTGCGCCAGGAAGAGCAGTCGACCATCGAGACCCGCCAGCGCCTGCTCGATGTGCAGCTGCAGACCCAGCGCCGCGAGTTGCTCGAGCGCACGCCGCGCGTGGCCTGGCTGAACCAGCGCATTGCCGACCGCGCCCGCCAGCAGCTCGAGCAACAGGTGCAGCAAACGCAGGCCGCCGAGAACGACACGGCCGAGGCGTCAGCTGCCGTGCGCGAGCTGGCGCAGCAAAACAGCGCGCTGGCTGCCCAGATCCTGGCGCACAACGACCGCCTGGTCAAAGAGCGCCAGGACCTGGCGAGCGACGAATACCGCCAAAGCCAGCTGGCCTCGGCCTTGCGCGACACGCAGGCGCGCCTGCGCCTGGGCGGCAGCGCATCGGTGGGCCAGTGGCTGTGGAAGCAGCGCGTGGCGCTGCCCACCGTCAACACCATCCAGTCGCGCCGCAAGGCCACATTGCGGCAGCTGGCCGAGCTGCGGCTGGCGCTGTTCAATGCCAGCGAGCGGCGCTTCAGCCTCAACGGCACGGCCACGGGTGGCGGCAACTCGGGCATGACCACGCGGGGCAGCAGCCAGAGCACGGCCTTGTGGACCAAGCAGGCCGCGCTGATTGACCAGCTCCAGCCCTTGCTGCTGCGGCGTATCGCGGTGCTGGAGCAGACCGATGCCGCGCTGCAATCGACCCTGAACAGCGGCAACGCGCTGCGCCAGGTGATGGACAAGGAGCTGCTGTGGTTCCCCAGCCATCTGGCGATGGGCGGCGCCTGGCTGGACGAATGGCGCTCGGTGCTGCGCAGCTCGGACGGCGCCGCACTGGAGCAGGGCGCCAGCGCCTCGCCCTGGAACACCGCGCGGGCGCTGGGCGCGAGCATGCTGCGCAATCTCTGGATCTATGCCGGCATCTTTGCCGGCGTGCTGCTGCTGCTGGGCCTGCGCCGCTATGCCTTGCAAAAGCTGCAGGCGATTGCCACGCAGGTCGACAACTTCTCGCAGGACCACTTTGGCCTGACCTTGATGGCGCTGGGCTGGAGCCTGCTGTATGCACTGCCCTGGAGCTTTGCCACCGCCGCGCTGGGCACCCTGCTGCAATCGACGGCAGCGCCGGTGGCGCTTGAGCCGCTGGGCCAGGCGCTCGAGCAGCTGAGTGCCTTTGTCTTTGTCGTGACCCTGCTCAACGTGCTGTTCCGCCCCTGCGGGCTGGCGGTGGCGCATTTTGGCTGGCCGCGCGAGCGCGTGCAGGTGCTGCGCCAGATGGTGCTGCGCGCCACCTGGCTGATCGTGCCCATCGATCTGCTGGGGGGCCTGGCGTTCTTCAGCCACGATGATTCGGCGATCAGCACCTGGGGCCGCATGTGCCTGCTGGTGCTGACCCTGGGCCTGGGCTGGATGGCCTTGCGCTACCTGCGCCAAAGCCTGCGCAAGCAGCGCCCGGGCTTGCGCTGGAGCCAGGTGGTGAGCGTGGCCGTGCTGCTGGTGCTGGCCGTGACCCTGGTAGGCATCGGGCTGGGCTATGTCTACACCGCCACCGAAGTGATCCAGGCGCTGCTGAGCAGCTTTGTGTTTCTGGCGGCGGCCGAGGTGCTGGTCAGCCTGCTGCGGCGCTGGCTGCTGCTGGGCGAGCGCCGCCTGGCGCTCAACCGCCTGCGCGCTGCCGCCTTGCAGCGCCAGGCGGCCAATGCGGCAGCGGCTGCCGATGCCGCCGCTGGTGGCGGAACCGCCCCCACGGCCAACAACAATGCCGCCGATGAGCAAAGCCAGATGGCGCTGGTCACCGTCAGCACGCAGGCGCACCGCCTGCTGGGCCTGCTGCAGCGGGTGCTGGTGGCGCTGAGCCTGGTGTACGCCTGGTCGCCGGTGCTGCCGGCGCTGCTGCGCTTTGAGGGCGTGGTGCTGTGGTACACCACCAATACCGAGGCCAGCGGCATTGCCCGCCCCGCGCCGGTGAGCCTGATGGACCTGCTGGTGGGCGCGCTGATCCTGCTGATGACCTTCAGCCTGACGCGCAACCTGCCCGGCCTGGTCGAGGTGGTGTTCTCCAGCACGCGCCGGGTCAGCAGCTCGGACCGCTACACGATGGCGACCTTGGCGCGCTACGGCATCACCATTGCAGGCACGGTCAGCGCGCTGTCCTTGCTGGGCCTGCGCTGGAGCCAGCTGCAGTGGATGGCCGCCGCGCTGACCGTGGGTCTAGGTTTTGGCCTGCAGGAGATCTTTGCCAACTTTGTCTCGGGCCTGATCCTGCTGGTCGAGCGGCCCTTCCGGGTCGGCGATGTGATCACCATCAACCAGCACACCGGCACCGTCACGCGCATCCGCACGCGCGCGACCACGGTGCTGGATTTCGACAACCAGGAAATCGTCATCCCGAACAAGACCTTCATCACCGGCCAGGTGACCAACTGGACCTTGAGCGACGATGTGACGCGCCTGATCATCGATGTCTCGGTCGCGCACGGCAGCGATCCGGCCGAGGTGCAGCGCATGCTGCTGGCGATTGCGGCCGAGCACCCCAAGGTGCTGCGCGAGCCCGAGGCCAACTGCTGGTTCATGGCGCTCGAAGGCCAGGGCCAGAAGTTCGAGCTGCGCGTCTATGTGGGTGCGGTGGACGACCGCCTGCCGGTGCGCAATGACCTCAACCGCAGCATCAACGCGCGGCTGAAGGCGGCCGGCATTGCGGTGGCCTTCCCGCAGATGGACATCCATGTGCGCGACCTGCCGCCAGCCCCGGCTGCAGCGCAGGAGACGCAGGGCGCTTAAGGCGTTTGGGAGGCCGCCTGCACCAGCGCCACAAAGCGCTTGGCGGCCAGGCCCATCGGGTGCTCCTTGGACCAGACCACATCCACATAGAGCTGGGCGCCATTGCTGAGGTTGGCAAACTCCATCGCCACCAGCGCGCCCGATTGCAGCAGCGGTGCCACCAGCGGCTGGGGCAGCCAGCCCCAGCCAATGCCGGCGCTGACCATCTGCAGGGCGGCCACATGGTTGTCGGTGCGCCAGACATCGCGGGCATAGACCAGGCGCTCATGGTCCAGCGACCAGTCGCGGCTGGCAACGATGATCTGGCGCGTATTGGTCAGGTGGTGCTCGCGCAGCTGAGGCCGGGCGGCCTCACCGGGCGCAGGCGCCTGGCCCAGCGCCTGCATCAGCGGGTGGCTGGGGGCGATGACCGCCAGCAAGGTCTCGGTCGCCACTTCCTGAAAACCCTCGCGGCCGTCGAGGCTGGGCCGCTCAAACACCAGCGCCAGCTGCGCGCGGCCGCTGTGCAGCATGGTCAGCGCATCGGCCTGGGGGGCCGTGAGCACCTCGACGGCCAGCTGCGGGTACTCCTGCGCCAAGGCGGCCAGCGGCGCGGCCCAGGGGGCCGAGAGCAGCTCCGGGGCCATCACCAGGCTCAGCCGTGACTCCAGCCCTTGCTCCAGCGCCAGCGCATGGGCGTTGAGCTGCTGCAGCTGCGCGGCCAGCAGGCGCGCCTGTGGCTCCAGCGCCAATGCGGCGGGCAGCGGCCGGGGCTCGCGCCCTTCGCGCGCAAACAGCGGCATCTGCAGCTCGGCTTCGAGCTGGGCGATCTGCATGCTGACGGCCGAGGGCACCTTGCCCAGCGCCCGGGCTGCGGCCGAGAAGCTGCCATGGTCAAGCACGGCCAGCAGGGTCTGGATCGTGTCCGAGTCAAAGGGGGCAAAGGCGCTGCGCATTGATGTATCAGTTTTTCTGAAAGATTCTGACTTATGTTATCAGTTCATGACACATAAGATAGCGCCCTATGTCAGTTCAAAAAATACACAACAGCCCTTGGTCTCTGCAGGGGCCCATGCGGCGCGTGGTCTATGTGGCCTTGTACGAAGCGATTGCGATTGTGGCCGCCACGGCAGGCCTGTCGGCCCTGTCCGGACAGGGCGCGGCGCACTCCGGCGTCGTGGCCGCTGCCTCGTCGGCCATCGCGATTCTGTGGAATGTCGTCTGGAACCATTTGTTCGAGCGCTGGGAAGCCACCCAGCCCACCCGTGGGCGTGGCCTGGGCCGCCGCATTGCACATGCGCTGGGCATGGAAGGGGGTCTCGTCTTCATGCTCGTCCCCCTGTTTGCCTGGTGGTTCGAGGTCAGCCTCTGGGATGCGCTGGTGATGGACATCGGCCTGCTGCTGTTCTTCCTGGTCTACACCTTTGTGTTTAACTGGTCGTTTGACCGCCTGTTTGGCCTGCCGCAGTCGGCACAGTAGGGGTCTGAAAAAGCAACGGGGCGCCGTGTTACCACTGGCGCCCCGTTGCTGTTAATGGCTGTGCTTTAGCGCAGCCAGGCAATCATCAGCTGCAGCACAAAGGCATTGATGATGTCGATAAAGAACGCACCCACCAACGGCACGATCAAGAAGGCCTTGTGCGAGGGCCCGTACTGGCTGGTGATGGCCTGCATGTTGGCCACAGCCGTGGGCGTGGCGCCCATGCCAAAGCCGCAGTGGCCGGCGGCCAGCACGGCGGCATCGTAGTTGCGGCCCATGGTGCGGAAGGTGATGAAAACGGCAAACAGCGCCAGCGCCACGGTCTGCACGGCCAGGATGAGCATCAGCGGCCCGGCCAGATCGGCCAGCTCCCAGAGCTTGAGTGACAGCAGCGCAATGGCCAGGTAGATCGACAGGCCGGCGTTGCCAAACACGTCGATGGCGCGGTCAAACACCTTGAAGCCAAAGCCGTAGTCCAGCACATTGCGGATCACCACGCCGCCGCCCAGCGCCCAGACAAAGGTGGGCAGCTGCAGCATCGTGCCCTGGGTGGCGCTGGTCATGAACTCGGCAAAGGCCAGGCAGCCGGCAAACAGCGCCAGGGTCTCGATGGCCGCCTCGGCAGTGATCAGGCGCGGGGCGGTATTGGGCGTCTCGAAATTGGCGACCTGGCTGCTGTCGTTGCTTTCGGTGTGGTCGCTTACTTCTTTTTCGATCATTGTGCGTGGCTGGGCCAGCTGATGGCGGGTAATGAGGCGCTTGGCCAGGGGGCCGCCCAGCAGGCCGCCGATGACCAGGCCAAAGGTGGCGCAGGCAATGCCCAGCGCGGTGGCGCCGCTCAGGCCGTATTGGTTCTCCAGCACCGAGCCCCAGGCGCCAGCGGTACCGTGGCCGCCCAGCAAGGTGATCGAGCCCGCGACCAGGCCAATGAGCGGATCCAGCCCCAGCAGGGTGGCCAGGCCCACGCCGACACCGTTTTGCACAAAGATAAAGGCGACGATGACGCCCAGAAACACCACCAGGCCCATGCCGCCTTCACGCAGCTTGGCAAAGTTGGCGCTCAGCCCGATCGACGAGAAGAACACCAGCATGAAGCTGGTCTGCATCGCGGTGGCAAAGGCCAGGGTCAGGCCGGTGGCCTGGTGCAGTGCAAAGATAAGGGCAGCCACCACCAGGCCGCCGGAGACGGGCTCGGGGATATTGAAGTCGCGCAGAAAGCGGATATGCCGCGTCAGCCACTTGCCCAGCAAGAGCACGAGGACGGCAAAGATCAGGGTGTAGTAAGCACTGAAACTCAGATGCAAGGGAATTCTCCTCAAAGAGCAGGCCTGGACCTGTTTGAAAACAGAAAGCCGGTGTTGACTATGGGTTGGTGTTTTTTGCCGGCAAAGCGCTGCAATATGGGTGAATGCCGAAGCATCGTCTGATTGAATAGGGCTATAACCAACAACGGTGAGTGGTGTTTTCGGCTATGAACAAGTCCCCCTGCCTGTGCTCCAGCGGCCGGCCTGGCTTAAAATGCAGGGCCTTGTCCCAAGGAGCGCTGCAGCAGGCCGGTGGTACCCCATCGCAGGCCTGTCAGGCTTGGGGCAGGTCGACGGGCATGCACGGCATGGCCCGCATCAACGGCGCTCACCTGTTCTGTCTCTGTTTTCTGGTTTTCACAGGTGAGCCCCATGTCCGCGTCTGCTGCCCCCGTTTCCGTTCCTCCCATGCGCCTGTCGGGCCTGGAGCCCGTGTTTGTTGGCGAGGACAGCCTGTTTGTCAACGTGGGCGAACGCACCAACGTGACGGGCTCCAAGGCCTTTGCGCGCCTGATCCTGAACGAGCAGTACGAAGAGGCGCTGGCCGTTGCGCGCCAGCAGGTGGAAAACGGCGCCCAGGTGATCGATGTCAACATGGACGAGGCCATGCTCGACAGCAAGGCCGCGATGGTGCGTTTTCTGAACCTGATCGCCTCCGAGCCCGATATCGCCCGCGTGCCCATCATGGTCGACAGCTCCAAATGGGAGGTGATCGAGGCGGGCCTGCGCTGCATCCAGGGCAAGGGCATCGTCAACTCCATCTCGATGAAGGAGGGCGTGGACGAATTCAAGAAACACGCGCGCCTGGTCAAGCGCTATGGCGCCGCTGCCGTGGTCATGGCCTTTGACGAAAAAGGCCAGGCCGATACCTACGAGCGCAAGATCGAGATCTGCGAGCGCGCCTACCGCATCCTGGTCGACGAGGTCGGTTTTCCGCCCGAGGACATCATCTTCGACCCCAACATCTTTGCCGTGGCCACCGGCATCGAAGAGCACAACAACTACGGCGTGGACTTCATCGAGGCCACGCGCTGGATCAAGCAGAACCTGCCCGGCGCCAAGGTGAGCGGCGGCGTGTCCAACGTGTCGTTCTCGTTCCGCGGCAACGACCCGGTGCGCGAAGCGATCCACACCGTGTTCCTGTACCACGCGATCCAGGCGGGCATGGACATGGGCATCGTCAACGCCGGCATGGTCGGCGTCTATGACGACCTGGAGCCGGTGCTGCGCGAGCGCGTCGAAGACGTGGTGCTCAACCGCCGCCCCGACGCCGGCGAGCGCCTGGTCGAAGTGGCCGACAGCGCCAAGAGCGGTGCCAAGGACGACAGCAAGAAGCTCGAATGGCGCGGCACGCCCGACAGCCCCAAGACGGTGAACGAGCGCCTGTCGCATGCGCTGGTGCATGGCATCACCGACTTCATCACCGAAGACACCGAAGAGGCCTACCAGGCCATCGTGGTGCAAGGCGGCGGGCGCCCGCTGCATGTGATCGAAGGCCCGCTGATGGACGGCATGAACATCGTCGGCGACCTGTTTGGCGCCGGCAAGATGTTCCTGCCCCAGGTGGTCAAGTCGGCCCGCGTGATGAAGCAGGCCGTGGCCCATCTGGTGCCCTATATCGAAGAGGAAAAGCGCCAGCAGGAAGCGGCGGGCATGGATGTCTCGAGCAAGGGCAAGATCGTCATCGCCACCGTCAAGGGCGATGTGCATGACATCGGCAAGAACATCGTCACCGTGGTGCTGCAGTGCAATAACTTCGAGGTCATCAACATGGGCGTGATGGTGCCCTGCCACGAGATCCTGGCCCGGGCCAAGGCCGAGGGCGCGGACATCATTGGCCTGTCGGGCCTGATCACACCCAGCCTCGAAGAGATGCAGTATGTGGCCGGCGAGATGCACAAGGACGACTATTTCCGCGTCAAGAAGATCCCGCTGCTGATTGGCGGCGCCACCTGCTCGCGCGTGCACACGGCCGTGAAGATCGCTCCCAAGTACGAAGGCCCCGTGCTTTACGTGCCCGATGCCTCGCGCAGCGTGAGCGTGGCCCAGAGCCTGCTGGGCGAGAACAAGGACCGCTACCTGCAGGAGGTGGAGGCCGACTACGACAAGGTGCGCACCCAGCACGCCAACAAGAAAAAGACCCCGCTGTGGACCCTGGCCCAGGCCCGCGCCAATGCCACGCCGGTGGACTTTGCTGCGCACCCGCCCGTCACGCCCCGCGTGCTGGGCCGCCGCGTGTTCAAGAACTTTGACCTGGCCGAGATCGCCCAGTACATCGACTGGGGCCCGTTCTTCCAGACCTGGGACCTGGCCGGCCCGTACCCTGCCATCCTGGACGACGAGGTCGTCGGTGTGGAGGCGCGCAAGGTGCTGGCCGATGCCCAGGCCATGCTCAAGAAGATCATCGAAGGCCGCTGGCTGCAGGCCAATGGCGTGATGGGCCTGTTCCCTGCCAACCGCGTGGGCGACGACATCGTGTTCTACACCGACGAGTCGCGCAGCACCGAGCTGCTGACCTGGTACGGCATGCGCCAGCAAACCGAAAAGCAGGCGGTGGACAACGTGATGCGCCCTAGCCGCTGCCTGGCCGACTTTGTCGCCCCCAAGGATTCGGGCATCGGCGATTACGCCGGCCTGTTTGCGGTCACGGCCGGTATCGGTGCCGAGAAAAAGGACAAGGAATTTGAAGCCGCACTGGACGACTACAGCGGCATCATGTTCAAGGCCCTGGCCGACCGCCTGGCCGAAGCCTTTGCCGAATGCCTGCACCTGCGCGTGCGCCAAGACCTGTGGGGCTATGCCGCCGATGAGCAGCTGAGCAACGAGGAACTCATCAAGGAAAAATACCAGGGCGTGCGCCCCGCCCCCGGCTACCCCGCCTGCCCGGACCACACCGCCAAGATCGACCTGTTCAAGGCGCTGGATGCCGCCGATATCGGCATGCACCTCACCGAGAGCCTGGCGATGTTCCCCGCCTCCAGCGTCAGCGGCTTCTACCTGGGCTACCCCGAAGCTGTCTACTTCAATGTCGGCGAAATCGGCGAAGACCAGCTGGCCGATATGGCCCAGCGCCGGGGTATGGACATCGAAGTGCTGCGCCGGGCGCTGGCGCCGAATTTGGCGTAAATACAAGCCATAGGCTGTAAAACGGAAATACAAACTAAGACTTGTATTTTCGGAATACAGCCTATGGGTTGTGGCCTCACAATAGCTGCTCCTGAGTTACTGTGAATGGGGAGTACGCATGGATGAATTCATCGTCCACACCAGCCGGCAACTACCGATATTTCTGAGCGCTTTTCGCAAGGCGGCGAAGCTCACCCAGGCAGATGTGGCCATGCGCATGGGGGTGACCCAGCAGACGGTCTCTGCGATGGAACGCAATCCCAAGGCGGTCAGCGCTGAACGCTTGATGAAACTCCTGAGCGTTCTGGGCGTCGACCTGGTACTGCGGTCACACCCGGAACCGCGCGACTATGCCGGCTCTGAACTCCGGTCACTGGATGATTGGTAAAGCGCGGTTGAGGAACTGCTCGGCGTCTATTCCAACCCTCAACCCGCCAAAACCGCCTCCAGATTCGCACGCAGCGAAGTAGCACGCTCCGGCACCCGGGGCAGCGCTGCTTGGGCGATTGACTGAGCCAGTGCAGCCTCACCCAACACGACGGCGACCCGGGCCCAGATGAGCAGGTGGGCGGGGTGCATGTCCGTGTCCTGCGCCGCCAGCCGGGCGGCATCTAGAAACGATGCAGGGTAGTCGCTGGAGGGGGCAAAAAAGGCCTGGGACTGCCGCTGCCATTCCGACACCAGAAAGGCCACCGATTCGGCCGCATTCTGTGCGCTGGCGCCATAGGCAAACTCCGCGTCTGCGGCGTTGCGAAAGCCAGCGATGACCGATCCGCGCCAAGCGCAGTCGTAGTCGCGCATCGCCTGCGGCGCGGGCAGGGCGCCACCGGCCGCATCGCCCAGCGCCAACAGATGGGCACCCAGGTTGACCTGGAACACCGCACTGCGCGGGCGGTGCTGGACCTCAACGACATGCACCACCCCACCGTCCAGCACCCGCCGGGCGATATCGCCCTGGCGGACAAAGCCTTCGGCCACAAGCTGCGGGAAGAACTGCGCGCGCAGTGCGCTGGTGGTGGTTTTGCGGTCCATGGCGGGTGGCTCTTGGGGGATGGGGCGGCAGGTGCAGACATCAGGTGTGCTGCGCTCCCCTGCTTATAAAGCCTTTTGGGCGTTTTGGCCGATGTGCTTTGTCGTCGAATCGTACATGCGAAATCTACATATCGATTGAATGAAATCGTCGTTGTCCAACGACGGTCTGCGTTCCTACACTGGGCCTCCAATCAACGTTTCGCTGGCCCGGGCATGGTGCCCTGGCGTGGGATCTCAGAAAGCATAGCTATGAAAAACAAGGCATGGGCGATGGTGGCGACCGCTGCGGTGGCAGCGCTGGCATCGGGGGCGGTGTGGGCCGATCGCCTGCAGGATATCAAGCAGGCGGGGGTGCTGCGTGTGGCGGCCTTTGATGCCAATCCACCGTTTGGTTTTGTCGATCCCAAGACGCGCAAGATCGTGGGCCTGGATGTGGACTATGCACAGGCCTTTGCGCAGCGACTGGGCGTGAAGCTGCAGCTGGTGCCAACCAACCCGGCCAACCGCGTGCCGCTGCTGCTGTCGAACAAGGTCGACCTGGTGCTGGCCAATTTCACGATCACCGACGAGCGTGCCAAGCAGGTGGGTTTCAGCGTGCCTTACTTTGCTTCGGGCACGCAGTTCATCGCGGCCAAGGGCACGCTGACCTCGCCCGAGCAGCTGAACCAGCTGCGCATCGGTGTGGACAAGGGCACGACCAATGAGATCGTGCTGCGCGAGAAGCACCCGCAGGCGACCTTGGTGGCCTATGACGACACGCCGTTTGCGTTCACCGCGCTGCGCAATGGCAATGTGCAGGCCATCTCGCAAGACGGCCCCAAGCTGGTCGGCCTGCTGGCCACCATCAAGGACAAGAAGGAGCGCGACAAGTGGGAGGTGCCGGCGTTCACGATCTCGAGCGACTACATCGGCGTGGGCATTCCCAAGGGGGAGGCGGCGCTGACCGACTTCGTCAACACTGCGCTGAAGGAGCTGGAGGCCAGCGGCCAGGCCGGCAAGATCTATGACACCTGGTTTGGGCCGCAGAGCGCGACACCGCTGGTGCGCAATTTCAAGATCGGCGACAAGCCATAACAGCACAGGTAGGGCACAACCCCGCGTCTGAGAAGGCGCGGGGATGTGCCTTTTGGGGTCGGTATTTATGCAATTTTTAATGTCCTGGCTGGAGCCGCTGTGGCCGCACCTGCTGGCGGGCAAGTACTGGCGCTGGCTGCTGGAAGGTTGGTGCACCACGGTGCTGGCCTCGCTGCTGGTGATTGCGGCGTCCACGGTGCTGGGCATAGGCTTTGCGGTGGCGCGCAGCGCGGCCTGGGCACCGCTGCGCTGGCTGGCGCTGGTCTACCTGTCGGTGTTTCGCAATACGCCGCTTCTGGTGCAGCTGTTCTTTTGGTACTTTGGCGTGCCCAGCCTGCTGCCACCGGCCTGGATGGCCTGGCTCAACCAGGCGCACAGCCTGGCGCTGGGGCCGTTCAGCCTGGGCTGGCCTTCGCTGGAGTTTGTCTCGGCCTGCATCGGCATGGTGTTCTATGCGACGGCCTATGTGGGCGAAGAGGTGCGCGCCGGCATCAACAGCGTGCCCGCCAGCCAGAGCCAGGCGGCGCGTTCGCTGGGCATGGGCGGCTGGCAGCTGCTGCGCCATATCGTGCTGCCCCAGGCGCTGGCGCGGGTCATCTCGCCGCTGATGGGCCAGTACATGAACATCGTCAAGAACACCTCGCTGGGCATGGCCATTGGCCTGGCCGAGCTGTCGTACCGGGCGCGCCAGGCGGAGGCCGAGACCTTCCAGTCCTTCCAGGTCTATGGCATCACCACCTTGCTCTACATCGTGCTGATCGTGGTGCTGGAGCTGCTCAGCCAGCAGCTGGCCCAGCGCCGCCGCTGGGGCCGGGTGGAGGTGAGGCGCGCATGAACTTTGCTGCACTGGGCGATGACTGGCTCTACCTGCTGGTCGGCACCTTTCCCGAAGGGCCGCCGGGCGGCGCCTTGCTGAGCCTGATCCTGAGCGCGGTCTCCGGCCTGCTTTCTGCCGTGCTGGGGCTGGCGCTGGGCATTGCGCTGGTGATGGGGCGGGGCCGGGCCTTGCAGTGCCTGCGGGTGCTGCTGGGCTTTTTGCGCGCCATTCCGGTGCTGCTGCTGATCTTCTGGATTTATTTTTTGCTGCCGGTGCTGTTCAAGCTGGATGTGCCGGGCAGCTTCTCGGTGGTCTGTGCGCTGTCGCTGGTCAGCGGCGCCTACCTGGCCCATGGCGTGGCCGCTGGCCTGCAGGCGATTGCGCCGGGCCAGTGGGATGCGGGCGCGGCGCTGGGCCTGACGCGCTGGCAGGTGCTGCGCAGCCTCATCCTGCCCCAGGCGCTGGCGGTGATGCTGCCCTCGTTTGTGAACCAGTGGGTGACCCTGATCAAGGACAGCTCGCTGGCCTATATCGTCGGCGTGGGCGAGCTGTCCTTTTTGTCCACCCAGGTCAATGCGCGGCTGATGGTGCACCCGGCCGAGGTGTTCCTGCTGGTGGGCGCGATCTACTGGCTGATGTGCTCGGCGCTGAACCTGCTGGCCTGGGCGCTGGCGCGGCGCAGCCAGCCGCATTTGGTACGCTGAGTTGGCACGCTGATGCGGGCATGAAAAAAGGACGCCAGGCGTCCTTTTGGGGGTGAGCACTGCTGCGCCGTGCTTACTGGTTCTTCAGCTCGGTGATGTAGGCATCGCGGGCCTGTACGCCCGTCGGGGTGAAGTCGGTGAACACGCCGTCGATGCCCAGGCGGTAGTAGGCCAGGAACTCCTGCACCGGGTCACCCTTGTAGATGCCGGCCAGGCGGCCCGCTTCGTTGCGGAAGGTGAAGCTGTGCACGATCAGGCCGGCCTTGTGGGCGTTGGCGATCAGGCCGGTGTCCTTCAAGGTGTTGACGTCCTTCAGGCCCGAACCATTCTTGTAGGGCACGACGGAGTGGGCCAGGATCTGGGGCTTCCAGGGGCCGATGCCGTCGGCATAGGTCTTGATCTCGGCCAGGCCGGCCGGGGTCTGCATCACGGCAAAGGTGCGGGCATCGCCAGCCAGGGTCCAGCTGTAGGGGCGGCCGCTGATGAAGGTCCATTCATCGGTGGTGATGTAGACCATCGAGCCGTCCTTGAGGTCGAAGTCATTGCCATCGATCAGCTGCACGCCCTTGGCCTTCATGCCGGCCTTGCGCAGGTACTTGAGGCTCTCGGGGTCAAAGCTCTGGATGTAGACGGCCGAGTCCTTGCTGTTGAGCTTGTTCTTCTCGAGCAGCGCCATCACGGCGTCTTCAAACGGGTGGCTGCCGCTGCCGCAACCATTGGCGATCGCCTGCTGGTTGTTCCAGTAGGGGTTCTTGGTTTCGGCATACACGGGGATGGTGCGGCCCAGCGACTTGCCCTTGGCCGCTGCGATGTCGATCACATCCTGGGCGCTGATCAGCGGCAGCTTGCCGTTCCACTCGGTGGGGCGGTCGGCGCGGTTGTCCAAGGTGGTGCCGGCAACCCAGTCACGCAGCTCCTGCATCGTGAAGTCGCTGATCGACCAGTCATTGCTGTGGTCTTCGCCGT
This sequence comes from Comamonas sp. MYb396, assembly GCF_037479555.1. NCBI lineage: Bacteria > Pseudomonadati > Pseudomonadota > Betaproteobacteria > Burkholderiales > Comamonadaceae > Comamonas > Comamonas sp. MYb396. Next base: position 105,157 of record NZ_JBBGYU010000010.1, on the reverse strand, counting down.
CGACGATCAGCGCCTTGAGCACCGACTTCTGGTTGCCCGGCTCGACCAGGTCCGTCAGGTACTGGCTGGGGCCGTTGGCCGGAATGGCGGGGTACTTCACATCGACCAGCACGCCGGGCGTGGTGCGCTTGCGGGCTGCCACGGCGGCATTGGTCTTGGCTACGTCGGCGATGTTGGTGCTGTCGCTCAGCCAGGCGTTGTGGCGTGCCACCAGCTGGCAGTCACGCGTCATGTGCATGTCCAGCTCCAGCATGTCGGCGCCGGCATCGGCCGCCTTTTCGTAAGCCATGCGGGTCTGCTCGGGGTACATGCCCGAGTAGCCACGGTGGGCGATCACCTGGGGCTGCTTGCCGTCCAGGGTCTTGAAGCTGGGATCATCATCGCCGCCGCCACAAGCGGTCAGCAGCAGTGCGCCGCACAGGGCAGAGCCCAGCGCAGCCAGGCGAAATGTGGGTTGGTGTGTTGTCATCGTCCGTTGTCCCCAGGGTTGGTGAATCAGCAAGTGGATGGATGCTGCGGGGTCGGTATGACGGCACGGTGACAATGTAAAGCACGCGTCTGCGGCTCACAACAGGCGAGGTGTGCAGGCACTTGTTGTGCAGGCACTTGTGGGTCTTTGCTGCCGCCTGTAGAGAACACCCCCATCAACCGCTGCAGGCATCCAATTCCATGCACCAGCGTAGTGCAAGGCTGGGGGCTGGCCCAGTGTTTTCGATGCTGCAGCGCGGCAACTGTGGTGTTCTGTCCAATCGCCGATCAGGCGCGGCCCAGCCACCAGACCAGGCCCAGCGCCAGCGCGGCGGGCACGGCGAAGTTGACGAGAAAGATGGGCAGCTCCTGCGCGACGGTGTAGCCGGCCTTGTGGACGCCGACCCACATATTGACCAGCGCAACCCCCAGCCAGGCGGGGATGAAGTACTTGGCCGCCAGCGCGATGCTGGCCGCATCGGCGCCCCAGAGCTTGCCCAGCAGGGCAAAGACGGCCAGCAGCAGCAAGCCGGTCAGCATGACCAAAATCATATGCATGGGCAACTCCTTGTGGTGGTGGGAGCGCGGCGCCCTCCCGGCCTTATTTTGTCGTATAGCCGCCGTTGATCAGAATCGTCTGGCCGGTGATCCACCAGCCATCGCTCACCAGGTGGCGCACAAAGGGCACCACGTCTTCGATGTCGGTCAGCCCCGTCTGGCTGAACGGCGACAGCGCCGCTGCGCTCTTGTGGTAGGCCTGCGCATCGGCGCTTTCCTGACCGTAGAAGAAGGGCGTGTCCATGGGGCCGGGGCCGACGGCGGTGACCGAGATGCCGCGTGCGCCCAGCTCCTTGGCCGCTGCGCGGGTGTAGTGCTCCACCGGCGCCTTGGTGCCCGCGTACGAGGAATAAAACGGCGTGAACGCGCCCAGCAGCGAGGTGACCAGGGTGCAGATCTTGCCGCCATCATTCACCTGCTTGCCCGCCTCTTTCAGGAAGAAGAACGCAGCCTTGTTGTTGACCGCATCCATCTCGTCAAACTCGGCCTCGCTGATTTCGGACATCGGCTTTTTCAGCACCTTGCCGACGGTGTTGATGGCGATGTCGGGGCGGCCCACAGCGGCCACCGCATCGGCAAACAGCTTCTCGACTGCTGCAGCGCTGGTCAGATCGCCTTGCAGGATGACCGCCTTGGCGCCGAGCTTTTGCACCGCTGCCAGGGTCTGCTCTGCATCGGCCTTGCTCGCAGCGCTGTTGTAGTGGATGGCGACGGCCTTGGCGCCATGGTGGACGAGGTCGGTGGCCAGCAGGCCCCCGAGGTTCTTGGCACCACCGGCGATCAGAACGGTTTTGCCTTGGATGCTGTGCTTGGGGTTGGACATGAAAAGCTCCTAGGGAAGAGCTGCTCAGCGTAATTGGTCATGAAACAAAGATAAATATAGAATTTATTCCATGTTTATCCAGAATTTATTAACAATGAATACGCAGGATCCGGGCCATGGACCGCATTGACCTGCTGCGCATCTTTTTGCGCGTGGCCGCGACCGGCAGCTTTTCCCAGGCCGCCGACCAGCTGGCGCTGCCCCGGCCCACGGTGTCGCTGGCGGTGCAGCAGCTGGAGGCCCGGCTGGGCACGCGCCTGCTCCACCGCACCACGCGCAAGGTGGCGCTGACGCTGGACGGCCAGGCGCTGGTGGACAGCGCCAGCAGCTTGGTCGATGAGATGCAGGACCTGGAGCAGCGCTTTCGCCCGCAGTCGCATGCGGTGGCCGGGCGCCTGCGCATCGATGTGCCCAGCCGTGTGGCGCGGCTGATCGTCGCCCCGGCATTGCCGGCGCTGCTGGCGCAGCACCCGGGGCTGGAGGTGGATCTGGGCTCCAGCGACCGGGCGGTGGACCTGGTGCAGGAGCACATCGACTGCGCCTTGCGTGTGGGCCCGCTGGCCGACAGCTCGCTGGTGGCCAAGGCGCTGGGCAGCATGGCGCTGATCAACTGCGCCAGCCCCGCCTACCTGGCCCGGCAGGGCAGGCCGCAGACTCCGGCCGATCTGGCAGCGCACCAGAGCGTGCACTACAACTCACCCACCAGTGGGCGCCCTGCCGCCTGGGCGTGGGTGGAGGGCGGCGCCGAGCACAGCATGGTGCTGCCCGGGGCCGTGGGCGCCAACCATGTGGAGAGCTATATCGCCTGCGCGCTGGCGGGCCTGGGCCTGATCCAGATACCGCGCTATGACGTGCAGGCGTATCTGCAATCGGGCGAGCTGGTAGAGGTGCTGCAGGGCTACCCGCCGCCTGCGCTACCGGTGCATGTGCTCTACCTGCACCGCGCGCAGCTGTCGCGCCGGGTGCGGGTGTTCATCGACTGGATCGAGCAGCTGCTGGTGCAGGCCGGAGCGATCGCGCCCGGCCCGCAGGGCTCCGCGTCCCGTCCATGACAAAAGCGCCTCTGTGTACCAGCGGTACCAAGAGGCGCTTTGTAAGGCCCCGGGAGGCCTGTTCGACCCGGCTAGGACAGCCGGGTCTTCAAGATGCGATGCGCTCAGTAGCGGCCACCGCCGTAACCACCTTGGCCGTAGCCCACGTCCGAGCGACCGCCCGAACGCGCGCCTGCGTTGCTGTAGCCACCCGCGCCTCTGGACTCTTCCCGGGGGCGGGCCAGGTTGACGACGATCTGGCGTCCGTCGACGGACCGGCCATTGAGCGCGTCGATCGCTGCCTGGGCCACATCGGCCGAGGCCATTTCCACAAAGCCGAAGCCTTTGGAGCGACCGGTGTCGCGGTCCATCATGACTTTGGCCGAGGTCACGGCACCGAATTCGGAGAAGTTCTCCTCAAGGCTGGCGTCGGTCACGGAGTAGGGCAGGTTGCCCACATAAATTTTGCTGCTCATGTCAGAGCCTTTCTGGAAGAGGTTGCGCGATGCTTGCGCAGGGGTGGGCGATGGACTGGAGAACCCAGGCCCTATCGCCAAGGGATGGGAGGGGTTGCCCGCCGGCGATCAGCAGACCGGGGGCTTGGGCATGGACGACTGCAGCCAGCCTTGGGTCACGGCAAAGATGCGCGCCGCCTCTGCGGAGGCAAATGTCTTGTCGAAGCGGAAGACCCGGCAGTAACTGCCGTTGCCTGGTGCGCGCTGGACGGAGAAGGAGGCGCCGAAGCGGCCATTGGCGGTCGGGTGGGTTGACGGCGAAACGAGGTACTTCCCGATGGAAATAAAAGTCTTGGAAATGGGTAGCAATCTGGGGTCAGCGGCTTGGGGGGCCGGTGTGAGCGTGTAGTACGCGGTTGACTGCTGCTCTGCAGATCAACCAGGCGAATGTCGCCAGGAACGCTGGATGCCGCCTTGCGGGTCCACCAGCGGGAACCAGAGGCTTGCGCAGCGGCAAATACCTCTTGAACGGCATTCACTATAAAGCAATAGTTATAAAAAGTCTAATTTTTATTAACTTATTGCATAAAACAACGCTGCAGATCAGCGCGCACCCGCGGCGCTCAGCATCTCCACCATCGCGCTGTAGCCGCGCTGCCGGGCATGGGCCAGCGGCGTCACGCCCTCCTTGTCGGCCAGGTTCACATCGGCCTTGGCATCGATCAAGAGCTGCAGGATCTGCTGGTGGCGCGGGCCGCCATCGCTCAGCACGATGGCCTCCATCAGCGCCGTCCAGCCCAGGCGGTTGACATGGTTCACATCGACGCCGGCGTTGATGAGGGTGCGCACGGTCTCGACATGGCCGCGCTCGGCCGCCGGGATCAGCGCGGTGCCGCCATAGCGGTTGGTGCTGCGCAGGTCGGCGCCGTGGGCCAGCGTCATCTGCAGGATCTCCTGGTGGCCGCGTGCGCCGGCGTACAGGTAGGGGCTGTCTTCGATGTGGTCCTTGGCATTCACATCGGCGCCGGCCTCGATCAGGGCCTTGGCCGCTGCCACCTGGTTGCTCTGGGTCGCTACCAGCAGCGGCGTGCGGCCCTGGGCATCGCGCGCATCGAGGGCGCTGGCGCCTCCGTTTTGCAGCAGTTGCTGGATGCGGCTGCCGTTGTTGGCAGCCGCTGCCTGGTGCAGGGCGAGCGTGGTCATGTTCTGTGCGTGGGCAGGGGGTTGCGTCAGTTGAAAGGCCAGGCCAAGGCAGAGGCTGAGCAAGGGGCGCATGGGGTCTCCTTTGAACAGGTTCTTACAGCGGGGGTATGGCAGCCGCGTCCATCCCCTCCAGTTCATATACTCCCAAAACCATAGCTGGTCTTGCAGGCTTAGTGGGTGCGAAAGGGCATTCTTGCACAGGAATGCCGGATGCCGGTGGAGATGAGAGACAAGGGAGTGCAGAGACGAATGGGCGGGAGCAACGAGCGAAAGCAGCAGCGCGGCCATGCGGCGCTGCTGGTGCTGGGCGGGGTGCTGATGGCGGCGCTGGGCGTGCTGCTGCTATGGCTGTGGCTGCCGCTGCTGATAGCAGTGGCAGCAGGCGGGCTGGTGTTTGTGCTGCTGTCGCAAGCGGGCCGTATCGGCTGGATGCTGGAAGGGCGGCGCGCGCAGCGCGATCCAGGCTTGCTGATGGAGGACGGGCGGCTGCGCACGCCCGTTTGGCTGCCGTTTTACGCGATGCTGGCGGCCTTGCTGGCAACGGCTTGCGGCTGGATGGTCCTGTTCCTGCTGCCCGAGCGCCTGCACCCGGCCGAGATGCTGCAGATGGGCACGGGCCTGGCCGGCGCCATCGTGGTGCTGGTAGCGGTCTGGCTGCTGGGGCAGCTGAGCACCGGCTGGTCGCTGCTGCGCCAGGGCGAGGCCTGGAATGCCCGCCGCATGTCGCCCGAATGGTGGATCTGGGCGGCGATCGCCTTTGTGCCCGCGGCGCTGGCCATGGGCCTGATGGTGCCGGACCGGGCCGGGCTGCAGGTCTGGGGCCTGCAATGGCGCGGCTATGACAGCCAGCCCATCCGCATCCAGCTGACGCCCGCCCGCAACCCCGAACAAGCCCGCCTGCGCGACGCGGCCCTGCTGGAGTTGGTGCAGCCGCTGCTGGTGCAGGGCAGCCGCCGCATCCGTGCCAGCATGCGCAGCCGCCACGGCACAAGCCACTGGAGCGCCGCCCTGCCAGCGCGCTACCGCCTGCAAGGCGATGTGCTCGATATCCAACTGGCGGGCCGCCTGGAGCCGGAGGGGCTGCAGCGCTATGCACGGCAACTGCAGCAACTGGGCGCGGGCGACCACAGCGCCCTGCGCTGGCTGGCTGCGGCGCAATGCCTGCCAGCCCCCAGTGCGATGGCCGCCTTGAGCGCTGCCGCGCGGCGCGCGCAGTGGGCACAGGTGCAGGCCTGCGCGCAGCAGCGCAGCCAGGCCTTGCAGGCGCTGGGCGCGCAGCTGCAAGGGCAGATCGAGCAGGTGGAGGTGCTGCCGCTGGCGCACTACCGGCCCTGGCCCCGGCGCGGTGGCTGGCAGGCGGTGGCCTTGCCCTCGGGGCAAGAGGCTTTGGATGCATTGCCGCTGCTGGCGCATTGAGGCCTGGCGCGGCGGCTTTTTACAGCGCCAGATCTGTCCACTGCCCCGGCTCCAGGCCATCGAGCGTGTAGGGGCCAATGGCCATGCGCACCAGGCGCAGCGTAGGGTGGCCGACGGCGGCCGTCATGCGCCGCACCTGGCGGTTGCGGCCTTCGCGGATGATGAGCTCGATCCAGCAATCGGGCACGCTCTGGCGCACGCGGATGGGCGGGTCGCGGGGCCACATCGCAGGCTGCGGATCGAGCATGCGCACCTGGGCCGGCAGGGTCTTGCCGTCTTTCAGGGCCACGCCATCGCGCAGCTGCTGCAAGGCAGCGGCATCGGGAATGCCTTCGACCTGCACCCAGTAGGTCTTGGCCATCTTGTGGCGCGGATCGGCAATGCGGGCCTGCAGCTGGCCGTCGTTGGTCAGCAGCAGCAGGCCTTCGCTGTCGCCATCGAGCCGGCCGGCGACATAGACGCCGGGCACGTCGATAAAGTCCTTGAGGCCCTGCCAGCGCCCCTCGGGCGTGAACTGGCTGACAACGCCATAGGGCTTGTGAAAACCCAACAGCCGGGGCGGGCCGGCCGGGACTGCGGGCCTGGCAGGCTTGAGGCGCTTGACCGGCCCGCCGCTCTTGCGCGGCCGCATGTGTGGCTCGGGCATCAGCGCTGCACGGGGCTCAGGGTGGCACGCAGGCGCTCGCCCGGTGCGGTCTCCGGGGGCGGGGGCGTGGTCTCCAGCGCTTCTTCGACATTGCCGATATGGGCCAGCATCAGTGTGCGGGCCTGCTCGGCATCGCCCCGCTCCAGCGCCTCGACAATGCTGGCGTGGTCCGCGCAGGACTGCTCGGCGCTGTGGTCGGACTGGTAGAGCGTCGCAGCCAAGGTGGTGCGGGCGGTCAGGTCGCGCAGGGTATCGGCCAGCAGGCGGTGGCCCATGTTCTCGGCCAGGCAGACATGGAAATCGGCCAGCAGAAAGGCGCGCGTGGCCGCGTCGGCGCCCTGGATGGCGCGCTGCTCCTCGTCGATATGCAGGCGCAGCTGGCGGATCACCTGCTGCATCGGGCGGCCTGCGGTCTCCAGGATGCCCGCCTCGATGATGCGCCGGGCGGCGAAGGCGTCACGTGCCTCTTCGGCGCTGGGCTGCACCACATACCAGCCCCGGCGCGGCTGCACCTGCACAAAGCCGCGCGCCTGCAGCTGCATCAGCGCCTCACGCACCAAGGTGCGGCTGACCGAGAAGTTGTCCGCCAGCGCCTGCTCTCCCAGGCGCTCCCCGGGCGAGAGCTTCTGCGCGAGGATGGCTTCGACGACGCGTTCTGCAATGGTGGTGGGGCTGACAGCAGTCATGGGCTCAGGCGTGGGGTGTAGACAGCTCCGATTGTGCCGTGTCTTGCGGTAGTTTCTCGCCATTGAGCACCTTATGGGCCCGTTCGCGGTCGATATCGCCCTCCCAGGAGGCAATCGCCACGGTGGCCACGCAGTTGCCGATCAGGTTGCCCAGCGCGCGGGCAATGCCCATGAACCAGTCCACCGACAGCACCAGCACCAGGCCGATGGCCGGGATGGCGGGGATCGCATGCAAGGTGGCGGCCAGCACCACAATCGCCGAGCCGGGCACGCCGTGTGCGCCCTTGGAGGTGACCAGCGCAATGGCCAGGATGGTCAGCAGATCGGTCATCGAGATCGGCGTATTGGTGGCCTGGGCAATGAAGACCGCCGCCAAGGTGATGTAGATCGAGAATGCATCGAGGTTGAAGGAGTAGCCGGTGGGGATCACCAGGCCGACGGTGGAGTCGCGGATGCCCAGGTGGCGCAGCTTGGCCATGATCTGGGGCAGCACGCTGTCCGACGAGGTGGTGGCAAACACCACCATCAGCTCTTCTCGCAGGTAGCGCAGCAGCTTGATGAGGCTGAAACCCGAGACGCGCATCGCAAAGCCCAGCACCACAAACACAAAGAAGGCGACGGCCACATAGAACAGCAATACCAGCATGCCCAGCTGCTTGAGCGAGCCCACGCCGTACTGGCCAACGGTAAAGGCAATCGCGCCCAGCACGCCCAGCGGCGCGAGCTTGATGATGATGCCCATCACCTTGAACAGCACATGCGACATCGTGTCGATCAGCAGGCTGACCGGCGCGCCGCGCTCGCCCAGCATGGTCAGCCCGCAGCCAAACAGCACGGCAAACAGCAGCACCTGCAGCACATCGCCGGTGGCAAAGGCCTGCACCACGGTGGTGGGGATCAGCTTCATCAGAAAATCGACCGTGCCGCCGCTGGTCAGCTTGTCGGCATTGCTGGCGTAAGCGCTCATGGCCGAGGCATCGAGCTTGCTCGGGTCCACGTTCATGCCTGCACCAGGTTGGAACACAAAGGCCAGCACCAGGCCCAACACCAGCGCGATGGTGGTGAGCACCTCGAAGTAGATCAGCGCCTTGACGCCAACCCGGCCCACGCGCTTGAGGTCGCCTGCGCCCGCAATGCCATGCACCACCACGCAGAACACCAGCACCGGGATGATCATCTTGATGAGCTTGATGAAACCATCGCCCAAAGGTTTGAGCTTGACGGCCCACTCCGGCACCAGCAGCCCGATGAGGACCCCCACGATAAGAGCCACCACCACCTGCCCGAACAGCGATCTGACAAAACGACGCATACGCATTCCTTTTCGGTTTGTATACAAGTTGTAAATTTCTTGTATGCAAAATGTACCCATGCACATACCGATCAGTGAACAGGGATTACCCGTGAGCGTTCACCGACTTGTGCAGCCTGGGAGACACAAGCAAAAAGCCTGCCATGCAAGTTGCAAGACAGGCTTTGTATGCAAGGAATGCTGCGTTCAACGCAGCCTATGAACAGGTTTTTCGGCAGGGCCAGCGCGTGCCGATCAGGCCTTGTCGACGGCGGCGACCACCACCACTTCGATCTTGTAGGCCGGGTTGCCCAGCGTGGCCTGCACGGTGGCGCGGGGCGGCGTGTGGCCGGGGGCCACCCAGGCGTCCCAGACGCTGTTCATCTGGCCGATCTCGCTGATGTCGGTCAGGTAGATCTGGCACTGCAGGATGCTGGCCTTGCTCGATCCGGCCTCGCCCAGCAGGCGGTCGATATGGCCCAGCACTTCCTGGGTCTGGGTGACGATATCGGCGCCGGGGTTGTTCTCGGGGATCTGGCCGGCCAGGTAGACGGTGCCGTTGTGGATGGCGATTTCGGACAGGCGGGCGCCGACGTGGCGGCGGTCGATGGCAGAGGTCATGCTCGTCTTTCGGTAACAGAGGGAGAGGGTGGGGATGTGCAAAAATCATAGCGCATCACAAGGATGGTGCGCAGGCACAAGGCTGTTGCGGCACAATGGCCCTCTTCGCCGTTGCAGCCTCTGCCACCCACCATGACTGACCGTTTTTCCGATGCGCTTCAAGCGCTGAACCAGCCCGTTTGGGATGCCTGCATCCAGCACCGCTTCATTGGCGAGATGCGGGCCGGCAGCCTGGACGATGCGGTGCTGCGCCGCTACCTGGTGCAGGACTACCAGTTCATCAACCAGTTTGTGGCGCTCTTGGGCGCGGCCATCGCCAGCGCCGATAGCTTTGCGCCGCGCGTGCGCCTGGCGCAGTTTGCGGCCATGATCACCAGCGATGAGAACACCTATTTCCAGCGCAGCTTTGACGCGCTGGACGTGTCCCAGCAGGAGCGCGAGACGCCGCCGCTTACGCTGCCGACTGTGCAGTTCCAGGCGCTGATGGGTCAGGCCGCGCGCAGCCAGAAATACGCCAACTGCCTGGCCGTGCTCTGCGTGGCCGAAGGCCTGTACCTGGATGGCTTTGACCAGCCCGGCCAGACCCTGCCGCCGCGCTTTGAACATGCCGAATGGATCAGCCTGCACGCCAATGCCTTCTTCCGCGATTTTGTTGGCTGGCTGCGCGCTGAGCTCGACCGCATGGGCGAGAGCATCGAGCCCGACGCGCGTGCCGAGGCGGCCGATTATTTCAGCCGCGCGGTGGCGCTGGAGCAGGCGTTTTTTGACCATGTCTACCAGCCGGCAAGCGCCGACTGAAGCCCGGCACCCCGGATACGGAACCCATCACCACCGCCGCCCCCAGGCCGGGCGGCCCACCCTCCAGCGAGTCACCCCATGCTCAGCATTCAAGACATCCGCGACGCCGCCCAGCGCATCCAAGGCAAGGTCGAGCGCACGCCCTGCCTCTACTCCCACACCCTGTCCCAGATCGTGGGTGCCAAGGTCTACCTCAAGTTCGAGAACCTGCAGTTCACGGCGGCCTTCAAGGAGCGCGGTGCCTGCAACAAGCTGATGCAGCTCAACGCCGAGCAGCGCGCACGGGGCGTGATTGCAATGAGCGCGGGCAACCATGCCCAGGGCGTGGCCTACCATGCGCAGCAGCTGGGGGTGCGGGCGGTGATCGTGATGCCGCGCTTCACGCCGGGCGTCAAGGTCGAGCGCACGCGCAGCTTTGGTGCCGAGGTGGTGCTGCATGGCGACACGCTGGAAGAGGCCCGCGCCCATGCCTATGCGATGGCCGAGGACCAGAAGCTGGTGTTTGTGCATCCCTTTGACGATGCCGACATTGCCGCCGGCCAGGGCACCTTGGCGCTGGAGATGCTCGAAGACCAGCCCGACCTGGACACCCTGCTGGTCGCCGTCGGCGGCGGGGGACTGATCGCCGGCATGGCCACGGCCGCCAAGGCGGTCAAGCCCGGCATCCAGGTGGTGGGCGTACAGACCTCGCGCTTTCCCAGCATGGTCAATGCGGTGCAGCACCAGGACCTGCCCGTGGGCGTCTCGACGATGGCCGAAGGCATTGCCGTGGCCACGGCCGGCCTGATCACGCGCGAGATCGTCGCCCGCACGGTGGACGACCTGGTACTGGTCGAGGAGAGCGATATCGAGCAGGCGGTGCTGATGCTGCTGGAGATTGAAAAGACCCTGGTCGAGGGCGCGGGCTCGGTGGGGCTGGCGGCGCTGCTGCGCTACCCCGAGCGTTTTGCCGGCCAGAAGGTGGGCCTGGTGCTGTCGGGCGGCAATATCGACCCGCTGCTGCTGGCCTCCATCATCCAGCGCGGCATGGTGCGCTCGGGGCGGCTCGCGCGCCTGCGCATCAGCTCACGCGATGTGCCCGGCATGCTCGCGCGCATCACGGCCATCGTGGCCGAGGCGGGGGCCAACATCGAAGAGGTGCACCACCAGCGCGCCTTCACCAAGCTGGCCGCGCAAAACACCGAGATCGACATCGTGCTGCAGACCCGCAGCAAGGCGCATATCGACGAGGTGGTGGACAAGCTGCGCGCCGTGGGCATGCAGGTCGATCTGGCCTGAGCAACCGGGCATCATGCCGGTCAGGCCGCAGGGCCGGTTTGATGCACATCAGGCGCTGCGGAGAAAAGCGGCGCCATAGTTCTTCAGAACGATGGCAGGGCGCAGGCCATCGTTCTTGCGGCGCGGCCTGATGCGCTAACCGGTGGATGGTGCGCTGCGCGCTGGCGCAGCACAGTAGGGGCAGACCAACAACATCTGCCGCCACCATGGATTCCGCCACTGCCCCTCCCGCTGTCTCGCGCCAGGCCTGGAGCGTGCTCGCCGTCAGCACGCTGGCCTTCACCGTCTGCTTCATGGTGTGGATGATGTTCGGCGTCATCGGCATCCCGCTCAAGCAGCAACTGGGCCTGAACGCGACCGAGTTTGGCCTGCTCACCGCCATGCCGGTGCTCTCGGGCTCGCTGGTGCGGGTGCCGCTGGGCATCTGGACGGACCGCTTTGGCGGCCGCACCGTGATGACCGTGCTGATGGCCGTCACCGTGCCGGCCGTCTGGCTCATGGCCTACGCCACGCAGTACTGGCAGTTCCTCGTCATCGGCCTGTTTGTCGGTCTGGCCGGTGGCTCGTTCTCGGTGGGCACGCCCTATGTGGCGCGCTGGTTTCCCAAGAGCCGCCAGGGCATGGCCATGGGCGTCTATGGCGCGGGCAACTCCGGCTCGGCCGTCAACAAGTTTCTGGCCCCGGCGCTGTTGGTGGCGGGCGGCTGGGCGCTGGTGCCCCAGGTCTACGCGGCCATTCTGGCCGGCACCGTGGTGCTGTTCTGGCTGTTCAGCGCGCATGACCCGCGCCACCTGGTGGCCAACAACGTTCGCTTTGTCGACCAGCTGCAGGCCTTGAAGGACCCGCGCGTGCTCAAGTACTGCCAGTACTACAGCATCGTCTTTGGTGGCTATGTGGCGCTGGCGCTGTGGATGGTGCAGTACTACGTGGGCGAGTACGGCCTGGACATCCGCGTCGCCGCCTTGCTCGCGGCCTGCTTTTCGCTGCCCGGCGGCGTGCTGCGCGCCATTGGCGGTGTGCTGTCCGACAAATACGGCGCCCACAAGGTCACCTGGTGGGTGATGTGGGTGAGCTGGATCTGCCTGTTCCTGCTGAGCTACCCGCAGACCGATTTCACCGTTGCCACGGTCAACGGCCCCCAGACCTTCCACCTGGGCCTGAACGTCTACAGCTTCACCGCGCTGATGGGTGTGCTGGGCGTGGCCTTTGCGTTCGGCAAGGCCAGCGTCTTCAAGTACATCGGCAACGACTACCCCGACAACATCGGTGCCATCAGCGGCATCGTGGGCCTGGCCGGCGGCCTGGGCGGCTTTGTGCTGCCTATCCTGTTTGGCCTGCTGCTCGATCTGACGGGCCTGCGCTCCAGCGCTTTCATGCTGCTCTATGGCGTGGTCTGGGTCTCGCTGATCTGGATGTACTGGACCGAGGTGCGCCGCACCGATGTGATGGGCCCCGCTGCAGGCCGCAAGGCGTGACAGCCGCCATCGATTTCTGCTGGAAAGACTCTCCATGACAAGCAACACCCCCTCTGCGCCGCGCCGCGGCAGCACCTTGACGATCTGGACCCCGGAGGACAAGGCCTTCTGGGAAAAGGAGGGCGAGGCCATCGCCAAGCTCAACCTGTGGATCTCTGTGCCGGCGCTGTTCCTGGCCTTTGCCGTCTGGCAGGTCTGGAGCGTGGTCGCCGTCAGCCTGCCGGGCCTGGGCTTTCAGTACTCCACCAACCAGCTGTTCTGGCTGGCGGCCGCGCCTGCGCTGTCGGGCGCCACCTTGCGCATCTTCTACTCCTTCATGGTGCCTTTGGTGGGCGGCCGGCGCTGGACGGCGATCTCGACTGCCAGCCTGCTGATCCCGGCGATCGGCATCGGCATGGCCGTGCAGGACCCGGCCACGCCCTACCCGACGATGCTGATCCTGGCGCTGCTGTGCGGCCTGGGCGGGGGCAATTTCAGCTCCAGCATGGCCAACATCAGCTACTTCTTCCCCAAGGACCGCAAGGGCTCGGCGCTGGGCGTGAATGCCGGCCTGGGCAACCTGGGCGTGTCGGTGGTGCAGTTCCTGAGCCCCATCGTCGTCACCGTCGGCCTGCTGGGCATCTTTGGCGGTGAGCCGCAGACCATCAGCCAGGGCGGGGTGCAGGTCCAGGTCTGGATGCAGAACGCCGCCTTCATCTGGGTGCCCTGGATTGCGCTGACCTCGGTCGCGGCCTGGTTCGGGATGAACGATGTGGCCGATGCCAAGGCCTCGGTGGCCGCGCAGGCCGCCATCTTTGTGCAGCCCCACAACTGGATCATGTGCCTGCTCTACCTGGGCACCTTTGGCTCCTTCATCGGCTTTGCCGCCGGCTTTCCGCTGCTGATCAAGGGCCTGTTCCCCGCCGCCAATCCGCTGGCCTACGCCTGGCTGGGCCCGCTGGTGGGCGCGCTGGTGCGGCCCTTTGGTGGCTGGCTGGCCGACAAGGTCGGTGGCGGCGTGGTCACGTTCTGGAACTTTCTGGTGATGGCGCTGGCCGTGCTGGGCGTGCTGTGGTTTCTGCCCAAGGGCACGGGCAGCTACGCGCTGGCCTGGGGGCCGCAGGCGGGCAGCTTCACCGGCTTTTTTCTGATGTTTCTGGTGCTGTTTGTCACCACCGGCATCGGCAATGGCTCCACCTTCCGCATGATCCCCGTGATCTTCAACCAGCTGGCCACGCAAGGCGCGGGCAAGGATGCGGCCTCGCAGGCCGCCGCCCTCAAGGAAGGCAATGTGCTGGGCGCCGCCGCCGTCGGCTTTGCCGGCGCACTGGGTGCGTATGGCGGCTTTTTCATTCCCAAGAGCTATGGCAGCTCGATCGCATCCACCGGCGGGCCCGAGGCCGCGCTGTGGGTGTTTTCTGCCTTCTATCTGCTGTGCGCCGTGGTGACCTGGTGGTGCTATGCCCGCCGCAACGCCGCGATGCCCTGCTAAAGGCTCCAGAGCCTGGACCCCACGAGAAAGAGAACCGTTATGAGCCATTTCCTCGACCGACTCACCCACTTTCGCCTGCCCAAGGAGAGCTTTGCCGGCGGCCACGGCCGCACCACCGGCGAAGACCGCACCTGGGAGGACGCCTACCGCGCCCGCTGGGCGCATGACAAGATCGTGCGCAGCACCCATGGCGTCAACTGCACGGGCTCCTGCTCCTGGAAGATCTATGTCAAAGGCGGCATCGTCACCTGGGAAACCCAGCAGACCGACTACCCGCGCACGCGCTGGGACATGCCCAACCATGAGCCGCGTGGCTGCGCCCGGGGCGCCAGCTACAGCTGGTACCTGTACAGCGCCAACCGGGTCAAGTACCCGATGGTGCGGGGCCGCTTGCTCGAGCGCTGGCGCGCTGCGCTCCAGGTGGCCAAAACGCCGGTCGATGCCTGGGCCCTGATTGCGCAGGACGATGCCGCACGCCGCGACTACCAGCAGGTGCGCGGCATGGGCGGCTTTGTGCGCTCGACCTGGGACGAGGTCAACCAGCTGGTGGCCGCTGCGAACGTCTACACCATCAAGCAGCACGGGCCGGACCGCATCATCGGCTTCTCGCCCATCCCGGCGATGAGCATGGTCAGCTACGCGGCCGGCAGCCGCTACCTGAGCCTGATCGGTGGCGTCTGCATGAGCTTTTACGACTGGTACTGCGACCTGCCACCGGCCAGCCCCCAGGTCTGGGGCGAGCAGACCGACGTGCCCGAATCGGCCGACTGGTACAACAGCAGCTACATCATCGTCTGGGGCTCGAACGTGCCGCAGACGCGCACGCCCGATGCCCACTTCTTCACCGAGGTGCGCTACAAGGGCGCCAAGACCGTGGCCGTGACCCCCGACTACAGCGAGGTGGCCAAGCTCTCCGATGTCTGGCTGCACCCCAAGCAGGGCACCGATGCGGCGCTGGCGATGGCCATGGGCCATGTGGCGTTCAAGGAGTTCTACTTCGACAAGCGCAGCGAATACTTTGACGGCTACGCGCGCCGCTACACCGACCTCCCGATGCTGGTGCTGCTCGAGAGCAAGACCCTGGCCGATGGCAGTGTGGTGCAGGTGCCTGGCCGCTACCTGCGCGCCAGCGATTTCAACGGCAAGCTCGGCCAGGACAACAACCCCGAGTGGAAGACCATGGCCTTTGACAGCCAGGGCCGCGCCGTGCTGCCCCATGGCTCCATCGGCTTTCGCTGGGGCGCCGAGGGCCGCGATGACGCGGGCAAGTGGAACCTGGAGTCCAAGGAAGCGCGCCATGGCGACGAGGTCCGCCTCAAGCTCTCGGTGCTGGAAGATGGCAGCCAGGCCCATGAGATTGTCGATGTCGGCTTTCCTTACTTTGGTGGCATTGCCACGCCGCACTTCACCGCCAACGAACAGCAAGGCGATGTGAGCCGTGCCAAGGTGCCGGCTGTGCGCCTGCGCCTGGGCAGCGAGGGCGACTACCGCGAGGCCCTGGTGGCCACCGTGTTCGACCTGCAGGCCGCGCAATACGGCATCAACCGGGGCCTGGGCAGCGGCGCTGCCAGCTATGACGACGATGCCGCCTACACGCCCGCCTGGGCCGAGAGCATCACCGGCGTGCCGCGCGAGCAGATCACCCTGGTGGCGCGCGAGTTTGCCGCCAATGCCGACAAGACCCAGGGCAAGTCCATGGTCATCATCGGCGCAGCGATGAACCACTGGTACCACTGCGACATGAACTACCGGGGCGTCATCAACCTGCTGATGCTCTGCGGCTGCGTGGGCCAAAGCGGCGGCGGCTGGTCGCACTACGTGGGCCAGGAAAAGCTGCGCCCGCAGACCGGCTGGACGGCGCTGGCCTTTGCGCTCGATTGGGCACGCCCACCGCGCCAGCAGAACTCGACCAGCTTCTTCTACGCCCATACCGACCAGTGGCGCTACGAGAAGCTGGGCCTCGAAGAGATCGTCAGCCCCCTGGCCGACCGCAGCCAGTACGGCGGCAGCATGATCGACTACAACGTGCGCGCCGAGCGCATGGGCTGGCTGCCCAGCGCGCCGCAGCTCAAGACCAACCCCTTGTCGATAGCGGCCGCCGCCGATGCCGCCAACCTGGCGCCGCGCGACTATGTGGCCCAGGGCCTGCAAAGCGGCAGCCTGGCGATGAGCTGCGAAGACCCCGATGCGCCCGAGAACTGGCCGCGCAACCTGTTTGTCTGGCGCAGCAACCTGCTGGGCTCCAGCGGCAAGGGCCATGAGTACTTCTGCAAGCACCTGCTGGGCACCGACAACGGCGTGCAGGGCAAGGACCTGGGCCCCGATGACGCCAAGCCCGAAGAGGTGACCTGGCATGCCGATGCACCCCAGGGCAAGCTCGACCTGCTGGTCACCCTGGACTTCCGCATGAGCACCACCTGTCTGTACTCGGACATCGTGCTGCCCACGGCCAGCTGGTACGAGAAGAACGACCTCAACACCAGCGACATGCACCCCTTCATCCACCCGCTGTCAGCCGCGGTCGATCCGGTCTGGGAATCGCGCAGCGACTGGGAGATCTACAAGGGCTTTGCCCAGTCCTTCAGCGAGGTCTGCGTGGGCCACCTGGGCGTGGAGCGTGACACGGTGCTGACCCCGCTGATGCACGACACCCCCGCCGAGCTGGCCCAGCCCTATGGCGTGGCCGAGTGGAAAAAGGGCGAATGCGCGCTGATCCCCGGCAAGACCGCGCCGCAGGTCACCGTGGTGGAGCGCGACTACCCCAACACCTACAAGCGCTTTACCGCACTGGGCCCGCTGATGGACCAGCTGGGCAACGGCGGCAAGGGTATTGGCTGGCAGACCGGCACCGAGGTTGAGCAGCTGGGCCAGTTGAATGGCCTGACCACCGAGCCGGGCGTGACCGAGGGGCGCCCGCGCATCGTGAGCGACATCGACGCCTGCGAGACCATCTTGCAGCTGGCGCCAGAGACCAATGGCCATGTGGCGGTGAAGGCCTGGGAGGCGCTGGAGAAGGTGACCGGCCGCGCGCACAAGCACTTGGCGATCTACCGCGAGGACGAGAAGATCCGCTACCGCGACATCCAGGCGCAGCCGCGCAAGATCATCAGCTCGCCCACCTGGAGCGGCATCGAGAGCGAGACCGTCAGCTACAACGCCGGCTACACCAATGTGCATGAGCTGATCCCATGGCGCACCCTCACCGGCCGCCAGCAGTTCTACCAGGACCACCCCTGGATGGTGGCCTTTGGCGAGGGCTTCTCCAGCTACCGGCCACCGGTGGACATGAAGGCCACGGCCGGCATGCAGGGCATCCAGCCCAATGGCCACCCCGAGATCCAGCTGAACTTCATCACGCCGCACCAGAAATGGGGCATCCACAGCACCTATACCGACAACCTGTTGATGCTCACGCTCAACCGGGGCGGGCCGGTGGCCTGGATCAGCGAGGAGGACGCCCAGCGCGCCGGCATCGAGGACAACGACTGGATGGAGATGTTCAACCTCAACGGCGCCGTTGCCGTGCGGGCGGTCGTCAGCCAGCGGGTCAAGCCCGGCATGGTGATGATGTACCACGCGCAGGAGAAGATCATCAACACGCCCGGCAGCGAGATCACCGGGGTGCGCGGCGGTATCCACAACTCGGTCACCCGGATTGTGCTCAAACCCACGCACATGATCGGCGGCTACGCGCAGTACAGCTACGGCTTCAACTACTACGGCACCATCGGCACCAACCGCGACGAGTTCGTCGTGGTGCGCAAGATGGCCAAGGTGGACTGGCTGGACACGCCGCGCGATGACCACCTGGCCGCCGCCTACCAGGCCCAGGGCGAGAACCCCTGAGCGCCGCGCAGAAGGACTCCCCGCCATGGCACTGATCCACACCCCTGCTGGCGCCATCTTCTCGGCGCGGCCCCTGGCGGCCGCGCTGGGCGCGGCGCGCTCGTACACCTTGGTGCGCGATCCCGATCTGCAGATCTTCCGCCTGGTGCTGCAGGCCGGCCAGTCGCTGCAGCGCCACCAGGTGCCCGAGCGCATGGTGATCCAGTGCATCGAAGGGCGCTTCGTCTTCGAGACCATGGGCCGCCAGCTGGCCATGGCGCCTGGTGACTGCTGCCACATCGCCGCGGGCGAGCCCCACGCCGTGCATGCCCAGGAGGCCGCCTCGGCCCTGGTCCTGCTTTTCGCACCGACCCCCACACCAACCCCCACGGAGAACCCAACATGAAGGTTCGCGCACAAATCGGCATGGTCCTGAACCTGGACAAATGCATCGGCTGCCATACCTGCAGCGTCACCTGCAAGAACGTCTGGACCAACCGCCCCGGCGTCGAGTACGCCTGGTTCAACAACGTCGAGACCAAACCCGGCATCGGCTACCCCAAGGAATGGGAAAACCAGGAGCGCTGGAATGGCGGCTGGGTCCGCAAGGCCGATGGCTCCATCGCGCCGCGCCAGGGCGGCAAATGGCAGCTGTTGATGAAGATCTTCGCCAACCCCAATCTGCCCGAGATCGACGACTACTACGAGCCCTTTACCTTCGACTACGAGCACCTGCAGACCGCCAAGGAGATGAAGGCCGCGCCCACGGCCCGGCCGCGCAGCCTGATCACCGGCCAGCGCATGGACAAGATCGTCTGGGGTCCGAACTGGGAAGAGATCCTGGGCGGCGAGTTCAGCAAGCGCAGCAAGGATGTGAACTTTGACGAGGTGCAAAAGGACATCTACGGCCAGTTCGAGAACACCTTCATGATGTACCTGCCGCGCCTGTGCGAGCACTGTCTCAACCCTGCCTGCGTGGCCAGCTGCCCCAGCGGCAGCATCTACAAGCGCGAGGAAGACGGCATTGTGCTGATCGACCAGGACAAGTGCCGTGGCTGGCGCATGTGCGTCTCGGGCTGCCCCTACAAGAAAATCTACTACAACTGGAAGAGCGGCAAGGCCGAGAAGTGCATCTTCTGCTACCCGCGCATCGAGGCGGGCCAGCCCACGGTCTGCTCCGAAACCTGCGTGGGCCGCATCCGCTACCTGGGCGTGCTGCTGTATGACGCAGACCGCATCGAAGCAGCGGCCAGCGTCACCCAGGACAAGGACCTGTACCAGGCCCAGCTCGATATCTTCCTCGACCCCCACGACCCGGCGGTGATCGCCCAGGCGCGGGCCGATGGCATCCCCGAGGCCTGGCTGATCGCTGCTCGCAACAGCCCCGTCTACAAGATGGCAGTGGACTGGCAGGTGGCCCTGCCGCTGCACCCCGAGTACCGCACCTTGCCGATGGTCTGGTATGTGCCGCCGCTGTCGCCGATCACCGCCGCCGCCCAGGCCGGCCATGTCAGCACCAATGGCGAGCTGCCCGATGTGAACCAGCTGCGCATCCCCGTCAAGTACCTGGCCAACCTGCTCACGGCAGGCGACACGGTGCCGGTGGTGCGCGCGCTGGAGCGCATGCTGGCCATGCGCGCCTACCAGCGCGGCAAGCATGTCGATGGCCTGCCCAACGAGGCCGCTCTGCAGCAGGCCGAGTTGACGGTGGCCGAGGCCGAGGAGATGTACCGGACCATGGCCATTGCCAATTACGAAGACCGCTTTGTGATCCCCACCACGCACCGCGAATACGCCGAGAACGCCTTCAATGTGCGCGGCGGCTGCGGCTTCTCGTTTGGCAACGGTTGCAGCGAAGGCGTGACCGACACCAGCCTGTTTGGCAGCGAGAAAAAACGCACCATCCCGATCCAGGCGAGCCTGTGAGGAGAGACAACATGAAAGACAGCATCAGCTTCACCTTGCGCGCACTGGCCCACCTGCTGCGCTACCCCGACGCCGATATGCGCGGCCATCTGGTCGACATCCACACGGCGCTCAACGCCGAGAACGCTTTGGGCCATGTGCGCCGCAGCGAGCTGGACGCATTGATGGACCGCCTGCTGGCCGAAGGCATGGATGCCGAAGCCATCTATGTGGACCTGTTTGACCGGGGCCGTGGCACCGCGCTGCACCTATTCGAGCATGTGCATGGCGACTCGCGCGACCGGGGCCCGGCGATGGTCGACCTGGTCCAGACCTATGAGCAGGCCGGCCTGTTGCTCGACCCCGCCGAGCTGCCCGACCACATGACGGTGCTGCTGGAGTTCGCCTCCACCCAGCCGACCCTGGAGGCGCGCGCCTTCATCGGTGAGTTTGCGCACATTCTGCAATCCATCGCTGCGGCACTGGGCCGCCGGCACAGCGACTACGCCGCCGTGCTGTCCGCCGTGCTCGATCTGGCCGGCCAGCCGCTGGTGGCCGACACCCCCGCTGCGCCGCTGCCCGCCGACGAGCCGCTGGACGCGAGCTGGGAAGAGCCCGCCGCCTTTGGCGGCTGCAACAGCCAGGGCCAGGCCGCGCCGGGCAGTGCCCAACCCATCCACATCACGCGGCGCCAGCCACCCGCTGGCGCGGCCCGCTGAACCCCGAGGAGACCGCCATGCCCATTGCATTGCACAACTTCCTGTTTAACGTCTATCCCTACATCTGCCTGGCCGTCTTTCTGATGGGGAGCCTCGCGCGCTTTGACCGCGACCAGTACACCTGGAAGAGCGACTCCTCGCAGATGCTGCGCGCCGGCCAGCTGCGCTGGGGCAGCAACCTGTTCCATATCGGCATCCTGTTCCTGCTGTTCGGCCACACGGTGGGCTTGCTCACGCCGCACTTCATGTATGAGTGGCTGATCACCGCGCCGCAAAAGCAGATGCTGGCCATCATCTCCGGCGGCACCGCCGGCCTGGTCTGCTTTATCGGCCTGAGCCTGCTGCTGCACCGGCGCATTGCCGATCCGCGCATCCGCCGCACCAGCCACCGCACCGATCTGGCCATCCTCATCATCCTGTGGGTGCAGCTGGTGCTGGGCCTGGCCACCTTGCCCGCCTCGTTCTCGCACCGGGCCGATGCCCACGCGATGCTGGTGCTGGCCGACTGGGCCCAGCGCATCGTCACCTTCCGCCCCGACGCGGCAGGCCTGGTGGCGCTGGACTGGCCGTTCAAGGTGCACATGGTGCTGGGCATGACGATCTTCCTGCTCTTCCCCTTCAGCCGCCTGGTGCATGTCTGGAGCGGCTTCGCCTCCGTGGCCTACCTGGCACGGCCCTACCAGCTGGTGCGTGCGCGCCGTCTGAACCTGTCCAACAAGCAGCCAGGAGGCCGCCCATGAACGCCGATCTGCACACCCCCACCGGTGGCTGCGGCAGCGCAGCCTGCAGCTGCCAGGACAGCCCCGCCGCCCCCAGCCTGCCCCGCATCGAGGCGCCGCTGGGTGCCCCGCGCGATGCGCTGGCTGCTGCCCAGGTCAACGGCATTGCGCTGTGCGATGCCGATGAGCTGCTGGACCCGCTGGAGCTGCGCCAGCGCGCCTGCACCGAGCTGCTGCGCCAGGCTGCCCAGGCCCAGGGTCTGCTCGCTGCTGACGACCCCGTGCCCCGCGCCGGCGCCATCAGCGAAGCGGCCGGCAGCGCCATCGAGCAGCTGCTGGACGCCGAGCTGCAACTGCCCGAGCCCGACGACAACGCCGGCCGCCGCCACTACCAGGCGCATGCCGCCCGCTACGCCCGGGGCGAGCGCGTGCGGGCACGCCATGTGCTCTTCGCAGTGACGCCGGGTGTCGACATCAACGCCTTGCGCCAGCGCGCCGAGGCCTGCCTGCTGGATGTGCGCAGCGCCACCCCGCAAGAGCAGGCCGCCGGCGACCGCTTTGCCGCCGCTGCCAGCACCAGCAGCAACTGCCCCAGCGGCGCGCGGGGCGGCCAGCTGGGCTGGCTGCGCATCGAAGACTGCGCCCCCGAGTTCGCCCGCGAGCTTTTCGGCCATGCCGAGGTGGGGGTGTTGCCGCGCCTGGTGCACAGCCGCTTTGGGCTGCATGTGGTGGAGGTGCAGGAGCGCGATGCGGGCACCGTGCCGCCTTATGAGCAGGTGCGGGCCGCTGTGTTGCAGCAGTTGCGGCAGCAGAGTTTTGCGACGGGCTTGTCGCAGTATTTGCGGGTGTTGGCTGGGCGGGCGCGGGTGGTGGGAGTGGATTTGGAAGGGGCGGAGACGCCTTTGGTGCAGTAGCTCTTTTGTTTGTTTGCTCTGCCGTAGGTCTGGCAGTCTCGTTTGTTCTAACGACAGAGGCCGGGAGCCTCCAAGTAAGAGATGCTGACGGATTCAGCTGCCGTTTTATCTCCATTTTTCTGTCGAAGGACAGAGGCCGGATTTCGTCCGGCGGCCGACTCACTTTTCTTGCTCGCACAAGAAAAGTAAGCAAAAGAAGTGCGCCCCTGCTGTCTGCGACCCCTCCGCTGCGCTGCGGGGCAACCTGTGCTGAGACGTTTGCGGGCTGCGCCGTGGAACTCACTACGCGCTAAAGCGCTCCGTTCAAACAGCCACGGCGAGTCAGTTCACGAAGCATGCGCGCTGGGGCGCGCATGCCAGCCCGCAAACGCCCCATCACAGGCGCATACAGAAGGGGGTGTAGTCCCCTTCCATGCCGAGCGCAGCGATGGCATTGCGGCTGCTGGATCCCTCTTCCCCCTTCTAGCCGTGCCGAGAAGCACAGACCCAGGGGCGGGCGTGTGCCGAAGGACACACGCCTTCGTGGTCATGCTTGCCGCATCTGTTTGAACGGAGCGCCTTGGCGCGTAGTGAGTTATGCGGCACGCCCCTGGGTCGAGCATCGCAGGTTGCCCCAGTGCCGCAGGCACTGGGGACACGGATAGCAGGGGCGTGCTTCTTTGCTTACTTTCTTGCACGAGCAAGAAAGTGAGTCGCCTGCCGGGCGAAAACCGGCCTCAGGCCTGAGGGCCAAGGCAGGAGCCTGCAGGGCCAAGAGCGATGGAATGCCGACCGTCATACGATCCGCACGCCGCCCGAAACATCAGGACTGCCCTGGCAGACCATCACCCTCAGCAGGCTGAGAAGCCAAAGGATCCCACTCTGCCCAATCGGGCCCAAACAACTCCACCGGGTGCGCCGACCGCTCCGATCCATTGCCACAAGCCATGGACGACGCAGCGCAATAACGGTCACACCCCCAGCAAGTCCGCTCAGGATGCGCAGGATGGATAGGAAAACGTTTGGCCATAAAGAGCTAACAGGGCAAAGATATAGCAGTACCGCACCACTGTGCGCCTGCGCCAGTCAGCAGAATTTGACCTGGATCATGCTTGGCGTACACCGCAACGCACAGGCAGCGATGGGCAGCGAAAATGGAGGCTGTGACACAGCTCCTGAACACCCCACCCACAGCAGGCTTTGACGAGCCTTTCGGCATGCTGCAGGCCTGCCACGGCCGGGTGGCGCGCAGCCTGGATCTATTGGTCCGCCTGGGTGCCTACCTGGCCGAGCAGGGCGGCGGCGATGCGCAGGGCCAGGCGCGCGATGCGGCGGCTGATGTGCAGCGCTACTTTGACCTGGCGGCGCCCTTGCACCACCAGGATGAAGAGCAGCATGTGCTGCCCGTACTGCGGGCGGCGGGGCAGGGCGCGCTGGCCGACCAGCTGCAGGCCGAGCACCGGCAGATGGAGGCGCTGTGGCCGGCGATACGGGCGGATCTGCAGGCAGTGCAAGCAGGCCATGCACCGACGGGCGAGGCGCTGGTGGCGGCCCGGCGCCGCTGGGCGGATTTTGCCGAGATCTATACGTGCCATATCGCGGCAGAGGAGACGCAGGCCTACCCCAGCGCGCAAGCGCAATTGGAGCCTGCCGTGCAAGCCGCGATGGGGCGCGAGATGGCGCAGCGGCGCGGGGTGCGTTACCCGGAGGCGGGGCCATGAAAGGGGAACTGCAGCCAGCACGCCAGCGGCCGCTGGCCGTCAAGATCGGCGCCATTGGTTGCGCGCTGCTGCTGATGGCGCTGGTCGCGATTGGTCTGACCTTGCGGCTGACCTGGTCGCTCGAAGGGGGCGCTGCGGCCGTCAACGAAGCGGGGCGCATGCGCATGCAGACCTGGCAGCTGGCGCAGGCCTTGCCGGAGGCGAGCCCGCAGCGCCTGGCCTTGCTGATCGGCCAGCTCGACACCAGCCTGGCCTTGCTGGAAAAGGGCGATGCCGCCCGGCCGCTGTCGGTGCCGCGCGATGCGGCCTCGCGTGCCGCCCTGCAAGCTGTGCAGCAACGCTGGCAGCGGCTGCGCGCAGCCTGGCAGCAGCCGGTGACTGGCAGCCAGGTGGTGCAGGCCGAGGTCACGGCCCAGCAGGCGCAGAGCTTTGTCGGCGAGGTGGACCACCTGGTCGGCCGCATCGAGCAGCAACTGGCGCGCTGGACGACCTGGCTCAACACCGCCCAGTTCGTGATGATGGCGCTGGCCATTGCCGCCGCGCTGGCGCTGCTGTATGCGGCGCAGCTGCTGGTGTTTGGGCCGCTGGCGCGGCTGCAGACGGCCCTGGCCCAGGTGGAGGCGGGCGATTTGTCGGTGCGGGTACAGGCCGATGGCGGCGATGAGTTTGGTGCGCTGGCGCGGGGCTTCAACCGCATGGCGGTGCGCCTGCAGGACCTGTATGCCAGCCTGGAGCGCCGCGTGCAGCAAAAGACCGAACACCTGCAGGCCGAACGCGCCCGCCTGGCGGTGCTGTACGAGGCTGCCGCGCTGGTGGCGCGCGCCGATGCGCTGCCGGTGCTGGCCCAGGGCTTTGCGGCCCAGATGCGCAAGACGGCGCAGGCCGATGCGGTGGCGCTGCGCTGGTCAGATGAGCACAACCGCCGCTATGTGCTGCTCGCGTCCGAAGGGCTGCCCGAGGAGATGGCCGATGCCGAGCACTGCCTGCCCACCGGTGACTGCTTTTGCGGCCAGCCCCAGGCCCAGGCGCAGACCCAGCTGGTGGCGCTGCAGGACTGGCGCCGTGGCGTGCCGGCAGCGGCCGGCCGGGTCGATGCCGGGCAATGCCGGCGGGCGGGCTTTGTCAGCGTGCTGAGCGTGCCGGTGCGGCTGCATGAGCGCATGGTGGGCGAGGTGGACCTGTTCTTTCGCCAGGCCACCACCTTGGCCGCCGATGACCGCGCACTGCTCGATGCGCTGGCCAGCCACCTGGCCGGTGGCATGGAGGGCTTGCGCGCCGACGCCTTGCAGCGCGAAGCGGCGGTGGCCGACGAGCGCGGACTGCTGGCGCGCGAGCTGCACGACTCCATCGCGCAGAGCCTGGCGTTCTTGAAGATCCAGGCGGGGCTGTTGCGCAGCGACATGGCACGGCTGCCCCCGGATGGCGCGCGCGTACAGGCAACCTTGGGCGAGCTCGATACCGGCATCCGCGAAAGCCTGTCCGATGTGCGCGAGCTGCTGCTGCACTTTCGCACCCGTACCAATGCCGAGGACATCGTGCCTGCGCTGCGCACCACCTTGACCAAGTTCGAGCACCAGACCGGTCTGCCCGCGCAGCTGCAGATTGCCGGCGAAGGCATGGCGCTGCCGCCCGATGTGCAGGTGCAGGTGCTGCATGTGGTGCAGGAAGCGCTGTCCAATGTGCGCAAGCATGCGCAGGCCAGCCAGGTGTGGGTGGAGGTGGAGCAAGGCCCGCAGTGGGCGGTAGAGGTGCGCGACGATGGCCAGGGCATGGCGCAGGCCGCCCTGGCGCTGGATGAAACCCATGTGGGCCTGCGCATCATGCGCGAGCGCGCTGCTGGCATTGGTGCCAGCCTGGAGATCCATTCCGTCCCCGGGGCCGGCACCTGCGTGCGCCTGAGCCTGCCCCGCTTGCAGCCCCTGCAACCCCTTCAGCCCCTACCGACATTTCAGCCGCCCACGGCCGCAACCCTTGCCACCTCCAGGAGCCCCGCATGACGGCAGCGCAAGCGCCTACCCCCGCGATACGCCTGCTGGTGGTGGATGACCACCCGCTTTTTCGGCGCGGTGTGATCGCGCTGCTGGCCGCCCAGCCGCAGCTGCAGGTGGTGGCCGAGGCCGGCGATGCGGGCGAGGCGCTGCGCCAGGCCGCGCAGCTGCAGCCCGATGTGGTGCTGCTGGACCACCATATGCCGGGCGTGAGCGGCGTGGACCTGTTGCCGGACCTGCGCGCAGCAGCGCCAGCGGCGCGGGTGCTGGTGCTCACCGCCAGCGAAGACGCGGGCACGCTGGCGCTGGCCTTGCAGCGCGGCGCCCAGGGCTACCTGCTCAAGACGGCCGACAGCGAGGTGCTGGTGGCCGCGATCGAGCGCGCGCTGCGCGGCCAATCGACGGTGAGCATGGAGATGACCGACAAGCTGGTGAGCGTCCTGCAAAACCGGCCGCTGGAGCCGGCTGCGGCGCCGCCGGCCATGCCCGAACCGGCCGACCCGCTGGAGCAGCTGTCGCCGCGCGAGCTGGAGATCCTGCGCGAAATTGCCGCGGGTGCCAGCAACAAGGAGATTGCGCGCAGCCTGGCGATTGCCGAGACCACGGTGAAGATCCATGTGCAGCACATTCTGCGCAAGCTGGGCCTGTCATCGCGCGTGCAGGCCGCGGTGCTGCTGACCGAGGGGCGCGGGCGTACAGGGGCCTGAGGCCATCAGCGCAAGCGCGTGGCCGCCACCGGTGTCCGATCAAGCGCCCCGGTGGCGCTCCAGCAGCAGGGCCAGGGTCTGCCAGGCAGCCGGCTGCTCGGCCATGGCCACCGAGATGCGCAGCAAGCTCGACGGCGCCTGGCGCGGCGAGAACAGCACGCCGGGCGCCAGCAGCAGGCCATGCTCGCTGGCCTGGCGCGCCAGCAGTTCCGAATCCATGCCGCAGTCCACCCAGGCGAAGGTGCCGGCGACCGGCTCATGCACCGCGTGGCAGCCCAGCGCTTCGAGCTGGCGCAGGCAGCGGTGGCGCGCCTTGTCCACCCGCTCGCGCAGCCGGTCCACATGCTTGCGGTAGCTGCCATCGGCCAGGATGCGGTGCACGATCTGCTCGCTGGGCAGCGCCGAGGTCAGGCCCCCCAGCAGCTTCAGATCGGTCAGCTGGTGGATGAACTCGGGGCGCGCGGCCACATAGCCCACGCGCAAGCCGCCCGACAGCGTTTTGGAGTAACCCCCCACCAGCAGCACGCGCTGCAGCCGGTCCATGGCCGCCAGGCGCAAGGGCATATTGCCCAGGTACTCAGAATAGGTGTCGTCCTCGACCAGCAGAAAATCATGCCGCTCGGCAATGCGCAGCACCTCGTGCGCCACGCCGGCCGACAGGCTCAGCCCGGTGGGGTTGTGCACGGCGGTGTTGAGAATGAAGAGCTTGGGCTGGTGCTGCGCGGCCAGTGCCTGCAGCGCCTGCACATCGGGGCCGCCGGGCAGGCGCGGCACCCCCACCACATTCACCCCCATGGTGTTGAGGCGGCCAAAGATCAGGAACCAGCCCGGGTCCTCGACCAGCACGGTGTCGCCGGGCTGCAGAAAGCAGCGCACGATCAGGTCCAGCCCGTGGGTGACGCCGCTCACCGTCATCAACTGGGTCTCGGGATGGGCCGGTACTTCCTGCGCCTGTAAGGTCGATGCGATCTGGCGGCGCAGCGGCGCCAGGCCCTGGGGCAGGCCATAGCCCAGCAGGCTGCGCTCGGCACGCAGGCCCTGCTTCAGGATGGTGCGCAGCGCGCCGCTGATCAGGCCCTCGTCCATCCAGCTGGCGGGCAGGCAGCCGGCGCTGCCGGTGTGGCCGGAGCCATCGGCATCCTCGCGGAAGATGCCGCGCAGCAGGTAGGAGGTATCAAAGGCCGCGCCCTGGGCCAGGCTGGCGGCAGGGGCTGCGGCCGCCTCGGCCAGCGCACGCTGGGCGCAGACAAAAAAGCCCGCACCCCGGCGCGACTGCACCAGGCCCTGCGCGGCCAGCCGGTCATAGGCCTGCACGACGGTGTCGCGGCTCACCCCTGCCTGCTCGGCCAGCGCCCGCACCGACGGCAGGCGCATGCCCGCGCGCAGCCCGTGGTTGCGGATGCGGTCGCTGAAATGCGCCACCAGCTGCTCGACCAGCGATGCGCTGCCGGTGCGCACTGGCTGCCAGCCCCAGGCAGCTGCGGCCAGCGGAGGGGCGCTGGGGCTGGGGGCAGCGGTATAGGCGACATCGGCGATATCAGCAGCCGGCGAAAGTGTCTGGGTCATAAGAGCAGGCCAATTCTTGAACTGGCCAGATAAAGTGTACCGGTACTGTACTGCATCGAGGACTTAGCATAGCAGCAGCTTTTCTTTTCTCCTTTTTTCCGCACCTTGCCATGTCCGTTCTGCCCGAAACCTCCGCCTTTGTGTTGCCCCTGGCCCTGTTCGCCTTTGTCAGCTCGGTCACGCCAGGCCCCAACAATGTGATGCTGACGGCCTCGGGCGCGAGCTTTGGCTACCGCCGTACGGTGCCGCACATGCTGGGCATCAGCCTGGGGGTGGTGGCCATGCTGCTGCTGGTGGGCCTGGGCCTGGGCGTGGCCTTTGAGCGCGAGCCGCGCCTCTACACCTGGCTCAAGTACCTGGGCGCTGCCTACCTGCTGTGGCTGGCCTGGAAGATTGCCCGCTCCGGCCAGGCGGGTGCCGGGCAGGCGGCTGCGCAACCTTTTGGCTTTTGGCAGGCCGCTGCCTTCCAGTGGGTCAACCCCAAGGCCTGGATCATGGCCATCGGCATTGTGGCCACCTACACCCCGCGCGATGGCTATGCCGCCAACCTGCTGCTCGCCGCGCTGGTGCTGGGCCTGGTGAACTACCCCAGCGTCAGCGTCTGGACCTTGTTTGGCAGCGCCGTGGGCCGCGCGCTGCGCACACCCCGGGCGCTGCAGCGCTTCAACTGGTGCATGGCGGCGCTGCTGGTGCTGTCGCTCTACCCGGTGCTGGAGGGCTGACAGCGGGCGAGCCGACCCAGGAGCCTGGCACCGTGGCAGGCTCAGGGTTCGCCCGGCATGCAGGCCCGGCGCCCGCTCGCTACAATGGTCCTCAGCCTTTGCATTGGAGAGAGCCCATGTCCAGCCCGCACACCGACGCCGACACCGAACACGCCCCGATGGATACCGTGGAAGCCATTGTTCCGCTGATGCCCGTGGTGCTGCCGCTGGTGGGCGCGCTGATGATGTTCCTGCTGGCCTTTATCGCCGTACACATGGCCTGAGCGCTGCGCGCGATCGGCGCGCCAAACCCCGTTGCTGAACCCGCCGCTGGCGGGTTTTTTGTTGCCTGGCGTTCGCTGACGAAGGCTGGCACGGCCCTGTGCTGGCCAGGCCCCTGGGTGACGTCTGGTTGACGCCTGGGTGGTGCCTGGGTGGTGCCGGGCCCAGCGCCACCTGCGCGACAGGGCTGTTGCCCAAGAAACCGGTATCAATACAGTTATGCATTTTGTCATGCATCAAATGCATAGATGCGAAGACTGAAAATCACCGTTTTGGGGGCCGACTGCTAAAATCGCCAGTCCAGCGTAGGCATTGTTGCGCACAGGCATTGCGCCTTGTCCGACGCTGTGGAGACGGTTTTTCAAAAATGGGTTGCTGTCGGCCAAGGAGCTTGTCGCAGCGGTTTTTGATGAACCGTTTACAACTTTGAAAGCCTTCCCATGAACGCAAACATCCAAGCCGGTGTCGCCATTCAGGCCCCCGACTACGTCAAGAACCCCAAGCTCATCGCCTGGGTGGCCGATATGGCCGCACTGTGCAAGCCCGATGCCGTCTACTGGTGCGATGGCAGCCAGGAAGAATACGACCGCCTCTGCCAGCAACTGGTCGATGCCGGCACCT
Source organism: Comamonas sp. MYb396 (assembly GCF_037479555.1). Classification (NCBI taxonomy): domain Bacteria; kingdom Pseudomonadati; phylum Pseudomonadota; class Betaproteobacteria; order Burkholderiales; family Comamonadaceae; genus Comamonas; species Comamonas sp. MYb396. The sequence goes on along the minus strand of NZ_JBBGYU010000010.1, from coordinate 75,290 downwards.
TCAAGAAGCTCAACCCCGCCAAGCGCCCAGGCAGCTTTCTGGCCTGGTCCGACCCGTCGGACGTGGCCCGCGTGGAAGACCGCACCTACATCTGCTCGGCCAAGAAGGAAGACGCCGGCCCGACCAACAACTGGATGGAACCTGCCGAGATGCGCTCGACTCTACAGCCGCTGTTTGACGGTTGTATGAAGGGCCGCACCATGTATGTGGTGCCGTTCTCGATGGGCCCGCTGGGCTCGCCGATTGCCCACGTGGGCATCGAGCTGTCCGACAGCGCCTATGTGGTGGTCAATATGAAGATCATGACCCGCATGGGCCGCGCCGTGTACGACGTGATCGGCAGCGATGGAGATTTTGTGCCCTGCGTGCACACCATCGGCGCGCCGCTGCAAGCCGGCGAGAAGGACACGACCAGCTGGCCTTGCAACAAGACCAAGTACATCGTGCACTACCCCGAGACGCGCGAAATCTGGTCCTACGGTTCGGGCTACGGTGGCAATGCGCTGCTGGGCAAGAAGTGCTTTGCGCTGCGCATCGCCTCGACCATGGGCCGCGACCAGGGCTGGCTGGCCGAGCACATGCTGATTCTGGGCGTGCAAAACCCCCAGGGCAAGAAGTACCACGTGGCCGCCGCTTTCCCCAGCGCCTGCGGCAAGACCAATTTCTCGATGCTGGTGCCGCCCACCGGCTTTGAAGGCTGGAAGGTCACCACCATCGGTGACGACATCGCCTGGATCAAGCCCCAGGCCGACGGCTCGCTGCGCGCGATCAACCCCGAAGCTGGCTACTTTGGCGTGGCCCCTGGCACCAACTACCACACCAACCCCAACTGCATGGCCAGCCTGGACAAGAACGTGATCTTCACCAACGTTGCGCTGACCGATGACGGCGATGTGTGGTGGGAAGGCATGGAAAAGGACAGCGGCCAGCTGCCCGAGCACCTGATCGACTGGCAAGGCAAAGACTGGACGCCCCAGATCGCCAAGGAAACCGGCGCCAAGGCCGCCCACCCCAATGCCCGCTTTACCGTCGCTGCCACCAACAACCCGGCGCTCGACGAAGCCTGGGACGACCCCAAGGGCGTGAAGATCGATGCCTTCATCTTTGGTGGCCGCCGCTCGACCACCGTGCCGCTGGTGACCGAGGCGCGCAACTGGAAGGAAGGCGTCTACATGGCTGCGACCATGGGCTCCGAAACCACCGCTGCCGCCTTTGGCGCGCAAGGCGTGGTGCGCCGCGATCCGTTCGCAATGCTGCCTTTCATGGGCTACAACATGAGCGACTACTTCGCCCACTGGCTGAACCTGGGCGACAAGCTCGAAGCCGCTGGCGCGCAGCTGCCCAAGATCTACACCACCAACTGGTTCCGCAAGGATGCCGCTGGCAAGTTCGTCTGGCCTGGCTACGGTGAGAACATGCGCGTGCTCAAGTGGATGCTCGACCGCCTCGAAGGCCAGGTGCAGGGCACGCAGACCGCCTTTGGTGTGGCACCGCAGTATGCCGAGATCAACTGGACCGGCCTGGACTTCAATGCCGAGCAGTTCAAGACCGTCACCAACATCGACACCGCCGTCTGGACCGAAGAGCTGGCATCGCACCAGGCCCATTTCGACCACCTGGCCCAGCGCCTGCCCCAGGCGCTGCTGGACATCAAGGCCGATCTGGAAAAGCGCCTGGTCGCTGCCTGATCGGTAGCTGGCGAGCTCGCTGGTAGCCCCGCTGCCAGTGGCTGGGATAGCGCAACACAGCAAAACCCCGCATGTTTTAGGCATGCGGGGTTTTGTTTTGGGTGCTTGGTTTGTTGTGAGCGCGCTTGGACTCAGCGTCAGCGCATCGATGGAACTGTGGTTTGTTGCATACAGCCAGCATGTTGCGGGGCAGGAAAGTGCTTGCCAAGCGTTTTCCTAGCACCTGCGGCTTGCGCAGGCGGAGGTGTTCCGCAATCCCAAACCGCTGATCCACTTTGGATGAGATGCAGCCACCAGCAACAAAAAAGCCACGGCATGCCGTGGCTCTTGAAAAGGCAGATCGTGGCTGCCGGCGCTGGGGCTCTGGAGGAACCCCGGCGTTGATCAGTAGTTCTTGTGGTAGAACGAAACCGCTGCGTCGCTCATGGCGCGGTTCAGGTCAGCCATCACGCGGCTGTCTTGCAGGGCCACTTGCCAGGTCTTGTCGTCTTCCAGGGCGCGGCGGTGGCCTTCGTCCCAGCTGCGGCGGGCGGCGCGCAGGCTGCTGCTCAGGTTGCGGGCAGGGGCGGCCAGCAGGGCGATGGCGACAAAGGCGACAGCCCACAGCAGGGCCCAGCCAGCGATCCAGTGGCTACCGCCAGCGACGGAGTCCACCAGGCGGGTAGCAACCACCAGCACGGCAGCGACCAGCGCGGCCAGCATCAGCGATGCGCCAACGCCCTTGGTGCCGAAGGTGGTCTTGAGATGTTCAGCAGCACGTTCCACACGCAGAACGCCCGTGTGTTCGGTAGCCATGTCAGTGTGTACAAAACTGTTGGTCATGATGGATGTCTTTGGTATTAATGCTTCTTTGAAGCGATGAACGAAGTATAGGGTTTACCCTAGACGTTCTCAAATTTATCTTTTGAATCTGTATCATTCATGTCAGTGATGTATTGCGGTTCGCCCAGCGCTGCAAAGGATTGAAAATGCTGCCCCACCAATTTCGGCACCTGGACCTGAACCTCTTGCGTGTATTCGACGAGGTGATGAATGAGCGCAGCCTGACCCGGGCGGCCGACAAGCTAGCCATCACCCAGCCGGCAGTCAGCAATGCGATGCGGCGCTTGCGCGAGGCGCTGCATGACGAACTGTTGGTGCGCAGCGGCCAGGGCGTGGAGCCCACGCCGCTGGCCAATGCGCTGTGGCCGGTGGTGCGCGAATCGCTGGCGCGCCTGCAGGCCAGCTTTGCACCGGAGCGCTTTGACCCCGCGCATGCGACCCAGGCCTTTGTCGTGGCGATGGCCGATGCGACCGCCGCCACCTTGCTGCCCAGCCTGATGCATATTCTGGAGACCGAGGCACCAGGCGTCTCTGTGCATGTGCAACCACTCACTACCCGGGATCCGCGCGAGGAGCTGGAAGCCGAGACCGCCGACCTGGCCGTGGGCTATTTCCCCTTTGTGCTCGCGGAGATGACGGCCCGCGCCCAGTCGGGGGACCTGGTGGATTTCGAGAGCCGGCGCCTCTATGACGGCGAATACCTCTGCGTGATGCGCAAGGATCACCCTTTGAGTGAGGGCTTGCTGACTTTGGAGCGCTACTGCGATGCGCGCCATATGCTGGTGAGCTTTTCCGGCCAGCCCTTTGGCTTTCTGGACGAGGCGCTGGCATCGATCGGCCGCAAACGCCGGGTGGTGCTGACGGTGAACCAGTACTTCACCGCCGCCCGCGTGGTGGCGCGCACCGATCTGCTGACTGTCCTGCCGCGCCACTTTGTGCCCGCCACCGGTATCGCCGATCTGCTGGCCTTCCAGCCGCTGCCGCTGCGCGTCGAGGCCGTGCATGTGGATGCGCTCTGGCGCAGCCGCAGCGGGCATATTCCGCCCTCGGCGCTGGAATGGATGCTGCACGCGCTGGAGCGCTCGGCCCGGGCGGCTTTTCCTGACCTGGAATTACCGATGTAGCGGGGCTGCAAGGCGCCAAAGCCCATGGTAGGCTTGGCGACCATGCACCTGCAAATTCTGTCCGACCTGCATCTGGAGACCCACCCCCATTTCCGTGCCCAGCCTGCGCCCGGCGCACAGTTGCTGGTGCTGGCCGGCGACATTGGCTCCTACCAGAATGGCTCGATGCTGGACGATGCCGATTTTGGCCTCACCCAGTTCAGCCCGCAACAGGCCGGCGGCCATTGGCCCGAACCGGTGATCCTGGTGCCCGGCAACCATGAGTTCGACAACCAGGATTTCGATACCGCCCGGCTGCGCCTGCGTGCCAGCTGCGAAAAGCTGGGCATCACCATGCTCGACTGCGACACCCTGGTCATCGATGGCGTACGCTTTATCGGCACCACGCTCTGGTCCGACTACGACGCCATTGCGCTGCACAACGGCGTGACCGAGCTGGGTGCGCTGATGAAGCAGCGCGAGAAGGCCTTCAAGGCTGCCAATTTCTACCTGACCAAGGCCCAGATGCAGCGCAACGGCCAGCCCTTTTTGGCCGCCGAGATGCGCGACGAAGCGCTGCGTTGCCAGGAATGGCTGCGCGCCGCACTGGCCGAGCCCTTTGACGGCAAGACCGTCGTCATCACCCACTTTGCGCCCAGCCTGCGCAGCGCCGATCCGCGCTATGGACTGACCCCTGGCACCGCCGGCTTTTGCAATGTGCTCGATGACCTGCTGCCCTATGCCGACCTCTGGATCCATGGCCATCTGCATGCTCCGAGCGACTATGTGGCCAAAGGCCAGCACAGCGATGGCCGCCCCTGGCAATGCCGGGTCGTGGCCAACCCGCTGGGCTATGCGCGCAAGGGCGAGCAGGAAAGCTTCAATCCGCATTGCTTGGTGCGGGTGTAGCCAGGTTTGCTCCATTTCCGGCCTCCCCTCGCCAAATCTCAAATCCAAGGGTTTTTACCTAAATTTATCGCCAGGCCTGATGCACATCAATGCCCGTTTGACGATAAATCTATAAGCTGATACACATGATTTAGCCTGTAAAGCGCGTTCTTGCTGATGGAGCGCGGGTTTGCCAGGCCACAGTCCAGCGTTGGTGGCGCCACCGGTGTTGGGTCCCTCACCCCTTTTTGAAGGAGTCAAGGCATGCGTATTTTGTTGGCCGTTGATGGCAGCCCCTACACCCAGAAGATGCTCGATTACCTGGCAGCGCACGCAGAGTGGCTGACGCCCAACCACCACTATACGGTGCTCACGGTGCAGCCTTTGCTGCCGCCCCGGGCCGCCAAGGCCTTGGGCAAGGCGCTGGTGGATGACTACCACAGCGAGGAGGCGCAGAAGGTGCTGGTGCCGGTGCAGGAGTTTCTGGCCGCCCACCAGGTCAAGGCTGTGGCCGAGACTGCCGTCGGCCCGATCTCGCAGACCATTGCCGAGACGGCCGATAAGGGTGACTATGACCTGCTGATCATGGGCACCCGGGGCCATGGCGCACTGGCCAAGCTGGTGCTGGGCTCGGTGGCGACCCAGGTGCTGGCCGAGAGCAAGCTGCCGGTATTGCTGATTCGGTAAATGGATCAGATCATGCGTCTGTCATTTGCTATTCACCATATAGCAATACTTGGCGTGGATACTGCACAAGCAATGGATTTCACTGATGAGGGAGGGATGGAACCACCGGTGCGATGAATGCCTGTGGACATCCGGAAACTGCTTGCATCCCCCTGGGGTGCAGGCAGTTTTTTTATGCCTTGACGGTGGCGCGCGCGGCGGCCGTGGGCGGCGCCAGGCTGCTCTTGGCGCTGTGCACCATCGCGTCGCTCAGGGCGCCCAGCAAGGCCGACTGCAGATTCCAGCAGTGCCAGTACAGGTCCACGCGCAGCACCTGGGCCTCGGCCACATTGACCAGGCGGCCATCGGCGAGATAAGGGCGGGCCAGCAGCTCGGGCACCACGCCCACGCCCCAGCCAGCAGCCACGGCGCGCACCTGGGCTTCGGAATTGGGCACATAGAGCTGGTGCAGGCCGACGGTCTTGAGGCCCATCGCGCGGGCGACAAACACGCGCTGCATGTCGTCCTTGCGGTTGTAGCTGAGAAACGGCAGGTGCTTGAAGTTGCTGCGGTTGATGCCCTGCGGCACATGCTGCTGGGCAAAACTGGGCGCTGCCACGGCGATGTAGTGCATGGCGCCCAGCGCGGTCACGCGGCAGCCGCGCAGCGCCTGCGGCATGGTGGTGACGCAGCCGAGCACCTCGCCGGTGCGCAGCAGCTCCAGCGTGTGGTCCTGGTCGTCGGTGATGATCTCCAGCGGCAGCTGCTGCAGTGCGATGTCCTGCAGCGCATCGAGCGCCCAGGTGGCAATGCTGTCGGCATTGATGGCAATCGAGATGGCCTCGTCATGCGCGCTGCGGCCCATGGCGTGGGGCAGCAGGCTGTGCAGCTCCTGCTCCAGGTCGGTGCGCAGCAGCCGCAGCTGCTGGGTGTGCTTGAGCAGCAGCTGGCCGGCAGCGGTGGGCCGCAGCGGGCGGCTGCGCACCACCAGCACCGAGCCGATCTGCGCCTCCAGCGCGCGCAGCCGCTGCGAGACGGCCGATTGCGTCACATTCAGGCGCAGCGCGGCCTTCTCGAAACCGCCTTCTTCAATCACGGCGGCCAGGCATTCCAGCGCGACCGGGTCCAGGTTGCTCATGGGGCTCCAGTATTAGAAGAACTGATGAATCTTGAAGAAGTTTAATTGCACTTTATGTTACAGCCAAGATGCCAGACACTGAGAGGCATGAAAGTCATCATCCTCGGCGCCGGCATCATCGGCACCAGCACTGCCTGGCATTTGCTGCAACTCGGCCATGACGTCACCGTCGTGGATCGCCAACCGGACGCGGCGCTGGAGACCAGCTATGCCAATGCCGCGCAGATCTCGGTGAGCTACTGCGAGCCCTGGGCCAACAAGCATGCCCCGCTCAAGGCGCTCAAGTGGATGTTCGACAAGGAGGCCCCGCTGCTGCTGCGCCCCCATGCCGATCCGCAGCAATGGCGCTGGCTCACGCAGTTTCTGGCCGAGTGCAATGACCGCTCCTTTGCCCGCAATGTGCAGCAGATCGTCGCGCTGGGTGCCTATAGCCACAACGCCTTGAAGGCGATGGTGGCGCAGACTGGCATCCAGTTCAACCGGCTCGAGCGCGGCATTGCCCACTTCTTCACCAGCGACGAAGCGGTGCAGGATGCGCAGATGGCCGTCGACCTGATGCGCCAGTACGGTGTGAACCGCCGCATGGTCAGCACCGAAGAGTTTTTGAAGATCGAGCCCGCCTTCAAGCCCTATGCCGCGCAGATCAAGGGCGGCACCTTTACCGAGAGCGACGAGAGCGGCGATGCGCGGGTGTTCACGCAAAAGCTCGCCCAGCTCTGCGCCCAAGGCGGCGTGCAGTTTCTCTACAACCACCGTGTTGAGCGGCTGAATGTGGCCGGTGGCGCGATCGACTCCGTCACCGTGCGCGCCACCGCAGCGGGCGCCGACAGCAGTCCGCGCACCTTGCAGGGCGATGCCGTCATCGTCGCCTGCGGCAGCTACACCGCGCCGCTGCTGCGCACCGTGGGCCTGAATGTCGCCATCTACCCCGGCAAGGGTTACAGCGCCACCTTGCCGATCTTGAAACCCGAGTCCGCGCCCTTTGTCAGCTGCATTGATGATGGCAACAAGCTGGCGATGAGCCGCCTGGGCAACCAGCTGCGCGTGGCCGGTACGATCGAGCTCAACGGTTTTGACAGCTCGCTGGACAGCCCGCTGGCCAAGGCCCGCTGCCATATGCTGGCGCGCCGCATCGAGGAGCTGATGCCCGGCGTCTGCGACACCCGCCTGCCCGAGCAAGGTGGCAACCCGCAGTTCTGGACCGGCCTGCGCCCCGCCACCCCCACCAATATCCCCTTCATCGGCCGCACCAAGATCGGCAAGCTCTGGATCAATGCCGGCCACGGCACCCTGGGCTGGACCCATGGCGCCGGCAGCGGCAAGGCCATGGCCGAGCTGGTGAGCGGCCGCATGCCAGAGATGCAGTTTGGCTTCTACGGCTATGAAAGCGAAGCCAAGCGCCGGGCCGCAGTCGCCGCCTGAACGGCAACGGACAACGCCATGAAAAAGGGCCGCACACTGTGCGGCCCTTTTAGCGTTTATCGCGGACGAATCAGGCGTCCAGACGCACCAGCCAGCCGTGGCGGTCAGGGGCGCGGCCGTACTGGATGTCGGTCAGTTCCTTGCGCAGGGCCATCGTGACTTCGCCAGCCGGGGCCGACAGGTCGCCCACCGAGAAGCCTTCGCCCTTGAGCTGGCCGATGGGGGTGATGACGGCAGCGGTACCGCAGGCAAACACTTCGGTGATGTCACCGGAGGCGACGCCTTGCTTCCACTCGTCCACAGCGATCTTGCGCTCTTCGACCACCATGCCACGGTCGCGTGCCAGTTGCAGCAGCGAGTCGCGCGTGATGCCTTCCAGAATGCTGCCCGACAGCGCGGGGGTGACCAGCTTGTTTTGCTTGCCGTAGACCAGGAACACGTTCATGCCGCCCAGCTCTTCGAGGTACTTGCCTTCGGCAGGGTCGAGGAACAGCACCTGCGAGCAGCCGTTGTCCTGCGCTTGCTGCTGGGGCAGCAGCGAAGCGGCATAGTTGCCGCCGCACTTGGCGGCACCCGTGCCACCCTTGGCCGCGCGGGCATAGTCGGTGGACAGCCAGATCGCCACGGGCGCCACGCCCTTGGCAAAGTAGGGGCCGGCGGGGCAGGCGATCACGTAGTAGGTGGCCTTGTGGGCGCTGCGCACGCCCAGGAAGACTTCGTCACCGATCATGAAGGGGCGCAGGTAGAGGCTCGCTTCGTTGCCGCTGGGCACCCAGTCCTTGTCCACGGCGATGATTTGCTTGAGCGATTCCACAAAGATATCGACCGGCAGCTCCGGCAGCGCCAGGCGGCGGGCGGAGCGCTGCAGGCGCTCGGCATTGGCCTGGGGGCGGAAGGTCCAGACCGAGCCGTCAGCATGGCGGTAGGCCTTGATGCCTTCAAAGATTTCCTGGCCGTAGTGCAGCACGGCGGCCGCAGGGTCCAGCGCAATCGGGCCGTAAGGGGTCACGGCCGCATCGCGCCAGCCGCCCTCTTTGTCCCAGTGCACCGAGACCATGTGGTCGGTGAAGTGCAGACCAAAACCCGGGTTGTCCAGAATCTTGGCGCGCTCTTGGGCGCTGCGTGGCTGGCTCGATGGGGTGACGGCAAAGGTCAGGGAAGAGGGGGACACGGGACTAATCCTTCAGTTGGCAACAGGGACAGCAGCGTCCTGTGGGGAGCCGCTGCCGATCATGGTGGCCGTCCGCCAGCCTGGAGAGGCTCCAGGAAAGTGACGGGCTGCACGCCAAACCCCATAGCATGCCAGTTTTTTGCCCCGGTGGCGCCAAGCGGGCTGCATTGCCAGGATGGCAAGTCAACCAACTGCAGAGGCAAAGCGCCGCCGCAGGCGCCGGATTTACGGGTTTTTCCTAGTGCACCGTGGCACGCTGGGTCGCCAAAAAGTCGAGCAGCAGGCCCTCGAAGGCATCGGGGCTCTCCAGCTGGGGCCAGTGGCCAACGCCCTCCAGGCAGGCATGCCGAGCGTCGGGCAGTTGGTTTGCCAGCGCCTGCATACGCTGGGGCGGCATGCAGACATCCTGGCCGCCGCTCACCAGCAGGCAGCGCTGGCTGAGGTGGGGCAGGCGCTCGGCGAGGGTGCTGGGGCCGGCCAGCATCTCCAGCATGCGGCCATAGGCCAGCGGCTGGATCTGGGTGATTGCATGGCGCGCCAGCTGCAGCCCTTCGGGCAAGGCCTGCTGGCCCGATTGCAGCTGCACCAGCAGCTCGGCAAAGCGCTGCATCTGCACCGCCTCGGTGCTGGCCTGCTGCTGGCACTGGGCCAGCAGTTGCTGGCGCGTCTGCACCCAGTGCTGCTGGCTGTCCGCCCCCAGCGCCGGGCCGCCGGCCACCAGGCTCAGGCTGCGCACGCGGGTGGGGTGGCGCAGGGCCAGCTCGGCGGCCACCATCGCGCCCATGCCATGGCCAACGATATGGGCGCGGCCAATCTTCAGCGCTTCGAGCAGGCCGTCCGCCGTGGCGGCCAGCGCCTTCAGGCTGTAGCCGCCATAGGGCGGCGGGTTGGCATGGTAGCCAGGCATGTCCCAGGCGATCGCGCGGTAGCCCTGGCTGGCGAGCAGCTCCACCTGCGGGGCAAAGCCCAGGTGGTCGGTGTCGGCATCGTGGAGCATCAGCACCGTCGGGCCACTGCCGAGCATCGCGAAGTTGGGAATCAAGGACATAGGTTTGCTTCTCGCCGTGTGTTTCCCCCGCAGATGCGGCCCGCCTGCCTTGTTTTCAAGCACCTACGCGCGCAGGGGCCTCGCCCCCTGGCCGATAATGACCGCTATCCATGCTTTTGACGGCATGGCGTCTGCCCCTGCCGTCTGCCTGCCCCGTGAACCGCTCCCTCCCCCCCGAACACCTGCAATCGCCTGTTTCTGCCTCGTTTTCCGAACGTGAGTTTCGCAATGCGCTGGGCCAGTTCGCCACCGGGGTGGCCGTGGTGACGGCGCTGGCGCCCGATGGCAACAAGGTCGGGCTGACGATCAGCTCCTTCAATTCCGCCTCGCTCACGCCGCCGCTGGTGCTGTGGAGCCTGATGAAGACCGCCACCTCGATGCCGGTGTTCGAGAGTGTCAGCCACTACGCGATCAATGTGATGGGCGCGCACCAAAAGGAGCTGGCCCTGCAGTTCAGCCGCAAGGGCATCGACCGCTGGGCGGGCGTGGAGTATGAAATGGGCGTGACCGGCGTGCCGCTGCTCGCCGGCGCCATTGCCAGCTTTGAGTGCCGCAACGGCCCCCACCATGATGCGGGCGACCATGTGGTCCTGGTCGGCGAGGTCGCGCACTGCCAGCATGTGGTGGGCGTGCCGCCGCTGCTCTACCACGGTGGCAATTTCTACACCGAGCAGCTGATCTAATCTGCGCTGCAGACAACAAAAAACGACCCGAGGGTCGTTTTTCATTGGGCGGGCGCTGCTTACTTCTCGACGAAGGCGCGCTCCACCACAAAGTCGCCCGGCGTCGAGGTATTGCCTTCCTTGAAGCCCTTGGCTTCCAGCAGTTCCTTCAGCTCAGCGAGCATCGCGGGGCTGCCGCAGAGCATCACGCGGTCGGTGTCCGGGTTCAGTTCGGGCAGGCCGATGTTCTGCGGGAAGGTGCCGGCAGTGATCTGGTTGGAGATACGGCCCTGGTTGCGGAAAGGCTCGCGCGTCACCGTCGGGTAGTACACCAGCTTGTCCTTGACGATTTCGCCGAGGAACTCGTGGTTGGGCAGCTCTTCTTCGAGCAGCTGCTGGTAGGCCAGTTCCTGAACCTGGCGCACGCCGTGCACCACAACAACCTTTTCGAAGTGGTCATAGGTCTCGGGGTCGCGCGCTACCGACAGCCAGGGCGCCAGGCCCGTGCCGGTGCCGATCAGGTACAGGTTCTTGCCCGGCAGCAGGTAATCGACCAGCAAGGTGCCGGTGGGCTTTTTGCCGACGATGATGGTGTCACCCACCTGGATGTGCTGGAGCTTGCTGGTCAGCGGGCCGTCATCGACCTTGATCGACAGGAACTCCAGGTGCTCCTCGTAGTTGGGGCTGGCGATGGAATAGGCGCGCAGCAGGTTCTTGCCATCGACCTTCAGCCCAATCATCGTGAAGTGGCCGCTGGAAAAACGCAGCGCGGGATCACGGGTGGTCGTGAAGGAGAACAAACGATCGGTCCAGTGGTGAACAGACAGGACACGTTCTTCGAGAAAGGCGCTCATAGCAGTGCAGTAGTCAGTTGGTCTTGTGTATATCTATAAACGCTATTGTTCACTATTCATACAACTTAAACGTCATATGGACATATCGGCGCGTTGTGAGCGGGGTTTTTCGCTGAATCCATGCCTATTTTCGACTTGGCCGAATAACGTTGATCGTCTAGAAGTTATCCAGGATGTTGGAGATCGAGGTCGCCGCCAGCAGCACATGGGGCAGCAGCTCGGCCTCGGCCTTGGCCGTGCCCCAGCGGGTGGAGGGGGCCGAGATGGTGATCGCGCCAATGGGCACACCGCCCCGGCCGGTGATGGCGGCGGCCACCGAGATATCGCCCACCACGGTCTGGTTCTGCACAATCGCATAGCCGTCACGCTCGGCGTCTTCGATGCAGCGCAGCAGCTCCTCGGGGTCGGTCATGGTCTGCGCGGTGATCTTGACCAGTGGGGTCGATTCGATCAGGCGCAGGCGCTCGTCCATCGGCAGCTTGGCCATCATGGCGCGGCCCGAGGCGGTATAGGCCGCAGGCAGGCGCGAGCCCACGGCAAAGTCCGAGTTGTAGATATAGCGGCCCGGCACCTTGGCGATAAAGACCACCTCGTTGCCATCCATCTCCTGCAGGTTCGAGGTCTCGCCCAGGGTGTGGGTCATCTCGATCAGGTAGGGGTAGGCACGCTCGACGATGCGTTGCGAGCGCAGGTAGTTGTAGGACAGGCGCAGCACCTCGGGCGCGAGCGTGTAGAGGTTGGAGCCGGGCAGGCGCCGGATATAGCGCAGCTTCTCCAGGGTGAAGATGATGCGCTGGGTGGCACTGCGGTCGAGCTGGGCCGCGCGTGCAATCTCGGCGAGCGACATCTCGCGGTGGGTGTCGCGAAAGGCCTCCAGCACCTGGAAGGCCTTGGCCAGCGAGCCGACAAACAATGAGGATTCACGGGCGGTGGGTTCAACGCTTGCTACGGGCTCGGCAATGCTGTGTGTGGTTTTAGGCATCGTAAAAAGCGGCTGTCTCGGGTCACTGTCTAGTATTTTTGCAGAAAGGTCGCGTCCAGGCTGGTGGCCTGCGGGGCGCCCAGCAATCGGAGGGTGGTCTCCAGCTCGGCGCGCAGTATCTCCAGAACCTCGGCCACGCCCTGGGGCCCGCGCGAGGCCAGCCCGTACAGAGGCGCGCGCCCCAGCAAGACGGCATCGGCCCCCAGCGCCCGGGCTTTGGCGATGTCACTGCCGCGGCGCACCCCGCCATCGACAAAGATATGCATCTTGCCATGAACGGCGTCGGCAATCTGCGGCAATTGCGCCATCGGTGCGGGTGCGCACTCCAGCTGGCGCCCGCCGTGGTTGCTGACCACGATGCCATCGGCGCCGGCCTGCAGCGCGCGCTGGGCATCCTGGGCGCTCAGCAGGCCCTTGACGATGACCGGGCCCTGCCAGTGGCGGCGCACCCAGGCCAGGTCTTCCCAGCGCAGGGCCATGTCCATTTCACGGCTCATCGCGGCGGCCTGCTTCTGGATATTGCTCTCCACCCCGGCGCTGCGCGCCAGGTTGACCAGCTGCGGCGAGCCGCCCTGGCGCAGCATGCGCAGGCACCAGCGCGGGTGGCTGAGCAGGTCGGCCAGCAGCCGGGGCGTCCAGGGCACGGGCATGCGAAAGCCGTTGCGCACATCGTGGTCGCGCTTGCCATGCACCATGGTGTCCACGGTCAGCATCAGCGCGCTGAAGCCCGCCGCCTGCGCGCGCGCCATCATGCTTTGCGCAATGCGCCGGTCCTTTTGCACATAGAGCTGCAGCCACAGATCGCCCGGGCTGGCGGCGCGCACATCTTCCAACAGCGACGTGGAGGCGGTCGACATCACAAAGGGCAGGCCGGCGGCATGCGCTGCGCGGGCCAGCACCTGCTCGGCCTGCGGCCAGTACAGGCCGTTGAGCCCGGTCGGGCCTACAAAAGCGGGCATCGCCTGCTTGCGGCCAAACAAGGTGATGCTGGTATCCACCTGGCTGACATCGACCATCGTGCGCGGCAAGAAGGTGACATCGCCCCAGGAGGCGAGGTTGCGGGCCATGCTGCGGCCGTCTTCGGCGCCGCCTTCGAGGTAGTCAAAGGCAAAGCGGGACAGGCGCCGGCGGGCCAGCGCGCGGTAGTCTTTGATGGCGGGCAGCATGGCGGGTGCTCGCTCAGGCCAGCTGGCGCTCGGCCTGCAGGCGGGTCGCCAGCGCCTGGCGCAGGCGGGCGGACAAATCGGGGTTGCAGTCGACCAGCGGGGCCAGCAGGTGCGGGGCCTGGATGCCCACCAGGTCCCAGACCGACTTCATCGGGCCGGGGTTGGTCTCGGCAAAGGCCAGGTCCAACAGGCCAATCAACTCCTGGTGCAGGGCCAGCGCTTCTTCGGTCTTGCCGCTGGTCAGCAGTTCGTACATGCGGGTCCAGGTCTTGGGCAGCAGGTTGGCCGTCACGATGATGCCGCCCTGGGCGCCGCAGAGCATCTGCGCGGGGAAGATGGTGTCCTCGCCGCTCAGCACCGCAAAGCTGGCATCCACGCCCTGGACCACCTTGAGGAAGTGGTACATGTCGGTGTTGCAGGCCTTCATGCCGATGATGTTTTCGTGGCGCGACAGTTCATGCAGCACTTCGGGCGCAATCGAGATGCGGGTGCGGTAGGGGATCTCGTAGATCACCACCGGCAGCGGCGACGCATCGGCATAGCGCATGAAGTAGTCGCGGATGCCTTGCTGCGAGGGCGTGGTGTAGTAGGGCGTCAGCAGCATCAGCGCGTCGGCGCCGGCATCGGCCAGCGCCTGGCCCGAGGCGATCGCGTCGTGGTAGCCGGGGTCGAGCACGCCGGCCAGCACCGGCAGGTCGGCGGACTGGTGCTCGCGCACCGTGGCCACCATGCGGGCCCGCTCGGCGCGGGACAGCGCGCCGTACTCGCCGGTACCGCCCAGTGGCACGGTGCCGCTGATGCCGCTGCCTTGCAGGTGGGTGAGCAGCGCGCGCACGGCCTGGGTGTCGATCTGGCCGTCAGCGGTCACGGGCGTGGCCAGTGCCGGGAAGATGCCGCGGAGTTGCTCAGAGGTGATACGTGTAGTCATGGTTCATCAATTCAAAGAAGCGGCGGAGCGGCGACGCAGCCAGTCCGCACAGGTGATCAAAATGCCAATGAAGGCGAACAGGCAGGTCGAGACGGCGGCAATCACCGGCGAGATCTGCAGGGTCACTTCATCCCAGAACTGCTTGGGCAGGGTGGAGCTCAGGCCCCCGGAGGCAAACAGCGAGATGGTCAGCTCGTCAAACGAGGTGGCAAAGGCAAACAGGAAGGACGATGTCAGGCCGGCGGCAATGATCGGGAAGGTCACGTAGCGCAAGGTCTGCCAGGGGCGCGCGCCCAGGCTCTGGGCGGCCATGTCCAGGCGCGTGTCGTAGTTGCGCAGCACGGCCATCATGGTCATCACCACATAGGGGATGGCGATGACGGTATGCCCCAGCACCAGACCCAGCGAGGTGCCCACCAGGCCCACCTTGGAGAAGAAATAGAACATGCCCACGGCAATGATCATGCGCGGGATGATCAGCGGCGACAGCACAAAGGCCAGCAGCAAGGCCTTGCCGCGCATCTGGCCGCGCACCAGCAAGAAGGCCACCGGCGTGCCCACGGCCATGGCCGCCAGCGCGGCAAAGAAGCCCACGACAAAGCTGCGCACCGTGGCATTGATCCACAGCGGCGAGGCCAGCATGTCCTGGTAGTGCTGCAGGGTAAAGCCCTGGGGCGGCCAGTTCAGGCCCGACTTGTCGGCAAAAGAGATCGGGATCATCAGCAGTGCAGGCACGCTCAGGAACACCAAGAGGGCCACCACACTGGCGCGCAGCACGAAGGAATCCCCCTGCTGCAGATCGCGTTTGCGCGAGCGCGGCACCAGCGCAATCAGCCGGTCGCTGATGCTGCCGAGCAAGCCCAGCACCATCTCGGACAGCTGGCGCATGAAACCGCTGCTGTGGTTGCTCTTGTCCGACTGTGCGCCCGTCATCGTCGACAGACCCAGCACCTTGTCATAGATCGCAAACACGATCAGCACGACGACCAGCAGCAGCACCGAGATGGCGCCGGCAAAGCCCCAGTTCATCACCTGCATCACCTGCTCGATGATCAGCTGGGTGATCATGGTCTCCTTGCGGCCGCCCAGCAGCTGGGGCACGATGAAAAAGCCCACGGCGGTGACAAAGACCATGATGGCGCCCGCAGCCACGCCGGGCATGGACAGCGGAAAGTAGACGCGCCAGAACGCCGTGCCCGGGCGCGCACCCAAGGTGAGCGCGGCGCGCGGCAGGTTGCGGTCGATGTTCTCCATCACCGAGAGCATGGTCAGCACGGCCAGCGGCATCAGCGCATGGACCATGCCCACGAGCACGGCGCCAAAGCTGTAGAGCATGTTCGACGGCGCATCCTGCAGGCCCAGCGCCAGCAGCAGCTGGTTGGCCAGGCCATTGCGGCCCAGCACGACGATCCAGGCGAAGGCGCGCACCAGAAAGCTGGTCCAGAACGACAGCAGAATCCAGAACACCCAGCGGCTTTTCTTGTCCTTTTGCAGCGACGAGACCAGGTAGGCAATCGGGTAGCCGCCGACGATGGACAAGAGCGCCGTGACCAGCGAGATCTTCAAGGTGATCCACATGGTGTCCAGATACACCGAGGAACTGAACAGCTGGCTGTAGTTGTTCCACTTGAAGCTGCCATCGCTGTAGATGCTCAGCAGCAGCAACTGGCCCACCGGGTAGACCAGCAGCACCAGAAACAGCATGACCAGCGGTGCGGCCATCATCAGCGGCCTCACCCAGGCGGCACGGGGGGTGGCGGCGCTGTTCATGCGGGCTCCGGCACGGCCACGGCGTCGCTGCTGGACCAGCCAAAGTCCAGGGTGCTGCCCAGCGCGTGGTCATGCTTGGCGATGGAGGTCGGGAAGGACAGCACCACCGGCTCGCTGCTAAGCGCTGGCGCCTTCAGGTAGAGCTTGGTGAGGCTGCCGGTGATCATCGTATCGAGCAGCTGGCCGCTGAAGCGCTCGCTGGCGCCCTGGGCCGCCGCAGCGGCGGCCATGTTCTGCGGGCGCACCATCACGCAGACCTTGGCGCCGGTGGTGAGTGGCTGGTCGGCCGAGGCCAGCAGCTCGGTGTTGGTGCCGGTCAGCGCGACGCGGGCCTGCCCGCCCTGGCTGGACACCACCGTGCCCTTGAACAGATTGCTCTCACCCAGAAAATCGGCCACAAACGGCGTGCGCGGGCGGAAGTACAGGTCTGCGGGCGAGCCCAGCTGCTCGATGCGGCCGCCGTTCATCAGGCAGATGCGGTCCGACATGGTCATCGCCTCTTCCTGGTCGTGGGTCACATAGACGATGGTGGTGCCGGCTTCGCGGTGGATGCGCTTGATCTCCAGCTGCATGTGTTCGCGCAGCTTCTTGTCCAGCGCGCCCAGGGGCTCATCCATCAGCACGATCGAGGGCTTGTAGACCAGGCAGCGCGCCAGCGCAATGCGCTGCTGCTGGCCGCCCGACAACTCTTTGGGAAAGCGCTGCGCCACATGGGGCAGGTGCACCAGCTCCAGCGCCTCCATGGCGCGCTTCATCGCGGTGGCGCGGTCCAGCTTGCGCATCTTCAGCGGAAAGGCGATGTTCTCGGCAATCGTCATGTGCGGGAACAGCGCATAGTTCTGGAACACCATGCCGATGTCGCGCTCATAGGGCGCGCCATAGGTCACATCCTTGCCATTGATCAGCAGCTGGCCGCCATCGGGCACGGACAGGCCGGCGATCATGCTCAGCAAGGTGGTCTTGCCCGAGCCCGAAGGGCCCAGCAAGGTCAGGAACTCGCCTTCGGGCACTTCCAGGTTGGTGGGGTGCAGCGCGACAAAGGAGCCGTAGCGCTTGGTCAGGCCCGCAATCGACAGTTTTATATTCTTCATTTCAATCTTCTCCATTGCACCGGGGTGCAACGAATGAACCAACGGAGGCTCTGCAAAACCCTCGCCCGGGGCAGGGAGCTTTGCAGAGACTCCCACATGCCTGCAGCGGCGTGCCGCTGCAGGCTTCGTCATCGCTGGCGGGTAGCGCTTACTTGAGCACCCAGCCGTTGAACTTCTCGATCACCGCAGCCTGGTTGGCCACCCAGTACTTGGCATCGATCTGCACGCCGTTCTTGATGTTGTCGGGATAGGTGGGCGATTCCTTGGCCAGCTCGGGCTTGATGAACTTGAAGGCTTCTGGCTGGGTGACGCCGGCGGCAAAGTACTGGGTCAGCGAGGCCATGCGCTGGGGCTCGGACGCGAACTTGATGAACTCGCGGCAGGCGTCGGCATTGGGCGTGCCCGCCAGGATGGACCAGCTGTCCACGCCCCAGATGTTCTGGTTCCAGACGATGCCGATCTTGGCGCCATCGGCATTGGCCGACTGCGGGCGCGACACCCAGGTGGCGATCATGTCGACTTCGCCGGACTTGAGCATCTGCTCGACCTGGGCGCCGGAGTTCCACCAGACATCGATCTTGGGCTTGATCTCATCGAGGGCCTTGAAGGCGCGGTCCAGATCCAGCGGGTACAGCTGCGCAGCAGACACGCCCGAGGCCATCGCGGCCTGCTCCAGCGTGTCGAACGGGTGCTTGCGGATGCCACGGCGGCCGGGGAAGTCCTTGACGTTCCAGAAATCGGCCCAGGATTTGGGTGCGGCGCGGCCCTTGAAGGCCTCTTCGCGGTAGGCCAGCACGGTGCTGTAGACATTGGTGCCCACGCCGTAGGGCGACATGTATTGCGCCGGGATGGTCTTGACGAAGGGGTCGTTTTCCAGGCCGTGCTTTTCCAGCAGCACCTTGCCGCCTTCGGTCAGCAGCAGGATGGCGGGCTGGCTGATCTTGGCCATGTCCCAGGTGTAGTTCTTGGTCTCGACCATGCTGCGGATCTGCGCCACAGGCTCGGCCGTTGCCTGTACCCCCACCACTTCGATGCCGGTCTTCTGCGTGAAAGGCTTGTAGTACACCGCGCCGTAGGCCTTGGTGTAGATGCCGCCGTCATCACGCACCACGATACGCTTGGACGTGGCACGGGCATAACGCAGTACGGCAGGTGCAGCAATCAGGCCTGCGCCAGCCACGGCCGCCTTCAGTGCGGTGCGACGGGAGGTAGTGATCTCAGTCATAAAGTGTCCTTTCGAAGGAAGAGGCAGGGGAAGTCAAGGGAGGGGAGGGATCAGGGGGCGGGCGGCAGCAGGCGCCCGGGGTTGAAGCGCTGCTGCGGATCGATGGCGCGCTTGATGGCCTGCATCAGATCGAGCTCGACGGCGGGCTTGAACAGCGCCATCTCGTCGGTCAGCACCTGGCCGATGCCATGCTCGGCGCTGAAGGTGCCTGCCAGCGCGCAGGCCACTTCGTTGACGGCCTGCTTGACGCGGTGCGAGAGCTGGTCCTGCTCAGCGGGCGAGAGTGCCTGCCACTGCGCAAACTGCAGCTGCGGGATGAAGTGCACATTGCCGTCGCCCAGGTGGGCCACGATGATGATGGGCGCGCCCGGCACAATGCCGTGCGCCGCAGCCGTTGCCTGGCTGATGAAGGCCGGGATGGCCGACAGCGGCACGGCCGGGTCGGTGTTGATGCCGATGCCGGCCTTCTTGTTGCCTTCGGAGACGCTGTGGCGCACCTCCCACCAGTCGGCCTGTTGCTTGCCGTTGGTGGCGATGGCCGCATCCAGCAGCAGGCCCTCTTCGGCAGCAGCCGACAGCGTCTCTTCGAGCGCAGCGGACAGCAGCGCCTCGTCGCAGGTGTCGGTCAGCTCCACCAGCACATGCCAGGGGTAGCTGGGGCTGAGCGGCGCGCGCCGGTCGGCCACATGGTTCAGCACAATGTTCAGCTGCACATCGTTGAGCATCTCAAAGGCCGACAGCGAGGCGCTGCAGCGGCTCTGGAAACGGGCCAGCATGTCGATCGCCGCCTGGGGCGACTCCACCGCCAGCCAGGCCATCGCCCGCGCCGTGGGCAGCGGGTGGAGCTTGAGCGTGGCGCCGGTGATGATGCCCAAAGTGCCTTCGGAGCCAATGAACAAATGCTTGAGATCAAAGCCGGTGTTGTTCTTGCGCAGGCCGTAGAGCCCTTCCCAGATGCGGCCATCGGGCAGCACCACTTCGAGGCCCAGCACGTTCTCGCGGGTATTGCCATAGCGCAGCACCCCCGTGCCGCCGGCATTGGTCGCGATATTGCCGCCGATCTGGCAGGAGCCTTCGGCGCCCAGGCTCACCGGGTAGAGCCGCCCATGGCTGCGGGCGGTCTCCTGCACGGTCTGCAGCACGCAGCCGGCATCGACCACCATCGAGTTGTTGGCCGGATCGACCGCGCGCACCTGGCGCATGCGCCCCAGGTTGATGACCACGGTCTCGGGCAGATCGGCGCGCGGAATCGCGCCTTCGCAGAGGCTGGTATTGCCGCCCTGGGCCACCACCGGCACCTGCGCTGCATGGCAGAGCCGGACCACCTCCGCCACCTGCGCCGTCGTCGACGGGAACAGCACGCACTGGGCCTGGCCCTGGTAGCGGCCGCGCCAGTCGGTCACATGGCCGGCCAGGTCCTGCTGGCTGCGGAGAACTGCGCTATCACCAAGCAACGCGATGAAGGTCTGAATCAATGCCATATGCCCACGGGTCCAAAGTCTGGGAGAGAGGAACCGATGATGGCTAATTCTTAATAAGATTAGTATTAGATGAAATACGAATACATGTGATCGAATGGCAATTAGTCAAAAGATCTGGCTAGGGCGCCGCAGGCAGCAAAACCCATCGCACCAAGCGGTCAAAACCTGATCGGCATCCGCACCGGCAGCCGCGTCCAGATCTGCATGCGGGCAGCCCTTTGCAGGCCCGGACGTTCACAGCGCGCGGAAGCCGTCACAATAGCGGCCTGAATGTCAGCGCCTGCCTCCGCTGTGGGGCCGGTCTCACCTGGAGACTTTTGCATGCCTATTTCTGCCCGCACCCCTCTGTTGTCCCGCACGGCCAGTGCGCTGCTGCTCGCTGGCCTGGGGGCCTCGGCTGCCCAGGCGGCCGGTGTCATCAAGATCGGTGAGATCAACAGCTACAAGAACCAGCCCGCGTTTTTGGAGCCCTACAAGCGCGGCATGGAGCTGGCGGTGGACGAGGTCAATCGCGCAGGCGGCGTGAACGGCAAGAAGCTCGAGCTGATCACGCGCGACGACAATGCCAACCCGGGCGATACCGTGCGCGTGGCTGAGGAGCTGATCGCGCGCGAAAAGGTCGATGTGCTGGCCGGCGGCTTTCTGTCGAACACCGGCATGGCGCTGACCGACTTTGCCAAGCAACGCAAGTTCTTCTACCTGGCCACCGAGCCGCTGACGGACAAGATGGTCTGGAGCAACGGCAATGCCTACACCTTCCGCCTGCGCCCTTCGACCTATATGCAGGTGTCGATGCTGGTCGAAGAGGCGCTCAAGCTCAAGAAAAAGCGCTGGGCCCTGGTCTACCCCAACTACGAGTACGGCCAGTCGTCGGTCGCCACCTTCAAGGCGCAGATGAAGGCGGCGCAGCCCGATGTGGAGTTTGTCACCGAGCAGGCCACCGTGCTGGGCAAGGTCGATGCCGGCAGCGTCGTGCAGGCGCTGGCCGATGCCAAGCCCGATGCGATCTTCAACGTGCTGTTTGCCACCGACCTAACCAAGTTTGTGCGCGAAGGCAATACGCGCGGCCTGTTCAAGGACCGCGAGGTCGTCAGCGTGCTGAGCGGCGAGCCCGAGTACCTCGACACCTTGAAGGCCGAAACGCCCAATGGCTGGATCGTCACCGGCTACCCGGTGCACAGCCTGAAGACGCCCGAGCACAAGGCCTTTTTTGACGCCTACCAGGCCAAGTACAAGGACTACCCGCGCCAGGGCTCGGTCGTTGGCTATGCCGGTATCAAGTCGCTGGCCGAGGGCATCAAGAAGGCCGGCAGCACCGACACCGAGGCGCTGATCAAGGCCTTTGAAGGCCTGCAGGTCGTGTCGCCGTTTGGCCCGATCACCTGGCGCGCGCAGGACCACCAATCGACCATGGGCGCCTATGTGGGCAAGCTCAAGAACGTGGGCGGTAAGGGCGAGCTGGTGGACTATGTCTACCGCGATGGCAAGGACTACCTGCCCAGCGACGACGAAGTGCGCAAGATGCGTCCGCAGTAAGCTGATGGAACGCTGCCTGGCCCCCGCAAGCGCCGCAGGTCGGTGGGCGCGCATGCCCCGATGGCTGGGGCGCCAGAGCGGCCAGGCATGGCGACAAGCGCAGGGAGGCGCATGAGTTTTTCCGGTCTGCTGGTGCAACTGCTCAATGGCCTGGCCGGCGCCTCGTCGCTGTTCCTGGTGGCCGCCGGGCTGTCGCTGATTTTCGGCGTCTGCCGCATCGTCAACTTTGCGCACGGCTCCTTCTACATGGTGGGCCTGTATGCGGCCTATGCGCTGGCCGAGGCCATGGCACCGCTGGGCGGTGGCTGGGGTTTCTGGCTGTCGCTGCCGCTGTCGGCCATCGCCGTCGGCCTGCTGGGCGGCGTGGTCGAGGTGCTGCTGCTGCGCCGCGTCTACAAGGCGCCCGAGCTGTTTCAGCTGCTCGCCACCTTTGCGCTGGTGCTGGTGATCAAGGATGCGGTGCTGTGGCTGTGCGGGCCCGATGAGCTGCTGGGCCCGCGCGCGCCGGGGCTGGGCGGCGCGGTCGATATCCTGGGCCGTGCCTTTCCAAGCTATGACCTGTTCTTGATCGCGGTGGGCCCCCTGGTGCTGGGCGCCACCTGGCTGCTGCTGCACCGCAGCCGCTTTGGCATGCTGGTGCGCGCGGCCACGCAGGACCGCGAAATGGTCGGTGCGCTGGGCGTGCGCCAGGCCTGGCTGTTCACCGCGGTGTTTGCGCTGGGGGCCGCCTTGGCCGGGTTGGGCGGCGCGCTGCAGCTGCCGCGCGAGCCGGCGACCCTGGAGCTTGATCTGCAGACCATTGGCTCGGCCTTTGTCGTGGTGGTGGTCGGCGGCATGGGGTCGCTCACCGGCGCCTTTGTCGCGGCACTGTTGGTGTCCACCGTCAAGGCGCTGTGCATCTGGCTGGGCGTGGTGCAGATCGCCGGCATCGACATCGCGTTTCCGCAGCTCACCTTGGTGGCGGACTTTTTGGTGATGGCCGTGGTGCTGGTGCTGCGCCCCTGGGGCCTGCTGGGCAAGCCGCAGGCCGCGAGCCGCAGCCATGGCCTGCGCGAGCAGCCGCTGCGCGCGCCCCCGCCTGCGTTGAAGGCCGTGGGCGCCGCCGTGCTGCTGGCCTTGCTGGCGCTGCCCTGGGCGGTGGATGCGCAGTCCTACACCCTGGTGCTGATGGTGGACCTGGTCATTGCCGCGTTGTTTGCCACCAGCCTGCATTTCTTGATGGGACCGGCGGGCCTGCATTCCTTTGGCCATGCGGCCTTTTTTGGCCTGGGGGCTTACGGCGCTGCGCTGCTGCTGAATGCGGCCGGCCTGCCGATGCTGTGGGCGCTGTTGCTGGCGCCGCTGCTGGCGGCCTTGGGCGGCCTGCTGACGGGCTGGTTTGCGGTGCGGCTGACGGGCGTGTATTTCTCGATGCTGACCCTGGCCTTTGCGCAGATCATCTGGGCCACCACCTTCCAGTGGGATTCGGTCACCGGCGGCAGCAATGGCCTCACGGGTGTCTGGCCGGTGGCCTGGCTGGAGGACAAGCGCTGGTTCTACCTGCTGACCCTGCTGCTGGCCACCGCCAGCGTGCTGGCGCTGTGGCGGGTGCTGTATGCGCCGCTGGGCTATGCGCTGCGTGCCAGCCGCGATGCACCGCTGCGTGCCGAGGCCATCGGCATTGCGGTGGCACGGGTGCAGTGGATGGGCTTTGTGCTGGCCGCCTCGGTGGCCGGGCTGGCGGGCGCCTTGTTTGCGTTCTCCAAGGGCAGCATCTCGCCCGAGACCATGTCGGTGGCCAAGTCGGTCGATGGCCTGGTCATGGTGCTGCTGGGCGGTGTGCAGACCTTGGTCGGCCCGATTCTGGGCGCCTTCAGCTTTACCTGGCTGCATGACGCCGTGGCGCGCAACACCGATTACTGGCGTGCCACCTTGGGCGCGGTGATTCTGCTGCTGGTGCTGCTGTTCCCCCAGGGCATTGCCGGTTATGGCAAGCGCTGGTGGCAGTGGCTTGCGCAGCGCCGGGCAGCGTAAAAAACCCTGCGGGTTTGCGCAGGGTCGGGGTGGTGCGGGACGGCGCCGATCAGCTGTTGCAGGCCTTGCTGCCCTTGGCCGGTTGGATGCCCTTGGCTTTCGCATCCGCCACCGTCATGTACTCGCCTTGCTTGGTGGTGCCGTAGTAGCGGTCACCTTGGCAGTGGTAGATCTTGGAGCTGGTATTGGCCCAGACCTTGCCGGCACCGCCGCCAGGGGCCGGGGTTTTGGCCTTGTCGGCAGCGGCCGCTGGCGCTGCGGGGGCCGCCGGCGCGGCCTTGGCGGCGGGGGCTGGTTTGGCGGCCGGTGCCGTACCCGCTGCCGGTGTTTGGGCAAAAACGGCCGCTGTGCTGCACAGGGCGATACCGCTGATCCAGGCTTTCCAGGTGTTGCGCATAAAACTCTCCTGTCCTTGAGTTGCTGGGATGCCTGGCTTGCTGGGCCATGGCATCTCCATGCTGCGACGGGCCTTTGCAAAAAACAAGCGGGTCAATGCGGATCGGTGTTTTTTATCGCCAATAATTTTGTAATTGCTTGTTTTTATTGATTATTCGCATCAGCATTGACCGTCGGTCGATCCATGTCGGGGTAGAGGCGGCCAAGCGCCTGGTGCAGGCATTCGCCCAGCTGCAGCTGCAGCGCCTGCAAGTGGGCCGCGCGTGCCTCGTCGCTCAAACCGGCATCGGCGGCCAGGCTGCCCAGCGCCTTCCACTGCTGCTGCCACTGCGTGGCGCGGTGCTGCACGGCGGTCTGCACCGCCTCGCTCCACTGCGCCGGTGCACTGGGGCTGGTGTAGCGCCCGCGCCCCCGGCCAAAGTGCGAGATCACCAGGTACTTGAGCAGCAACTGGCCGGTCAAGGCGCTCAGGTACTCGGGCGAGAGGTGAAAGCGCTGGGCCTGCTGGTCAAACATCTTGTTGGCGCTCCAGGCAGCACCGGCAAAGGTGACGGCGCCCACCAAAGCGCCCACCAGCGCGCCTGCGCCCAAGGTCATGCCACCGGCCACCATATCGGCGCCCAGGCCGGTCGCAGCGCCGGCCGTGAGCGCACCCCAGAGGCTGGCCGTCTGCGGGTCCAGCGGTGTGCTGGTTTTCAGGTGGTCCTTGAGCTGCTGCTGGATCTGGCTGGCCGCCTGGCCATCGAGCTGGTGCAGCGCCAGCAGGGCCTGGGTGCTGGCCAGGTCGGCCTGCTGCAGGGATTGGGTCAGGCGCTGCATCGCGGCGGTCTGCTCGGGGCTGAGCTCGGCGCCCTCAGCGCCGCTGCCGCGGATGGCCTGCGCAACCGAGCCGCTCACCTTGCTCCAGGCGCGCTGCCAGAGCTTGTTGTCGCTGGCCTGCACGGTCTCCTGCGCGGTGGCCGCCAGCAGCAGCTGCTCGGCCAGGGCCTGCAGGCTGGCCGCTTCGCGCGCTTGCTGGCGCTGCGCGCGGGTTTGCAAGAGGCGCTGGTAGGCCGGCTGCTTGGCATCGGGCAGCAGCGGTGCGATGGACTGCATCACCTGCTTTTCGTGCCACCAGCTGCGTGTGAAGGCATCGAGCACCTGCACCGAACGCACGGTGCCGGCAAACTCGGCCGTCGCCGCGCGCCAGCGCTGCAGGTCTGCAGCGGTTTGCGCGGCTGTGGTGTCGCTGCCGATCTGGTTGAGCAGCACCAGCACGGGCTTGTCCATCCACTGCAGGATGCGCATCTCGCTGGCCCAGTAACCGGCGTCGGCCGGGTCTTCGGCGGCATTGACCAGGTAGAGCATCACATCGGCATGGTCACGCGCGGCCTGCAAGGCGCGCTGGCTCATGTAGAAGGGTTTGTCGCGCCAGCGGTCCCAGACATTGGACAGAAACCAGCCCAGTGGGTTGCCCTGCTGCTTCAAGCGGTTGTAGAGCCGCACCGAATCGCCAAAACCCGGTGTGTCCCAGAGCCAGAGCTCATCGCCCTGTTCGGTGCGCTGCAGCAGGTAGCGCTGCGACTGGCTGGTGACATGGGCGGCGTCCTGCACTTCGCCAATGTCCTCGGCCACCAGGGTGCGGGCCAGCGTGGTCTTGCCGATATTGGTGTGCGACAGCAGGCACCAGGCGATGGTCTGGTCGTTGGCCGCATCCGCTGCCTGCGGCACGGCGGTGGGGAGTGGGGGGGCGTTCGTCATCTCGGTCATCGTGCGGGTCTCGTCAGGTGCCGGTGGTGATCAGCTGGGCGTTGAAGCCGTGCTGCTGGGCAAACTCCTGCCACAGCGCTTCGCGCTCCTGCAGGCGGCGCGGGGCGCCGGCATTGCGCGCGGCAAAGTCACTGGCCCAGAGCCAGAGCTGGCCGTTGGCGCCAAAGCGGCTGCGCAGCTGGGCCAGCAGCTCGCCATGCACCTCGGCCTCGGGCGTGGCTGACAGGTTGATGAGCGCAATGGCCTGCGCAGCGGGCGCGATATCGACGGCCGGCAGCGCAGCGCCATAGGCGAGGGTCGGCAGCCAGTCGACATGGGCGCCGGCGCCATAGAGGCCGATGGCATGGTGGTCGATCGCCGCGCGGCGCTCGGGCGTCACATCGATGCTGAACGGCAGCAGCACCAGGCGCGTGGCCAGGCCGCCAAAGTCGCGCTGCAGGCGGGCAAAGTAGGCCTGGTTCAGCGGCAGCTGCAGGTGCTGGCGGCGCCAGCGCACGCGCAGCCCCTGCCACAGCGCCAGCAGCAGACGCGGTACCACCACGGTGGCGCCCAGCAAGGCGGTATAGGCCCAGACCCAGCGCTCTCCAACATAGGACACGGGCGCGCTCAGCACACCCGGCTGCGGCGCCTGGGCTGCTGCCGATGGGTACTGCGCCGGCATGCTGCTGGTCACCCAGCCTTGCAGCGCCTGGATGTCGGCCAGGCTCCAGGGCGTCGTCCACTGCAGCCATTGGGTGGGGGCGAACAGGAGGTTGAGCCAGTGCTGCACCTGCGGGGCCGACAGGAAGGTGCTCTCCCAGCCGACCTGGTATTCCTTGGTGAGGCCCGTGAGCCAGAGCGAGGCCAGTGCGCCCACGGCGACGAGCGCAGCGCCCAGGTGCAGCCACAGCAGCCATTGCGCATTGCGCACCCCTTCGCTGGCTTGCCACCAGTTGCGCTCAAAGCGCAGCGCCATCTTGCGCAGGCCGCTGCCGCGCAGTGCGGGCATGGCCTTGCCACGCAGCCGGGCCATCCAGCCCGGGTGTTCATCGGAAACGGAAGCGCTGGGGGCTGCGCCACCAGCGGCCAGCTGCGCAGGCTCCCAGGGCGCCACGCGCGCTGGCTGGCGCCGTGCCAGGCGCAGCAGACTGCGCACCAGCAGCACCGCATACATCAGCAGGTTCCACAGCACGATGCCCATCAGCGACAGCGACAGCAGATCGACCCGGTGCGGGTCGGTAATGCGGTGGCTGGCAAAGCCAAAACACAGCGCCAGCAGGCCGATGGCCAGCGGTGCCCAGCGCGCCAGGCCCGGGGCATGCTGCCACAGCTGGCGCACATCAGCGGGCAGCTGGCTGGCCTGGATGATGCGCTTGGCGCGCAGCTGCAGAAACTGGGCAAAGGCGGCCTGGCCGGCCTTGCCACCCAGCGCGGGCTTGCCCAGGGTGTGCAGCACCTCCTGCGTGATGGCCTCGCAGCGCGCAGCGCTGGGCAGGGCCTCGTGGGGCGGTGAGGTTTCGATGGCATGGGCCAGGGCGATATCACGAACGGCGTCAGCTTTCATGGCAGCTATTGTGGCATCGGGAAAACCTGCAAGGTTTTGCCCGGACTGCTGTGGTATCAACAAGGCTTTGCCATCACAGAGATAAAGCAGCCTATGACAACAATGATGAACTTTGCTGAGATGCCCGATGCCAACGGTTTCTTTGGTGACTATGGTGGCCAGCTGGTGCCCCCGCACCTGAAAAAGGCGATGGACGATATCGCACAGGCCTACGAGCAGATCGTGCAGCGCCAGGATTTCCAGGACGAGCTCCAGCAGCTGTTCCAGGACTATGTGGGCCGCCCCAGCCCGATCTTCCATGCCAAGCGACTCTCGGAACAGCTGGGCGGCGCGCAGATCCATTTGAAGCGCGAAGACCTCAACCACACGGGGGCCCACAAGATCAACCACTGCCTGGGCGAGGCGCTGCTGGCCAAGTTCATGGGCAAGACCAAGGTGATTGCCGAGACGGGCGCCGGCCAGCATGGCGTGGCCTTGGCGACGGCCTGCGCGCTGGTGGGCATCCCCTGCGAGATCCACATGGGCCAGGTCGATATCGAGAAGGAGCACCCCAACGTCACCAAGATGCGCATCCTGGGCTGCAAGCTGGTGCCGGTGAGCTTTGGCCAGGCGACTCTGAAGGAGGCGGTCGACAGCGCGTTTGAGGAGTACCTCAAGGACCCGACGAACTACCTGTATGCGATTGGCTCGGTGGTGGGGCCGCACCCGTTTCCGAAGATGGTGCGCGACTTCCAGTCCATCGTCGGGCGCGAGGCGCGTGAGCAGTTCCAGACCCGGCACGGCAAGCTGCCCGACTATGTGGCGGCCTGCGTGGGCGGGGGCTCCAATGCGATGGGCATCTTCACGGCCTTTCTGCCCGATGCCGGTGTGAAGCTGGTGGGTGTGGAGCCTGCGGGCGAGGGCGTGGACCAGCCGGGCAAGCATGCCGCCACCTTGTCGGTGGGCAAGCCCGGTGCCATCCATGGCATGAAATGCTATGTGCTGGAGAACGCCGATGGCAGCCCCGCGGCCGTGCATTCCATCGCCTCGGGTCTGGACTACCCTGGTGTCGGCCCGCAGCACAGCTACTTGAAGGACCTGGGCCGGGTCGACTACCAGGCCGTGGATGACCAGGCCTGCCTCAACGCCTTTATGACCCTGTCGCGGGTCGAGGGCATCATCCCGGCGCTGGAAAGCGCCCATGCCGTCGCCTGGGCCATGGGTATCGCGCCGCAGCTGGACAAGGGGGTGAACATCCTCGTCAACCTCTCGGGCCGGGGTGACAAGGACGCCGATTATGTGGCCAAGAAGCTGGGGCTCTGAGCGAGTTTTAAGCTAAAAGCAGCCGGAAACGGCTGCCACACAGGGAGCACATGCTCCCTTTTTTGCGTCTGCAGGGCGGCTGGCGCGCCCCCGCGTACTCGGGTAAATACGCTTCTGCTATTTGGATATGTGTATTTAGTATTTGTAGATCGCATACTCAATAGTTCAGAATGCGTTTTTCGCATCAAATACCATGGAACTTCGCCAGCTTGAGGCCTTTGCGGCTGTCATCTCCACCGGCAGCGTGACGGCCGCCGGCCGCATGCTGGGCCGCTCGCAGCCGGCGATCAGCCGCCTGGTGCAGGAGCTGGAGCAGGAGATTGGTTACGCGCTGTTCAGCCGCAATGGCCCGCGCATTACGCCCAATGAACAAGGCTTTCTGCTGTACGAGGATGTGGCCCATGCGCTGCACAGCCTGCAGCAGATCCGCCAGCGCGCCCGCGAGATTGCAGGCGGCAGCCAGCGCCCGCTGAACCTGCTGGCCACGCCGGCGCTGGCTGCGGGCCTGGTGCCTGCGGCGCTGGCGCGGCTCGAAGGCGCGATGGCGCAAAGCATCTCGCACATCCAGCTGCGTAGCGCCTCGCCCGAGCAGGTGGCGCAAGGCGTGCTGACGGGTGCCGCCCAACTGGGCGTGAGCAGCCTGCCGCTGGAGCACCGGGGCCTGCAGGTGCACTGGATTGGTCGCGCGCCCTGCGTGGCGGTGCTGCCCGAAGGCGATCCCCTGGCCGCGCTGGACGTGGTGCCACTGCTGGCGCTGGCCGAGCGCCGCATCATCACCATGGCCAACCCCTACCGGCTGCGCGGGCGCCTGGATGAGGCCTTTGCCGCCGCCCGCCCTGGCGCGCAGCCGGGCGAGACCCAGTTCATGGAAACCAATGCCTCGGTCAACGCGATGGCCGCCGTGCGCGCGGGCCTGGGCGTGTCGGTGCTGGAGCCGGTGACGGCACTGGGCCTGCCCTTGCAAGGTGTGGTGGTGCGCCCGCTCGATACCGAGATCCCCTTTTTGTTTGGCGTGGTCAGCCAGCAGGCCACGCCTTGCACGCCGGCGATGGATGCGCTGTGCCAGGCCTTGACCGAGGTGGCGCAGGCGCTGCTGCCTGGCTTTGTACTGCATGACGCACGCGCCCACGCCGCGCTGCTGGAAGAAATGCTGCCCGAGGGCCAGCGGCCCGCTGCGGGCACACCAGAATTTTGAGAGAACCACGCATGAACGACGAACGCTTACTGCCGCCCCAGGGGCTGGCCGCACTCGAAGCCCGGGTGCGCCAGGACCTGGCCTGGCTGGACCTGCCCGCCAAGGACTGGCTGCCCGAAACCGCGCTGGAGGGAGAGCCGGTGCTGCCCGTTGCCATCATCGGCGGCGGCATGTCGGGCCTGGCCGCATGCGCGGCGCTGCGCTTCATGGGCGTGCCGGCCGAGATCTTTGACCAGTCGCCGGCGGGCTTTGAAGGCCCCTGGGCAACGACGGCGCGCATGGAAACGCTGCGCTCGCCCAAGCAGCTCACCGGCCCGGCGCTGGGCAAACCGGCGCTCACTTTCCGCGCCTGGTTCGAGTCGCAGTTCGGCCTGGAGGCCTGGGAGGCGCTCGACAAGATCCCGCGCCTGCAGTGGATGGACTACCTGCGCTGGTACCGCCAAGTGCTGGCGCTGCCGGTGCACAACGGCCACAAGGTGCTGGCCGTGCGCCCGCGCGGCGCCGATGGCGTGGTGCAGCTCGATCTGGAGACGCCCGGCGGCGCACGCAAGGTGCTGGCGCGCCATGTGGTGCTGGCCACCGGCCGCGACGGCCTGGGCGGCGCCTATGTGCCCGAGATGGCGCGCAGCCTGCCGCGCGACCGTTGGGCCCATTCCTCGGACAGCACCGATTACGCCCAGCTGGCCGGCCAGCGCATCGGCGTGGTGGGGGCCGGTGCCTCGGCGATGGACAGCGCCGCCACCGCGCTGGAGAGCGGCGCGGCCAGCGTCGACCTGCTGATCCGCCGCAAGGACATTCCCCGCGTCAACAAGGGCAAGGGCGCCGGCAGCCCGGGCCTGACCTATGGCCATCTGCAGCTGCCCGATGACTGGAAGTGGAAGATCCGCCACTACATCAATGTGCAGCAGGTGCCGCCACCCCGGGGCAGCACCTTGCGCGTCTCGCGCCATGCCAATGCCCGCTTCAACCTGGGCTGCGCGATCGAGCGCATGGAATGGACCGGCGACGAGATCCGCGTGCACACCTCCAAGGGCGTGTTCCACCTGGACTTTGTCGTGTTTTCCACCGGCTTTCGCATCGACTGGAATGCGCGCAGCGAGTTTGCGCCCTTTGCCGCCCATGTGCGCAACTGGGGCGACCGCTACCGCCACCCCGAGGGCGAGGACGACCAGGAGCTCTCCGATTCGCCCGACCTGGGCCCGGCCTTTGAGCTGCAGCAAAAGATTCCCGGCGCCTGCCCGGGGCTGGAGCGCATCCATGCGTTCTCCTACCCGGCCGCGCTGACGCATGGCACGGTGTCCGGCGATATTCCTGCGATCAGCGTGGGCGCCGAGCGCCTGGCCCAGGGCATCAGCAGCCGCTTGTATGCCGAAGATGTGCAGTGGCATTTCGAGAAGCTGCAGGCCTTCAGCGACCCCGAGGTGTTTGGCGATGAGTGGACACCGGCCGAACCGCCTGGCGAAGCCGCCGCACTGCTGGATAAGGCGGGCACACCATGATCGGCTGGCTGCTGCGCCGCCTTGCGCAGGCCGTGGTGGTGGTGCTGCTGATGACGGTGATCGTCTTCGTCGGCCTGCATGCCATCGGCAACCCGGTTGATATTTTGATCGGCCAGGACGTGGACCAGGTCGAGCGCGCGCGCATCATCGCCCAGCTGGGCTTTGACCAGCCGCTGTGGCGCCAGTACCTGGGCTTTGTCGGCGGCGCGCTGCAGGGCAACCTGGGCGTGAGTTTTGTCTACAACGTGCCGGCGATCGAGCTGATTTTGCAGCGCCTGCCGGCGACGCTGGAGCTGGCGGTTGCCGCCTTGGTCATCGCCGTGGTGCTGGGCGTGCCGCTGGGCCTGCTCGCCGGCCTCTACCCCGAGAGCTGGTTTTCCAAATCCATCATGGCCGGCAGCATCGTGGGCTTTTCGCTGCCCACCTTCTGGGTCGGCCTGATGCTGATCATGACCTTCAGCGTCTCGCTGGGCATGCTGCCATCAAGCGGGCGCGGCCAGACCGTAGAGTTTCTCGGCGCGCAGTGGTCGTTTCTGACCGCCGATGGCCTGCGCCACATGCTGCTGCCGGCGATCAACCTGTCGCTGTTCAAGATCTCGCTGGTGATCCGCCTGACACGCGCCGGTGTGCGGGAAGTGCTGCCGCTCGACTATGTGAAATTTGCCCGCGCCAAGGGCCTGTCGCCGCTGCGCGTGGTGGGCCTGCATGTGCTGCGCAATACGATGATTCCGCTGGTCACCGTGCTGGGCCTGGAGCTGGGCTCGACCATCGCCTTTGCGGTGGTGACCGAGAGCATCTTCTCCTGGCCGGGCGCCGGCAAGCTGATTCTGGACAGCATCAATGCGCTGGACCGTCCCGTCATCGTCTCCTACCTGGTGGTGGTGGTCTGCCTGTTTGTCACGCTCAATCTGATCGTGGATATCTTGTACAAGGTGCTCGACCCCCGCGTGCGCCTGGAGGGCGCAGCATGAGCGGCACCAATACCCCTGCTAACACCCCTGCCAACACCCCCGTAGGCACCGCCCCGGCAGCGGCGCTGCGCCAGCCTTCGCCCTGGCGCGCGCATGTGGCCGATTTTCTGGCCTCGCGCCTGGCGCTGTTTGGCCTCGTCGTCGCCGTCGTGCTGATCCTGGCAGCGCTCGTCGCGCCCTGGATCACGCCGCAGAACCCCTATGACCTGCAGCAGCTCGATGTGCTCGATGCGCGCCTGCCGCCAGGTTCGGCCAATGGGCTGGACAGCTTTCACTACCTGCTGGGCACCGATGGCCAGGGGCGCGACCTGTACTCGGCGATTCTCTACGGCCTGCGCATCAGCCTGCTGGTGGGTGTGGGCTCGGCGCTGATTGCCGGCGTGGTGGGCACCTTGCTGGGTCTGCTGGCCGCCTATGCCGGTGGCAAGACGGACACGATCATCATGCGCGTGGTGGACCTGATCCTGTCCTTCCCCTCGATCCTGGTGGCGATGATGATCCTCGCCTACCTGGGCAAGGGCGTGGGCAATGTGGTGCTGACCCTGGTGATCCTGGAATGGGCCTACTACGCCCGCACCGCACGCGGCCAGGCCCTGGTCGAGCGCCGGCGCGAGTATGTCGAGGCGGCGCGCTGCCTGGACATCCCCAACTGGCGCATCATGGTGCGCCACATCCTGCCCAACTGCCTGCCGCCGCTGATCGTGATCGGCACCCTGCAGATCGCCCGCGCGATCACCCTGGAGGCCACCCTGAGCTTTCTGGGCCTGGGCGTGCCGGTCACCGAGCCATCGCTGGGCTTGCTAATCTCCAACGGTTACCAGTTCATGCTCTCGGGCCAGTACTGGATCAGCTTCTACCCCGGCATTGCGCTCTTGGTCACCATCGTGGCGATCAACCTGGTGGGCGACCGCCTGCGCGATGTCCTGAACCCGAGGAACACCCGATGAGCAGCGTGCCCACCTTGCAGGTGCGCAATCTGCGCACCGAGTTTGCGACCCGCGCCGGCACCCTGCGCGCGGTCAACGATGTGTCCTTCACCCTGGAGCGTGGCCGCATCCTGGGCCTGGTCGGCGAGTCCGGCTCGGGCAAGTCCGTCACCGGTTTTTCCATCATGGGCCTGGTCGATGCACCGGGCCGCGTGACCGGCGGTGAGGTGCTGTTCCAGGGCCGCGACATCACCAAGATCAAGCCGCGCGAGCTGCGCCAGCTGCAGGGCAACCGCATCGCGATGATCTTCCAGGATCCGATGATGACGCTCAACCCCGTGTTGCGCGTGGACACGCAGATGATCGAAGCGGTGCGCGCCCACACCTCGGCCAGCAAGGCCCAGGCGCGTGAGCGGGCCCGCGAGACCCTGGCGATGATGGGCATTGCCAGCCCCGACGAGCGCCTGCAGGCCTACCCGCACCAGCTCTCGGGCGGCATGCGCCAGCGCGTGGCCATAGCGACTGCGATGCTGCACCAACCCGATCTGATCATTGCCGACGAGCCCACGACGGCGCTGGATGTGACCATCCAGGCGCAGATCCTGTCCGAGGTGCAAAAGCTCGCGCGCCAGCAGGGCACGGCGCTGATCTGGATCACGCATGACCTGTCGGTGGTGGCCGGTCTGGCCGACGAAGTGGCAGTCATGTATGCCGGCCGCATCGTTGAGCAGGGCGGCGTGGATGCCGTGCTCGACAGCCCGCTGCACCCCTATACCGCTGGCCTCATCGGCAGCCTGCCGGCCAACAACCGGCGCGGCAGCCGCCTGCAGCAGATTCCCGGCATGACGCCCAATATGCTGCAGCTTCCTCCCGGCTGCGCCTTTGCGGCGCGCTGCACCCGCGCCACTGCCGCCTGCCAGGCCCAGCCCGAGCAGACCGAGCCGCTGCCCGGCCGCCTGGTGCGCTGCTTTCACCCGGCGCTGACCGTAAGCTCCCCTAGCGCCGCCCCGGCACAGGGCCTGGAGGTGCGCGTATGAACGACACGATGACACATACACCCACGGTAGACAGCGCGGCAGACACCCCGGTGGTCGAGCTGCGCCAGGTCAGCAAGCGCTTTGGCGAGCAAAAGCCGGGCATCGGTGGCCGCCTGCTGCAAAGCCTGGGGCTGGAAAAGCCCCACCCGGTCACCCGCGCGGTTGACCGGGTCGATCTGCTGGTGCGCCCCGGTGAGGTGGTGGGCCTGGTGGGCGAATCCGGTTGCGGCAAGTCCACCCTGGGCCGCATCGCGGCGGGGCTGCTTCCACCGTCCGATGGCGACGTGCTGTTCTCCGGCAAGGCCATGGCCAGCCTGACGCCGGACGAGCGCCATGCCGAGCGCCTGCGCATCCAGATGATCTTCCAGGACCCGTACGCCAGCCTGAACCCGCGTCTGCGCGTGGACGAGATCGTCGGCGAGGCAGCCCGTATCCATGGCCTGGTCGACCAGGCTGGTTTTGACGACTACGTCTGTGCGCAGATGGAGCGCGCCGGGCTCGACCCGGCGCTGCGCAGCCGCTACCCGCACCAGTTCAGCGGTGGCCAGCGCCAGCGCATCGGCATTGCCCGCGCGCTGGCCGTGCAGCCCCGCATGCTGGTCTGCGACGAGGCCGTGGCCGCCCTCGATGTGTCGATCCAGGCGCAGATCCTGAACCTGTTCATGGACCTGCGCGAGCAATTGCACCTGACCTATCTGTTCATCAGCCATGACCTGGGCGTCGTCGAGCACATCTGCGACCGGGTGGTGGTGATGTACCTGGGCCGCGTGATCGAGACTGCGCCGGTCGAGGAGCTGTTTGCCCGGCCCAACCACCCCTACACCCAGGCCTTGCTGGCCGAGGTGCCCAACATGAACGCGCGCCACAAGACCTACTCGGCCATCCAGGGTGAAATCCCCAGCCCGCTCAACCCTCCCAGCGGCTGCCACTTTCATCCGCGATGTCCGCGCGCCATGCCGCGCTGCAAGGTGGAGGCACCCCAGCTCAAGGGCATCGCCATCCAGCACCAAAGCGCCTGCCATTTGAACGACGCCTGAACGCGCAGCTGAGCGCCGCCTTTTTCTCCGTATTCATTGCCCCGTTTTCACAGTTTCACCAGGAGTTCGCCATGAAACGCATCATCGTCTCTTCCCTCACCGCTGCCCTGATGGGCGCTGGCCTGGCTGCCCATGCGCAGACCTTGAACATCGGCTTTGCCGACCCGGTCTCGTCGATGGACCCCCAGCTCAACAACCACGCCGGCGACCGCTCGGTGGACCTGCACTTCTGGGATCTGCTGGTGCAGAACAACCACAACAAGCTGCAGCCTGGCCTGGCAGCAAGCTGGAAGAATCTGGACCCCAAGACCTGGGAGTTCAAGCTGCGCACCGATGTGAAGTGGCAAGACGGCAAGGCCTTCAGCGCCGAGGACGTCATCTACTCCTACCAGCGCGCCCGCGCCGTGCCCGGCAGCGTGGCCACCTTTGCCGGCTACCTGCGCACCGTCGAATCGGTCACTGCCAAGGACCCGCACACGCTGATCATCAAGACCACCATCCCCAACCCCGATCTGCCGCTGAACCTGGCCTCGGTACACATCGTCAGCAAGCATGTGGGCGAGAAGTCGGCCACCGAAGACTACAACTCGGGCAAGGCCATGGTCGGTTCGGGCCCCTACAAATGGGTGTCTTACACGCCGGGCGACCGCGTGGTGATGCAGCGCAATGAGGGCTACTGGGGTGACAAGGCCATCTGGGACAAGGTCAACTACCGCTACATCAACAATGCCGCATCGCGCACCGCCGCGCTGCTGGCCGGCGATGTGGATGTGATCGACAAGGTCTCGGTCTCAGATCTCGCGCGCCTGAAGAACGCACCCAACGTCACCGTCTACCCCTATGACGGCCTGCGCGTGATGCTGCTGCAACCCAGCTTCAACCCGGCGTCCAATGCCTTCATCACCGACAACGCTGGCAAGCCGTTGGCGAAGAACCCGCTGCTCGACCAGCGCGTGCGTGAGGCGCTGAACCTGGCGATCAACCGGGGCGCCATCGTCGACCGCATCCTGCAGGACGCGGCAACCGAGGCCAACCAGTGGATGCCCAAGAACACCTATGGCTACAACCCCGACATCAAGAACATTCCTTTTGATGCCGCCAAGGCCAAGAAGCTGCTGGCCGATGCCGGTTTCCCCGAAGGCTTCAAGCTGACCATGCATGTGCCCAACGACCGCTACCCACAAGGCCCGGAAACGGCCCAGGTGGTGGCCCAGTTCTGGACCCGCATTGGTGTGAAGACCCAGGTGGAGGTGGTGCCATGGGCCGTGTACTCGGGCCGCGCCAACAAAAACGAATATGCGATGAGCATGCTCGCCTGGGGCAATGGCACCGGTGAGGCCAGCTATGCGCTGGTGAACGTGCTGGCCACGGTCGATGCCAAGAAGGGCCTGGGCGCCTCCAACTGGGGCCACTACAGCAACCCGGCCGTGGACAAGGCGCTGACCGAATCCACCGAAGAGTTCGACATGGCCAAGCGCGAGAGCATCCTGCGCCAGTCGGCCAAGGTGGTGTCCGATGATGTGGGCATCATCCCGCTGTTCCACTACCGCAATATCTGGGCCGCGAAGAAGGGCCTGAAGGTCACCCCGTTCAGCAGCGACCGCACCACCGCCTCGATGGTGACCAAGGTGGCACCCTGATGGCCCAGCTGTCCATCACGGTTGACCAGGCGGACGCGCTGATCGATGTGGCACGCCACATCCGTATCGAAGGCGCCCAGCCCGGTGAGGCGGTGGAGGTGACTGCCGAGACCCCGCGCAGCGGCGTGCTGTGGCGCGCGCAGGCGCGCTTCATCGCCGATGCGCAGGGTGCTGTCGATCTGAACCGCGATGCGCCCGTCTCCGGCAGCTATGCCGGTGCCGATGGCATGGGCCTGGTCTGGTCGCAAAGCCCGGTGGCATCCACCAGCCGCGAGCTGTTCAACCAGCCGGTGACCGATGCGCTGCTGACGAGCTTGCAAGCCAGCGCGGGCACTGCGCAGGCGCAGGCGCGCTTGAGCCAGCAGCTCGCTGCCCCCGGCGTGACCCGCCGTGAGGTGCGCGAGGACGGCCTGGTCGGCACCCTGTACCTGCCCGCTGGCGCCGGACCGCACCCGGCGGTGATGATCGTCAACGGCTCGGGCGGCGGCATCAATGAGCCGCGCGCGGCGCTCTATGCATCGCGCGGCTATGCGGCCTTTGCGCTGGCGTATTTCAAGGCGCCGGGCCTGTCGCCCTACATCTCCAACACCCCGTTGGAGTATTTTGAAAAAGGCCTGCAATGGCTGCGCCGCACGGTGCAACCGGCGCATGACTTTGTCGCGCTCAGCGGCCAGTCACGCGGGGGGGAATTGGTGCTGCTGCTGGGGGCGACCTTTGCGCAGCAGGTATCGGCCGTGGTGGGTTATGTGCCCAGCGCCTTGGTGCACAGCGGCCAGAACGCCTGCGACCCGCAGGTGGGCCGCGAAGGCCCGACCTGGCTGCTGGGCGGCCAGCCGCTCACCCACATCTGGGAGAACAACCGCACGGCCAGCTGGGCCCCGTTTGACGAAGGCCCTGCACCCCACCGCCATGAGCGGGCGATGCGCACCGCCTTGCGCGATGCCGAGGCCGTGGCACGTGCGCGCATCCCGGTGGAGCGCATCCAGGGCCCGGTGATGCTGCTGTCGGCGACCGACGATGGCTCCTGGCCGTCGAGCGTGTACTCAAAGATGGTGCGCGACAAGCTCGCCGAAGTGCAGCACCCGCACGATGTGCAGTGGCTGGACTTTGAGCGCGCCGGCCACGCGATCCTCTTCCCCTATGTGCCGACCACGCAGCTGGTCTATGCCCACCCGGTCTCGGGCAAGGTCAGCACCGGCGGCGGCAACCCGGCCGACAACGCCCATGCCGATGCCGCGTCCTGGCAGGGCGTGCTGCAGTTTCTAGAACGCGCAGTGGCGGCCCAGGCCGGCGCTGCAAAAACATAAACCCAAGGAGTCTTGCATGTCCACATCCCCCAGCGATGACCTGATCGACCGGCTGGTCGGTCTGGCACCGGGCAGCCGCACCTATGCGGCCCGCCACCAGCGTGAAAAGGTGGTGGCCGCCACCCAGGGCAGCTACCAGGCCCTGTTTGATCCGGCGCTGCCGGGCATCAGTGTGGCCGAGCGCCTGCTGGTCGCGCTCTATGCCTGCCGCCTGACCCCTGCGCCCGAGCTGGTCGCCCACTACCGCGAACGCCTGCAGCAACTGCCGGTGGATGCCGCGCTGATCGCCGTCGCCGAGACTGGCCAGCCCCAGGACGCGCAAGACCCGCGCCTGGCGGCCATCCTGGCCTTTACCCGCACCCTGATCGAGAACCCGATCGAGGGCGACAAGGCCGCGCTGCAAACCCTGCCAGCCGCTGGCATCAGCACCCCGGCCGTTGTGGCGCTGTCGCAGCTGATCGCGTTTCTCTCCTACCAGGTCCGCCTTGTGGCCGGCCTGCAAGCCATGAAAGCATCCGAGGAGGCCACCGCATGAGCACGCCCGCCGCATTCCAACCCGCCCAGGTCATCCGCGCCCACGGCTTCACCAACGAATCGCTGGAATGGAAGGCCTGGCTGGATGTGGTCCAGCTCGACCAGGCCACGCCCGACCAGATGGCCGTGCTGGAAGAGAGCCACCCCAAGGCCAAGACCTCGGACTACTACCTGTTCCTGGTGCACCAGCCGCTGATCCTGCGCGAGCGCTCCACCGCCTTCAACGCCATCATGTATGCGCCCGGCGGCCTCTCGCGTGCCGAGCGCGAGCTGGGCTCCACGGTGGTATCGCGCATCAACGGCTGCGTCTACTGCGCCTCGGTGCATGCGCAGCGCTTTGAGCAACTGGCCAAGCGCAGCGACACCATTGCCCAGGTCTTCGAACAGCCCGCCACCGCCGGCACCACCGCGCGTGAAAAGGCCATCGTGCAGTTCTCGATCAAGATCACCGAGCAGCCCGCAGCCATCAACGCCGCCGACATCGACGCGCTCAAGGCCGAGGGCCTGAACGACGGCGAGGTGCTGGACCTGCTGCATTCGGACGCGATCTTTGCCTGGGCCAACCGCCTGATGCTGAACCTGGGCGAGCCGCTGATGCCGGAAGCCTGAAGCGGCTGTCTGCGCTGATGTGCCAACCCCCATCGCTCTTTAGAGGGCGGTGGGGGTTGTTTTTTGGGGGATGGTTGAAGTAACCGCCCGCATCAAAATTAACGCCGGTACGCTGCGCCCGGGTGGCTGGCCGGCAGCAGCTTGCCCCCTGCCGGGAACAGCTTCTCACGCAAGCTCCCTTCTGCGTAGCGCGTCTTGAACATGCCCCGGTTTTGCAGCTCGGGGATCAGCAGGTCGACGATGGCGTCCAGGCTCTCGGGCATGACGGTGCGCACAAGGTTGAAGCCATCGATATCGCTCTCGGCGACCCAATGGGCCATCTGGTCGGCGACTTCCGTTGGCGAGCCGATGAAGACCGGCGCGCGCGCACCGACGGGGCTGAAATCCAGCAGGTCGCGGACCTTGGGCGGCTGCGGCGTGTTGCGCGTCAGGTGCTCGACGGTGGACTGGATGGCATTGGTCTTCGCAAACGGCAGCACATCGTCCAGGCCCAGCTGGGACAGGTCCATGCCGGTCCAGCCCGAGACCAGCGCCAGCTGGCCGGCGCTGTCGAGGTAGTGCCGGTATTCGTCGCGCAGGTCCTGGGCTTCGGCGGTGGTGGGCGCAACGATCACGGTGGCGCCCAGCAGCGCGAGCAGATCGTAGGGATCGCGGCCGGCGTGCTGGGCCGATGCGCGCAAGGCCTTCACCGATTTGGCGGCTGCCGCAGGTGTGGGGCCGTTGATAAAGCAGGCCTCGGCATGGCGGCCGGCAAACTGCTGGCCGCGCGCGGAGCTGCCGGCCTGGTACAGCAGGGGCGTGCGCTGGGGCGAGGGCTCGGCCAGTGCCCGGCCATGCACGCGGTAGTAGGGGCCGTCATGCGCCACCGCATGCACGCGCTCCGGGTGGCTGAACACGCCGCTGTCCTTGTCGCGCACGGCAGCGCCGGCCTCCCAGCTGCCTTCCCAGAGCTGGTAGATCGCGGCCATAAAGTCTTCGGCCACGTCATAGCGCTCGTCATGGTCGCGCAGGCTGTCGCGGCCCAGGCCACGCGCACCGCTCTCCAGGTAGCCGGTGACGATGTTCCAGCCCAGGCGGCCGTTGGTCAGGTGGTCCAAGGTGCCAAAGCGCCGTGCGAAGGAGAAGGGGTGGTCGTTGCTCAGGCTGGCGGTCACGCCAAAGCCGATGTGCTCGGTCACCAGGGCCATCGCCGAGATGAGCATGGTCGGGTCCAGCTGCGGGGACTGGGCCCCTGCCGCCAAGGCCGCATCGGCATTGCCGGCATAGACGTCGTAGATGCCAAACACATCGGCGATAAAGATGCCGTCGAGCAGGCCGCGCTCTGCCGTGCGCGCCATGTCCGCCCAGTAGCGCAATTGGTGGTATTGCGCCTGGTTGTCGCGCGGGTGCTTCCACAGGCCCGCCCAGTTGTGGGAGGGCGCGGCCATCTGGAAGCTGTTGAGGCGCAGTTCACGCCGGGGCTGTCTGCTCATGCGATGGAATCCGTTGCAGTGCGTTCGTTCGTCAGGCTTGCGCCGCCTCGCTGGCTGCCGGGGTGGCCAGTGGCGCGGTCTGCACCTGCAGGATGTCGTTGAAGCGGTTGAAGGCGCCGCACAGCGCGGTGCGCCAGGTCAGCTCCACAATCTGCGCTTCGCTGAAGTGCTGGTGCAGGCGCCCAAAGATCTCGTCGCGCGTCTGGCTCCAGTTCCGGGTCACGGCGATCGCGTACTCCACCACCAGGCGGTCCACCTCGTTCAGCTCGGGGTGGCTGGCGTAGTCCAGCAAGGTCCGCACGCCTTCGGCCGACAGGCCTTCGACCAGCAGCTTGGGCCCATGGTGGTCGATGCAGTACTCGCATTCATTGAGCAGCGAGACGGTGACAATGGCCAGCTCGGTGTAGCGCTTGGGCAGCACCGCTTCCTGGCCCAGCTGCAGCAGCAGCGCCCAGGTCTGCGAGAAGATCGGCAGGCGCTGCGCCATGACGCCGGCTTGGTCGGCAAAATCGCCAGCGGCCAGCATGCGGTCCCACAGCGGCTGCTCTGCGGCGGGCAGGTCTTCGCGGGATTTGCGGGTGATTCGGGTCATGGTGAAGTTCCTTGAGAGCGGGGGCCGAGCCGGTATTCCGGCAGCAGCCCATTGGGTTTGAAGATCAGCATCGCCAGCAGTAGCACGCCCACCAGCGACAGGCGGATGGCGGCCAGCTGCGTGCCATCGAGCCAGGGCACGACGCCGGCCAGCATGCGGCTGCCCTCCAGCAGCAGGATCACCGTGAAGCCGGCGACCAGCACGCCGGCATGGCTACCACGCCCGCCCAGGATCACGGCCATGAAGGCGTAGGCCGTCAAGATGGTGCTGAACTGGGTCGGGTCGATATAGGTGTAGTAGAAGGCGTGCAGGCTGCCGGCAATGCCCAGGATGGCGCCGCCCAGCGCAAAGCTGCGCGCCCGCACCCAGAGCACGTTCTTGCCCAGCGCCTCGGCCACGCCCGCGTCCTCGCGCGTGGCGCGCAGCAGGCGGCCAAAGGGCGAGCGCGCCAGGCGCTGCAGCACCACAAACACCAGCGCCAGCCAGACCAGGCAAAAGCCCAGAAAGAACAGATCCCGCCAGGCGCCGGGCACCAGGTCGGTAAAGGGCCGCACGATGTTGGGGATGCCCAGGGTGCCCCGGGTCAGCCATTCCTCGTAGCTGATAAAGAGCCGCAGCGATTCGGCAAAGCCCAAGGTGACGATGGCCAGGTAGTCTTCGCTCAGCCGCACCGAGATGAGGCTGACCAGCGCACTGGCCGCTGCCGTCAGCAGCAGCGCCAGCAGCATGGCTGCGAGCGGCGGCAGGCCCTGCATCTGCAGCAGGCTGCAGGCATAGGCGCCCAGCATGTAAAAGCCGAACAGGCCAAAATTAACGAGGCCACCCAGGCCCCATTGCAGGTTCAGCGCCAGGCCCGACAAGGTGGCGATCACCACCAGCACCAGGGTTGCAATCAGATAGCTTGTCATTTGCGCACCCACTTGGCACCAAACAGACCCTGCGGGCGCAGCAGCAACAGCAAGGCCATGACCCCAAAGGCCACCACCGTGCGGTAGTGGGGCGGCAGCAACAGGGTGGCCAGCTCTTCGGTCACCCCCAGCAGCAGCGCGCCCGCCACCGCCGCCATCGGGCTGCCGATGCCGCCCAGGATGGCTG
This sequence comes from Comamonas sp. MYb396, assembly GCF_037479555.1. Classification (NCBI taxonomy): domain Bacteria; kingdom Pseudomonadati; phylum Pseudomonadota; class Betaproteobacteria; order Burkholderiales; family Comamonadaceae; genus Comamonas; species Comamonas sp. MYb396. The sequence goes on along the minus strand of NZ_JBBGYU010000010.1, from coordinate 32,732 downwards.
CGGTAAATACCGGCAGCAGGTAGTTCCAACCCATCTGCGGGTCCACATTCGAATCCAGGCCGATCAGCACGCCCGACAAGGTCGCCATTGCGGCGGCCAGCGCCCAGACCGTGGCCGTCACCTTTTTGCGCGAGATACCGCGCACATCCGCCAGATCGGGATTGTCGGCCACCGCCTGCATCGCGCGGCCCAGGCGCGTGAAGCGGAACACCAGCCACACGAGCGCCAGCGCCACCAGCACGCAGGCCAGGGTGATGAGCTGCTCCTGGTTGACGCGCAGGCCGAGCAGGCGCGCGGGCCGGGCAATCTCGACACCAAAGCCGCGCGGCGCATTGCCGGCGACCAGGCGCACCAGGTTCTCCAGCACCAGGCCCAGGCCGATCGAGGCCACCAGCAAGGTGACGCCCGAGCGCCCACGCAGCGGCGCAAACACCAGCCGGTCCAGCAGCAGTGCCAGCGCAATGCTGAGCGCCATGCCGGCGGCCATTGCCAACGGCAGCGGCCAGCCCAGCGGGCCGTTGAAGGCATAGACCAGATACGCGCCGGTGGTCACCATCGCGCCAATGGCGTAGTTGGCAAAGCGCAGCACGCTGAAAACCAAGGCCAGCGACAGCGCAGGCAGCGCAATGAGCAGGCCCGATACCAGGCCGTTGAAGATGAGCTGCGCCAGCATCAGTGCGCTCCCAGATAAAGACTTTGCAGCTGGCCATTGGCCAGTAGCTCCTGGCTGGGCGCGCGCGCCCGCACCTGGCCGGCGACCAGCACCAGGCCCTGGTCGGCAGCGGCCAGACCCAGCCGGGTGTTTTGCTCGATCATGAACAAGGTGACCCCGGTTTGCGCCACGCGCTGCACCACCTCAAAGAGGCGCGATGCATTCAGCGGCGACAGGCCCGCCGAGGGTTCATCGAGCGCCAGCAGCCGGGGCGAGGGCATTAGCGCCGCGCCCATGGCCACCATCTGCCGCTGGCCGCCGCTGAGCAAGCCAGCGGCGACATTCAGCTTGGGAACGATCTCGGGAAACAGCGCCAGCACCGCATCGAGCCGCTCGCGCAAGGCCTTGGCGCCGCCGCTGGCGATGAACTCGTGGCCGAGCTTGAGGTTGTCCAGCACCGAGAGGTTGCGGAACACATTGGCCTCTTGCGGCACATAGCCCAGCCCCAGGCGTGCGCGGCCCGGCGCATCGAGGGCGGTGATGTCGCGGCCATCCCAGATGACGCGGCCCGACTGCGGGCGGATCAGCCCGGTCACGACGCGCATCAAGGTGGATTTGCCCGAGCCGTTGGGGCCGACCACCACCAAGCTGGAGCCGGGTGCGACCTCCAGGCTCACGCCGTGCAGCACGGCGCGCGCGCCGTAGCCGGCCACGACGCTGTCCAGGCGCAGTTCGGCGCTCATGCCACACCTCCGAGGTAGGCTTCGACCACCTGCGCGTTGGCAGATACCTGGGCAAAGCTGCCCTGGGTCAGCACCTTGCCCTGGGCCAGCACATACACCGGGTCGCACAGCGCGGCAATCATGTCCATGTTGTGTTCCACAATGGCAAAACTCATGCCTTCGGCCTGCAGGCTGCGGATGAAGTCCGCAATCTCGCCGACCAGCACCGGGTTGACGCCGGCCGCCGGCTCATCGAGCAGCACCAGCCGGGGCTTGAGCATCAGCGCGCGGCAGAGCTCCAGCAGTTTCTTCTGGCCGCCCGAGAGGCTGTCGGCCCGCTCATGCGCCAGGCGCCACAGGCCCACGCGCTCGAGCAGGGACTGGGCCTGCGCCATCGCCTGGGCTTCGTGCTGGCGGGCGGCCGCCGTGTTCAGCAGCGCATGCCAGAGCTTTTCGCCGGGCTGCTGCGGGGCGGCGAGCAGCAGGTTCTCCAGCACCGTGAGCGCGCCCATCTCGCGCGAGATCTGAAAGGTGCGGGTGAGCCCGGCCTGGGCGCGCCGGTGCACGGACCAGTGCGTGATGTCCTGGCCGTCGAACAGCACCCGGCCACCTTTGTGCGCCTGCTGGCCGCCCAGCACATTGAACAAGGTGGACTTGCCCGCGCCATTGGGCCCCACCATGCCGGTGATGCCACCGCGCGCAATGCGCAGGTGGGCACCGTCCAGCGCGGTGAACTCGCCAAAACCTACATGAACATCCTGAACCCTGAGCAGATCGTCTGTCTGCAGGCTCATTTGGTGGTGCCCACCAGCTTGCTCACGCCGTTGAGCACGCGGTAGTGGCCGTAGTCCAGGTCCACCTGGTCGCCATTGGGCGCAAAGCGGAAGTCCGCTGTCGCGCCGGAGTAGCGGAAAGGCTTGCCCGCGCGAATCAGCTGCAGGCCCTGCACGGGGTCGTGTACATCGGGGCCCTTGGCGTTGACCACGTTGGCGATCTCCTTGCTGAAGTCGGCCGCCTTGGCGCTCTTGGCCTTTTCGATCGCGAGCGCCAGCACATTGATCTCGTCAAACACATTGGCGCCAAAGGCGACGATGGTGCCTTCGGGCTGCTGCGTTTGCTTCAGGTAGAGCTGGTAGCTGGCGTTGTTGCCCACCGGCGTGGCCTGCACATGGTTCACGCCTTCGGCGGCGGCCTTGCCCACGTTCTGCACAAACTTGCCGCCGCTGTCGGCCGCATGGCTGAAAGTGTAGAGCTTGCTTTCGTAGCCGCTGCGGTAGATCTCGCGCACGATGGCGCTGAACTCGGGGATATAGCTGGGCAGGAAGACCGCATCGGGCTTCTTGCTGAAGATCTTCTCCACTTCGGCCCGGTACGAGGGCTGGTTGGGGTTGAAGTAGAGGGTGTCGAGCACCTTGCCGCCCTGCTGCGCAAAGCGCTCGGCAAAGGGCTTGACGGTGCTGAGCGTGAAGGGCGTCTGCAGCACCAGGATGGAGGCGGTCTTCGCGCCATCCTTGTAGGCCACATTGGCAAAGGCCTGGCCCCAGTTCTTGCCATTGGTCTGGAAGCGCCAGACCAGGCCCTTGTTGTCGCCCTCGGTCAGCTCATCGGCCGAGCCCACGGGCAGCAGCGCAACATTCTTCTCGAGTGCCACCGGGCGCACGGCCAGTGCCACCGCGCTGCTCCAGACGCCGGTGATCGCCACCACACCATCCACATCGATCAGCTTGCGCGCGGCCGACACGCCGGCTGTGGGCGTGGTCTCGTCATCGGCCACCACAATCTCCAGCGGCCGGCCCAGCACACCGCCATGGGCATTGATATGGGCAGCGGCGGCCTTGGCCGCTGTTTCCTCTTCCTTGCCATAGGCGCCGCCCGATCCGGTCAGCGGGGCCAGCAGGCCAATACGGATGGGGGCGCCGCTAGGGGCGCTGGCTGCGCCTGCCGCACTGGCACCGGCCACCACACACAGCGACGCCGCCGCCACGCCCAAGATTCGCCACTGCCCCAATTTGCTCACGCCCATATCCGCTTTCAAAGAACCGCCGTTCGCAGCAGGGCTGCGCGGCGCAAAAGGGGGGATTGTGCGAAGTCAGCGTTGCGGGAGGAACTAATTTTTCTGACTTAGTAAACGCGTTTTCTGCATAAGGGTGAGCGTTCAGCAGCGCTGGCTACATGCCGCTCGTACCCAGCAGCGCCCGCCGGTACTGCACCGCCTCGGCCACATGGGCCGGGCTGATGGTCTCCGACTGCGCGAGATCCGCAATCGAGCGGGCTACGCGCAAGCTGCGGTGGATGCCGCGTGCCGACCAGGCCAGCTGGGCGGCGGCGGTTTGCAGCAGCTGCAGCGCAGCGGGCTCGGCCTGGCAGTAATCGTCGAGCGCCTGGCCTTGCAGCTGCTGGTTGAGCATGCCCTGGCGCTGCAGTGACCGGGCGCGGGCAGCGGTCACCCGCTCGCGGATGGCGGCGGAGGGTTCGCCGGCCGGGGCGGTCAGCAGCTCATCGGCGGGCAGGGGGCTGACTTCCAGGTGCAGGTCAATGCGGTCGAGCAAGGGGCCGCTGATGCGGGCCTGGTAGCGGCTGACCTGGTCGGGCGAGCAGCGGCAGGCGCGCTGGCGCGAGCCCCGAAAACCGCAGGGGCAGGGGTTCATCGCGGCAATCAGTTGGAAGCGGGCGGGAAAGGTGGCCTGCTGCGCGGCGCGGGCGATGCTGATCTGGCCGGTCTCCAGCGGCTCGCGCAGTGCTTCGAGCGCGCTGCGCGGGAACTCGGGCAGCTCGTCCAAAAACAGCACCCCGCAATGGGCCAGCGATATCGCACCGGGCCGGGGCGGACTGCCGCCGCCCACCAGGGCCACGGCGCTGGCGGTGTGGTGCGGCGCCATCGTGCTGCGCTGGCCCCAGCGCTGGGCATCAAAGCTGCCGACCAGGCTGTGCACGGCGGCGTTCTCCAGCGCCTCGGCCACGCTCAAGGGCGGCAGCAGGCCGGCAAAGCGCTGGGCCAGCATCGATTTGCCAGCGCCCGGTGCGCCCAGCATCAGCAGGTTGTGGCCGCCTGCGGCAGCGATCTCCAGCACCCGCTTGCTGGCCGCCTGGCCTTTGACATCGGCCATGTCGGCGCCGGGGGCCTCGGGCGGGCGGGGCTGGGCGGGCATGCGCTGCCACTGGCTGGGCGCTGCCTCGGGCTCGGCGCTGGTGGCCTGGGGGGCAAAGTGCTGCACCACATCCAGCAGGTGGCTGGCGCGGTAGACCTCGGCATCGGGCACCAGGGCGGCATCCTCTGCACTGCCCGGGGGCAGCACCTGGCGCACCTGCTGGCCGCGCTGGTGCAGGTCCATGCTGGCGGCCAGCGCGCCGCGCACCGGGCGCAAGGCACCCGACAGCGACAGCTCACCGGCAAATTCATAGTCCTTGAGCCGGTCCGCATCGATGGCGCCGCTGGCCGCCAGAATGCCGACCGCAATGGCCAGGTCGTAGCGGCCCGTACAGGGGTGTTGCAAAAATCTTTGCTTGAAGTCAACATGAAAACCGGTTGTACCCATGCTGAGGATCTCGTCTATGCCTGGCTATGGATTCAAAGTTGTCTATGCCGATAGCCAACTCCTGGCTGAGGCAGGCTTTGCCTCAGTTTCGTGTTTTCCTTTCATTCTTGACTCAGAGCCTGGTTACGCAAGATTTCCAAATCAGTTCCTGCTGGATCGAGGGCTAGGGTTCTGGGACATCAAGGGACGAGGGAATGTGAGAAACCCCTCCCCACCTAGTCGCGTGTCCATGCGCAACTTTGCGTACCGGCTTGCTAACGCACTCGAATGGGCGGAAGCGCGAGGCCTCGATCTGATGATGGTTGACTACACCGCTGATCTTATTGGCCGTTATCAGCAAGAAATGCTTGCTGGAGCCTGGTCAGCGCGTGGGCAGCCCCTAGCTCCTGAGACCGTCAATTCGCGTGTGCAAGTCGCACTTGAGTTTCAGATGTGGGCTGCGGACAAGGGGCTACGACCAGAATTATGCATCCCGGTTTATTCAACTTCCTTCATTCCTGGTGGCTATTCGTATAGCCGCGCACACGAACGAATTTCTTTGCAGTCCAGAAAAGGGAAAATTAAGATAATCAGACGCTCTTTAAGATTTCCTTCGATTTCAGAAATCAATGAATGGCGCAATAGGATTTATGAACGGCCAAATTCGGGTGTTACAGAAGGCTTAATAGTTGACCTAATTCTTAATACGGCCATTCGTAGGGAAGAGGCTGCCTGTTGGCGTGTAGACACTTTGCCGATGGATATGAATTCATGGAGGATTGCCAATCCAGATCAGCCAGAGTCGGTGCAAAGTATTTTGGTCGATATTAAGTATGGAACTAAAGGGAAGGAGTACGGAATAGACGAGTTTGGTGACAAAATTGGGCCAGAAGGCACCATCCACGTTCCCAAATGGCTTGCATTACAAATTCACGAGTACCGATCAAATGAAAGATTGTTGTCGCTAAAAAATTTATTGAAAAGTAGCCAATCACAATATATACAAAGACGTTTGCTGAATCAGTCGGTGCATCTGTTCGTAAATCCGTTATCTGGAAAACGATATACGGGAGAGCAGATATACAATTTCTGGACGCGTGCTAAGGGGCCGGAGGGATGGAGTCCACATCGCGCTCGAAATTGGTGGGCATGCTCCTATCTTGAAACGAGAATGAAGCAGCACACCAGTTTAATCCATAAAATTCTTGAGATTCCCCACGCATTCAAAAATGAAACCTTACTGCTTGCATTACGAGATACTGCGCAAACAGTAATTCAACTTGAAATTCGCCCTCAACTAAGGCACGTAAGCACTCGAACTACAGAAATATACCTTCGCTGGTTGTTTGAGAAAATTCATCTGACATCGATTTTTTCATCAGAGAGTGCTAATCGTGTTTGGGAAGTGAGCGAAAAATGAGCATTAAAAAAAATAATAAGGATCACGTTATACAAGATGCATTTAAGCAATCTGCCTTTACACCAGTTGTTAGTGATAATCTTCTCGTATTTTGGACAAATCATCCTCAAGACAACAATCTTGTAGATCTTAGAATTTTTGCAACAGGAGAAAATGAAGAAAATCGCGTCGTTAAAAGAGGGGCTTGGCAAGGTCCATTTACCGGAAGACCACGGCTTATCGCGCAACTAGCAAGCGCATGTCAAGCGAACTGTATGTTGAGAAGTGAAGGCACCGTAAGAGCGCTGATGGTCACCCTAAGGTGTTGGTGGCGGCTCTTTGACAAAATTCAAAAAAGCCATGGCTTTAAAGAAAGTAGTGACGTCATAGATTTATCAAGCATAAGCGAAATACACGTTGAATTTGCACGTCGAAAGAAGATAAGCTTGCGGTCCTTTTCGCAATTTTTGACCATAGTTAATGATGCACTTAAAGCAAATAAAATGCCGTTATTAACATGGAGTGCGCCTGCAAGTCCTGCACCAACGCGACACCTTATCTCAGAAGATCAAGCTAAGGACCTCAAGATAGCACTAAAGCAAGAATGGCAAACAGTGCGTAATACATGGAGGGATAACGATTTAATCGCTTCGTCGATGAGTAGAGATGATTTTGCATTGAATTCCATTCTAGATAAGAATAAAAGTTTCCTCTTATCTAATTTGGAATATTTTCAAAAAATTCAAATAAAAACAGGAAAACTGCTTCCTTCAGGAAGGGAGCTTCGAGATGGGAGAAATCATAGTTTTCTAGCCGCTAGAGGTTATTTTTTTCTGGTTATGCGGGGTATGGTGTTTCCTACTCTTGAAGAGGTGGATGTTGCATTTCATTTAGCTTTGATGAATAGTGGATGGAATCCTGCTACGTTACTTAATTTAGATGCATCATCCGATGAACTAATATTCACCCATCCAAAGAATGCAGACCAAATTGTTCTATCGGCCACTGGTGATTCGAGCAAAGAAGTTGTCATGTTTGCAAGTAAATCGAGAGCAAATGGCAAGGTACAGTTCTGCACGGGCCTAGAGAAAAATCCTAACTCTCCCCCAGCAATTGTGGCCGCACTATTAAAAAGAGTCGAAGGCTTAAGGAATATTCTGAGGGGTGAGTTCAGAGAGGCTTGTTTGAAGCTAGAGAATGCGCGAGAAAGCAAACTAGACCAGAGTGTAATCTTTCAACATGTTAAAAATGTTCAGAGACTAAAGCAAGGTATGAGGAGTGCATGGTTATATGTGGATCGCGTTGGGAAAATAAACTGGCTGGATGGAAAGGGATGTCTGAGATATGGCCCAAAGAATAAATCCGTTCCATTTATAAAAATTTTGCTTTCTAAAGTGAATAAGACAAGGAGAGAAAATGGACTGATTGAAATACCCGCAATAAGACCCTCTGATTTTAGAGATATCTATGCAAGGCAGGTATATATCCAATCTGGAGGCAATATACTGGCGGTAATGCTTGCCTTGGGACATTCGTCATTGAAAAGTACTGCGTGTTATATAGATAATAACATTTTCAATGTCGAAAGTGACGAGACTGCGCGGAGATTCATGACACATTTATTTCATGAATTGAACAACGGCCGAATTGATCTCACCATACTCGCGCAGTTAGTTCGCTATGGGACGATGACGGATATTATGAGAGAAAGGTTGGAGAATTACCGAGAATTGCAAAGGAGTAGATTGGGTGTTGCATGTAGTGACCCAAGAAAGCCTCCATCACACATAGCACCTAATCACAAACAAGGCGGTCTTTGCGAAACACAACGCTGTCTTAAAAATTGTACTCATGCAAGATTTTTGCCAGAGTCTCTTGATGGTTTAGCCATGCGAGTAGAAGAGATTCTCGCATTGTCGGAGAAACTTCCTCGTGAAACCTGGCTTCATGCAGATTTGGAAACGGAGTTGGAAGTTGGATTGGGGATTCTCAATCACCTATTTGAGTCACGCAAGGTTTCGCTGCAGCGAGAAAAATGGAGATCTCTCATTAGATCTGGTGGGCACCTGATTCCTGGATATGGATTTATTTAAATCGTTGGAGATCAATTTTGAATAAAAAAAGTGCAGCAAATTCGATTGATGTATCAGAGTCATTGAAGGCTGGTCGATTTGCAGTGCTTAAGAAATTTCGTGCGGCTGATATTCAGTATTTGGAGCCGGTTGAGTTAGCGTTGATCCAAAATATCTTGGGTCATGGGAATACTCTCGGGAGATGGGAGACGCCGCAAGAAATAGCCCCAGGATTGATACGATCAACACTTAGGGTCATAGACATTAGAAAGCGCATAAGTACTTTTCTTACCAAAGAAGATTCTTTTCAAAATATCTCAGAACTACAAATAGACAGTGGTGTGGTTACGTTGACTAAATTGGCCATATTAATGCGTATTTCGCAAGGGTCGGTAGCAGGGCAGGCCGCACTAAAGCCAATTTCAATTAGTACGTATTTATATACGGCATTGTCACTTATTGCTGCAAGAGCTTTAAGACGAAGATTAATTTGTGGTAAAGATGGATTGCTTCAGCATTTAAATGAAGACGATATTTTTGAGTTTTGTGTTTTGAGGAGAGAGGAGTTCGGAAATCAGATTGCTCGTATTAATAAATTTTATAACTTAGGTCTATGGAGTGATAATCCTCCCGAAATTCATCTGCGGAAGACTACAGATCCATCATCTGCGCTCATAACGCGAGCTGCTGAGCGTAAATCAATTCCATTTACCCCATTTCCTGAGGGGTGGCTTTCTGAGATAGGGCCGCGAGTGCTTTGGGTTGTTCAAGATTTAGGTCCGTGGCTGATTAACTTGCTAGAAGAATTGAAAAAATCCATAGATGCCGACGAATGGACGAAGCGGCCCAGAGAGCATTTTTTAGGTCTAATATTGAGATATATAAGGAAAAACCCGCCCTTGGATAGTCAGGGCCAGGAGTTGGTGCCCCCATTTAATCTAAACATTGCTAATGGTCGACGAGGCGCTGACAGGTACGAATGGCCTCCTCGAACTTGGGAGCATATCGCTACTCTTGCCGTTACTCTTCAAGCTGCTCATCTCTTTATATGTTTACTGGGAACCGCGGGAAGAATTGGAGAAATAGCCTCACTCAGTCGTGAATGCATCAAGATTCATATGAATGGGAAATCCTACGTGCATGGAGTCACATATAAACTTTCAAATGATATTTTTGGTGAGGTGAGGCAATGGCCCGCACCTGCCATAATTTGCCAAAGCCTTGGGCAACAGCGGCGACTCGTTGAGGTCCTAGAATGGTTTCCAAGAAATTATAAAAGTAACCTGCCTAAGTCACCTCGATTCTCTGCGAGCCTATGGATTCCTCTTGGAATTATGAACTTTGATCACGATGATGGCATCTTGAATTTCAATCATTCATTGTATGCGCTTGCTTTACGCCTTGGAGTGGATACCAAACCAGGCGGTGACAATATTCATTCGCACCGTTTTCGCAAAACTGTCGGAAGACTTGCTGGTGTTGCTCTTTGGAATTCACCATTGGTACTTAAGCGTCTGTTTGGACATAAGAGTATGGAAATGACGCTCCACTATATCCTGAGCGATCCAGGGGTTCGTTCGGACGCAGAACGGGTTCTGCGTGAGTTGCGAATTATGCATTGCGTCGATACATTAGAAGAGATTCGGGAATCATTGGACAATGATACTCCACGAAGCATTTTGGGAGGCGTTGGAACAGCTCGAATTGCTATGGCTGTGAAGATGCGCGTGGAGTCTTTAGCAAACTCTGGACGCATTTGGGATAAAGGAACAGCCTATGATCTGGCATACCTTTTGACAACGCAAGGGCAAGGATGGCGTCTAGTTAGAGAGAATATAGTTTGTGCAAAGGCTCCCGGAGAAGCTGGTTTGTGTAGAGCCTCGCGACCAATGGGGGAGCCAGATACTTCGAATTGTCAACCAGAGTGCAATAATAGAATTTTATTAGTGCGGCAACGCCGTGAAACAGAATTGATAGTAGAGCAATATATGAATCTTGCGCTCCAATCACGTGAAGATGGGCAGATTCTAGTTCTTGCTTCGGTAATGGAAAATTTGAAAAATGAATTAAGAAATTACCCTGATCTTAATCAAAAATATCAAAATTCCGTAGAGTTTCAAGAGTTATGCGAACTTTGCAGATAATATATTTGGAGTGTTTTATGAGCGAAAATCATAAACAGGCTGCCAGCAAAAGAGGTGCCGATCGAATGGCAAGAACTCTCAAGCTTGTAACTGATGCAATGACTCAGATAAGCGAAGAAATTAAATGCAATTCTGGAATATATCAGAGGAATGGAGGTGCGGTTTCAATGGCTGAAATTGCACGTCGTGCAGGCATAAATGAAGCTACTCTTTATAAGAAGATTAATGTGGGTTTGAAAGAAAAGGCTGCAATTTGGTTGGCTGCATTGAATATTTCCCAAACTGTCGGGAGAAAACGTGTTCGTCAGAACCTTCAGCAACGTGCCTTAGACTGGAAAGAACGCCACGATGCACTGCAAAGCAGGCATATTTTGACTGAGCTTCAGTTGCAGAAATCAATTTCGGAAAATGAAATATTGCGAAATAGATGTGATTCTCTCATGAAGCAATTAGATTCATCAAAAGTAATTAATATATCCTCAAGTAGGGTAATGAAATAAATGGTCAATATTAATTGGCGTATTCCTATATTGAAAAGATTGTATTTGTAATATTTTATATTAAGAACGAGAGTAACATTTCTGCGTTCATGCTCGAGCTGTCTAGCGCATTCATGCAAAAGGTTTACAGACAAATGGCCTAAAGTCAGTATTGTATAGACTTAATTCCTGATATAAATCAGGGCAGCAAGCTGCCATCTGAGGTAGCTTGGCCAGGTATGCAGGATCTTTGGGAGCGCGGCTATTGTGCGATCACGAAGTTCAGAATTCAGTGAACAGCTGACCTGAAAATTGCAAATTTAATGAAGCAAGAAAACGGCACTCTATGTTTTGGATGGGTCGTATAGCATCCTTACCCATTACCTTTAGCCGCTCAGACGCCATAGTGCTGAGAAGCCCGCTCAAGCATCGACTGCCGAGCCTTGGACTTATAGCATAAAAACAGTCCAAGTTTTTATCCGCCCACCACCCCCAAGGTTAGGTTTGGTGGAAATTAACATGCGACACTTCTATAGCTTATAAGTTGTCAATAGCAAACTTGTTTCTGAGTTTCCTACACCCTCTATCAAGCGTATTTCATTCAAAACCCGATCAAACTTTTCTAAATCATCCGCGCGCACTTCTGCCATCAGATCCCAGCGACCGTTCGTTGAGTGCAACGCGACAACATTCGGATTTCCACGCAAAATATTTATAACATCATTCGCCTTATTTCCGACAATTTCAACGCTCATAATAGCTCTTATACCTTGTGGTTCAGCATGAGAGCGCAATTGAAGAGTGTATGCAACAATCACTCCGTCACGCTCAAGACGAGCAATTCTATTTTGAACCGTGGCACGTGCTAAGCCCATCTCCTTTGACAAACTGACAATTGAAGTCCGTGCATTGCTGCGCAGTGCCGCAATGATTTTATGGTCAACGAGATCTAGATAATCTAGCATTTTGCCAGTCATGATTGGCACCTTGATAACTTTGGACAGTTAATGATCATGTTGTACGGTTGCTTTTGACTCGAACTACATGCAAAATTCTCTTCTGTCGAAACAAGTGAGAAGGTTTTACATGACGTGGTTTATAGATGTTTCCACCATGAGCCGTCTGGTTCAAACCGTGGGCATTTCCAAATTTATTGGCGAGCTTGCCGATCAAATTGAGGCAGATTTTGTGCGCTGGCCAGATTTTGAAAAATCTGCTCGAGTGGCAAATCACTCTGACGTGGGCGTCATTGAGCTGATGCCAGTTTCCGATGCGGAACACTATGCGTTTAAATACGTAAACGGACATCCGACGAACACCAATAAAGGGCTCTACACGGTTATGGCGTTCGGCGTACTTGCTGAAGTCGACACAGGATACCCAGTTCTTCTTTCGGAGTTGACTGTCGCAACCGCTATCCGAACCTGCGCAACATCTTTGATGGCCGCCAGAGCCCTTGCACGCAAAGATTCGAGACGGATGGCACTCATCGGCAATGGCGCACAAAGCGAGTTTCAGGCGGTGGCCTTCCACACGCATCTCGGGATAGAAGAAATCGTGGCATTTGATGTTGACCCCGAGGCAACCGAGAAACTTATTCGCAACCTCGCGGAGTTTCCAGGCCTGAAGATTCGACGGGCTTCGAGCATTGCTGATGCCGTGCGCCATTGCGATATTGTAACGACCATCACAGCTGACAAAACACTTGCGACCATCCTCACACCGGATATGATAGAGCCAGGCATGCACATAAATGCTGTCGGTGGTGATTGTCCTGGTAAAACTGAACTCCACGCAGATGTGCTGCGCATGGGCCAGGTCTTTGTAGAATTCGAACCCCAGAGTCGGGTCGAAGGTGACATTCAACAGATGCCGCCAGATTTCCCTGTAACAGAGCTCTGGCAGGTGCTGTCCGAGAAATGCAGAGGCAGAATTACTCACGACGATATAACTATTTTTGACTCGGTCGGCTTTGCATTGGAAGATTACTCGACTCTGCGCTACTGCCTAAATCAAGCGACTCGCCTCAATCTTGCAAAACGTGTCGAGTTGGTCCCCCAAGCAGAAGATCCCAAGGATCTGTTTCGTTTCACTCGCGGCTCTCGCCTGCATATGAAGCGAGTGGCTTGATTGGTGATCTGCTATTTGACATAGCAGGTTTATTACAGCTATTTTCTCAATTATGGGCGAGCATCTACCAGTAGATGTTCGCCCTCTAATTATCTTCGCTGGCAAGCGGTCAGCAATATATCTTAGGTTAGATTCCTGGATAGCGTGGTTGATGCTTAGCTGAATCCTCTTTGCATGAGAGCCGCACAAATAACGAAATTTCCATCCAAGCTGCGTCTTATCTGGCTTTTGCAGAACTATTAGTTATCTGTACCTCGTCCACTCAAGATCATTTGATTTTATTTAATTGCATATCAGCTGCTGCAACTACGACAATCTCCACTAGATATTCCTCGCTAGCCATTTTTGCTTCAATTGTCGCTCGCGCGGGTGTGGCCCCTGGATACATAGATATCCATTGCTCCCACGCACGATTCATTTGATCGAAATCCTCCATCGATTTTAGGTAAATTTGTGCACTTAGCAAAAGACCACGGTGACTACTATGTAGCGCTAAAAGCTTGTCAATATTTTCAAGTGCTTCATTTGTTTGTTCAAATGCACCTAAATTTATATTATTAGCAACTTGCCCCGCCAGATAAATTGTCTGATTAAAGCAAACTGCCTGCGACATGCGAGGCCCAGATTGTGTTCGTATGATTTTCATAAAGCAACGACCATTAAATGTTATTTAGTAGCATTTAGACATCTGATGTTGAACCAGTACTGCAGCTGCCAAATCCTCAAGTGCTGAACCCACCGATTTGAAAACTGTGCGATTTTTGCGATCTTCTCGACACATCAAAGCGGGGATAGTCTTTCGTTGGCACAGATCAAATAAGGTGCCTTTTATTTCTACCGGATTGAGAGCATTTGACGCAAACGCTGTGAGCAGATCGCCAGCTTTCGTGGGAGCTTCATCCGTATCGACAAAAACTTCAGCATCTTGAAAGCAATCAGGATGTGCTTCTATCATCTCGGGCGTGAACGAACCGATCAGATCGAGATGGCTCCCTCGCTTTAGCCATGCTGCTTGGATCAAGGGCTGCCTGGACAACGTGGCGCATGTCACAATGTCAGCTGCACGGACAGCAGATTCAAGCGAATCTATTGCTTCGGCCACCAGCCCGCGAGAGGACAGTTGAGCGACTAACTTATAGGCCTGCTCCTTCCGCCTAGTCCAGACTAAGATGCGCTGGATCGGGCGGACTGCACTGTAAGCCAGCGGAAGTAACTCGGCAACACGTCCCCCTCCCACTACCAATAGTGTTTTAGCGTCTGTTGGCGCGAGAAACTTAGCTGCCAACGCTGACGCAGCAGCAGTGCGCCAGGCAGTAAGCACATTTGCATCCATTGATGCGACAGGTACACCCGTTCGTCCATCGAACAAGGTGTAGACCCCATGCAGTCCGGGAAGGCCAAGGACTGCATTGCCGCCGTAGATATTGATAACCTTAATTCCAAAGTCACCTCGGTCGTTCCACGCAGGCATGATCAATGAAACGCCGCGATGCCCACCACTTTCGATGTGATGGGTGTGTCGCAGTGGAACGCTCACATTGGAGGCGAACGCAGATTCCAACGTTGCGATGAGTTGGGTAAAGTCCAGACCTCGCTCAGTCTCGTCAACGCTATAGACCCTCATAACGCCATGCTGGTTGTGTTGCCGACCATTTGGCGAACGAGATGCCCCGGCGTAATCTCCACCAATGCTCCGGATTTAGGACGTGTGCCGGTTTTAAAGATGGGACTCGGAATATCTGCAGCGGTGCGCACTTGGCGCTCTTTTCGAGCCGTCGGATCCGGTATGGGTACGGCAGATAGTAGGCGCTTCGTATATGGGTGTTTAGGCGCATGCAACACTTGCGCGGTCGGACCGATTTCGACAATCTCGCCTAAGTACATCACCGCAACGCGATGGCTTATCCGCTCGACAACCGCCATATCGTGGGAGATGAAGAGGTAAGAAAGATTTTCGCTAGCCTGAAGATCCTGCAGAAGGCGCACAACTTTGTCCTGCACCGAAACATCTAGAGCTGACACAGGCTCATCAGCGATGATAATTTTTGGCTTCACACTTAGGGCTCGGGCTATGCACAGTCGCTGACGCTGCCCCCCTGAGAACTGGTGTGCGTATCGCTCAAGATATGCACGGTGCAATCCAACCTTTTCAAGCAGCTCTGCCGCAATGCGACGGCGTTCCGCCTCAGGTAGCTCTCCATGTATCTTCAGCGGTTCACTCACCAAGTCCCATGCCTGCAGCCGAGGGTTTAGCGATGCATAGGGATCCTGAAAAATCATCTGGATCTCACTTCGATGGGGACGCATGAGATTTGGCGTGAGATTGGAGAGCTCGTGACCCCGAAGGCGGATAGAGCCCTCTGAGCTTTCGAGTAACTTGCTGATCAGTCGCCCAGTAGTCGATTTTCCAGATCCAGATTCACCCACCAGCGCAAGGGTTTCACCGGGCATCAGATCAAATGAGACATTTTCTACAGCATGCACATGCGCATGCACATTGCCCCAGAGTCCGGATTTGACGGCAAACCTTTTACTGATGTTGCGAACTTCCATGACAGGTACCGCTGCTGAGTTCTTCAGAGGTTCTGGCGATCCGCTGCCAAGCCTTGGCACAGCATTGAGAAGAGCCTGTGTGTAGGGTTCAGAAGGCTTCTCGAAGAGTTCCGTGCAGGACGCTTGCTCAACGATGAGACCGTGGCGCATGACCACTATTTCATCAGCAACTTCTGCTACAACGCCCATGTCGTGTGTGATGAACAAGACCGACATACCAGTCTCGCGCTGCATATCTTGAATCAGGCTTAGTATCTCAGCCTGTACAGTCACGTCCAGAGCCGTCGTCGGTTCGTCTGCAATCAGCAGCGATGGCTTGCAGGCCATCGCCATGGCGATGACAACACGCTGACGCATACCGCCTGACAGTTCACCAGGGTACTGCTGCATGCGACGCTGGGGCTCTGGCATTCGTACAGCCTCAAGCATCCTTTGCGCCCGCAATCGAGCCTCAGAGCGTGAGATATTTTCATGCAGCAGATAGACCTCGGCGATTTGATCGCCGATAGTCATCACTGGATTGAGCGAAGTCATCGGCTCCTGGAAGATCATGGCGATCTCCCGGCCACGAATTTTACGAAGCGCATCTTGCGGCAGGTCGAAGAGATCTACCTCTTCCCTCCCTGCTTGGCGAAAAATGGCCTTGCCGGATTCGATGCGACCACCCGCATTAGCAATCAGCCCAAGAATAGAAAAGGCGGTTACCGATTTGCCAGAGCCGGATTCACCCACTAAGGCAACTGTCTGGCCTCTGCCGATGCTAAAGCTTACGCCCTTGACGGCCACGCTGTGTTGAGCCCCTTTGCCGAAACCCACACGCAAGTCTGAGATCTCCAGGACCGGCATTTTGTCCGAAACACTATGGACTGTCACAATGGCACCTCCAGAGCATCAACCGTTCGCAAAACGCGCGGCGACATCTGTTCCACTTGGCGTGAAGCATAGTCGTTGCCAGGTGCATTCAACAGCGTAACCTTTTGGCCGCGTTCGACCTCGAAAAGCGCTTTCTCGATATCGATCGTCAGGACTTCTCCGCTGCGCACTACTTGTTGTCCTCCCACATACACATCACGGATCGCACGGTCGCCAGCTGAATAAAGAAGACTGCGCAGCGGCTCACGAACTGGCCGCATGTATGCATGTCCCAAGTCGACTAACGAGAAATCTGCCTTGCATCCAGCCTCCAACCTTCCAATGTCGGAACGGCCCAGCATTGAGGCAGCAGTGGTGGTTGCCGAAGCAAAAATATCTGCGGTGGGAGCAGCAGTGTAGTCGCGGGCCATGATGCGCGAGGCATACATAGCTGTCCGCATCTCATCAAGAATGTTGTGAGGGAAGGTGTCCGTTCCAATACCCACGCGAATTCCCGCGTCCTTGTAGCGACCGTAGGTGTTCAGAGCGATGCCACGGCGTGCGAAGACAGTAGGGCAATGCGCGACCGCTGCGCCCGATTCGCTGAGCAGTTGGAAGTCTCGCGCCTGAGGCCAAAATACAGAAGGGTGATCGTTCAGAAAGATGCCGTGACCGATGATAAGGTGCTCATCCAGAAGCCCTATGTCATGCAGCCATTCGATCGGAGTACGTCCGTGCCTGCGGGTGATTTCAGCGAATTCCACTGCGCTCTGAGCAGCGTGAATTTGAAGGCGCATGCCCTCCTCCAGTGCTGCAGCCCGACTGTCCCTGAGCAGCTCTTCAGTGCAAGTGTCAATCTGCGATGGGCAAAGCATGGAGCTGAGTCGACCACTGTCGTGCTCGCGCGCCTTCCGTGCTATCTCCAGTGCACGCGCGAAGGACTTTCGACCAGCTGGCTCATCCCACGTGTAGTCAACCGAGTGGCCATTGCGGGTTTGCCAGGCACCCGAACGATACATGGGACCTAGCACCGCGCGGATGCCAGTAGCTGCTACATCGTCTATCCAGCTCTCGCGCGGAAGGGACATGTCCACATACGTAGTTACGCCGCTTTTTAGCATCTCGCTGACGGCCACCTGTGTAGTGAAGGGTGCAAACTCCACGCCCACACGAAATATCGGCATGTATTCATAGAGCGAGCTCTGGCCCAGCCTAGGACTACCAAGCTCCTCCAGAAGCCCGCGGTTGCCAGGCTCGGACGATGGATGGGTATGCATGTTGATCAGCCCTGGCATCGCCATCAAGCCCCCACCATCAATCGTCTTGTCTGCGTGGCCGTCGAATGTTCCGCCAACCTGAATGAGCCGATCACCTTGAACTACCAAATCTTGTCCATGGAGGTAGACATGCTCTTGCGCGGTGACATCGAAAGCTATAAGGACATCAAGGTTTTTGAAGTGAATTGTTTCGTTCGTCATTTGCTTTCCAATCACTGCCATTCGATATCCAGGCCCTTGTAAATGGCCGATCCTTCAATACCATGAGCGCGTACGGGCTTGAGCTTATTGCTGGTAGCCAGATACAGAGAGTCATGGAACAACGGAATCCAAACCGCCGCGCTCGACACCTTGTTAAGCACTTGGCTGTAAAGTGCATCCGCATCACGCGAGTTCAGCTGGGCATCTCCATCAGCAAGAAATTGATCAGTTTGTGGGTCCTTCCAGTTCATGCGGTTAGGTGTCGGGACACTGGTGGAAATGAAATACTGAGACAGAGCTTCTCCGGTGCTCATATAGCCAAAGCTCATGCTGAACATGTCAAACTCTTGTGTCGCGAGCTTTCCCCACGCAACGGTAGAGTCAAAGAGCTGAATACGAAGATCCACACCAACACGCTTCAGATCACCTTGAACCGACTCAAGGATGTCCTTCCAGTAACCTGTGATGCCATAAAGCAGAGGCGACAAACGTTGGCCGTTTTTACTGCGGATGCCATCAGCACCTTTGACCCAGCCTGCCTCATCCAATAACTTCTCGGCGCGCTTCGGATCGAACTTGAAAGCTCCGTCGCCGGAGCTGGAAGTGCCGGTAGAAAGCATGCTGGTGGCGGGCTTGCCAGTATTAAAGGTGATGACGTCTGATAAGGACTTACGGTCAATGGCCAAGTTCAGAGCCTGACGTACGCGCTCATCAGCCACAACAGGATGATCCATCTTGAAGCCGATGAAGAATGTCCAGTTAAATGTCGACGCCTTGGACAGACTTACAGTTTTGCTCTTGCTAAGATCGTTAATGGAGTAATAGGGAAGGTAGCGCGTCAGCTGTGCTTGGCCAGTCTGCACAGCATTCAACCGGGTAGTCTCTTCCGGCACAATCTTCCACACAATGCGATCAACCTTTGGTCGCGGATCTTTGTAAATTGATGGGCCCCAGTCGTATCCAACGTGGCGGGTAAGGACGACTTCATTGCGCGGTGTCCAACTCTGAAAGCAGTAGGGACCGGTACCGTCAAACCCTTTAACACCGAAGTCAGCGCCTAAGGCTTTGACCTGCTCTGAGTTAATGATTGTGTGATGGTGCTGGCTCATTTGCCGCAGCAAATCGACATAAGGGCGTTTGAGCTTATAAACCACCGTTTGAGGATCTGGGGCGGTGATTGAATCCACCTCCCCAGCCCGGAATTTCTCTAGACCTTTAGTTTCCGGATCCAGCCAGCGCTTGTAGCTAAAGACTACATCTTGTGCCGTCATGGGCTTGCCGCTACAGAACGTAACGTTCTCCTTCAGCTTGAAGGTGTATACCAAACCATCTGGAGACACAGTCCAACTCTTAGCCAAACCAGGTACTGGAGTTTTGAGGTCGTAGTCAAGGCCAACGAGAGTGTCACCGGCCATGAACAGTACCTCGCTTGCACCGCGTGCCAGAGTGCGCTGCGGATCGTACCGATCAGTTTCAAGCTCACGCACGATGAGGACAGACTTGGTCTGCTGTGCGTGAACAGCCGGAGCAACGCATGCGATAGAGATCAAAACGGAAAGCACCGTCTTTTGGGAGTTCAACATGGCTAAGTCCTTACTAAGATTAAAAATAGATTACATCAACTCTGCAAACGTAGATCGAAGGCGTCCCGCAAACCATCGCCGAGCAAGTTCACCACCAAAACGACTCCAAAAATAACAAGGGTGGGAATAGTGGAGATGTGCGGGAAGATTTCTAGAAATTTGCGCCCATCTGCGGCCATACTTCCGAGCTCTGCAAATGGCGGCAAGGGGCCCAAGCCTAGGAAAGAAAGTAATGCCGCAAGCAAGATGGTGTGCCCCAGTTGCAAGGTTGCGTAGATCAAGAGCATTGACGCGCAGTTAGGCAGTACATAACGTAGGATGAGGTAACTGTCTGAAAAGCCAATCGACCTACCCGCTTCCATGTAATCTTGTTTGATGACGACCATGGCAGCGGAGCGTGCTACACGAATCATTCCAGGAACAGCTGAGATGCACAGCGCAATAAGTAAGCTGGTCATGCCTGGTCCAAGAAGCGCAGATAGACTCAGTCCGAACAGAATGGCTGGGAACGACAAAAGGACATCCGCCATTCGCATGATGAGGGTGGTCAAACGGGCATAGTAAGCTGCAAGAATCCCAAGGAGCGCGCCGATTCCGGATCCCACGAACACACTAAAAACTCCGATAAAGAGCGTGGCGCGCAACCCGAATAACACACGCGAGAGCATGTCCCGGCCCTGCACGTCAGTGCCAAGCCAATAGGTTACTTGGTCGGGCGAAACCCATCCTGGCGGCTTTCGTGAGTAGGCCATTTTTGTGGCGTAGGGATCGTGCGGAGCAATAAGTGGTGCCAAGATAGCAGCAAGTAAAATTAGCAACGCCAAGCTCAGCCACAACAGTAAAAGCTTATCGCGCCATACTCGTTGCAAAAAACTATTACGTGCCACGGGTGCGAGTTGCACTGCCGCATTCGCGGAACTACTGGAATCGATGGAAACGCTCATTTGCCACCCCGCGGGTCCAGATAGACATAAAGCATGTCAATCAAAAGGTTGATAACGATAAAGCCGAGGGCTGTGACTAAGATGGCACCCTGGGCCAGGGGAAAGTCGGCAGAGAAGATGGCACCGACAGCCATTCGACCCACACCAGGCCACGAAAAGATCTGCTCGGTTACAACAGCTCCTCCGAGCAGTTGGCCCACCTGAAGGCCGACCAGCGTCACAATGGGTAATAGCGCGTTGCGTAGGGCATGTCGGCACAGTACATAAGACTCGCTTGCGCCTTTTGCTCGCGCAGTGCGAACGTAGTCCGAAGCTAGAGTTTCTATTACTGCTGTACGAGTGATACGGGCTACTGGTCCAATCAGAACAGACCCAAGTGTGATTGCAGGAAGAATGATCGCGAGGAATCCGTCCCAGGTCCAGATGGGACCCGATCTACCTAAATAAGGCAGTAGACCGGCACCTCCAATATATTGAATAAGCAACATGCCAACCCAAAATACCGGAAGCGACACGCCCATCACAGAGAGAAGCATAACGATCCGATCGATTAGCTTTCCGCGTCTGTAAGCCGCAATGGTCCCGAGAGCAATTGCCAAAGGAACTGCCCAAATGACACTGGCTAGCATCAGTTCGATAGTCGGTCCCACTGTCGCAGCAATTTCATCTGACACCAGTTGGCCTGAAATCATAGACCTGCCTAGGTCGAGGTGGAAGAGACGCCAGACGTATAGCGCCAACTGATAAACAACGGGCTGGTTTAACCCAAGTTCCTCTCGGATAGCTGCTATTTCCTCTGGCGTGGCACTTGCGCCTCCAATTACTGCTGCAGGATCAGAAGGTGCGATCTGGATCAGGATAAACCCTACCAAGATCACTCCAATCAAAACGGGAAGTGACGTTATAAGTCGCGAGATAAGTTGCTTAAGCATAGGTAATTCCTGTACCTGCCCAGTCTGGAGGCGTCGATACGTGATGAGCTCTTGTCCTTGAATTGAAGTTGTCGGTAATTCTTAAGGGCATAGGACTTCCCGTCGAGTGATGATCGTTTTGCGGGGCTTTCCTTTGGGTTAAGAGCTTGCTCATTTTTGTGCGGGAGAACCCTAAGTGCGCACCAATAGTGAGCATGCACCTTCGCGGTGAGACGCTCAAAATTTTTACATCTGAAGCGTAGCTATGATGATCAGCATCATCTATGCCAGCCTGTCTAAGCGAGAAAACTCTGGATCACACCAGGACTTCAACTGGTGTGCAGCACATTGCACAGCTCCTAAGAAGGCCATGAACAAGGCCGAAACGGAATTCTTGACCGAGGTAGTTCAACGCTTCTTAGCTGATGAATTCGCAGACGAGGCAATGCTCGTGACCCGCTGCACGAGCTGGCCGCCATGAACAAACGGCATGAGCGCATAAGAACTCAGACCTAGGCTCCTTCGAGACGGGAGCATTTAACCAATGGCTAAACCTCACTATCAAAACTCCAACTGACAAAAGGTTGAAGGAATCGAAGAATGCACAGGCACCAGAAATTTCTGGCGTAGCCATGTGGAGATGTGTTCGTGAGCCCCCAATTTGCCTCGCTGCCTAACAAACCTGACGCTAGAGAAGAAATTCCGGTTCTAGACATAGCACCCTATCGCTTGGGTGTACCTGGCGCTCTTGAGCAGTTAGGCGCCCAAATGCGCCGAGCGCTGGAGGACTTCGGCTTCTACTTCGTCATAAACCACGGAATTCCCCAGGATCTCATCGACGGTGTGTTGAATGCAGCTCGGCAATTTTGCGACCTCCCACTTGACCAAAAGATGTCGCTATCTTTCAACGAGCACCATGTAGGGTACATCCCGCTGTGCCATAGCGCAGAGCACCGAACCGCACTCGACAAGGACCATGAACTGAACCTTTTCGAGTCTTTTTTAATAAAACGCGACCTCGCGGCTGACCATCGTGATGTCTTGGCGCACAAGCGCTTTCGCGCACAGAACCAATGGCCCGAAGGACATCCTCAAATTCGACGCCAAATCATGGCTTATGTAGATGCGGCTGAGCGTCTGTGCACATCGCTCCTACCTCTGTATGCAGTAGCGCTTGATTTACCTGCTGATTGGTTTGCACCGGCATTCCGCGAACCGATGTACACCTTAAAGCTCTCGCATTACCCCCAGCAGCCTATGGACGCTTGCAGTAATTCTGGCAAGTTGCCGTATTTGAACAGCAGCTTCATGACCGTGCAGCCACAGAGCCGGCTCGTGGATCTGTTCATTCGCCTACCAAATGGCAAATGGATTGACGCTCCCGACGTGCCGGGTAGCCTTCTAGTCAGCGGCGGTGACCTCACATGTCGGTGGACTAACGGTCGATTTCTGGCTACCCCGTATTTTGCAAACAGAAAATCCGACACAGAATATTATGCAGCGTCCTTTTTCATGGATTGCGACTACGATTGGGTTATGCGTGATATTCCCTCTTGCGCTCCTCGTGTGGGTAATTCAGCATTTTTGCCAACCACTTATTTCGAGTATTTGACGTGGTATGAGACACATCGCCATGAAACACTGAGTCGTAAAGACGGGGTGAGACTTTCCGCATATTAAGGCTTTCCACAAACTAAGTTTATGCTACTGACTAATCAGACACCTTTGCTGTAAGCATCTAGAGTGATGGTAGATTTTCATTCTCGCTCACATCGAATCGGGAAAACTTGTCAGGCAAGCTGATTTATAACGTTGAAGTTCTTACTGATTGCGCTGGTGCGCATAATCAGAACCGAACCAAATCAATTAACCTCAACAACATACTAAGGATATTTTATGTCTTCCAATACTCGCACCCTTGGGCTGGCAGTTGCGCAAATGGGCCCAGTACATTTAGCGGATTCGCGCGAGGCGGTGGTACATCGTTTAATGGAGATGATGCGCGAAGCCAAGTCCCGCGGTTCAGAATTTGTGGTGTATCCTGAGTTGGCTCTGACGACCTTCTTTCCACGATACTGGATGAGCGAGAAGGAAGCGCAGGAGCGTTTCTTCGAGGTCAGCATGCCTGGACCCGCGACCCAGCCACTCTTCGACTTAGCACGCGAGTTACAGGTAGGCTTTTACCTCGGCTATGCTGAACTAACACCCGAAGGCAAGCCTTACAATACGGCGATCATTGTCGACCGCACTGGACGCATCACAGGCAAATACCGCAAGATTCACCTGCCTGGTCATTCGGACCATAAGACTGAAGCACCATTCCAGCACTTGGAGAAAAAGTTTTTTGATGTCGGCGATCTAGGATTCCGCGTCTTCGACACAGACAACATTCACATGGGCATGTGCTTGTGCAACGACCGCCGTTGGCCCGAGACGTATCGCGTGATGGCACTGCAGAGTGCCGAGGTTGTCGTTCTCGGCTACAACACACCTTCGCAGAACATTCACTGGAATGAACCTGTGCATCTACGAACGACTACCCACCTGATTTCGCTTCAGGCTTCGGCTTACCAAAACGGCATTTGGGTCGCGGCGGCAGGCAAGTGTGGATCAGAAGATGGTTTTCACATGATCGGCAGTTCAGTTATTGTGGCCCCCACCGGCGAGATTGTTGCACGCGCGCTTACCGAGGAGGACGAAGTAATTTGCGTCAAAGCGGACCTGTCACTGGGTGAGTTTTTCCGGGAACATGTATTTAATTTTGCCAAGCACCGCCGCCCTGAGCACTACAAGCTAATCACCGAGCGCACCGGAGCAGGCGAGGCCCTAGCATGAGCACCCCGGACGTCAGCTTCGACTTAGTAATTCGCAATGGCCGCGTTGTCTCGCAAGGGCAGATTCTCGAGGCCGATCTTGGTGTGCATAGCGGGGTAATCGCGGCCATCGGTGCGAACCTGCCTGCCGGAAGTCGTGAAATAGATGCGGCCGGCCGTTGGGTCCTGCCAGGCGGGATAGACAGCCACTGCCATGTTGAACAGCGCTCGGGCATGGGCATGATGTGCGCTGATGACTTTTATTCGGCCACAGTTTCTGCCGCATTTGGAGGAACAACCACTATTCTGCCCTTTGCCGCACAGCACCGGGGTATGTCAGTACCTGAAGTGCTAGAGGATTATCATAGTCTCGCACGCGATAAGGCCATCATTGACTACGGCTTTCACCTAATCCTGGCGAACCCCGACGAGAAGACTTTGACTGATGACCTACCTGCAGCTATCCGCAGCGGGATCCGCTCGCTCAAAGTCTATATGACCTACGATCTAATGAAGCTAGATGACTGCCAGCTTCTGGACGTCTTTGCGCTAGCGCGTGAAGAGGGTGCCCTGGTGATGGTTCATGCCGAGAACAACGACGTCATCAAGTGGCTAAGCCGCCGCCTACTGGAGCGCGGGCACAAGGCACCGAAATTTCATGGTTTCGCCCATGACCCTCTCGCCGAAACCGAGGCGGCCTACCGGGCCATCTCGCTGGGTCGCCTAGTAGATGTGCCTATTCTTCTTGTGCATGTGGCTGGTGGTGAGACGGTCGAGGTGATTCGTCAAGCGCAGTTGTTAGGCGCAAATGTTCTCGCCGAAAGCTGCCCTCAATATCTGTTCCTGACGGCAGCAGATCTTGATCGCGATGGCCTCGAAGGCGCCATGTTCTGCTGCTCGCCGCCTCCGCGCGATGCGCAGTCGCAAGAGGCGATTTGGCAAGGCCTGCTTGATGGCACTCTTGCTACGTACTCTTCAGATCATGCACCGTATACCTTCGATACCGCTGGTAAATTGCCTAAGGGCGATCAGACCACGTTTAAGGAGATGGCCAATGGTGTACCGGGAATCGAGTTGCGGCTCCCCCTACTTTTCAGCGAAGGGTTTCTCAAAGGACGCATGGACATCCACCAGTTCTGCGACCTTTCCGCTGGCAACCACGCGCGCCTCTACGGCCTAGCTCCAAGCAAGGGTGCCTTGATCGTTGGTGCTGACGCAGACATCGCAATCTGGAATCCGGAGCGTGAAGTCGACGTCACCGCATCGATGCTACATGATCGGACAGGTTACACGCCATATGAAGGCAAGCGACTGAAGGGTTGGCCCGAAATAGTCATCAGCCGCGGCCGCGTCGTTATAGCGGATGGATCGCTTCACGTCGAGCGCGGCTCAGGCCGCTTCATCGCTCGTGGATTGCCGGACGTGCCACGTCGTGAAACGCCTACCGCTGGTCCCGGTTCCCGCCCACATGGAAAGGTGCTCAAGGCGCTTGTCGGCCTAGAAAAGGTAGCTCAATGAACACTTCTAAAGAACTTCCCGTGGTGCGGGTTTTCAATCCCAACACCTCCGCGACTGTTACGACTTCCATTGCCAAGGCAATAGGGTCCGTTACTGCGAATCTTCCATGCTGCTTCGTTTTCTCGACCGCTAGAAGCGGGCCGGAAGGCATTGTGACGCAGGAGGACTACGATTTTGCCTGCGGAACTGTTGCAAATGAGGTTACATTGAATCAAGGAAATCACGACGCATTTGTCGTGGCCTGTTTCAGCGATCCTGGTGTAGATCTGGTTCGCAGAAGCAATAGCGACGCGGTAGTGCTCGGACTTGGTGAGTGCGGTCTCCGAGAAGCCTTGACCCATGGGGAAAGGGTAGGTATTGTGGCGATCGCTGACGCCGCTATCCCACGACACATGCGTCACTGGGAGCGCCTGGGGTTGCGTGAGCATGTCGCTGCCGAAAGGGCGCTGAACCTTCCTGTCAATCAATCCGGAAGCGCGGAGATCGCTTGGGAAGCCTTGGTGAGTGCCGGTCGTGCGTTAAGAGACATAGACGGTGCAAATACCATTTTGCTAGGCTGCGCAGGAATGGCTGATCTGCGCGGGCCTCTCGAGGAGGAGCTTAAACTACCCGTTATAGATCCGTGTGCCGCCGCCGCCATGGTCGCCTTCAAACGCGTACAGCGAGTTCACACCTGACCTCAGACTACCTGCAGTCCGCGAGCTTTCTAACAATAACTTTTATGGTCAAACCCTATTTCAGATCTACTGGTTTAGTGGTTCGACCCTAGGTTTATGGCAATCGACTAAACAATTCGTTTGTAACTTCGTCTGTTAAAGCCTTATAGGGCAAAGGCAATGCAGCTATTGTGATCCGTTGACCAGCGCCTCTGCTGGTTATTACCACTGTTGATGGGAAGGATTTATTTTATGATAAATGCACACATGATAGATTGCTTCGTATGCCATGTCACCTGAGTGCACATTGAGTCTGTTTAGCAGATAAACACTTTTTTTCGTTTATATGAATTTAAGACAGATCGAAGTGTTTCGTGCTGTGATGTCCACTGGGTCTGTCAGTGGTGCGGCCCAACTTCTTCATGTGTCCGTGCCCGCCATCAGCAAACTGCTTTCCCACACAGAACTTCAACTCGACTTTCCTTTATTCGAGCGTAGTAAGGGGAGGCTCTATCCAACTACGGAAGCCCGCCAGCTGTACCACGAGGTCGAGCTTGTTTACCGAGGCGTGCGACGCATCGATGATCTCATACACCAGCTTACGGAGCGACGACAGAGCATGGTTTCGGTCGTCACAAGCCCTAGTATTGGTCAGATGATCCTCCCACTGGCTATCGCTCAATTCCGCAGCGGTAACCCCGGTGTGCGCGTGCATTTCCACGCTCTTAGCCACGCACATCTCTGCGATCGAGTTTTGAGTCGCCTTTGCGATTTCGCCGTCTCAATGCTACCTGTTGAACATCCAAATCTGATGTCAATGCCTATCGCTCAGAGCAATATAGTTTGCATCGCTCCTCGGGCTCACCCCATAGCAGTCAGATCATCGGTTTCGGTGAACGATTTGCTAGACACTTCACTGATCAACTACCCAACTGACTCGCCATTTGGCGCGCGACTGAGCAGGCTTTTTGCCGCGCACGATGCCTCCCCGAAAACGCAAATCGAAGTGGGTTCACCGCAAAATGCATGCGCTTTAGTACACGCCGGTGCTGGTGTCGCTTTAGTTGACGAATTCTCCCTTCAGTCTTGGCAGGAGTCACGCTTCAAGGTGCTTCCTGTTGAAGGAGCTGAGCCAATCATCGCCAGCCTGGTTTACATGCGGTCTGAAGGACTGTCAGATGTGGCGGAGTCATTGGTGCGCTCCCTGCGCAGTGTGCTTCTGCAGCTATCGCTCCATCTCCGACAACCTGCGAGCAAAAGTTAATCCTTTGCTTATCAAAGCAAGAACAAATTCGCTTAAGGGTTCACCAGTGTTCATAGACATTGGTATAACCTGTGCAAAATATGAGGCGACATTTCGCTGCTGAATGCTTATGTTTAGGAGTGTTCGCACCAGGTGGGGCACAGGTTTGGAGGCTTGCGGCCACTGACGAATCGGTGCTCCCATATTGTTAGCGCCTAGGCCACTCGACCGGCATTGCGATTTGGATGCCCGCATAATCGAATAATATATTACACTCTCATTAACCCGAGGCTTCACAAGCATTCATTAAGAGTTTTCGCGCAACCTCTAGAGTAATCTATATCGGCTTTAAATTAACACTCAATCAATTATTCTTAATTTTATATTTTCAAAATATTTCTTCGAATAACTCCCAGAAGTATTGAGAATGGCGCTAGCATTTCTTCTGGTGCGACACAGGCAAATCCAAGCAGAAGCCCTTTAGAAACCGGCCCGCTTACATAAAACCTAGACAATGGGCGTGTCAATACACCCTTTTCAGCTAGTATTTCTGATATCTCTACGTCATTTGACTCTGGCGGCAAGGATAGAATGAGGTGCAACCCGGCATCCGTATCAAACGGATGAATCCAATCTTTTCCCAGGCTCTTCAAAATCATATTTATCAACACTGCTCTTCTCGCAGAGTAGACGAGTCGCATCCGTCTAACATGCGCGGCATATTTTCCATCAGATATAAATTGAGCAATTGCCGCCTGTGTTTGCAAGTGACCCCCACGATACAACTCGGAATGTGCAGTCCGTAAAGCTTCCGATATTTCTGGCGGCGCTATCATATATGCGATGCGAAGACCCGGGTATAAAGTCTTGCTAAACGTCCCGATATAAATGACGGGTGCATCAGGAACTAGCCCCTGCAGCGACGGTATCGGAAGACCAGATGACCGAAACTCGCTATCGTAGTCATCTTCCACAATCCAGAATGAGTCAGCTTTGGCTTTGGCAATAAGCTCGAATCTTCGTCGCATGCTCATCACGGATCCCAAAGGATATTGATGAGAAGGTGTAACAAATGCAAATTTTGGAGCCTTCTCACACAACTCCATCGCTTTTGGAATATTCATGCCTTCTTCGTCAACATTAATTCCTTGTATGGTCAGGCCGTTAGATAGCAATATCGTTCTTGTCCCCCAATACCCAGGATTTTCAACCCATGCATGATCCCCAACATCTGCCAATACCCGCGTTATTAGGTCTATGGCTTGGTGCACCCCTTCAGTGACTATTATTTGATTTGGTTTGCAGTTAACTGATCGAGCCTGCCTTAGGTATGCAACAAGATTTTCGTGAAAAACCGCATTTCCACCCTTACTAGCATAGCTTAGCAAGGAAGGGGACATTCTTTCAGAAAGCTTGTTGGCAATACTCGCCAAGGCTTTTTGTGGAGCACGAGTAATGTCGGGAACTCCCGGCATAAATGCCCCCCATTGATTTACTGGCGCGTAAGCATCGTTCACAATAGCACGCCCCCGCGCTGACAGCGTATGTTTCAGCAATGGCAGAGTAACTGAGCACTTTTGTTCCTGCGGCGTGACCACTGGCAGATCAGGGAATCTATCAATCACAAATGTCCCGCTACCTGTCACTGCATTCGCGTAACCTTCCAAAATGAGTTGCTCGTAGGCGTAGATGACCGTATTGCGAGAAATCCCCAGTTCGGCCGCCAAGTCACGCGAAGGAGGTAGTCGGCTTGCTGAGGGTAGCCTTCTGTCATGTATAGCGGCTCGCAGGCAGCAGTAGAGCAGGCGGTTTACTGGCTCAGCGGGGTTTGTAGCACGGCTTTCAGCAAGCATTTGTGCCAACAGGTCGGAACTGATCGACTTCATATTGGTTCTATCGTTTCAGTCAAGGTGGTACCTAATTTTAGATCCGCTTCAAGCTCTAATGCATATCCTTTTGGAGCTACTTTATGACTAACAGACAGATTGACCAACGCCGCGTCGCGGCTTCGCCCCGAGGTGTAGGTTTGACTACAACCGTCTACGCTGCGCGTGCTGAGAACGCGACCATCTGGGACGTAGAGGGCAACTCTTATACAGACTTCGCTGCAGGCATCGCCGTGCTCAACACTGGTCACCGCCACCCCAAGGTTATGGCTGCGGTCAAAGCTCAACTTGACTGCTTTACTCACACTTCCTACCAGGTTGTTCCTTACGAAAGCGCCGTCGCGCTGATGGAGCGCATTAATACGATTGCGCCGGTCAAAGCACCGGCCAAGACAGGATTCTTTACTACTGGCGCTGAGGCCGTCGAGAACGCAGTAAAGATCGCCCGCGCCTACACAAAACGCTCGGGCGTCATTGCCTTCGGTGGTGCCTTCCATGGCCGAACGTTTCTGGGAATGTCGTTGACTGGAAAAGTACAGCCATACAAGGCCGGCTTTGGTCCCATGCTTCCTGAGGTGTACCATGTCCCGTTCCCCAATCCTGCACATGGCGTAACGGTGGAAGACAGCATTAAAGCGCTAGAGCACTTGCTCAAGTACGATATTGATCCTCAAAGAATCGCAGCGATAATTATTGAGCCGGTGCAGGGCGAGGGAGGCTTCAACATTGCTCCTACAGCGCTAATGGAACATCTGCGCGCGCTGTGCGATACACATGGCATGCTGATGATTGCCGATGAAGTGCAAACTGGTTTTGGTCGCACTGGACGAATGTTTGCAATGGAACATCATGAGGTGAAGCCCGACTTAGTCACTATGGCGAAGAGCCTAGCAGGTGGCATGCCGTTAGCCGCGGTATGTGGCCGAGCGGAAGTCATGGATGCGCCAAATCCTGGCGGTTTGGGCGGTACTTACGCAGGCAACCCCCTTGCCGTTGCCGCAGCGAACGCGGTGATAGACGTAATTGGAGAAGAGGATCTCCTGACCCGCGCCACCCGGCTGGGTGAGCAACTGCAAGAGTTTCTAAATGGCTGGAGAGACCGATGCGAATTCATCTTCGATGTTCGCGGACAGGGCTCAATGGTCGCTGTCGAATTTGTAGATGCCACTGGTAAGCCTGATGCTGTAGTTGTTGCCCGAGTGCTTAAGGAAGCACTTGCTCGTGGACTCATCCTTTTGAGTTGCGGAGTCTATGGAAACGTGGTGCGCTTCCTTTACCCGCTGACGATCCCACAGGCGCAGTTTGACGCTGCATTAGTGACACTTGGAGAGGCTCTCACGGCTGCTACTAAAGACTGCGCGGCGGCTTAAGCGAATCGGCATGCCATGCCCAGCGCCGCTGAGCGGCTCGCGCAGCAGCGGTGGCATGGCTCAAGTATCCCAACCTATGGCCTGGATCGAATCGCACCCGATAGTGCAACGATGCTTTTTGGGTGAAGAACATCCGGACTTATGCCAGTGGTTATTCTGTTGAGAAGGAGTCTAAAACGGTCAGCCTGTAAAAGCAGCTGGTTGTAGCTCTAGGCCCTCACCCTGACACCCGTAAGCTTACGAGTGACTATTGTCGAATGTCGCAGCCGTCATACGAAATCGATGTATGACTTCATCGAGCGGTCCGCCGCCGATGCTTGCGGCGAAATGGTACGCGGTCTGCCAGAAGTTCCGCCTATCTCCGGGGAGGTCGCGCCGGCGCGCAATGGAAAGGAAGTCGCACGGAATCTTGCATTCTTGGGGATAGCGAAAGGAATAGAACTCTCGGTACCGATCCTGAGTACTCTCGCGAACCTCTTCACTAATCAGCACTTCCAAATTGAGTGGTGCATTGGTAGCAAATATTGTCGGCTCCATGCTGAAAAGAAAGTACATCACATCTTCCCAAGCATAGTGGAGATCTTGCCCCCTGAAACGATATATAGCATCGAGATGTTTCTCGCCTAGAATCATTCCATCACGCCATTCATCACGCGAGAGATCGTGAGATTCTTTACCGTCGCACTCTATTCCAATGTGACGTCCTTCATGATCCACGACAAGAAAGTCAATAATAAAATCTCCGCACAGCGTTTGCATCCCGTGCTGTGGTTCGAAAGAGATTCCGGCTGCTGCATATCGTAGGAAGTGTCTCGCAAAGAGGTCGTCAGTTGCGTTTTCGTAAGGCGGGTTGTATTGCGGGGGGTGTGCAGTATCGAATAACATTTGGAATCCAAGTACTGTTGGTATCGTAACTTGATTGATATCAGCGAGAAGGTGTAAACCACGATCTATCGAAAATAAAATGCATTACTGAACGGTTGAGTTAGATATCCGTAAATGATATTTCTAAAAATTGATATTGGCTATCAAAAAATAAATCTAAACCTGATGCATTGCTTGTTTCAGAGAATATCAATGTTTTAAACGCTCGCTTAAAGGGGGGCGGGCATTAAAATCTCTCGAATAAGCTGTGCAAAGGCCTCTCGAGTTGTCTCCTTTTGCTCAAACGCTCGTATGCGGATTAGTTTAATGCCGGCCGCAGCGCAGATCTCATTCTTCATTTGATCACGATTTCTAGCCTCTGCAGTGTCATGAAAACTACTATCTAGCTCAAAGAAATAGGATGGACGATAGTCCTGCCCTGGATCTACGACGACACAATCAAACTGGGCATTGAAGAAGAATTTCTTTGAAGCTGCAGATATTATATTTTCCAGTTCTGTAAAGTTAAGAACGGCACTCATTGCAAGGTTGGGTTAAGGCAAAAGCTTGGGAACAGTGTCGGTCATAGCCAAATAGAAAGCCTGCTCTTGAGGGGACCTAAAAATTGAAGTCACATATCTTGTAGGAGCTGTGATGCTGGCGGTTGTTGCAGCATTAATATTCAGTGCGCTCCTTCGCGCGTCGGCTAATTCCTCAGGCCTCTCCTTGTGAAGTCGGATAAGAAGCTCACGTGCCAAAGGTATATCACTAGCCCATTCGGACGCTACGCTTGGCAGGCTTCTATCACCGACCTCGTACATCGCTTGAAGCTTAATTTCAATTAATGGCCGCCAGAAAGATTCTTTGAACTGTAAGCGCGCGGTGAACCCATCTTGAAGTGACTCTCTCCGTCTCGCAACATCGTGTGCACGCAACCCATCGTGCACA
>NZ_JBBGYU010000009.1:0-262115 GCF_037479555.1 Comamonas sp. MYb396 | reverse complement strand
CGCTTGTTTTGCTCCGAAGAACATATGGCAATCGCCACCAAACGCCCACGCTTATCGGCTGTTAATTTTTAAAGACCTAACCCAAGAGCCTGAGCCCCTGGATCCCCTTCGCCGCGATCAGCGAAGCCTTGTATTGTAGCACAGCTTTTTGAACAGTTTGACAAAGTTTTCAGCGTTTCCGCTAACCCCTTGTCAGCACCTCAAAAAAACAAACCTTGCGAACCGCCCTCTTTCGAGTCTGGCAGCTTTGCAAGGCATCGTGCTGTCGATAGACGCTATTGTATAGGCGTTTTCCCGAGGCGTCAGGAAAACGTCCGTCTTTTTTGCAGGCGTGTGTCAGACGGCGCCTGCAACGGCCTTTTCCAGTGCTTCGACGAACATGTCGCCCACAGGGAAGCCGGCCTGTTGCTCGATCTCCTGGAAGCAGGTGGGGCTGGTGACATTGATCTCGGTGATGCGGTGGCCAATGATGTCCAGCCCGATCAGCAGCAAGCCGCGCGGCGCCAGGCGCGCGCCGATGTGCTCGGCAATGGCCCGGTCTTCCGGCTCCAGCGCTTGCGCCACACCCTTGCCGCCAGCAGCCAGGTTGCCACGCACTTCATTGCCCTGCGGAATACGCGCCAGGCAGAACGGCACGGGTTGGCCGCCAATGATCAGCACGCGCTTGTCGCCCTTGGTGATTTCAGGCAGGTACTTTTGCACCATCACGCTCTGGGCGCCGTCCAGGTTCAAGGTTTCGATGATGCTGCCCAGGTTCATGCCATCGGCACCGACGCGGAAGATGCCCATGCCACCCATGCCGTCCAGGGGCTTCAAGATGATGTCCTTGTGCTCGGCGTGGAAGTCGCGGATATCTTGCGCGCTGCGGGTGACCAGGGTCACGGGCGCGTATTCGGCAAACTCCATCACGGCCAGCTTTTCGGGGTGGTCGCGCAAGGCGGCTGGCTTGTTGAAGACCTTGGCACCTTCACGCTCGGCCTGGCCGAGCAGGTGCGTGGCGTAGAAGTACTCGCTGTCGAAGGGCGGATCCTTGCGCATGACGATGGCGTCGAACTCGGCCAGCTCGGCACGGCGGCCGGGTGCTTCGTCAAACCAGCGCGTCTCGTCACCGGTCAGCACAATGTCGCGCACCTGGGCCGAGACCTTCTCGCCGCTGATCCAGCGGATGTGCCGCGGCTCGCAGACGGTGATGCGGTGGCCGCGCGCCTGGGCGCTGCGCATCATCGCGAAGGTACTGTCCTTGTAGATCTTGAAGGACTCAATCGGATCGGCAACAAAGAGGATATGCATGGTGTGGGTCGGCGGCCTGGGGGCCGCCCTGTGTATTCAATGGCCTTGCCTGCCCACCAGAGGGCCACGCAAGCAGAAACGAACAGAACTAGGCGCGCTCAAGCCGAGCGGCGCTTGCCGTAATGTTGCACAAAAAGCGCAAGGCTGCCTGCGACCACGCCCCAAAAGGCCGATCCCACTCCGGCTATTGTCACGCCGCTCACCGCCACCAGGAAGGTGATCAGCGCCGCTTCGCGGTACTGCTCGCCTTGCAAGGCCGTGTGCAGGCCGCCCCCGATGGTGCCCAGCAGCGCAATGCCGGCGATCGCCACCACCAGCTCGTGCGGGAATGCGGTCAGCAGGCCGGCAATGACGACCCCGAACCAGCCGATCAGCACATAGATGACGCCGCAGACAACGGCGGCCGCATAGCGCCTGGCCTTGTCGGGGTGGGATTCGGGCCCCATGCAGATGGCGGCGGTGATGGCCGCCAGGTTGATGCCAAAGGCGCCAAAGGGCGCCAGCAGCAAGGTGGCCAGGCCCGTCATCGTGATCAGCTTGGAGACCGGCAGGTCGTACCCCGAACCCCGGATGATGGCCACGCCCGGCAGGTTCTGCGAGGCCATCGTGACAACAAACAGCGGCAGCGCCAGGCTGATGGCGGCCTGCCAGCTGAAGCTGGGCATGGTGAACACCGGCATCGTCAGGCCCGGCTGCACGGCAGACCACTGGATCTTGTGCTGCAGCAGCGCCACCACAATGCCGACCGCCAAGGTCAGCATGACCGCATAGCGCGGCAGCAGGCGCCGGCCCAGCAGGTAGGTGACCAGCATGGCCACCACCAGCCAGGTATTGGTCTGCGCGGCGGCAAAGGCATCCAGGCCAAAGCGGGTCAGCACGCCCGCGAGCAGGGCCGAGGCAATCGCAATCGGGATGCGGTTCATCAGCCGCTCGAACCAGCCCGTCATGCCCACCACCGCAATCAGTACGGCGCTGATGATGAAGGCGCCAATGGCATCACCCATGCCGAATGCGCCGGTGGCGCCGGCCGTGGCCAGCACCGCAGCACCCGGAGTGGACCAGGCCACGACCACCGGCTTGCGCAGCAAGATGCTGGGCACCCAGCAGCACAGGCCCACACCAATACCCAGCGACCAGACCCAGGACGAGACCTGCGCGGGAGTGGCGCCAAAGCTTTGCGCCGCCTGGAACACAATCGCGATGGAACTGGTCAGGCCCACCAGCACCGTGACAAAGCCTGCGATGAGCGCCGATGCGCTCATGTCCTTGAAAAACCGCATACACCCTTTCGCGCCGCCACGGTGTTCGCTGGCCCGGGGTGCGCGCAGCGGGTGAGCAGCCCTGGCTGGTTAAATTTCGAGTTTGGAGCCCAGCTCCACGACGCTGTTGCTCGGCAGCAGCAGGAACTCTGCCGCACCTGCTGCATTGTGGTGCATCTGGGCAAACAACTTCTGCCGCCAAGGTGCCATCCCGGCGCTGGCCTTGTCCGTGGGCACAAACACGTCGCGCGAGAGGAAGTAGCTGGTCACCATTTGCCCGGTATCGCAGCCATGGCCGCGCAGCTGGTGCAGCGCATTGGGCACATCGACATCGTTCTTGAAGCCGTAGTTCAGCTGCACGCGCCAGCAGTCGCCCCCCAGCGGCTCGATCACGGCGCGCTTTTCCAGGCCGATCCAGGGCACCTCGTGGTAGACGATGTTGACGAACATGTTCTGCTCATGCAACACCTTGTTGTGCTTGAGGTTGTGCAGCAAGGCCGTGGGCACCACATGGGCGTCGGAGGTCAGGAACACCGCCGTGCCCGGCACCCGCGTAGGCGGCGCCTGCAGCACCATCTGCAGGAAGGACTGCAGATCGATGCCATCGGCATGGAGCTTTTGGTAGACCAGCTCGCGCCCGCGCTTCCAGGTCATCATCACGACGAACAGGCACAGGCCGATGGCCAGCGGGAACCAGCCGCCATCGAACAGCTTGAGCAGATTGGAGGCAAAGAAAGTGATGTCTATACAGAAGAAGAACACCGTCGGCGCCAGCGCCATCCACAGCGCATATTTCCAGCCATAGCGCAATACAAAGAAGGTGAGCACCGTGGTGATGGTCATGTCCAGGGTCACCGCGATCCCGTAGGCCGCTGCCATATTGCTGCTGGACTTGAACAGGATTACCGCCAGCACAATGGTCAGGAACAGGCTCCAGTTCACAAAGGGGATGTAGATCTGCCCAGTGTCGCGCACGCTGGTGTGCAGGATCTGGATGCGCGGCAGGTAACCGAGCTGGATGACCTGCTTGGTGACGCTGAAGGCGCCGGTGATCAGCGCCTGCGATGCGATCACCGTCGCCATCGTCGCGAGCAGCACCAGGGGCAGCAGTGCCCAGCCGGGCGCCAGCATGAAAAAGGGGTTCTTCACGGCTTCAGCGTTTTCCAGCACCAGCGCGCCCTGGCCAAAGTAATTGAGCACCAGGGACGGCATGGCCACGCTGAACCAAGCCAGGCGAATGGGCTTGCGGCCGAAATGGCCCATGTCGGCATACAAGGCTTCCGCCCCGGTCACGCAGAGCACCACGGCGCCCAGAATGATGAAGCTGATGCCGGGATGGCGGCCGATAAAGCCCAGCGCATGGTGCGGGCTGAGCGCCCACAGCACCTGCGGGTGGTCCACAATGTTCCAGACGCCCAAGGCGGCAATGCAGATGAACCAGACCACCATGATGGGCCCGAAGAACTTGCCGATGCCCGCCGTGCCCCGTTTTTGCACCCAAAACAGCAGCAGCAGGACCACCAAGGTGAGCGGAATCACCCAGGACTTGAAGCCGGGCGAGACCACTTCCAGGCCTTCGACGGCCGAGAGCACCGAGATGGCCGGCGTGATCACGCCATCACCGTAGAACAGACAGGTACCAAAGATACCGACCAGCATCAGCACCGAGCGCAGCCTGGGCTTGTCCTTGACCGCTTGCGAGGCCAGCGCCAGCATCGCAATCAGCCCGCCCTCGCCGTTGTTGTCCGCCCGCAGCACCAGGACCACGTATTTGAGCGAGACGATCAAGGTCAAGGTCCAGAACAGGATGGACAGGACGCCGTAGACGTTGTCGTGGGTGAAAGGCACATGGCCGGAGCCAAACACCTCTTTGAGCGAGTACAGCACGCTGGTGCCGATATCGCCATACACCACCCCGATGGCGCCTAGCGTCAGCGCGGGGAGTGCGGATTTATTGTTGTGTTGCACATCAAGCCTTTGTGCCATGCCGCATCAGGCATGCTTGTAGTGGATTGGTTTGCATTGTGCGCCTGTTGTTGCGCCCGCAGTGAAGCCGCGCATCCGGACAAGCCCGAATGGCGGATCAGCAGCGGGCGGCAATCAGAGGTTGCAGGAAGGCCGCAAACGGCTCAGTCGTAGATTTCAGCGTCCGGGTCGGTCGCCTCGAGCTCATAGCTGGCCGCCAGCATCGCCAGCCGCGCCACCACGCCATACATATAGAAGCGGTTGGGCGCGCTGGCCCCGACCGAGTCACCCGGCGAGATGCCGTGCTCGAACGACAGCGGGATGAAATGCGCGCCGGGCACATTGAGGTTGTCCTCGGCGCCCTTGTCGGAGTGGGCGCGGTAGTAGCCGCCCACCACATAGCGGTCAATCATGTAGACCACCGGCTCGGCCGCTTCCTTGTCCATGCGCTCGACGGTCTGCACACCCTCCTGGATGATCATGTCATGGACCTGCTGGCCGTCCTTGACCAGCGACATCTGGTTCTTGGTCTTGACCGACAGCTGCCGCAGCTCCTTGGCGTCATGCACGCTCATCACGCCCATGCCATAGGTGCCGTTGTCGGCCTTGACGACGACAAAGGGCGTTTCCTTGATGCCGTATTCCTTGTACTTGCGGCGCACTTTGGTCAGCATCACGTCGACATCTTCACGCAACTCATCGAGTGCATGCTCGCTGCCATCGGTGAAGTCCACGCCCTTGCGGCTGCTGAACATCGGGTTGATCAGCCAGGGGTCGATCCCCATCAGCTTGCCAAAGCGCTTGGCCACCTCTTCATAGCTTTGAAAATGGCGGCTCTTGCGGCGCACGCTCCAGCCCGCATGCAGCGGCGGCAGCACAAACTGCTCATACACCTCTTCCAGAATGCCGGGCGCGCCGGTGGACAGGTCATTGTTCAGCAAGATCGTGCAGGGGTCGAAATACTTCAGGCCCACCCGGCGGCCATGGCGCAGCGCCGGCTCAATCACCAGCTCCTTATTGCCGACCTTGAGCTTGATGGTCTCCTTGACCTCCGGATCGATCGAGCCGATGCGCACATTCAGCCCCGCCATCGAGAAGATATGCTGCAGCTGCACCAGATTGGCCAGGTACTGGGGATTGCGCGTCTGGTTCTCGGGAATGATCAGCAGGTTGCGCGCCTCGGGGCAGATCTTTTCAATCGCAGCCATTGCCGATTGCACAGCCAGCGGCACCATCTCTGGCGTCAGGTTGTTCCAACCGCCGGGGAACAGGTTGGTATCAACCGGTGCGAGCTTGAAGCCGGCATTGCGGATATCCACCGACGAATAGAGCGGAGGCGTGTGCTCCATCCACTCCAGACGGAACCAGCGCTCGATCGCGGGCATGGCATCGAGCATGCGCTGTTCCAATTCGTTGATGGGCCCCGTTAGGGCTGTTATGAGATTCGGGACCATAAATGAATACTGTTTGAGGGCTCAAAAAAAACGAGCAAAAAACAATTGAGTACCAATTGTAGAGAGTTGAGGGCCAAAGTCACCAGAACTTTGCTGCCGCCCTACCTAGCAAGCACTCACCTTCGCCAGAAAGCCGGTGTCAACAGGGCCAGAAAGCTGAGGATCTCCAGCCGGCCCATCAGCATGCCCAGGGTGGTCACGCTCAGCTGAAAGCTGGTCAGGCCGGCAAAATTGTTGCTGGGGCCCAGATCGCCCCAGCCTACACCGGCACAGTTCACGCTGGCAAGCACGGCGCCCAGCGCGTTGTGCAAATCCATGTCCGTGAACAGCAAGGCCATGGTCAGCACCGCAATGGTGGCGCAGTACACCAGCATGAAGGCCAGCACCGAAAAGATCACCCGCTCATCCACCGCCAGGCCGCCCACCGTCACCGGCTGCACCGCATTGGGGTGGACCAGGCGGCGCATTTCGCGCCGGGTCTGCTTGAGCAGCAGCAGCATGCGGATCATCTTGATGCCGCCGCCGGTCGAGCCCGCGCTAGTGGCCACGCCCGACAGCAGCAGCATGAAGACCGGCGCAAATGGCGGCCACAGGCCAAAATCCACGGCCGCATAGCCGGTGGTGGTGGCCACCGACACGGTGTGGAACACGCCCATGCGCAGCGATTCGAGCGGCCCGTACACGCCCTTGAACCACAGCAGGCCCGCCACCAGCAAGCCGCCACCCAGCAAGGTGCCGATGGTGGCGCGGAACTCGGGCTGCCGGTACAGCACCCAGACATTGCGTTTGCGGATGGCGACAAAATACAGCGCGAAGTTGCAGCTGGCCAGCAGCATGAAGACCGTGCAGATGCCCTCGATCAGCGGTGAGTTGAAATAGGCAAAGCTCGCGTCATGGGGCGTGAGTCCGCCCAGGCTCACCGTGGTGAACATGACCATCACCGCATCGAGCGGCGTCATGCCGGCCAGCCAGTAGGCCAGCGCGCAAAGCACGGAAAACAGGCCGTACACGCCCCAGAGGCCCTTGGCAGTCTCGGCCATGCGCGGCGTGAGCTTGGTGTCCTTCACCGGGCCGGCGGCCTCGGCGCGGAAAAGCTGGCTGCCGCCCATGCCAATCATCGGCAGGATGGCCACGGCCAGAATCAAAATGCCCATGCCCCCCATCCACTGCAAGAAAGTGCGCCAGATGTTGAGCGACACCGGCAAGGTATCCACATGGTTGAGCACGGTGGAGCCGGTGGTCGTGAGGCCCGAGACCGCTTCAAAATAGGCATGCTGCCAGCTCAGCGCCCGGTCAATGCGCTCGAAGCCAAGGTAGAGCGGCAGCGCGGCAAACAGTGGGAACACCATCCACACAAAGGCGACCAGCATGATGCCGTGGCGCGCCTGCAGCTCGCGCTGCTCATGGCGCGCCAGCCACCACAGCACCAGGCCACAGGCCCAGGTGATACCCATGGTAAGCGGGTAGACGCCAAACACCCCGTCATCGAGCCACAGCGAGGAGATCGCGGGCACGGCCATCGTGCCGCCAAACATCAGCAGCAAAATGCCCAATACGCGCAGCACGGGTCGAAGATCAGTCATCGGCCGGGCCTAGAAAAAGGTCACCCCGACACGGAACAGGGCCTCGACCTCGTGCACCAGGCGCTTGTTCGGCAAGAAGAGAATGACATGGTCATTGCTCTGGATGATGGTGCCGCTGGTGGGCACGATCACCTCCACCTGCTCGTCATTGCGCTCTTCTTCATCGCGCTCGGCGGTCTCGCTGCCGTTGGTGTTGCGCGCATCGGGCGCGGGCAGGCCGCGCACAATCATGCCGATGTGCACATCGC
Source organism: Comamonas sp. MYb396 (assembly GCF_037479555.1). Taxonomy (NCBI): domain Bacteria; kingdom Pseudomonadati; phylum Pseudomonadota; class Betaproteobacteria; order Burkholderiales; family Comamonadaceae; genus Comamonas; species Comamonas sp. MYb396. Next base: position 254,316 of record NZ_JBBGYU010000009.1, on the reverse strand, counting down.
GCGGCAGGCGCAGGCTGCCCACCCGCCGGCCCACGGCGCGCGAGGTTTTCGCATCGCCGCGCGCCACAATCTCAATCGCCTCGGCCACGCCCCGGCGCAGGCTGTGCACGGCCTGCACATCACCCTGGCGCACATAGGCCAGCAGCTCGCCCAAGGTGGCCTGGGCGGGCGACAGCGCAATGTCAATCTGCGTGCCATGCATCAGGTCGGCATAGGTGCGCCGGTTGATCAGCGCCAGCACCCGGGTCGCGCCCAGCTTCTTGGCCAACAGGCAGGACATGATGTTGTCCTCGTCGTCATCGGTGATGGCCACAAACAGATCCACATCCTCGACGTTCTCGTTCTCCATCAAGGTCTCGTCGGTCGCATCGCCCTTGAGCACCAGCACGTCGGACGGCAGGCGCGAGGCGAGGTAGACGCAGCGGTCCTCGCTTTTCTCGATGATCTTGACCTGAAAGCGCCGCGATTCCTTGGTCAGCGCGCGCGCCAAGCGCATGCCCACGCGCCCGCCGCCGGCCACCATGACGCGGCGCACCACCTCGGCCTGCTCCCCCACCTGGCGGTTGAAGGCCGCCAGCACATCGCCCAGCTGCTCCTTGTCCGACAGCACAAACACCTCGTCACCCGGCTCAATGCGGGTGCTGCCCTCGGTGGGCACCAGGCGGTCGGCCTCGTGGTGGAAGCGGCGGTAGACGCCCACCACACGCACCGTGCCATGGGGCAGGTTCTGGCGCACATCGGCCACGCTCAGGCCCACCACCGGCGCGCCGCCACGCGCGCGCACCGACGCCAGCGCCACATGACCCTGGGCAAATTCACGCACCTGCAGTGCTTCGGGGTAGGTCACCAGCTTGCCGATGTAGCCCATCAGCGCTTCTTCGGGGCAGAACGCATGCGTCACGCCAAAGCCGGTGTCGGACAGCAGCTCGGCATGGCTTTTGAGGGCTACCGAGCGCACCCGCACGATGCGGGTGGGGATGTTGAACAGCACCTGCGCGATCTTGCAGGCGGTCAGATTGGTCTCGTCCTGGGAGGTGCAGGCGATCAGCATGTCCGTGTCCGCCGCACCGGCCTCGGCCAGCACCTCGGGGCTGATGCCATTGCCCACGACGCCGCGCAGATCGAAGCGGCCTTCGAGATCGCGCAGGCGCACACCATCCGTGTCGATCACGGTGATGTCGTTTTTTTCACTCAGCAAGCTTTCGGCGACACTCTCGCCCACGCGGCCTGCGCCGAGGATCAGAATTTTCATAGCATGAGGCGCCAGCCGCTAGGGAGCGGCCTGGCATGGCCGCATCATAACGTGGGCAAGAGGCGGCCGGTCAGCAAAGATCAGCGGCCGCAACCGGTATCAGCCGCGCACTTCGCCTTCGCCCAGCACAATGTATTTCAGCGAGGTCAGGCCCTCGATACCCACGGGCCCACGGGCATGGAACTTGTCGGTGCTGATGCCGATTTCGGCGCCCAGCCCGTATTCAAAGCCATCGGCAAAGCGCGTGCTGGCGTTGACCATGACGCTGGCCGAGTCCACCTCGCGCAAAAAGCGCTGCGCATGCATGTGGTCGCGCGTGATGATCGCATCGGTATGGTGGCTGGAGTAATGGTTGATATGGGCAATCGCCTCGTCCACCCCGGCCACCACCTTGATGCTGATGACGGCGGCCAGGTACTCTTCGGACCAATCCTGCTCGGTCGCCGCCTGCAGGCGGGCACCGGGCACGGCCTGCAGCAGCGCCAGCGCTTCGGCATCGGCCCGCATCTCCACCCCCTTGGCGGCAAACACCGCGCCAATGCGGGGCAGAAAATCTGCCGCCACGGCGCGCGCCACCAGCAGGCTTTCGGTCGCATTGCAGGGGCTGTATTTCTGCGTCTTGGCGTTTTCGGTCACCTTGACGGCCATGTCCAGGTCGCTGGGCGCATCGATATAGGTATGGCAGTTGCCGTCCAGGTGCTTGATCACCGGCACCTTGGCTTCGCGGCTGATGCGCTCGATCAGGCCCTTGCCGCCGCGCGGAATGATCACATCGACAAATTCGGGCATCGCAATCAGCTGGCCCACGGCCTCGCGGTCCGTGGTCTGCACCAGCTGCACACCGGTGGCGGGCAAACCGGCCTCCAGCAGCGCCTGCTCTACCAGGCGCGCCAGCGCCTTGTTGGAATCGATGGCTTCGGAGCCCCCGCGCAAGATGCAGGCATTGCCGCTCTTGATCGACAGGCTGGCCGCCTCGATGGTCACATTGGGGCGGCTTTCATAGATCATGCCGAAGACACCCAGGGGCACGCGCATCTGGCCCACGCGGATGCCGCTGGGCATCTGCTTCATGCCCACCACCTCGCCCACCACATCGGCCATGGCTGCCAGCTGCTCGCAGCCCTGGGCACAGGTCTCCAGCACCTTGGGCGTCAGGCGCAGGCGGTCCACCATCGGCGCCGACAGGCCATTGGCCTGCGCGCGTGCCAGGTCCTTGGCGTTGTCGGCCTGCAAGGCCTCGGTTTGGTCGCGCAGCAAACGTGCCAGCGCCAGCAAGGCCTTGTTTTTGATAGCAGAAGGTGCTTTGGCCATCTGGGCAGAGGCTTGTTTGGCCTGCAGCCCCAGGGCCTGCATGGTTTCCGAAATGTTCAGGGCATTCATGGGGGCTATTGTCGGGCATTTGCGCCAGGGCAGCCAGGCTGCGCTGCCAATGGCCCCTGGCAAATCCCAGGCTCGGCCGGCACAAAGGCCTCTACACTGCAGCCATGTTGAGCCACCAGGAGACCACGATGCAATCGGCTGCGCTGCGCCAATTGGGCGCCTTACAAGACGGGCTGGACCATTTCGAGGCCGGCCATATGGATGCAGCGGCCCTGAGCCAGCAGGCACGCAGCTATACCGATTTGCTCGGCGCGCTGCCTGCGCAGTTCCAGGATGTATTGCTGCAGCTGCTCGACCGGCTCGAATCGAGCGCGCTGTTTGACGAGGAGAGTTGCTCGTTCAGCCGCAAAGACCTGGTGGACAGCCTGCGCCTGTGGCTGAAAAAAGCCGATGCCCGGCTGAGCGCCACGGCCTGAGCGGGCCGCAGCAGACACTTGCCTGCGGGGCCATCAGGCCCCCTGCCGTCAGGCCGTCAGACGTTCCAGCGCTTCGCGGTACTTGGCAGCCGTCTTGTCGATCACTTCTTGTGGCAGGCGCGGTGCCGGGGCCGTCTTGTCCCAGGGCTTGCCGTTGACCTTGGCCTGCTCCAGCCAGTCGCGCACAAACTGCTTGTCATAGCTGGGGGGGTTGGCGCCGGTCGCCAGCGCGTCGGCATAGCCTTCCACCGGCCAGTAGCGTGAGCTGTCGGGCGTCAGCACCTCGTCCATCAGCACCAGCTTGCCGTCTTCGTCCAGGCCAAACTCAAACTTGGTGTCGGCAATGATCATGCCCTTGGTCAGCGCAATCGCGGCGGCCTTCTTGTAGATGGCGATGCTGATGTCGCGGATCTGCGCGGCCAGCTCGGGGCCCACCATCTCGACGGTGCGCTCGAAGGTGATGTTCTCGTCGTGCTCGCCCGCTTCGGCCTTGGCCGCTGGCGTGTAGATGGGCTCGGCCAGCTTGGCGGAATTGATCAGGCCTGCGGGCAGGGGCACGCCGCAGACCGCTTGCGATTCCTGGTATTCCTTCCAGCCGCTGCCCGCCAGGTAGCCACGCACCACGGCCTCGATCGGCACGGGCTTGAGGCGCTTGACCAGCATGGAGCGCAGATGCACCTGGGCCACTTCATCGGGCTGCACGGCCGACTCGGGCGCCTCGCCGGTCAGGTGGTTGGGGCAGATGTCGCCGAGCTTGTCGAACCAGTACAGAGCCATCTGCGTCAGCAACGCGCCCTTGCCCGGGATGGGCTCGCCCATGATCACATCGAAGGCCGACAGACGGTCCGAAGCCACCATCAGAATGCGGTCGTTGCCGACGGCGTAGTTGTCGCGCACCTTGCCGCGGGCCAGCAGGGGCAGGGAATGGAGCTTGGAGGTATGCAGTGCAGAAGGTACGGGCTGGGTCATGGTGATGCAGAACTATGGACAGGCACCCTGCGTAAAGACAGTAAGCACGGACAGCCGCGCAACCTCGGCAAGGCAAGCGCTCGATTGTAGTCGTCCACCCCCATGACCTCGCCCGGGCTGCCGGGATGCCTTGGATTGCGGTGCAGTATTGGGCGCAGCGGGCCCCCGAACACGTAGGCCCTTACGTGACAGCGCCCAGCATCGGCATGCCCTGCCAGCGCTTGCAATCGCCCCCAAAGCGCCCAGCACGGCGCATGGGCCCTCCATTTTTTGCAGCACGGCGCGGGCAATTTGTAACCAACACAGCAGCTTCTGGCGGTCCATGCAAGCCAGAAACCCAGTGGACCGGGTTGTCATAGACTTGCAATTTTGTAGGTCCAGGCGCATCATGGTTTACACGCATGCATGTGTTTCCCCCTCGGGGTGGCCTGGCTTCCAACGGATCCGGTCACTTTTCTTGGTTTGCAGAAGGAGACTTGTTCATGAACCTGACGATCAGCGGTCACCATTTGGCGGTGACCCCGGCGCTGCGCGAATATGTAACATCCAAGTTGATGCGCATTACGCGACACTTTGACCAGGTGGTGGATGCCAAAGTTTTACTTTCGGTGGAAAAGCAGAAGGAAAAGGAGAAACGGCAGCGTGTGGTGTGCAATCTGCGGGTCAAGGGCGACGAACTCTGTGTTCAATGCTCTCACCACGATTTGTACGCCGCGGTAGATGCTTTGGTCGACAGGCTGGACCGTATGGTCGCCCGTCACAAGCAACGTGTTCAATCTCACTACAGCGATGCGTTGCGGCAAGCAATGGCGTAAACCCTCTGCTTTTTGCCGAGGAAAAAGATTCTGTTTGAGTACTGACCGATAATACGTGCAGCAACACCTGCATCCAGGTGTTGCTGCGTTCGTTTGATCATGCTCTCAGTAGCTAGCCATATAGCCGCACTCCACTATGAACTGTCTTGCCTCTATCTTGCCTCCAGCTCAAGTGCTAGTGAGTGTGGATGTTTCCAGTAAAAAACGTGCATTTGAAGAAGCGGGCCTGCTGTTCGAGAGTCTGCACGGCCTCTCGCGCGCCTTGGTCACCGACAGCCTGTTTGCACGTGAGCGACTGGGCTCGACCGGTCTGGGGCATGGCGTGGCCATTCCGCATGGGCGCATCAAGGGCCTCAAGTCCCCGATGGCGGCGGTCTTCCAGCTCGAGCGCGCCATTGGCTTTGACGCGCCCGATGAGCAACCGGTCAACCTGCTGATCTTTTTGCTGGTGCCAGAAGCGGCCACCCAGCAGCACCTGGAGATCCTCGGCGAGATTGCCGAGCTGCTGTCCAATGCCAGCCTGCGCGAGCAGATGAAGGCCAGCACCAATGCCGAGCAGCTGCACCAGATGATCGACACCTGGCAATCGTCGGCCAACAACACCTCGACCGCCCACGCCTGAACGCCGCGCGCCTGCGCCAGCAGGCCCCAAGCGAGCACCCGTATCTGCCTTGAACCCCGTTTTTCCTGCTAGTCTTTGACACTGGCGGGTGGCGTTGCTGCGCGCTCTGGCTTTGAAAGGACTGCACCGTGAAACCCAATGTCGTAAGCGCAGATGTGTTGTTCGAGGAGTTCCGTGCCTCGCTGCGCTGGGAATGGCTGGCGGGCCTGGGGGCCTCCGAGCGCCGCTTTGACGAAGTGGCGGTGCGCAGCGCCCGCTCCAGCGCCGACCTGGTGGGCTACCTCAACTACATCCACCCCTACCGGGCGCAGGTGCTGGGCGAGCGCGAGATCGCCTACCTCACCAACTCCACCACCGAAGACTGCCGCCGCCGCATTGCCCGCATCGTGACCCTGGAGCCACCGGTGCTGGTGCTGGCCGATGGCCAGGGCGCGCCCGATGAGCTGCTGTCCATGTGCGAGCGCGCGCACATCCCGATGTTCTCCACCAAGGAGTCGGCCGCCTTTGTCATCGATGTGCTGCGCGCCTTCCTGTCCAAGCATTTCGCCGACCGCACTACCATGCATGGCGTGTTCATGGACATCCTGGGCATGGGCGTGCTGATCACCGGTGAATCCGGCCTGGGCAAGAGCGAGCTGGGCCTGGAGCTGATCACCCGGGGCAATGGCCTGGTGGCCGATGACGCCGTGGACCTCTACCGCATCAACCAGACCACGATCGAAGGCAAGTGCCCCGACCTGCTGCAGAACCTGTTGGAAGTGCGCGGCATCGGCCTGCTCGATATCCGCGCCATCTTTGGTGAGACGGCCGTGCGCCGCAAGATGCGGCTCAAGCTGATCGTGCACCTGGTGCGCAAGGAAACCATGGAGCGCGACTACGACCGCCTGCCCGCCGCACCGCTGACCCAGGACGTGCTGGGCATTCCGGTGATGAAGGTGGTGATCCAGGTGGTGGCCGGCCGCAATATCGCGGTGCTGGTCGAAGCGGCCGTGCGCAACACCATCTTGCAGCTGCGCGGCATTGACACCTACCAGGAGTTTGTCGACCGGCACCGCAAGGCCATGGCCAGCGGGCGTGAGTTTTAAAACGATCCAGCGGGATCAGACCAGCCGCAGGTCCTTGACCGAGGCCTGCGGAAACACCTGCTGCAACTGCGCCGGCGACAGGCCGTACATGCGCGCAAACAGACCGCCCAGCACGCTGCGGTACTCGTTGAGCACGGGGTAGTCGCGGTTCTGGAACAGATTCGCCTCGCTCACCTCGATCTGCTCGCCGACAATGCGCCCACCGGCCTGCGCCGACAGGCCGCCGCCCAATATCCAGTACGCGGTGCCATGGCCATGGTCGGTGCCCTTGTTGCCGTTTTCACGGAAGGTGCGGCCAAACTCGCTGACCACCGCCACGACGGAGTGGCGCCAGGGCTCGGGGCCCATCTCCTGCGCAAAGGCGGCCAGGCCACGGCCCAGGTCGTCCAGCCGGTTGGCCAGGTTACCGCTGGCATTGCCCTGGTTCACATGGGTGTCCCAGCCGCCTACATCGACAAAGCCCAGGTCAAACTGGTCGCGCATCAAGGTGGCCATGCGCTGGGCCACCAGGCTGAAGCCCTTGGCGCTGATGGCATCGCGCCCGGCCTTGTCCATCTCCTCCTGCATGCCGCGCAGCACAGCCGCGCGCACCTCAAAGCCCTCGTTCACGGCCGGCGCCAGCGCGGTGCCGGCATACATGGCGGCAATGGCGCGGCTGCGGTTGGCATCCACGCCGCCCTTGCCCACATTGGCCAGCGCCGTGTTGGCAATGCGCGCCGGCCCGCGCATGCACAGCGGCAGCTGCGCGGTAAACGCCATCGGTGCCAGGTCGCTTCGGCCCTGCAAGGTTTGGGCCAGGCGGTTCATGAAGCCGCTGCGTAAACTCTGGTGGGCATCGAGCGGCTGGCCCAGCTCGATCGAATCCTGGGTTTCAAAATGACTGCGCGAGAGGTCGTCGGTCCCAGCAAACGGCACAAAGCAGGCCTGCTTGCTGTGCCACAGCGGCAGCACGCTGCCCTCCATCGCCGGGTGCAGCCCCCAGCGCGCGTCCAGGGGCAAGGCGCCATTGGCCTCGCCCGGGCGGGCGATGGCGATCGTGGGGCGCGCGGCATAGTAGAAATCGCTGTGCGTGGGCACCAGCAGGCTGTTGCTGTCGTAGGCGCCGCGCAGAAACACCAGCAAAAAGCGCGGTGTATCGCTGCGGGGCGCGGCTGCGCGGGCCCGTGCGAGGCTGAAGGCCAGCGGCAGGCTGGCGGCGGCGGAGAGAAAGTGGCGTCTTTGCATGGCGTACCTCGTCAGCGAACCATCATTTCGGGGGCGGAGAGAAAGTAGGTGTTCCAGTCGGGCACATTGCGCGCCTTGGCCAGCGCGTCGCGCGATGCCGCACTCCACTGGGCCACGCGGGCCTGCGCGGTGGCGCGCTGCGCCAGGTCCGGGTATGGCGGCTGCTCCAGCGCGGCCTGAGGCTCGGCGCGGAACAGCACGGCGCTGCGCGTCGCAATCTGCCGCGCCACATCAAAGCGCGCGGCCATCTGTCCGGAACTGGCCCAGTCCGATTGCGAGGCAGGGTAGCCATCGGGCGTTTCATGGCCGTAGATGGGCTGGCCCAGGCGGTTGATCCAGCCGATCACCGGGCGCACATCGCTGGCCACGCGCTCGTCATAGCCCAGGCGCACGGCGCCCAGCACATAGTGCATGGGGTCCTTGAAGCGCTGGCCTTGCTGGGCCAGTGCCTCGGGCGCGGTCAGCAGCGCACGCAAGGTGGCGGCAATATCACCATGGCTGCGGGCAAAGGCCGCTGCCGTGCGCTGCACCAAGGCGGGCGGCGGGTTGTCGCTGATGAAGAACACCGCCAGCTTGCGCGCCATGAACTGCGCCGTCGCGGGCGAGGCCACGATGCGGTCCAGCGCCTCGTCCACCGCCGCCATGCCCTTGGCCCGCAGCGGCTGGCCCAGCAAGACCTGGGGCGCATAGTCGTGCCGCTTGGGGTTGAACTCGAAAAAGCCATCGCGCAGGTAATCGGCCTGCAGCGCAGGGGCCATGCGAGGCGGCGGCGCATCGGCATCGCGGGTGCTGAAACCCACGCCCGTCAGCACATGGGCCATGGCCTGCACATCAGCCTGGGTGTAGCCGCTGCCCACACCCATGGTGTGCAGCTCCAAAAGCTCGCGGGCGTAGTTTTCGTTGATGTGGCCCTGGGCGTTGCTGGCGTTGTCCAGGTAGAGCAGCATCGCCGGGTGGCGCATGCTCGCTTCGAGCAGCGTGCGGAAGTTGCCCAGGGCGTTGGGGCGGATCGCCCGCTCCTCGTAATCACCAATCCACAGCCGCGTTTCTGCCTTGCGCGTGCTGACGTTGAAGTGGTTCATCCAGAACCAGGTCATCTGCTCCTGCAGCTGGGCCGGTGAGCAGAGCGCACGCAGCACCTGGCGCTGCTGGGCCTGGGCGGCAAGCTGGTTCAGGTGGCGCTGCACCTCCTGGCGCAGGCGCGCGCCTTCGCCCTCTCCCTGGCCTTGCTCGGTGGCCGTGCGGGCGGCCAGGCGCTGCGCAGCAATGTCGCGCTGCAGCTCCAGCATGCTGCGCTGGCTGATTTCCAAAGCCGCAATCTGCTGCTCGGCCTGCGCGGGCAGGCGCGGCGGCTGGCGCGGCGCAAGCTGCGCATCCAGCCAGCGCTGCAGGCCCAGGCGCTGGAGCTGCTGGTCGGCGCTGTCGCTGGCGCCCCAGCTGACGCGGTCCAGCCATTGCAGGCGCTGGGTGGCGCTGAGCGGCACCACGGCCACATCGGGCAGTGCGGCCTGCGCGCTGGCCGCATCTGGTGGCACATGGGAGGCGCAGGCGCCAAGCCACAAGGTGCCCGCCAAGGCAGCGGCGCTGAGGGTGAGCAGTCGGGGCAGTCGAAGCAGTCGGTTAGGGCGCATGGGGAGTCTGGAGCCTGGTGCAGAAGGCTCCATGCTGCGCCTGTGCCGTCGCGCTGCTGTAAAGCTATGTATGCAAAACGTAAAAAAGCGAAGCGTTTGAGGCGCTTCGCTTTTCAGGTTTTGGCAGGCAGCGGTGGGATGCCGTGCTTATTTGGCCTTGACGGCGCACTCCGCGCATTGGCCGTACAGGGCCATCGAGTGGTCATGCACGATCCAGCCTTTGCTCTTGGCAATGGACTGCTGGCGCTTTTCGATCTCGGGGTCATAGAACTCCTCGACCTTGCCGCAGCTGGTGCAGACGAAATGGTCGTGGTGCTGGCCTTCGTTGAGCTCGTAGACCGCCTTGCCGCTCTCAAAGTTGCTGCGGATCAGGATGCCGGCCTGCTCGAACTGGGTCAGCACGCGGTAGACCGTGGCCAGACCGATGTCGGAGCGCTCTTCCAGCAGCACGCGGAACACATCTTCCGCCGTCATGTGGCGCTGAGCACCGTTCTGGAAGATATCCAGAATCTTCAGCCGAGGCAGCGTTGCCTTAAGGCCAGTGCTTTTGAGTTCTTCAATATTTTTCATAACAAGGTCTTTCAAGTGGGCCCGATTGGTATACGGACTTCTGGAGAAGGCCTGGAGACCAGCCGCTACAATGGCCGATCATATCGCTATGTCTAAAACCATGCCTGAATTTGTTCGTTCCGGTGTCCGCATGGCGGCGCTGTTGGCCCTGGGCGCCAGTGTGGCCGCTTGCGGCTCCTTCAATGAAGCCAGCCGTAAGTTCGCCAGCGCCATCACCCCCTACAAGGTGGAGGTGGTGCAGGGTAATGTGATCACCCAGGAGCAGGTCAACGCACTGCAAAAAGGCATGAGCCGCCAGCAGGTCAAGGATCTGCTGGGCACCCCGCTGCTGGCCAGCGTGTTCCACGCCAACCGCTGGGACTACGTGTTCACCATCAAGCGCAAGGGTGTGCCCGAGCAGGAGCGCCGCTTTACCGTGTACTTCAACGACACCGGCCTGGAGCGCTTTGAAGGCGATGAGATGCCCAGCGAGCAGGAGTTCGTCGCCTCGGTCACGACCTCGATCAAGAACCCCAAGGTGCCGCGCCTGGAAGCAACGCCCGAGGAGCTGGCCAAGTACAAGGCCGATCAACCGGCCCCCGCCCCGAGCGCCGACACCAGCAGCAGCGACACGAGCACCGCCACGCCGCCCGCCAGCTACCCGCCGCTGGAATCTCCCCAGCGCTGATGCCATGGCGCTGGCATGCCCCCGCCCTGCACTGGCAGCGGGTGGCCGGCGCCGTCTTTGGGCCGTGTCCGATGTTTGCTGAGACGCCGCCCGTTTGAGCCCCAGGAAACCACCCATGACCGCCCCCCTCTCCCCCGACAACAGCCCCCGTATTGCCGTCGCCATTGCAGGCGCCAGCGGCCGCATGGGCCGCATGCTGATCGAAGCCGTGCTGGCCAGCACGGACCTGCAGCTGAGCGGCGCGCTCGATGCCGCCGGCAACCCCAGCCTGGGCACTGATGCGGGTGCCTTTCTGGGCCGCAACACCGGCGTGCAGATCACCGCCGACCTGGCCCAGGGCCTGCAGGGCGCCGATGTGCTGATCGACTTCACCCGCCCCGAAGGCACACTGGCCCACCTGGCGCTGGCGGCCGAGCGCGGCGTGGGCGTGGTCATTGGCACCACGGGCTTCAGCGAGGAGCAAAAAGCGCAGATCCGCCAGTTTGCCGACAAGACGGCCGTCATGCTCTCGCCCAATATGAGCGTGGGCGTGAACGTGACCTTCAAGCTGCTGGAGATGGCGGCCAAGGCCTTGCAAGAGGGCGGCTACGACATCGAGATCGTCGAAGCGCACCACAAGCACAAGGTCGATGCCCCCTCGGGCACGGCGTTGAAAATGGGCGAGGTGATTGCCGAAGCCCAAGGCACCCAGCTGGCCGACCGCGCCATCTACGAGCGCTTTGGCCACACCGGCGCGCGCGTGGCCAACAGCATCGGCTTTGCCAGCATGCGCGGCGGCGATATCGTCGGCGACCACACGGTGCTGTTTGCCGGCGATGGCGAGCGCATCGAGATCTCGCACAAGTCCAGCAGCCGCGCCGGTTACGCCAATGGCAGCCTGCGGGCAGCGCGCTACCTGGCGCGCCAGAAGGCCGGCCTGTTCGACATGTACGACGTGCTCGGTCTGAAATAAACCCAGCCCGGCACCCCCACCCCGCTTTTACAAGGACGGCCAACCATGACGATGGGGCAATGGCTCTCGCAAGCAGACGGCGTCGCCCGGGCCACGGCCCTGGTCTTGTTGCTCATGTCCGTCACCAGCTGGGTGCTGATTCTCTACAAGGCCTGGTGGCTGGGCCGCGCCCATGGCGCCACCTTGCGAGCCACCGATGCCTTCTGGCAAGCCAGCAGCTGGGAGCAGGCACGCCTGGCGCTGCCAAGCATTGACCGCGCCGCCTTGCTGACTCCGGTGGCTGATGCGATTGCGCACATTGTGGCGGCCGAGCCTGCCGCCCAGCACAGCCTGGCCGTGGCCAGCGGCGCCCAGGTGCAAACCACCCGCGTGCTGCGCGAGGCGCTGCATGGCGCCAGCCACCGGCTGCAGTGGGGACAGACGGTGCTCGCTTCCATTGGCGCCACGGCCCCCTTTGTCGGCCTGCTGGGCACCGTCTGGGGCATCCACCAGGCGCTGGCGGCACTGGCCGGTGCCGACCATGTCAGCCTGGAGCAGTTGGCCGGCCCCGTGGGCGAGGCGCTGGTGATGACCGCCGCCGGCCTGGCCGTTGCCTTGCCGGCTGTGCTGGCCTACAACCTGCTGGGCCGCAAGCTCGCGCAGGTCGAGGAGCTGCTCGAAGGCTTTGCCCACGACATGCAGACCTGGGCCTTGCAGCAAGCCGCCCAGGCGCCGCAGGCCTATGCCGGCATGCAGGCCCACAATGCCGTGGATAGCATCGCCCTGGTGGGCAGCCGCTGAGCCGCCGCCAACCCAGCCGCTTCGCACCATGGCATTCGGTCGCTTCAACAAAACCCCGGCCAGCGCGCCGATCAGCGCCATCAATGTGACGCCGCTGGTGGATGTGATGCTGGTGCTGCTGGTCATCTTCATCATGGCAGCGCCCTTGCTGGCCGCCTCCATCCGCCTGGACCTGCCCCAGGCCGCCAGCGCCACCCGGGCCAATCCGCCGGCGGCGATTGCGGTGCAGCTCAATGCCCAGGGTGCGCTGTTTGCCGATGGCCAGCCCACCGACATGGACGCCCTCAAAGCCCTGTTCAAACAGCAGGCCGAGCGCAATCCGCAGACCGAAGTGCAGCTGTCCATCGACCAGAGCCTGCCCTATGCCCGCGCCGTGGAGCTGATGGATGCGGCGCAGAGCGCCGGCCTCAGCCGCATGGGCTTTGTCGCCCAGCCCCAGGCTGCCGCGCGCTGAGCGCCCCGGCCCGGTCTCGCCTGGCGGGCTCCGGCAGTATCGTTTGAAGCTACCTGACCTGGCGCACACCTTAGCCCAGAAGCGTTTGGTTATATTGCAGGCTGTGTGCCGGCTGCCTGGGGCGGCTGCACCAAGGCCACCGCTGCACCGCCGTGCAAGCCGGCCCACCAACGAGGAACAAACGCATGGACTCCACCCTGTACCAGGTCAGCGCCCAGTCGGCGCCGGGCGACCCGCGCATCGCGCCGCTGTATGCACTGGCTGTCTCAGCAGGTGCCCCGGCCGATCTGGCCCGCAAGATCCGCACCGGCCTGCTGCTGGTGGGCGCGCTGCTGGTGGCCAGCGGGCTGATCTTTTGGGTCGCGGCCAACTGGCAGGCGCAGTCGCACTGGTTCAAGCTGGGTCTGATCGAGGGCACGCTGGCGCTGTCCGTGCTGGCCGCATGCCTGTGGCCGCGCCTGCGGCTGGCGGCGCTGCTGTGCGCCACCCTGGTGCTGGGCGGCCTGCTGGCCTATGTGGGCCAGACCTACCAGACCGGCGCCGATGCCTGGCAGCTGTTTGCCGCCTGGGCGGCGCTCTCGCTCATCTGGGTGGCACTGGCTGCCAGCGATCTGCTCTGGTGCGTCTGGGTGCTGATCGTCGCAGCCGCCATCGTGTTCTGGACCGGCAAGCTCGACCTCTGGCAGGTCCTGGTCGCTGACCGCGATACCCTGCCCCAGCTGCTGCTGCGCCTGGCGCTCTGGCTGGCGCTGGCGCTGGTGCCGCTGCTGGTGTACTGCGTGCCGGCCCTGCGGGTGCGCGGTGGCATGGGCTGGTGGTCGCAGCGCCTGGCGCTGGGCGGCGCGCTGGCAGCCTGGTCGGCCATTGCCACCGTACAGCTGTTTGACGAGGCCACGCGCCAGACCCTGGCGGCCTTTGCGCTCAGCGGCGCCTTGGTGGCTGCCAGCTTGCTGGTGGCGCTGTTCAGCCGTTTTCGCGACTTTATCTGCACCTGCCTGGCCACCTTGGCCGCCAATGTGCTGGTGCTGTCGCTCATTGCCCGCTGGATATTCGAGTGGCATGAAACCGAGGCCCTGCTCGCCTTTGCCGTGGTGGTGATGGTCTGCCTGGGCGCCTCGGTCAAGGCCTTGATGGCCGCGCAGCACTACCTGCATGCCCAGCAGCGCGACCACCAGGAGGTGCTGTGATGGCTGCTATCCGACCTCTGTCATTTCTGCGCACGCAACCGGCCTGGTGGTCCCCGGCCCGCCAGCAAGGCCTGGTGCAAGGCGATGCACCTGTGCAGGATCTGGATGAGCCCCCGGTCCTGGTGCTGGCGCTGGCCATGCTCGGTGCGCTGGCCAGCCTGGTGCCGCTGGCGGTATTTCTGGCGCTGGCGCTGGGCGAGCGTTTTGTCTTTGGTGCCGGCGGCGTGGTGCTGGGCCTGGTGTTTCTGGCCGCAGCCGGTGGTTTGATGCGCCAGTCCCGCCATGCCTTCATCAACTGCGTGGCGCTGGTGCTCTGGTGCGCGGGCGGGCTGCTGGTGCTGGTCAACCTGGGCGATGTGGCTGACTCACGCCTGGGTGTGCTGCTGATTGGCACCGTCTCGGCGCTGGTGCTGATGCTGGGCGCCGCGCTGGCGCAGATGCGCTGGATCCAGTCGCTGATGGGCCTGGGCTGGGGCATGGCCGTGGTGGTGAGCCTGATGGCGCTGCAGTCCTGGCTGCCGGCCTTGCTGCCGCTGCAGCTCGATGCGTTGCTGCCTGCGCTGCTGTGGTGCCTGTGGCTGCGTGGCGAACCCGCGCGCCTGGCCACGCCGGCGCAGCGCTGGTCCCAGCCGCGCTGGGCCGCCTTTGCCGATGCGGCCATCGTCGGCGTGCTGATCAGCAATTTCGCCTCGGGTTATGTGGCCCGCGCCATCTTCTGGGAACAGAGCGGCCACTTCATGCCCTGGGCCTTTCCTGCCGGGCGCGCGCTGGCCGTCGTCGTGGTGGCGCTGTCGACCTGGATGCTGGCCCGCCAATGGCGCGCGCGCGGCACCACCAACCGCCAGGGCGAGCACAGCCTGCTGCTGGCGGGCGCCATGCTGGCACTGGCCGCCTGGTTCAGCACCGGGCTGGCCGTTGTTGGCCTGGTCGCTGCGGGCGCCTTGCTGGCGGCGCGCTGGCGCATTGCGGTGCTCTGCGCGCTGCTGGCGCTGGTCGCCCTGGGCCAGTTCTACTACCACCTGGGTTGGTCGCTGGCGGCCAAGGGCCTGGGCCTGGCGCTGGCTGGCGCGCTGCTGCTGGCCTGCCTGTGGGCGCTGCGCCGCGCGGCCGATGCCGGCGCTGGCGCAGACACGCAGCCCGCAGCGCCGCAGCGCCGGCTGCAATGGATCGGACTGGTCGTGGGCGCAGTACTGGCGCTGGGCCTGGTCAACTGGGATGTGCGCGGCAAAGAGCAGGTCATTGCCCATGGCCAGCGCATCCTGGTACCGCTGATCCCGGTGGACCCGCGCTCCTTGATGCAGGGCGACTATATGGCGCTGAACTTTTCGCTGCCCTTTGAGATGCGTGAAAAGCTCAAGGACATCGTCAGCGCCAGCCAGCTGGTACGCGCCAGCGTTGACGACCAGGGCGTGGCCACCATCTTGGGCTTGCTGACCGCGACCGAACCCTTGCAAAAAGGCGAGCTGGCGCTGCCGCTCAAGCGCCTCAAGGGCCAGTGGGTGCTGGTGACCGATGCCTACTTCTTCCCCGAAGGCCAGGGCCGGCATTTTGAGCAGACCCGCTATGGCGACTTCCGCGTGCTGCCCGATGGCCGCGCGCTGCTGGTGGGCCTGGCCGATGGCGATGGCCATCCGGTGCTGCCGCTGCCCGGCCGCTCGATCTGGGAAAGCCCGCTGGGCATCACCAGCCCGGAAGCGACCGGCGCGGCCAGCGAAGCGCCGGTGCCAGAGGCCGACGAGCCGGTGGCCGTGGCGCCCGAGCCGCTGCCCGAGGCGGTGGCGAATGTGCCCTCACCGTCACCCGCGCCAGCACCGGCCCAGGGGGCGCGGCGCTAGGCAACAGACAGGCTCAGCGCTGCAGGGCCTGCACTTCGTGCTGGCGCAGCGCCACCTGCATGTCATTGCCCGATGGCACCTGGAACACGCGCAGGCCAAACTCCGGCAGGATGGCGATCAGGTGGTCAAAGATATCGCCCTGGATCGCCTCGTACTCCAGCCAGGCGGTGGTGTCGGTAAAGGCATAGATCTCGAGCGGCGAGCCCTGGTTGGTCGGCTCCATCGCGCGGGCCATCAAGGTCATGTCCTTGCGCAGCTTGGGGTGGGCCTGCAAATAGGCATTGCAGTAGGCACGGTAGGTGCCGATGTTGGTGAGCTGGCGCAGGTTGACGATCTCGTCGGCCATGTCCGGTGCCTTGGCCGAGAAATCCTGGTTGTAGGCAGTGATCTCGGCGACCTTGCCTTCCAGGTAGGGGCGCAGCAGGGCGATATGGCTCAGCTCGGCGATTTCAGCGCGGGTCAGAAAGCGCACCGAGGTGGTGTCGATGCACAGGGGCCGCTTGATGCGGCGGCCGCCCGATTCCGACATGCCGCGCCAGTTCTTGAAGCTGTCGCTCATCAGGCGCCAGGTGGGGATGGTGGTGATGGTGTTGTCCCAGTTGCGCACCTTGACGGTGTTGAGCGCCATGTCCACCACGGCACCATCGGCGCCGACCTGGTTCATCTCCAGCCAGTCGCCCACGCGCAGGATGTCATTGCTCGACAGCTGCACTCCAGCGGTGAACGACAGGATCGTGTCCTTGAACACCAGCATCAGCACTGCCGACATGGCGCCCAGGCCGCTGAGCAGAATCAGCGGCGAGCGGTCGATCAAGGTCGCCACCATCACGATGCCCGCGACCACCATCACCAGCATCTTTCCCAGCTGCACATAGCTTTTGACCGAGCGCGTGCTTTGGGCAGATTCCAGCTGGTTCTCGTTGGCCTCCTGGATGCCGTCCATGATGGCGCACAGCAGGCGCGCCACCTGCAGCGCCGTCACCGCAATCGCCACATTGCGGATCACCGTGCTGGCGATGACCGGCAGGTGCGGCACCGCAGCAATGCCCGTCTGGACCACCAGCGAGGGCACGATCTGCGCCACGCGCACCAGAATGCGGTTGTCCAGCAAGGTACGCAGCCAGGCCGCACCCAGGCTGGAGCGAAAGCGCGGCACGATCTGCAGCAGCGCCATGCGCACCACCAGGCGCAGTGCATAGGCCAGCAATACCAAGGCCGCCAGACCGGCGGCCGTTTGCATCCAGGGTTCGTATTGGTCCAGGGTTTCCCAGGTCACGAGGCAGAGTCCTTTCAAAGGGGGGATAAATCGGATGGAAATGGGGATGCGGCCGGCGCAGCCCAGGGCGCACCGCCTAGGGCGAGACACCACAATACTGGCTATCAATAGAGAGATAACCATTTATTTTTACATGGCATGTATAACCGCACCCCAGCGTGCGGCACTCGCCATCCACGGGCTATGGCGATGGGCCTACAATCTTTGCCCAATTGACCTCGCCCCGGAAAGCCCGTGGGCGGCCGCTTTTTCCTGACCAGTTCCATGCAAGAAAAATACAACCACTCCGACGTAGAAGCCGCCGCGCAAAGCCAGTGGCAAGCCCAAGATGCCTACCGCGTGTCCGAGGACGCGGGCAAGAAAAAGTTCTACGCCTGCTCCATGCTGCCCTACCCCAGCGGCAAGCTGCACATGGGCCATGTGCGCAACTACACCATCAACGACATGCTCACGCGCCAGCTGCGCATGCAGGGCTACAACGTGCTGATGCCCATGGGCTGGGATGCCTTTGGTCTGCCGGCCGAGAACGCCGCGATCAAGAACAGCGTGCCGCCCGCGCAGTGGACCTACGACAACATCGCCTACATGAAAAAGCAGATGCAGGCGATGGGTCTGGCGATCGACTGGAGCCGCGAAGTGGCGACCTGCGACCCCGACTACTACAAGTGGAACCAGTGGCTGTTCCTCAAGATGCTGGACAAGGGCATCGCCTACCGCAAGACCCAGACCGTGAACTGGGACCCGGTGGACCAGACCGTGCTGGCCAATGAACAGGTGATCGACGGCCGTGGCTGGCGCACCGGCGCGCTGGTGGAAAAGCGCGAGATCCCGGGCTACTACCTGGCCATTACCCAGTACGCGCAAGAGCTGCTGGACCATGTGCAGATGGGCAACGACAAGGCGACCTTGACCGGCTGGCCCGACAAGGTGCGCCTGATGCAGGAAAACTGGATCGGCAAGAGCGCCGGCGTGCGCTTTGCGTTCACGCATGAGGTGAAGAACGCCGATGGCAGCTTGATCGGCGACGGCAAGATGTATGTCTTCACGACGCGTGCCGACACCATCATGGGCGTGACCTTCTGCGCCGTGGCCCCTGAGCACCCACTGGCCACGCATGCCGCCGCCTCCCACCCCGAGCTGGCGGCCTTCATCGAAGAATGCAAGAAGGGCGGCACCACCGAGGCCGAACTCGCCGTCAAGGAAAAGGAAGGCAAGCCCACGGGCCTGTTCGTCACCCACCCGATCACCGGCGCGCAAGTCGAGGTCTGGATCGGCAACTATGTGCTGATGAGCTATGGCGACGGCGCCGTGATGGGCGTGCCCGCCCATGATGAGCGCGACTTTGCGTTTGCCAACAAGTACAGCCTGCCGATCCGCCAGGTGGTGGCCGTCGAAGGCGAAGGCCCCTACGACAGCCAGCAATGGCAGGACTGGTATGGCGACAAGGAACGCGGCGTACTGATCGCCTCGGGCGACTTTGATGGCCTACACTACAAGGAAGGTGTGCAAGCCGTCGCCAAGGCGCTCGAAGCCAAGGGCCTGGGCGAGCTGAAAACCACCTGGCGCCTGCGCGATTGGGGCGTGAGCCGCCAGCGCTACTGGGGCACCCCTATCCCGATCATCCACTGCGAAGACTGCGGTGCCCAGCCCGTACCCGAGAAGGACCTGCCGGTCGTGCTGCCGCAAGACCTGGTGCCCGATGGCTCGGGCAACCCGCTGATCAAGAGCGAAGCCTTCCACGCCGGCGTGGTCTGCCCTTGCTGCGGCAAGCCGGCCCGCCGCGAGACCGACACCATGGACACCTTTGTGGATTCGTCCTGGTACTTCATGCGCTATTGCGATGCCAAGAACAGCGAGAAGATGGTGGCCGACGGCGCCGACTACTGGATGCCGATGGACCAGTACATCGGTGGTATCGAGCACGCGATCCTGCACTTGCTATATGCACGCTTTTGGACCAAGGTCATGCGCGACCTGGGCCTGGTGAAGTTTGATGAGCCATTTACCAAGCTGCTGACGCAGGGGATGGTTTTGCGCGGCGCATTCTCGCAGAAGCTGCCAACAGGTGCCAAGGCGTACTACTGGGAGCATGAGGTAGATGTCATCACCAATGAAAATGGCGTGGTGATTGGCGGAACGCTGAAGGCCGATGGATCGCCACTCGATTACGAGATGACGACCATGTCCAAGTCCAAGAACAACGGTGTCGACCCGCAGGACCTGATCGAGAAGTACGGCGCCGATACCGCGCGCCTCTACACCATGTTCACCGCGCCACCCGAGCTGACCCTGGAGTGGAACGAGTCGGCCGTTGAAGGCAGCTACCGCTTCCTGCGCCGTGTCTACAACTTCGGCAGCAAGCTGCATGCGCCGGAGTTTGACGCTGCGCGAGCCCAGGCGGCCAGCGCTGCCGGCGCCGCCTTCGGCAAGGAAGCCAAGGCGCTGCGCCTGGAGATCCACACCGTGCTCAAGCAAGTGGCCTATGACTACAGCCGCATGCAGTACAACACGGTGGTGTCAGGCGCGATGAAGATGATCAACGCGCTGGAAGATTTCAAGGCCGTGGACAGCGAAGGCGGCCGCGCCGCGTTGGTCGAAGGCTTTGGCATTTTGCTGCGCGCGCTCTACCCGGCCACGCCCCACCTCACGCAGGTGCTGTGGGATGCGCTGGGCTACCAGCAAGCCTTTGGCGGCCTCCTGGATGCCGCCTGGCCCGAGGTCGATGCCCAGGCGCTGGTGCAGGACGAGATCGAGCTGATGCTGCAGGTCAACGGCAAGCTGCGCGGCTCCATCATCGTCGCTGCCGGCGCTGACAAGGCCACGATTGAAGCCGCTGCTTTGGCCAATGAAGACTTCCAGAAAATCGCCAATGGTGCGACCCCGAAGAAAGTCATCATCGTGCCGGGCCGCCTGGTGAACGTGGTAGTCTAAGCGCCATGCAAAAACGCACGCTGCTTACTGCCCTGGCAAGCGTGCCGCTGCTGGCGGCATGCGGCTTCAAACTGCGCGGATCGGTGGATTTCGCCTTCAAATCGCTGTATTTGAACGGCAACGCCAATTCGGGCTTCCTCAAAGAGCTGCAACGCCACCTGGAGGCTGCCGGCAGCCTGCAGGTGCTGCGCGACCCGAGCCAGGCCACGCAGGCCGAGGCCATCTACGATGACCTGGGCCAGCGCCGCGAGCGCGTCGTCGTCTCGCGCAATGCGGCCGGCGAGGTGCGCGAGCTGCAGATCCGCCTGATCACGCGCTTTCGGGTGCGTGATGCCAAGGGCGCCCTCTATGTGCCCGATTCCGAGCTGATGCAGTACCGCGAAATCAGCTACCTGGAAACCTACGCACTGTCCAAGGCGAACGAAGAGGAAATGCTCTACCGCAACATGCAGACCGACATCGTTCAGCAGATCGTGCGGCGCCTGGCCATCGTCAAGTCCGTCACCCCTACCGAATGACAAGCGCTGCGGCCACGCAGCGCTGGAAGCGCCACCAAGCATGCAAGTGCCGTTGAATCAGTTGAGTGCCCAGCTGGGCAAGGGGCTGCGGTCTCTGTACACCGTGCATGGCGACGAGCCCCTGCTGGTGCAGGAGGCCGTCGATGCCATCCGCGCCAGCGCGCGCGCCAACGGCTATACCGAACGCAGCAGCTTTACCGTTGCCGGCGCGCATTTTGACTGGAGTGCGGTGCTCGCTGCCGGCGGGAGCCTCAGCCTCTTTGCCGACAAGCAGATCATCGAAGTGCGCATCCCCAGCGGCAAGCCCGGCAAGGATGGCAGCACGGCGCTGCAGCAGCTGGTCAGCAGCAGTGTGGACAACGACAGCACCTTGACCATCGTGGTGCTGCCGCGCCTGGACAAGGCCACCAAGACCGGCGCCTGGTTTGCCGCGCTGGAGTCGCATGGGGTCACCCTGCAGGTCGACAGCATCGAGCGCGCCGCGCTGCCCGCCTGGATTGCCCAGCGCCTGCAGCAGCAAAAGCAGCATGTCAAAGCCGGTGAGGAAGGCCAGCGCACCCTGGCCTTTTTTGCCGACCGGGTCGAGGGCAACCTGCTCGCCGCCCACCAGGAAATTCAAAAGCTCGGCCTGCTCTACCCGGCAGGCGAGCTGGGCTTTGAGCAGGTCGAACAGGCAGTGCTGAATGTCGCCCGCTACGACGTGTTCAAGCTCTCGGATGCCGTGCTCTCGGGCCAGGTGCTGCGCACCGAGCGCATGCTCAACGGCCTGCAGGCCGAGGGCGAGGCCGAGGTGCTGGTGCACTGGGCGCTGGCCGAAGACATCCGCGCGATGAAGCGGGTGAAGGACGCGCTGCGCAACGGCCGGCCCATGCCCATGGCCCTGCGCGAGAACCGCGTCTGGGGCAACAAGGAGCGCCATTTCGAGCGCGTGCTGCCCCGCATCAGCGATGCCACCGTCGCCCGCCTGCTGCACTCGGCCCATGCGGTCGATGGCATCGTCAAGGGCCTGAAGGTGCCCGAGTGGCCGGCCAACGGCTGGCAGGCGCTGCACCGCCTGGCCCTGCAAACCTGCAAGGCCTGCAGCAGCCGCTGAGAACCCTTCGCAAGCACCGCCGGTGCTTATTCCCTTGATCGATAGGGAATGCAGGCGCCTGATGACCCGCGCATAACACCGCTGCGCCCAGCCTGGCGCATGCTGCACTGCAGCAAACGATGGCGTACACTGCTCGCTGTTTTTGTAAAACAGGTTTCATGTCATGAACAAGCGCGCGTTTCTCCACACCAGCCTGGCCGTCCTGGCCGCCACCTCTTCTGCCTATGTCTGGGCAGCGGATGCCAGTGCGCCCAAGCTGATCAAGGTGGGCATTCGCGGTGGTGTGGCAGAAGATCTGTGGAGCGAAGTCGCCAAGGTTGCCAAGACCCGGGGCCTGAACCTGGAGCTGGTGGTGATGAGCGCCTCGGTCAGCCCCAACGAGGCGCTGAACAATGGCGACCTGCAGGCCAACGCCTTCCAGCATCTGCCCTTCCTCGAAGAACAGGTACGCCAGCGTGGCTACAAGATCAGCGCAGTGGGCACGACGATGATGTCGCCGCTGGCCTTCTACTCGCGCAAGCACAAGCGCCTGGAAGACCTGCCCCAGGGCGCCCACATCGGCATCACCGATGACGCCAGCAACCAGGCGCGGGCGCTGATCGTCTTGCGCGACCATGGCCTTATCCGCCTGCGCGATGGCTTTGATCCGTTCAGCCCCAAGGCCGGTCCGGCCGACATCATCGACAACCCGCGCAAGCTGCGCTTTACCGAGGCGCATGCCGTGGTGCTGGCGCGCTCGCTGCAGGACATGGATGCGGCGGCCATCACCAGCAACTTCGCCTTCCAGGCCGGTCTGCGCCCCTTCATCGATGGCATTGCGGTCGAGAAGAGCGAAGGCAACCCCTACGCGGCCCTGATCGCCGTGCGCAGCCAGGACAAGGATGCACCCTGGGTGAAGCAGCTGGTCGCCTCGTTCCAGAACGACAGCATCCGCCAGCTCATCAACACCAAGTTCAAAGACATGTACGCACCGGCCTTCTGACGATGGCGGCACATATCGTTTTTGAGCAGGTCGGCAAGAGCTATGACGGCGCCGACGGGCACCCCGGCGCCATGCAGGCGCTGGCCGATATCAGCTTCGAGATCCGCCGGGGCGAGATCTTCGGCATCATCGGCCGCAGTGGCGCGGGCAAGTCCACCTTGCTGCGCACCATCAATGCGCTCGAGGTGCCCAGCCAGGGCCGCGTGCAGGTGCAGGGCATCGACCCTGCCCGCCTGCCCGAGGACGACCTGGTGCAGCTGCGCCGCAAGATCGGCATGATCTTCCAGCACTTCAACCTGCTGTCGTCCAAGACCGTCTGGGAGAACGTGGCGCTGCCGCTGCGCGTGGCCGGCACCAGCGCCAGCCAGATGCAGGAGCGCGTGGGCAAGCTGCTCGACCTGGTGGGGCTGTCTGCCAAGGCCCAGGCCTACCCGGCGCAGCTCTCGGGCGGGCAAAAGCAGCGCGTGGGCATTGCCCGGGCGCTGGTGCATTCGCCCGAGGTGCTGCTCTGCGACGAGGCCACCTCGGCGCTGGACCCGGAGACCACGCAGTCGATTCTGGACCTGCTGCGCGACATCAACCGCCAGCTGGGACTGACGGTGGTGCTGATCACCCATGACATGGCCGTCATCCGCGCCATCTGCGACCGCGTGCTGGTGCTGGACCATGGCCGCATGCAGGAGCTGGGCGAAGTCTGGCAGGTGTTTGGCGCGCCGCAAAGCGCGGCCTCGCAGGCCATGCTGCATTCGCTCAAGCAAGGCCTGCCCCATGAGGTGGCCCGGCAGCTGCAGCCCACGCCCGATGCCAGCCACAGCCAGGCGCTGATCGGCCTGCGCTTTCATGGCCTGCCACCCGGCCAGGGCCTGCCGCTGGCCGCGCTGCAGGCGCTGGAGTCGCTGTGCGGCGGCGCCCAGCTGATCCATGGCGGCCTGGACCATCTGCAAGGCCACAGCGTGGGCCAGCTGATCGTGCGCCTGCCGGCCAGCCCCTTGCCGCCTGTGGAGACCCTGCGCCAGGCCGCAGGCGCCGATACCCTGGAGATTCTTGGCTATGTCCAGCCCCATTGATAAATACCTGCAGGCCCTGGGCCAGACCCTGCTGATGGTCGGCGTATCCTCGGTCATCGCCATCAGCTGCGGCCTGCTGCTGGCCATTGTGCTGACCGTCACCGGCCCCAAGGGCCTGTATGCGCGCCCGCTGTTCTACAAGGGCCTGTCGGTGCTGGTGAACATCTTCCGCGCCATCCCCTTCATCATCCTGCTGGTCGCGCTGCTGCCGGTCACGCGCGCGCTGGTGGGCACCACCTTGGGCACCTGGGCCGCCGTGGTACCGCTGTCGGCCAACCTGATCCCGTTCTTCGCCCGCATTGCCCAGGTCAGCCTCAACGATGTGGACCGGGGCCTCATCGAGGCGGCGCGCGCCATGGGTTGCAAGCGCTGGCACATCGTGCGCCATGTGCTGCTGCCCGAGGCCCTGCCCGGCATCATCGGCGGCATGACGGTCTGCGTGATCGCCATTGTCAACGCCTCGGCCATGGCCGGCGCCGTGGGCGCGGGCGGCCTGGGGGATCTGGCCATCCGCTATGGCTACGAGCGCTATGAAACACGGGTGATGTTCGAAGTCATCGTCATCCTCGTCGCCCTGGTCTCGGTGCTGCAATTTGCGGGCGAATGGCTCGCACGCCGCGCCAACCACAAACACTGAATCTGAAGGAGTTGCCATGAGCCTCAACGAATTTCTGGTCCACAAGCGCAAGGCGGTGCTGGCCCGCGACCAGCGCATCACCGATGGCGAAGTGGGCCCCAGCCCGCTGCATGCCAAGGTGACGGCCGAGGGCCGCACCGGCCTGCGCCGCATGCGCATCCGCGACCACCAGATCATCAGCGACAGTGCCAGCGGCTTTGCCGGCTACGACCTGGGCCCCAGCTCGCCCGAGCTGCAGCTGGGCGTGCTGGGCACCTGCATGGTGCATATCTTCGAGATCCAGGCCGCCGCCATGCAGGTGCCGCTGGATTCGGTCGAGGTCGATGTCTGGGGCAGCATGGATGCGCGCGCCGGCACCCCCGGCTATGAATCGCTGCCGCGTGGCCTGCAAGGCATCCGCTACGAAGTGCGGGTGGGCTCGCCCGCCAGCGATCTGCAGATCGATGCGCTGTATGCGTCGGTCGAGAGCACCTGCCCCATCCTGAGCCTGCTGCGCAACCCGCAGGAGGTGCATGGCCAGTTGGTGCGGGTATGACGATGCCTGCACTGCAGTTCGGCTACACCATCATCTATGTGCCCGATGTCGCCGCATCGCTGGCCTTTTTCTCGCAGGCCTTTGGCCTGGCCACCCGTTTTCTGCACCCCTCGGGCAGCTACGGCGAGCTGGAGACCGGCGCCACCACCTTGGCCTTTGCCGACCATGCGCTGGGCCATGCCAACTTCAGCGGCGGCCATGTGGCCGCCTCAGAATCGGCCCAGCCACTGGGTGTGGAGATCGCACTGGTCAGCGACGAAGTGGCTGCTGCCTACGAGCGTGCACTGGCCGCCGGTGCAACCGCCTTGGCAGCACCGACCACCAAGCCCTGGGGCCAGGTGGTGGCCTATGTGCGCTGCCCGGATGGCAGCCTGGTGGAGCTGTGCTCGCCGGTGGCTAGCGCCTAAGGCAGCGCCTGCGTATCAAACATGGTGCGCCGTGTATTCGTGAAATGCGGCCGCACCCGCGCGCTCCAATCTGTCCCCCGCACCGCCAGCCAGGCCGGGCAGCCCATCACCTCGGCATCGACCAGGTCATAGCAGGCGAGCGACAGCGGCCCATGGTCCAGGTTCAGGTAGCGAAAGGCCTGGGCGGTGCCGGCCACGCTGGCCAAGCCAGGCAGATGCTCCTGGTCATACCAGGCAAACAACTCGTCCTGCCAATCGGCCTCGGGGTCCATCTCGACGGCGTAGTGCACCGGCGTGGCTTCACCGTTGGCCGGACCGATACAGTGCATCACCAGCTGCAGGCGCGAGAGCGCGCAAGCGGCCAGGCCGGCGCTGCCTGCGCTCTGCAAGCGGCGCTCGGCCTGCCGCGTTTGATCGGCGCTCAGCGGCTGCGGGCTGCCGAGTGCGAAGTACAGATAGGCGATGCCTTGGGGCTGCTGGGCCACGCGTACTAGCCGCAGATCAGCAAAATCCCTGCGCAGCAGCGCCAACGCGGTCTGCGCCAGCGCGCTGGCGGTTTCATGGGCTGCCGGCGTGCAGCGCAGCAGCAGGCTGTCGATAGCGGTAGCAGGTGCGGGTGCGGGCATCAGTGGCCAATCTCAAAAGCGTTCAAAAAGCGCGACACCATGTTGTAGGCGCCGATGGTGGCAAACAGCTCCACCTGCTCTTGCGCATTGAAGCGCGCGGCCACTTGTGCAAACAGGGGCTCGGGCACCTGCAGATCGCGGGTCAGTGCATCGGTCACTGCGATGGCCAGCTGCTGCAGGCCATCCCAGGCCGGGCTGGCGGTGGTGCCGGTGTCGCGCGTTGCATCGATGGCGGCCTGCGTCACACCAGCCTTGAGCGCATGCGGCACATGGGCCTCGAACTCATAGGCCGCCTGGTTGAGCATGGCCACCCGCAGGATGATCAGCTCGCGCAGCCCCGCATCGATGCTGCTGTAGTTGCGCACGGCAGAGAGCATCTGCTCCCAGCCTTTGGCAATGGCGGGGCTGTGCAGCAGCACCTGGTAGAGCGGCGAGATGCGGCCGCGCTCGGCGCGTATCTGTTGCTCCAGCTCCGCCAGCGCACTGCGCGTGCCTGGCTCAATCGCTTCAATGCGCATGGCAGTCTTTCAATCTCAATCGGGGGTGATGCGGTTGCGGCGGATGATGGCGGTCCACTTGTCGGTGTCGGTCGCCAGCTGCTGGGCAAGCGCTTCGGGGCTGGATCCCACCACCTCGGCGCCCGAGGCCTCGATCTTGCGCTGCACATCGGGCGCATGCAAGGCCGCATGGATGGCGCGGCTCAAGGTGGCGGCTACCTGGGGGCTGGTGCCCTTGGGCGCAAACACCGCATACCAGTTGTTCGAATCCACCCCCTTGTAGCCCAGCTCGTCAAAGGTGGGCACATTCGGGTAGCGGGCGCTGCGCTTGGCAGCGGCAATGCCCACGGGCCGGAACTTGCCGCTGTCAATGGCGCCCACCAGGCCAGGGATATCGCCAAAGAAGCCATCGACATGGCCGGCCATCAGATCGGTAATGGCGGGGGCCGCGCCCTTGTAGGGCACATGCATCAGGTTCAGGCCGGCCGATTCATTGAGCTGGATGGCTGCCAGATGCGGCACGCTGCCGGTGCCTGACGAGGCCATGGTCATCGGCTTGTCCTTGCGCTGGCTGGCGGCCTGCACAAAATCCTTGCCGTCCTTGAAGCTGGTCTGCGCGTTGACCACCATGATCTCCACGTTGTTGACCACCAGCGAGACGGGCACCAGGTCGCTGGCGGGCTTGTAGTTCAGCTTGGGGTAGAGCGCGGGGTTGATGGCCACCGCACCCACGCTGGTCAGCCACAGGGTCTTGCCATCGGGTGCGGAGCGGATCACGCTGTCGGCGGCAATCGCGCCGTTGGCGCCGGGCTTGTTTTCCACAATCACCGGATGGCCCAATTCCTTGGCCAGCTGCTGCGACATGCTGCGCGCAATGAAGTCCACCGGGCCGCCGGGCGGAAAAGCCACCAGCAGGCGCGTCATCTCGCTTTGCGCCATGGCGCTGCTGGCGCAGCCCAGGGCGGTGCCGAGCACGGCAGCGTGCAGCCACTGGCGGGCTGCGGGAAAGGCTTGGAATCTCATCGTTGTCTCCTTCAATAATCTTGCTTTATCCGCAGCGCACGGTCATACCGCCGTCCACCACAATCTCGGTGCCCGTCACAAAGCGCGATTCGTCACAGGCCAGGAACAGCGCCGCATTGGCGGTGTCGCGCCCATCGCCCATGAAGGGCAGCGGAATACGCGCCTGGCGCTGGGCCAGCAGCGCCTCGACATCGCCACCGGCGCGCTGGCCGGCCAGACGGGTTTCGACCATGGGCGTGTGCAACTGGCCGGGCACAACGGTGTTCACGCGGATGCGGTGCGGCGCGTACTGCACGGCCAGCACCTTGGAAAACTGGATCACCGCCGCCTTGCTCGATGCATAGGCGATCTGCGCCGCACCCGTCCAGCGCATGCCCGAGGTCGATGAGATATTGACGATGCTGCCCGCGCCCTGCGCCTGCATCAGCGGCAACACCTCCTTGCAGCACAGAAACACGCTTTTGAGGTTGTAGTCCAGCTGCGCATCCCAGACCGCTTCGTCCATCTCGACCGGCCCGCCCTTGGCCGAGCCGCCCACGTTGTTGACCAGCACATCGATGCGCCCCAGCGCCGCCTGGCAGGCCTGTACCGATGCAGCGATCGACGCCGGGTCCATCACATCGCAATGGCCCGCGACAAACTGGCCGCCCGCGCTGCGGATGCTGCCCTCGGTCTCGCGCAGCGCCTGGGCATTGCGGTCCACGCCAAACACCAGTGCGCCTTCCTGCGCAAAGCGGATCGCCGTCGCCCGGCCGTTGCCCCAGCCCGCGCCTGCGGCGCCGGCACCGGTGATGTAGACCACCTTGCCGGCCAGCCGGCCTTGCGGGTTGACGGGGGTGTGGGCATCAAAAATCGCCATGCTTTTTTCCTTGCGAATGTCTCAGGCTGCGAAGCGGTAGAGGCGCTGGGGGTTGTCCACCAGCAGGGCCTGCAGATGCGCCGGATTGGGGCTGAACTGCGCCAGCGCATCGACCAGCACGCCGTCATCGGGCACATGCGTGTGGTTGGGGTGCGGCCAGTCACTGCCCCAGAGCACGCGCTCGGGCGCATGGGCCACCAGCTCCTGCGCCCGCGCAATGCCGTGCAGGTAAGGCGGCGTCGCATCGATGCGGTCGATACCGCTGACCTTCACGTAAAACAGCGGCTGCTCCAGAAGCCGCAGCAGTGCCTGAAAATCGGCGCCCTCCCGGCCCAGCGTGGCATCCACACGGCCCATATGGTCGATCACCACCGGGCAGGCCGATTGCTGCAGCACGGGCCCCAGGCTGTGGATCAGCGCGCTCTCAAAATGGATCTGCAGGTGCATGCCCAGCTCGGCCAGCATCGGCGTCAAGGCCACCACGTCCTCGACCGAGGCGCCGGTGTTCAGGTGCTTCATGAAGTTAAAGCGGATCGCCCGAAAACCTGCTGCGGCCAGGCGCTGCAGCTCGGTGCGTTCGACCGACAGCGGCACCAGCGCCACACCCAGGTAGCGGCCGCCGCCATGCGCAATCGCATCCTCGACCACGCGGTTGTCATAGCCATGGCAGGCCGATTGCACGATCACGCAGCGGCTGATGCCCAGATGGCGGTGCAGCGCGAACAAGGTCTCCTTGCCCGCATCGGCGGGGGTGAAGCTGCGCGGCTCGGCATACGGAAAAGCATCCACCGGGCCGAACACATGCACATGGCTGTCGCAGCTGCCAGCGGGCAGCACCAGACTGGGGCGCGAGGGCGCCAGCGTATAGGTCTGTACGGGCTGCTGGAGGTGGGGGGTCGGGGCGTTCATGCAAGGCCATCAAAGAGTCGTCTTGAGCGCATTGTGGAACTGCCAGTTTTTTGATCACCTATAAAATCCAAATATCAGATATAGAGGTGATGCATGGATTTTGTGCGCTTGCAGTACTTCATGGCGGTCGCCCAGGCACAGAGCTACAGCAAGGCCGCTGCGGCGCTGAACCTGAGCCAGCCGACCCTGAGCCGCCAGGTGCAGCTGCTGGAGGCTGAGCTGGGCCAGCCGCTGCTCGAGCGCCATGGCCGGGGCGTGCGGCTGACTGAATCGGGCAAGGCCATGCTGGCCCATGGGCGCAACATCAGCGCGGCCGTCGATGCCGCCAAGGCCGACATGGCCGCGCGTCTGCAAAGCCCGCGCGGCAAGGTGCGCCTGGGCCTGCCGCCGCTGGTGGCCAGCCTCATCACGCCCGATGTGGTGCAGCAGTTTTTGCAGGCCTGCCCCGATGCCTCGATCATTGTCGAAGAGAGCCTGAGCATTCGCCTGCGCGAATGGCTGCTGGCTGACCGCCTGGATGTGGCCGTGCTGTTTGACCCCAGCCCCACCCCGCAGCTGTTGACCGAGCCGCTGACGCGCGAGCCCCTGGTGCTGATCAGCACCCGCCCCTTGCCCGAGCGGGTCAAGGTCGCCCAGCTGGTGGACTACCCGCTGGTGCTGCCCAGCCGCCCGCAGGCATTGCGCATGATTTTTGACGACGCGGTCGAAGACCAGCAGCTGCCGCTGCGCATCGTCGCCGAGGTTGATTCGATCAAGATGGTGCTGTCCCTGGTCGCCCGCAATGTGGGCTGCTCGGTCGTGCCCGCCAGCGCTGTGAAAACCTGGCCAGGCAGTGCGCCGGTGTTTACCGCCCAGGTCAGCCATCCGGTGATCCGCAACCGCATCGTGCTGGCCACACCGGCCGCGCGGCCGCACAACCGCCTGGTCAAGGCCGTGCACGGCATCCTCAAGCCGCTGATGAAGCAGCATTTCAGCGCCTGAATCCACGCCGCTTCAGCGCGCGCGCCAGCAGCATTTGCGCCAGCCCATGGCTGCTCGGCGGCTATTTGTTTCAGAAATTCTTGAAATATCCGGTACACATCAGGCAGCGATGGACTTTATTTCTCACCACAATGGACATTTTTTCTCACACAAGACAAGGTCTGTAGCAGCGACTGCTTCGGGCCCTCTGCACAACGCCCCTCCCGGGCCTTGCGCAGAGGGCTGCTGCGCCTGCCAGGCCCAAGACAGATTCGAGGATCGATATGACACAACAAGCGCGTGTACCGTCACTGGCCGTGCGCCTGCTGCTCGGCGTGCTGGGCGCAGTGCTGGCCATCGCCGGCCTGGCCTTTCTGGTCGGCGGCGGCAAGCTCATCAGCCTGGGCGGCAGCTGGTACTTTTTGCTGGCAGGCCTGGGCCTGCTGCTGTCGGGCGTGCAGGTGCTGCGCGGCCGCCGCTCGGGCGGCTGGCTGTACCTGGCGACCTTTGCCGCCACGGTGCTCTGGGCCTTGGCCGAAGTGGGCCTGGACTACTGGAGCCTGGTCTCGCGCCTGCTGGCGATGACCTTTGGCGCAGCGGTGGTCAGCGCCTGCCTGCCGCTGCTGCAAGCGGGCAGCCCCCGCGCGCGCAGCAGCAAAGGCCCGTTGGCACTGGCGGGCGTGCTGCTGCTCGTGGGCCTGGTGAGCTTTGCCTCCATGTTCCAGATCCACCCCGAGGTGCAGAACCAGGCGGCCATCAGCCGCAAGCCGGTGGATGCCGCCAGCGCGCAAAAGGACTGGAGCCATTACGGCAACGGCACGAACAACGACCGCTTTGCGGCGCTGGACCAGATCAATGTGGACAACGTCAACCAGCTGCAGGTGGCCTGGACCTTCCACACCGGCGATGTGCCCCAATCCACCGGCGCCGGAGCCGAGGACCAGACCACGCCGCTGCAAGTGGGTGACAAGGTCTTTGTCTGCACGCCCAGCAACAACGTGATTGCGCTCGATGCCGACACCGGCAAGCAGCTGTGGCGCCACGACACCAACTCGCATGTGGGCGGTGTCTGGGAACGCTGCCGGGGCCTGGCCTACTTTGATGCCAATGCGCCGCTGCCGGTGCCGCAGGTGGCGGGTTCGTCGCCCGTGCAGCCCGTTGCGCTGCCCGCAGGCGACCAGTGCCAGCGCCGCATTGTGATGAACACCATCGACGCGCGCCTGTTTGCGATCAATGCCGACAACGGCGAGCTCTGCGCCGGCTTTGGCAACCAGGGCATTGTCGATCTGAAGCAGGGCCTGGGCGCCATCGCCAACCCGGCCTACTACACGCTCACATCGGCCCCCACCGTGGCTGGCACCACCATCGTCGTCGGCGGCCGGGTGGCCGACAACGTCCAGGTCGATATGCCCGGCGGCGTGATCCGTGGCTTTGACGTGATGACCGGCGCGCTGCGCTGGGCCTTTGATGCGGGCTCCAACACGCCCAACGAGGTGCTGGCCCCTGGCGCCACCTACACGCGCTCGTCCGCCAATGTGTGGGCCGGTACCACCTACGACCCCAGCTCCAACACCGTCTACCTGCCCATGGGCTCGCCCTCGGTCGATCTGTATGGCGTGCCGCGCTCGGCCGCCGATCTGAAGTACGGCGCCTCCATCCTGGCGCTCGATGCCTCCACCGGCCATGAGAAATGGGTCTACCAGACCGTGCACAACGACCTCTGGGATTTTGATATTCCGATGGCCCCGACCTTGATCGACTTCCCCCAAAAGGATGGCAGCAGCACGCCCGCACTGGTGGTGGGCACCAAGGCCGGCCAGATCTTTGTGCTGGACCGCCAAAGCGGCCAGCCGCTGACCCAGGTGGACGATGTGCCCGTCAAGCCCGCAGGCATTGCCGGTGAAAAATATGCCGCTACCCAGCGCGTCTCCGTCGGCATGCCGCAGATTGGCACCAAGACCCTGACCGAAGCCGACATGTGGGGCGCGACGCCGCTGGACCAGCTGGTCTGCCGCATCAAGTTCAAGTCGATGCGCTATGAAGGCCTGTTCACGGCGCCGTCCACCGATGTGTCGCTCAGCTTCCCCGGATCGCTGGGCGGCATGAACTGGGGCGGTATCTCGGCCGACCCGAACAACCACCTGATCTTTGTGAACGACATGCGCCTGGGCCTGTGGGTGCAGATGATGCCGCAGCAAGCCAAGGCCACGCTGTCCGACGGCGGCGAGCAACCCAACACCGGCATGGGCCAGGTGCCGCTGGGCGGCACGCCTTATGCGGTGATCAAGGACCGCTTCATGTCGCCGCTGGGCATCCCCTGCCAGAAGCCACCGTTTGGCACGCTCTCGGCCATCGACATGAAGACCCAGCAAGTGGTCTGGCAAGTACCCGTGGGCACCGTGCAGGACACCGGCCCGATGGGCATCAAGATGCGCCTGCCTTTGCCCGTCGGCCTGCCTACCCTGGGCGGCAGCCTGTCCACCCAGGGCGGCCTGGTGTTCTTTGCCGGCACGCAGGATTACTACCTGCGCGCCTGGAACACCGCCAACGGCCAGGAGATCTGGAAGAGCCGCCTGCCCGTAGGCAGCCAGGGCGGCCCGATGACCTACCAATCGCCCAAGACAGGCAAGCAGTATGTGCTGATCTCTGCCGGCGGCGCGCGCCAGTCGCCCGACCGTGGCGACTACGTGATCGCCTACGCCCTGCCTGACAAGGCCCGGTAAGCACGCAGGGGCCACCCTGCACCCAACCCGAAAAGCGCCATGGCCTGCACTGCAAGCCATGGCTTTTTTCTACCCCGGCCTCGGCGGGGAGCGCGCATGTTACGCTTGCCCGCTTGTGTCCACGGAGATCCGGCAGTGAGCAAGCAGCAAGGCCAGCAAGAGCCAACCCCTCAAGACCCCCAGGCAGATGAGCCCGGCGCATCGGCAGGCATGCGCCAAGCCTTGCTCGATGCCGGCAAGACCGAGTTTGCCAACTATGGCTATGACGGCGCCCGGCTCGAACGCATCGCGGCCAAGGCCGGCTGCGCCAAGCGCATGCTGTACTACTACTTCGGCAACAAGAAGGACGTGTACCTGGCCGTCATCGAGCAAAGCTACACCGACATCCGCGCCTCCGAAGAAAGCCTGAACCTGGACGCGCTGGCGCCGCTGGAAGCGCTGCATGCGCTGGCCCAGAAAAGCTTTGACTACCACGCCAACAACCAGGCCTTCACCCGTCTGGTGCTGCAGGAGAACTTCCAGGGTGGCGAGATGCTGGGCCAGGTCTCCAACAACGAATCGCTGCGCCGCGCGGCCCTGACCCCTCTGGAGCGCATCCTGGAACGCGGCGTGGCCCAGGGCCTGTTCAAGCCCGAGGTCACTGCCACCGATGTGCACTACCTGATCTCCGCCCTCAGCGGTTTTCGCATCGACCACGCCGCCACCTGGCGCAGCCTGCTGCAGGTGGACTTGCTGGGCGACGCCTTGCGCACGCGGCATCTGCAGATGCTGCTGGACCAGGTGGATGCGCTGGTGTGTGTGCGGGCGGCGCAAGGCTGAGGACGGACGCAGAAACACGGCCCGATGCGCCGTGTTTCGAGTTCACACTGACTTCATCCTCATCTGCATGCGCGCTTTGATAATCCGCGCATGCACCCCGACAACCCCCCTCTATCGCCATGGCCGCATTGGGAAGTCATGGCCACCTTCTCTTTCATGCTGGCCTACGCCGCGGGTGTGTACTTCCATGCTGCCACCGCATCACTTTCGGATGCCTACCAGCCAGGGTTGGATAGCCTCAAACGCTATGTGCAGCCGGGCATTGCCCTGTGGTTGCTACCGCTGATCGCCTACGGATGGAAGTCTGTTCACCTCGCCAAAGTCGCACAGCGCTGCGCGCTGGGTGGCTTGGTTTGCTGCGCCATGCTGTATGTCTTCTGTTCAGCCCACCAATCCACAGCGGGCATGTCCTGGGTCGCCCCTGCAGATCGCACACTCGCCAGCACCGTTCAGCGGTCGCTTTTCAGCCCCTCGTTTTCCGGCCGCTCTATGGGCTCTATCACGGGCAGTGCCATATTCGCAGCGATGGCGTGGGGGCTGAGCATCCGGATCAACCGAATGCTCAAGCAGCGCCCATCCGGCACACCCAGCGACTGACCGCATGAGCGCCTTGTCCGCGCTCATTGTTGGCAGAACTGGCGCTCTAATCGCATCGTTTGCCAAACCCTCCCAAAGCACGTGCAGCCACATCCATGTCAGCGTCCCCATCCGCGGCCTTTGCACCGGCCTCAGCGTTGGCCAGTGCAAAAAAACATTAGTCGCTTGCTGTGGTTCCTAGCGATATCCCGGTGGGCCAAGTACGCACGGAACCCAAGCACCGGGCAAGCGCCAGCAGCGATCACTGCGGACGTTGGCGTGGAGCGACGCGTGTGGACAGTGCAGGGGACGTGTAGCTCGCATCAAAGCTACAGCCCTTGCCGTAGGTCGCTTCCAACGTCAGGCAGGCACTGGCGATGCCGGAAGGCGTGGGCTTGGTGCCGTTGTTCACCCACTGCAGCAGCGCGTCCATCAGCGCAGGATAGGTGGGATCGCTGATAAAACTGTGGGTACCGTTTGTCGTGAAGGTCTGCACCAGACGACTAGCACTGCCGCCTTCTTGCATCACCTCGCGGAAACGAGAGTCGAGCTCCACGAACGCGGTCGGGTCGCTGATCCATTTGGTGGACAGCACCGGCACAGGAATCTTGCCGACCGGGTCGGTGTCGGTGGCGAACTTCTGGTAGGCGGCAGGGTTGGCCTTGTAGCGCAGCACGCCGGCGTTCAGGGCCGCATCGTCGGCAGAGCCGGTGTAGACCGCGCCTTCATTGCCGAACGGGCTCTCGCCGCCGGTGCGCTTGGCAGAGATATCCTGGAAGTGCATGGTCGCCCAGTTCATGTGCGACTGGATGGCGCTCTCGGGAATCTTGATCACATCGACGATGGTCTGGATTTTGGCCTTCTGCTCGGGTGTGCGCTCGGCAGCGGGCTTGTTGAGCGCCAGGCATTCGTTGACGCGCAGCGCCACATCCGCCTGCTTCATCGTGACATTGGCGGGCAGGCCGAGGTTGAGCGCGTAAGGCTGTTCACTGGGGCGTGGGTGGTTGCCACACAGGTACTGGTAGACCACACGCAGATCGAGCCGGAAATCGTAGGAACGGGTGCCCCCGCCCAGCACGCCGCTGGTGAGCAACACGCCATCGTAGGGACGCTCACCGACGGTATCTAGCGTGAACATCTCCGCGCCCTTGGCTGCCACGCCAGCGCCCCAGGACTGGCCATGCAAGATGGTCTTGCTGGGGATCGCCACATGCTTGCGGAAGATGCCGCGCAGACGTTCCGTGTCTTCGGCGGCAGCGCGCACTTCCACCCCGCCCTGGCGGTAGGAGGAGCCCGCCCATGCGTAGCCTGACTTCACCATGATGGACCAGCGGGTCAGGTCTTCCATCGAGCGGTCCAGATCGGGTGCGGCCAGATCGGGGCCTCCATGCGCATGCATCACCAGGATGCCATTCCACTTTGCCGGCACCGCAATCATGTAGAACGCGCCCTTGGAGTCGCGGCCGGACAGGCATTTCGCGTCGCTGGGCACATCGGCGGGGCAGGTGGCCGTCACGGGCGCTGCCTCGTTGGAGGTGGACGGCCCTTGCAGCACCAGGGAGCCGTCGCCGCAGCCGCTGAGCGCGAGCAGCGCCAGCAGGGGCAGGCCGAGTTGGGGAAGAGGCGATTTCATGGTTTGTCTCCTATCAAGCGTTTTTTATGGGTGCGGCTCCCCGCAAGGCTGGCGGACCAGCGCTTGGTTGGCGAGGGCTTTCCTATTCTTGGTCGGCTTGCGAAATATTTCAAAGATTTC
The DNA here is from genome assembly GCF_037479555.1 of Comamonas sp. MYb396. Taxonomy (NCBI): domain Bacteria; kingdom Pseudomonadati; phylum Pseudomonadota; class Betaproteobacteria; order Burkholderiales; family Comamonadaceae; genus Comamonas; species Comamonas sp. MYb396. Next base: position 218,286 of record NZ_JBBGYU010000009.1, on the reverse strand, counting down.
TAAGATATCAACTGCATACTTTTTAAATATATGGAACTGCGTCATCTCCGGTATTTTCTTGCGGTGGCCGAATGCGGCCATATCACGCGTGCCGCAGAGCGCCTGGGCATCCAGCAGCCGCCGTTGTCGCAGCAGATTCTGGCGCTGGAAAACGAGCTGGGCAGCGCGCTGTTTCGTCGCCATCCCAAAGGCGTGGATCTCACCGATCTGGGCCATGAGCTGCGCGCAGAAGCCGAGCGGCTGCTGGGCGACTTTGGCGCCATGCAGCAGCGCATCGAGGCGTATGCGCGCGGTGAGCGGGGCCATCTGCGCATTGGCTTCACCAGCTCGGCCGCGGCGCATGCCTTCACCCCGGAAGTGCTGCGCACCTGCCGCAAGTCGCACCCCGACATCCTGCTGAGCGTCAGCGAAAACAACGCCGCTGAAATCACCGAAGCCGTCGCTGGCCAACGTCTGCATTGCGGCTTTTTGCGCGTGCCGGTGGCTCACCCCGATGGATTGGCATTCGAGCCCCTGCTGCGGGAAGAAGCGCTGCTGGCCATCCCGGTGGACCACCGGTTGGCGCACAACAGCGCCCAGCCCGTCATGCTGGATGAGCTCGATGGCGAGAAGCTGGTGTTGGTGCGCAGGCCCGGTGCGCCGGGCCTGTATGCCAATCTGCTGGCGCTGTGTGCACAACGCCATGTCCATGTGGAGGTGGCCGCCGAAGTCGAGCGCATGATGACCAATGTGAACCTGGTGGCTGCAGGCGTGGGCTTGTCCATTGTTCCTGCATCGATCAAGGGATCACATCGCCATGCGGTGGTGTACCGCTCGCTCGATCCGTCCCTGGATCTATGGGCGCCGTTGACCTTGGTGTACCGCGCGCATGACTGCGATGGCCCGCTGGGCACGGTGATCGCCTTGGCCAAGAAGCTGGCCAAACGCCATGGCGCCAAAAGCCGGTGAATCGATGTCCAGATCGCCCAAGCTGAGCCCGGCAAACGCCCCACGATGGTCGCGCAGAGCCATGCTGCTGAGCGGCTTGATGGGCGCGTCGCTCGTGGCCACTGAGGGACTGGCCGCCCAGAAAAGGCCAGGCGCTGCGCTGAAGATTTTGGTGGCCTATCCCCCCGGCGGTGTCAGCGACCTGGTGGCACGGGCCTTGGCCAAGGAGATGGTCGGTCAGCGCCAGGCGCCGGTGATCGTCGAGAACCGGCCCGGCGCGAGTGGAACCTTGGCGCTGGAACTCCTGCAACGCAGTCCGCCCGATGGCCAGATGCTGGTCTTTACCGCCGCCGCTGCCGTGGGCCTGCTGCGCCACGCGGCCGCGCGGCGTGCCCCAACGTCAGCAGCCGCTGCACCATTGCCGGTGCAGCCCGTGGCGGGTGTCATGCGCACGCCGCTGCTCCTGGTGGGCACCTCCGCGCTCGCACCCTCCACGTTCGCCGACATGGTCGACGAGGCGCGCAAGCACCCCGGTATGCTGCGCTGGGCAACGACGGGCGAAGGCACGACGGGGCACACCGTGCTGCAACGCGTGAGTCAGCTTGCGGGCGTGCGCATCAGCCATATTCCGTACAAGGGCGGCGGGCAGCAATTGACCGATGCGCTCGGTGGTCACTTCGAGCTGCTGTCGACCAACGTCGCACCGAGCCAGCTCAGCGCCTTGCGTGACGGGCGCTTCAAGGCCTTGGCGGTTGGCGCACCGCGCCGCCTGCCGGTGCTCCCCGAGGTGCCGACCCTCGCAGAGCTGGGTTACCCATCCGCAAATCTGGATTCCCTGTTTGGGCTCTTCGCCCCACCGGGTACGCCCTCCCAGGTGGTGCTGCATCTGCACGCATTGATCGAGCAAGCCCTTCGCTCGCCTGCCATTCGCCAGACCCTGCTCGATGCCAACAACCAGCCCTACGAGGGCTCGGTGCAGGACTTTGCACGGCAGGTGGAACACGAAACCGATCGTTGATCCAAGCTGGTTGCTATGACATGTTGGGGCCGGTGCATGGGGGTTGCGCATCCCGATCAGTCGAGCTTCACCCTCCATCTGCCTGGAAAATTCGCGCCGCTAATCCGCAGGCGCCTGCGTAAGAAAGGTGTGCTTTTACAACAAACTCCCACCCTTTCCCATCTGCATTTTCCCCAGGTCGGCATAAATTAGAACGAGTGTGCTTTTTTTGCTGAAATTCAGCGCTTACCCTGTCGACATGGCCTGCCAGGCTTCCTATGCTCTGTCTTCGAGACAAGCCAGATTTGACGATCGTTCAAACAGCAACCCAAGGAGACAAAGCAATGAAACAAGCCAAGAAATGGATGTGGCTGGCGGCCACCGCCTTGCTCGCAAGCAGCGCTTACGCCCAAAAGGCAGGCGACTGGGTGTTAGGGGCCGGGGCGCTCAATTACTCGCCCCAGGACAAGAGCAAGCCGCTGACCTTTGTCGAGCCCTTTGAGCGCCAGATCCCTGGCTCGGGCGCCGATCTCAAGAGCGCCACCACCTTGGGCCTGAACGTGCACTACTTCCTGACCGACAACTGGGCAGTCGAAGGCGTGCTGGGCATTCCGCCACGTCTCAAGCTCCATGGCGCCGGCACCCTGGAGCCCATTGGTGAGCTGGGTAATGCGCGTCTGTATGCACCTTCGTTGCTGGGCAAGTACTTCTTTGGCAATGCCGATGACAAGTTCCGCGTCTCGCTGGGCCTGGGTGTCACCTATTCGCAGTTCCGCAATGTGCGGCTGACCAGCGGCTTGCAAAACACGCTGGGCAGTGTGATCGGCGCGCCTCCAGGGGTTGCCAAGACCACCGCCAAGATCGACAGCCAGTGGGCGCCGGTCTTCAACATCGGTGCCAACTACGCGATCGACAAGAACTGGGGCATTACCTTCTCGGTGTCCTATGTGCCGATGAAGACCGATGCCAAGCTGACCACGACGGTCAATGGCAACAAGGTGGCGGTATCGCAGACCCGCCTGACGCTGGACCCGATCATCCCGTTCCTCTACGTCACCTACAAGTTCTGATTTTTCCGAGAGGAGAAGCCCGTAGCGCCTGCGCTGCGCCCAAGATGTGGCCTGTATCCATGAACGCCACAGCATGCGATGGCTCCAAGCCATCTTTTGCCACCCTGCTCCACGAGCAGGGTTTTTTTTGCCCGCGCGCCGCCCTTGGCATCCGGGCCCACCCGGCCCACAATGGCGCAGGCAGACCCGCCTGAACCCAACCTTTGGAGACCCTATGCCGGCCAAGAAAATCCTGATGATCTGTGGTGACTACTGCGAGGACTACGAAACCATGGTGCCCTTCCAGACCTTGCTGGCCGTGGGCCACCAGGTGCATGCGGTCTGCCCGGACAAAAAAGCCGGCGACCAGATCAAGACGGCGATCCATGACTTTGAAGGTGCGCAGACCTACAGCGAAAAGCCCGGCCACAACTTCACGCTGAACGCAAGCTTTGCCGACGTCAAGGCAGAGGACTACGACGCGCTGGTGATCCCCGGCGGCCGTGGCCCCGAATACCTGCGCAACAACGAAGCGGTGCTGGCCGCCGTGCGCCATTTCTTCACGGCCAACAAGCCCGTTGCAGCGGTATGCCATGGTGCGCAGCTGCTGGCGGGCGCCGGTGTGCTCCAAGGCCGCACCTGCTCGGCCTACCCGGCCTGCAAGGCCGAGGTGGTGCTGGCCGGCGGCAGCTATGCCGATATTGCGGTGGACCAGGCCCATACCGACGGCAATCTGGTGAGCGCCCCCGCCTGGCCTGCCCACCCGCAGTGGCTGGCGCAGTTCCTGGCCTTGCTCGGAACGCGTATTTCGCACAGCTAAACCGTCCGCGCGGTGGCAAGTGCTGGGCCGCCTGCAAGCCCTTGCCATCGCTGCTACCATCGCAGCCCCATGACCGCAGACAGCTACAGCCACCACCTCGCCACCGGCAACCAGTTCGTTGCCGAGGCACAAAAGATTGCCACCACCGATTTCGCTGCCGCCCGCGCGCTGTGGCAGCAGGCGGGCCAGGCCTTTTACCGCGCCCACCAGGCCGACCGCAACCAGCCCGAAGCCGCGCTGCGCCTGGCCCAGGCCTGGATGGCCGAGGCCCATGCCTTGCACAAGGAAGGCTCGCCCAATGCCACGGTGATGTGGCAAAACGCGGCCGCCCAGAACGAGCTGGCCTTTGACCTGGACCCGCGCAATGCCCGCATCGCGATGGCTGCGGCCAGTTGCCACCACTTTGCCGGCGATGCCGAAGCGGCCCAGGCCTGGATGCAGATCGGCCAGCACCTGGCATCGGGCGGCGATCAGGCTCCAGAACCTGCGGATCCGACAGACGACTAAGCCGCTCCATATAGCGAATGGCGTCTTTGGTTATTCGATAATATTATTTTTTAATCTGAGCGATCGAACGTAGCATGTGGGCCCGTCTACTTGTCCCTGACTGCCTTCCATGCTCAAGCGCCATTTCACCCTCGCCGCCCTGCTGGCGGTTTCTGCCGCCTTTGCCGCGCCTGCCTTTGCGCAGGACAAGCCCCTCAAGCTGGGCGTAACGGCGGGCCCCCATGCGCAGATTGCCGAGGCCGTCAAACAAGCGGCCGCCAAAGAGGGCCTCAGCATCCAGGTGATCGAGTTCAGCGACTTCATCCAGCCCAATGCCGCACTGGTCGCTGGCGATCTCGATGCCAATGCCTACCAGCACCACCCCTATCTGGACCAGCAGGTCAAGGACCGGGGCTACAAACTGGTGGCAGCTGCCAACACCGTGGTGCTGCCGATTGCGCTGTACTCCAAGAAGGTGAAGTCGCTGGCCGACCTGCCCGCCGGCGCGCAGATCGGTCTGCCCAATGACCCCACCAATGGTGGCCGCGCGCTGCTGCTGCTGCAGGAGCACGGCCTCATCAAGCTGCGCGCCTCTGCCGGCATCAAGGCCACGCCGCTGGATGTAGTCGATAACCCCAAGAAGCTGCGCCTGCGCGAGCTCGATGCCGCCCAGCTGGTGCATGCGCTCAATGACCTCGATGCCGCCGTCATCAACACCAGCTATGCGATTGCCGCCAAGCTCAACCCCACCAAGGACGCCATTGCCCGCGAGTCGGCCAAGTCGCCCTACACCAACCTGATTGCCGTGCGCCAGGCTGACAAGGACAAGCCCTGGGTGGCACGCCTGGTCAAGGCCTACCATTCGGACGAGGTGCGCCAGTTCATTGACAAGGAGTTCCAGGGCTCCATCGTCCCCGCATTCTGACAAGGGCTGACACGAGCCTTGATACGTCGTTGCGATGCCTTGCCGTACCCTTGTACTGCCTTCGGCATCGCGCCTCGTCTCAACCGCAAACCTTTGGTTTGCTGGGCCGTCTTAGACCCTCAACACCCGTTCAACGCCAGCGGCGCGCAGACTGCCGCGCCTTTTTCCATCACCCTTTGACAAAGCCAGCCCATGAGTGGACAGATCACCCTTAGCCGCGACGGCCATGTCGCCACCTTGTTGATCGACAACGTGGCCAAACGCAACGCGATCAGCCACCAGATGTGGATCAGCCTGGCCGAGCAGCTGGAGGTGCTGGTGCAAGACAGCGATCTGCGCTGCATCGTGCTGCGCGGCGCAGGCACCCAGGCCTTTGGTAGCGGCGCCGATATCGACGAGTTCGAATCGCTGCGCTCGTCCAAGGAAAAGGGCATTGCGTTTGCCCAGCAGGCGCACCGGGCCATGGCCTTGCTGCGCCACTGCCCCATTCCCACCCTGGCAGCGATCCGTGGCGCCTGCGTTGGCGGTGGGCTGGAGCTGGCGGCCTGCTGCGACCTGCGCCTGGCCAGTGACGACGCCCGCTTTGGCATCCCCATCGGCCGCCTCGGTGGTGTGCTCGCCTACCCGGAGCTCGAGGCACTGCTGCATGTCGCAGGCCCGCAGGTGGCGCTGGAGCTGCTGCTTGAAGGCCGCCTGCTCGATGCCCAAGAGGCCCTCAGCAAAGGCCTGGTGACCCGCGTGGTGCCCCAAGCTGCCTGGGACGAGGAGCTGGCCCAGACCATCGCCCGCATCAGCAATCTGGCGCCGCTGTCAGCACGCTGGCACAAAAAATTCATCGCCCGGCTGCAAAGCGGCACGCCATTGACGGATGCCGACCAGCAAGAGGGCTACGCCTGCTTTGACACGCAGGATTTCATCGAAGGCTACCGCGCCTTTTTGGACAAGCGCAAGCCGGTATTTACAGGAAAGTAACAGCGTTCATGCAGCCCTCCCCTTCCCCGCGCAAAGGCCCGCTGTCGGGCCTCGTTGTTGTTGAGCTCACCAATGTCATGGCAGGGCCTGTTGGCGGCTTGCTGCTGGCCGACATGGGCGCCGAGGTGGTCAAGGTCGAGCGCCTGCCCGGCGGCGACGACACCCGCCGCGCGATCCCGCCCGAGATCCAGGGCGAGTCCGCCACCTTCATGATTGTCAACCGCAACAAGCGCGGTATTGCGGTCGACCTCAAGCACCCCGATGGCCTGCAGGTGGTGCGCCGCCTCATCGACAAGGCCGATGTAGTGATCGAGAACTTCCGCCCCGGCACGATGGAAAAACTCGGCCTGGGCTATGACGTGCTGCGCGCCAGCAACCCCGGCCTGATCTACTGCAAGATCACCGGCTTTGGCCTCAACGGCCCCTATGCCAAGCGCGCAGGCTACGACCTGATTGCGCAGGGCATGTCCGGCATCATGAGCCTGACGGGCGAAGGCCCGGGCCGCCCGCCCGTCAAGGTCGGCGTGCCGATTGGTGATGTGACCGCCGGCATCCTGGCCTCGACCGGCGTGCTGGCCGCCTACATCGAGCGGCTGCGCACCGGCGAAGGCCAGTATGTCGACACCTCGCTGTACGAGGCCTCGCTGGTCCACACCTACTGGCAAGTGGCGATGGCCTTTGCCACCGGCGAATCGGCCGGCCCCATGGGCTCGGCCCACCCGGTGGCCGCGCCCTACCAGGCGATACCGACGCAGGACGGCTGGATCAACATCGGCGCGGTGAGCCAGGCCACCTGGGTCGGCATGACGCGCGTGCTGCAGCTCGAGCACCTGCTCGAAGACGAGCGCTTTGCCAGCAACCGCGAGCGCATGGCCCACCGCGATCTGCTGATATCCATCATCACCGAGGCCATGCGCAGCAACACGACTGACTACTGGGTCGAGAAGTTCGAGCAGGCCGGCGTGCCTGCCGGCCCGGTGCGCAAGATCAAGGACATGCTGGAAGACCCGCAGACCCTGGCGCGCGACATGGTCATCGAGGTCGACCACCCCGTCGCCGGCCAGGTGCAGGCGCTGGGCCTGCCGATCAAGTTCTCGCACGGCAATGGCGTCACGCGGCGCGGCGCGCCGCAGTATGGCGAGCACACCGCCGAGGTGCTGCAGGAGCTGGGCTACAGCAGCGAGGACATCGCCGCACTGGCCGCCAGCCAGGCGGTGCAGCTGCACGGCCGCTGAGACCTGCTCCCTGCCCGGCTCGCTGTAGCGGCGGGCTGGGGCGCTAGGGCGCGGTGAATGATGCGCGGTATGCCCTGGGGGACACCCCCAGGCTGCGCTTGAACTGGTCGCGCAGCACCTGCACGCTGCGGTAGCCTGCCTGGTCGGCAATCTGCTCCACACGCAGGCTGGTGCTCTCCAGCAAACGCCGCACTTCCTCCATCCGCGCCTGCGCCAGCCAGGCGCTGGGCGCCATGCCGGTGCCTGCCGTGAAACGGCGCAAAAAGGTGCGCCGGCTCATTGCCAGCACCTCGGCCATCGCGGCCACCGTCCAGTCCCGCCGCAGATCGGCGCGTACCTGGTCCAGCAGCTGCGCCAGCTTGCCCGATGTATCGGCCACGAGCGGCTGCTCGATGAACTGCGCCTGCCCACCGCTGCGGTGCGCAGCAACCACCAGGCGCCGCGCAACGCTGTTGGCCGCCTGCACGCCAAAATCGCAGCGCACCAGATGCAGCATCAGGTCGAGGCCCGCCGCACTGCCCGCCGAGGTAAAAATGCGCCCATCCTGCACGTACAGCACCTGGGCATCCACGTCGATGGCCGGGTAGCGCTGCGCCAGCGCCTGGGCGTAGCGCCAGTGGGTGGCGGCACGGCGCCCGTCGAGCAAGCCGGCGGCGGCCAGCACAAAGGCGCCGGAGCATATCGACGCCAAGGTGGCCCCGCGCTGCACCGCGCGACGCAGGGCTTGTTGAAGCGCGGGCGGGACCGGCTCGTCCAGGCCGCGCCAGCCGGGCACCACGATCAGGTCCGCCTGCTCCAGCAAGGCCATATCTGCACTGGCCTGCACCAGCAAGCCCCCCTGGGCCCGCAGCGGACCTGGCTCCACGGCCACACTCGCAAAACGGTACCAGCCCTCACCCATCTCGGGCCGCTCCAGGCCAAACACCTCGGCCACCATCGAGAACTCAAAGGTGCAAAGACCGTTGTAGACCGGTGCAACGACCAGCGGGCCCAGCAAGCGTGCAGACATTGGCGCAAATCCTTCCCTTTATGTCTTCTGCGCCAATTGTAGACAGAAGGGTCGATCCGCAAAATCGCTGGCATGTTTACCAGGAGTACTTCATGAGCCGCTATGTCAGCCAGATTCCCGCCGCCGCCAGTGCCGATGCCGTGGCGCATTTCTCCCGCTCCTTCACGTTCGAGACCGACTGCTGGGATGTGCACGATGCCCTAGGCCAAGGCCAGCCCGACTTTGTGCTGCTCGATGTGCGCAGCGCCGCGCTGTATGCACAAGGCCATGTCCCTGGCGCGCTGCATCTGCCGCACGGCAAGATCGTTGCGAGCAAGCTGGCGGCCTGGCCTGCCGATACGCTGTTTGTGACCTATTGCGCCGGCCCGCACTGCAATGGCGCGGCCCGGGGCGCCTTGCGCCTGGCGCAGCTGGGCAGGCCCGTCAAGATCATGGCCGGCGGCATCACCGGTTGGCTGGATGAGGGGTTTGCGCTGGCAACGGCACCCTGACAGCGCGCAACAAGGGATGCATGCAATGGCATCCCTTGTTGCGCATGCTTCCATGCCCCCCGTGCCCCATCGCGCTGGCGCTGGGTCAGCCGCCGGGGGCAGACACCCGGGATGCGCGCTTCCTCAGCGTTGGCCCCACACGCGCTTGAGCTGCGCCGTCGTCTGCAGCATCGCCTGCGGGCCGGCCACCCCCAGCAGGTACCAAACCTGCGGATCCAGGAACACCACCCGGCCCTGCTGGCCCGCAGCGCTGTTGCGGATGGCCTCGTTGTTGAACAGCTCGGTGCTGGCGACGACGGGCTTGCCATCACGGCCAGTGGTGCTGCCGGTACCGGCATTGCGGTCGATCACATAGAGCCAGGCGGGGTTGAGCTGGCGGATCTCTTCCATCTTCATCGGCACGCCGCGCGGCTTGCTGGCGTCGGCGGGCAGGGCAGGTTTGACACCCAGCACATCGTGCAGCAGGCCAAAGCGTGCGCCGGGAGGCTGGGCATTGAGCGTGGTGCTGATGGCCAGCACCAAGAGGCCGGGTGCCTGCTGCTGGGCCAGTGCGCGGGTGCTGTCCACCTCGGCGCGCACCCGCTGCATCAGCTGCTCGCCCTGGGCCTGCTTGCCCCACAGCGATGCGAGCGCCACCACATTGCGCTGCATATCGGCCAGCAGCTGCTGGTTGTTGACGCTCAGGTCCAGCGTAGGCGCAATCTTGCTCAGGATGTCGTACTTGCCGGCGCTGCGGCCCGCCACAACGATCAGGTCCGGGCGGATCTGGCTGAGCGCATCAAAATCGGGCTCGAACAGGCTGCCCGCTGGCAGGTAGCGCGCATCGGCATAGGCCTGCATATAGCTGGGGAAGTTGGCCTTGGCCAAGGCGGTCACTGGCAGGTTCAGTGCCTGCATCGTGTCGAGCGATGCCAGGTCGTAGACCACCACTCGCTTGGGCGCCAAGGGCACCACGGTGCTGCCCTTGGCATGTTGCACGGTGATCGTTGCGGGGGCCTTGGGGCTGGGGGCTTGCGCAAAGGCGGCGGGTGCGGCAAACAGCGACGTGGCGAGGGCGGCAGCGGCGCTGGCGCGCCAGCAGGCCGTGGTCAATGGCTGGGTCATGTCTTTCTCCAATGCATGTCAATCAAGTTGAGGCGGCGCCCGCAGGCATGCGGGACGCCGCGCGGTGGGTTTAGAACTTCAGGTTCATGCCGACCCAGTAACGGCGCCCGTCCTGCACGGTGGCGTAGTCTTCGTAGTACACATCCTTGTCGAACAGGTTGTAGATACCGGCGAAGAAGGTGGTGTTCTTGTTGTAGTGGAAGGAGCCACCCACATCGAACATGGCATAGCTGCCAGCAACCCAGGTACGGGCCGAGCGGCCGCCGGTGGGCTGGCTTTCCTTGCCCCGGTACGACAGCTTGGTCCAGCCGTTCCAGCGGTCAGACGGCTTCCAGTCGAGCGCAACATTGAGCATGTGGCGCGGCAGCTGCGACAGCGGCTGGCCGGCAAACTCACCGCTCTTTTGCTCGGACTTGGTGAAGGTGTAGCTGGAGTTCAGGTCCAGGTTGCGCGCCAGCGGCGTGGTCAGCGTTGCCTCGATGCCGCGCGTCACCGCCTTGTCGATATTGATATTGGTGGTGGGCGTGTTGCCGGACGAATTCAGCGGCCCACATTCGGGGCAGGCAATGCGGGTGATCTTGTCGCGGAAGTCGTTGTCAAACACCGTCAGGCCTGCCGACAGGCCGGCGCCATCGTTGTAGAGCACGCCCACTTCCTTGGACAGCGATTTTTCCGGCTTCAGATCCGGGTTGCCGTAGATATTGCCGCCCCGGCTGGCCTGGCCCCAGTCGCCCAGGGTCTGGCGCAGCGATGGCGCGCGGAAGCCGGTGGAGACACCGCCCTTGACGGTCCAGCGCGGGCTCAGGTTCCACACGCCATAGAGGCGCGGGCTCCATTGCGAGCCGCCCTTGCTGTCGTGGTCATAGCGCAGGCCGCCAGTCAGCGCAAAGTCCTCGCGCAGGCGCCATTCGTCTTCGGCAAACCAGGCGTACTGGGTGCGGTCGGCGGTGGTGCGGTTGCTGCCGGGCAAGGTGTTGGTGGTGGTGTCGGTCAGGTCCTGCTGGTTGTAGTACAGGCCGGTGCTGACGATGTGGGCGTCGCCCACCGGAATCACCCAGCTGCTGTTGGCCACCGTGTTCTTGATGGTCATCTCGCGCGAGATATTGCGCGTCTTCTCATGCTGCACATAGGTATCGGACGACGCCCAGCCCCAGCGGCCCTTGTGCTGCAGCGAGTAGTTCTCGCGCTCGAACTTGCGGTCGGACAGCGCACCGGTCTCCAGCAAGGTCTTGCCCGGGGTGGAGATGAAGTGCTGCCTGGCCGAGCCCACTTCGGCAATGATGTCGTGGTCCTTGTTGGGCGTGAGCGCAATGCGGGCGTTGAACGCCTTGGTGTCGCTGTCGTTATAGCCCTGGTAGATGCGGTCTTCGTCGCGCTTGCTGTAGTTGCCGTAGAGGCTGATGCCCAGCAGCTCTTCCTTGATCGGGCCCGAGAGGTAGAAGTTGCTCTGGTAGGCATTACCGGATGCGGAGCGCTCCTGCAAGGTCGCGTCGGCACGCAGCGAGCCGTGCCACTTTTTGGCCACCTTGCGCGTGATGATGTTGACCACGCCGCCCATCGCGTCCGAGCCGTAGAGCGAGGACATGGGCCCGCGCACCACCTCGATGCGTTCGATGGCCTCGAGCGGCGGCACCCAGCTTTGGTCGGTCCCCGTCGAGCCATTGGTCTGGGTCTCGCGCGTGCTCATGCGCTTGCCGTCCACCAGGATCAAGGTGTAGTTGGCACCCATGCCGCGCAGGCTGATGTCGTTGGAGTTGTTGTCCGACGGCGTCATGATGACGCCGGGCACATCGCGCAGCGCATCGTGCAGATTGCTGTACGCGCCCTGCTCGAGCTTCTCGCGCGGAATCACGGTGATCGAGGCCGGCGCCTGGGTCACTTCCTGCTCAAAGCCTGCGGCTGTCACCACCACGGTGCCCAGCGTTTTGTCGCTGGCAGCTTGCTCGGCAACATCGGTGGCATCGGCCGCCTGCGCGGCCGCTGCGCCATGGACCAGCATGCCGGCCACCACGCCCGCGATGGCGCGCAGTGCATGGCGCTGGGGCGCCGATGGCAGTGGGTGGAAATCAAGACGCAGAGGCCGTGCTGGCGCGCGACCCGCTGCCAACGGGGCAGAGGAGGACATGGGAAAAATCGGTAATCAGGTAGACAACAGCGCGCCCCAGGCGCCAGCAGATGGAGACCACCCGCAGGCACTGGCGGCGGGCCAGCGATGCTTCGCTTGTTGTGCAGGTCTGCGGTCACGGCGCTTGTCAGGGCACCGTCCCGGGAAGGCATGGCTGCGCTATCGCGCGATAGGCAGCAAGAGGGACGCGAGACGTTTATATGCGAATAGTTCTCATTATAGAGATTGATGAAGAATTGTTACGGTTTGCGAAGTTTCGCAACTGTAAAGTTATTTCGGGCGCAACCATGCCGCGCCGCCTGACTGCTGTGTGAAAGCCAGGGATGGCGCGGGTTTGCAAGCACTGGCGCCATCCTGCGGCACCAGCGCTTGGCTATGGTTTAAAAGCTACAAGCTTAGAAACCCACCGTCACCTTGGCCCAGTAACGGCGGCCGTCATAGACCGCGTCATAGGTGGCGCTATCGACCCGCTTGTCAAACAGGTTGTAGATGCCGGTGCTGAAACGCACATCCTTGCTGTAGGCATAGTTCAGGCCCAGGTCCATGAAGCTGAAGGACGGCGTGCCCTTGGCCATCGAGGTGCGGCTCAGGTAGTCCGAGCTCTTGCCCCGGAAGTTGAGGCGGCTCCAGACGCCCAGCTTGTCCGTGCCCTGCCAGTCCAGGGTGGCGTTGAGCATGTGCTTGGGCATCTTGTTGAGCGGCTGGCCGGCAAAGTTGCCGCTTTTTTGCTCCGAGCGGGTGAAGGTGTAGTTGGCCGCCAGGCGCAGCGCCTCGCTGGCCTTCCAGGTGGCGGTTGCCTCCACGCCGCGCATGGTGGCCTTGTCGACATTGGTGCGGTCGCTGATGAACTTGTAGGGCGTGCCCAGCACCGTGCAGTTGCCAGTGACGATGGCGCGGCCGCCGCCCTCGGTGTCCTCACAGCTGCGCACCTCGGTGATCTTGTCCTTGAAGTCGGTGTTGAACAGGGTCAGGCTGCCGGTGAAATCGCGGCGGTTGTCCCAGATCACGCCCAGCTCCTGGCTGGTGCTTTTCTCGGGCTTGAGGTTGGGGTTGCCTCGGATGATGGCCGGGTCGCCACCGCCGCCGGTGATCTGGCCCCAATCGGCCACCGCAGCGCGCAGGCTGGGCGATTTGAAGCCGGTCGAGATACCGCCCTTGACGCTCCACTCGGGCGTTGCATGCCAGACGCCATAGACGCGCGGCGTCCAATCGGTGCCGTAGTTCTGGTCATGGTTCATGCGCAGGCCGGTGGTCAGCGCAATCGCATCGGTCACCTTCCATTCGTTCTCGGCAAACAGCGCCCACTGGTAGCGCTTGAGCGTGTTGATCGGGTTGTCCACCTTCATCTGGTTGCCGTTGTCCATCAGCTTTTCATGCTTGTAGCTCAGGCCCAAGGTGGTCAGGTTGCGCTCGCCGATCGGCAGCACGATCTGGCTGTTGAACTCGGTGTTCTTGAGGTTCATCTGGCGGCCGGGGTTGTCGATCTCCTCGTGCTGCAGGTAGGTGGTCGAGGTGCCAAAGCCCCAGCGCCCGGTGTGCGAGAGGGCAATGTGGTTGCGCGCATAGTCCGAGTAGCTGGAGGCGCGGCTCGCGCTCTTGCCGGCCGTTGCATAGCGGTCCTGCAGGGTGCGGCCCACTTCGAGCGCCAGGTCGTGGTCCTTGTTGGGGGTGAGCGTGAGCTTGGCGGTGCCCGAGCTGCTGTCCTGCTCATTGAAGCCGCCAACAAACTTGTCTTCGAGGCGGCGCGATTTCTGGCCGTAGATCTGCAGGCCCAGCACCTCGCTCTTGATCGGGCCGGCCAGGTAGAAGTTGCTCTGGTAGATATCGCCCGACGATGAAGACTCCTGCTGCGTGGTCTCGGCGCTCAAGGTACCCGTCCACTGCTTAGCCACCTTGCGCGTGATGATGTTGACCACACCGCCCATCGCGTCCGAGCCGTAGAGCGAGGACATGGGGCCGCGCACCACCTCGATGCGCTCGATGGCGCTGAGCGGTGGCAACCAGCCTTGCTCGATGCCGGCGCCATCGCTGTTGGGGCGGGTCTCGCGCGAGTTCTGCGGCTTGCCATCCACCAGGATCATCGTGTAGTTCGAGGCCATGCCCCGGATGCTGATGTCGCTGGAGCTGCCGCCACCGGTGATCACCACGCCGGGCACATCGCGCAGCGCATCGGTCACATCGCGGTAGGCTTTTTTCTCGAGCTCCTGGCGCGGAATCACCGTGATCGAGGCCGGCGCATCTTCCACCGCCTGCTCAAAGCCCGAGGCCGTCACCACCACGGTCGACAAGGTCTTGTCGGCCTCCGCCTCGGTCTGCGCCAGCGCAGGGCCCGCAGCCAGCAGGGCAGCGGCCACCAGCGCCGTGGCGCGCCATGCATGGGGCACGGCACTGCGCGGCGATGGGCTGGCGTGCAACAGCAAGGAATGGCGGGCAGCAAGGGCTGCACAGAGGGGGCGGGCGGTCATGGAAAAAACTCCGGTTCAGATCAAGGTATGGCATGCGGCGGCGCCACCTGCTCGCTCGTGACGAGCAGGCAAAGGCGCAGGCGCAGGGCCAGCGGTTATTCGCGGGGGGTTGGCGCTGTCAGTCGCGGCGCGGCAGGGTCAGAACGGGCTGAGCCTGGGCCGCCCTGGCGTGCATGCCGGGCTGTGCGGCATGGAGATGGCTGGCGCCACCTGGCTGGGCAACGAAGAACGTGGATTGACGCTTAGCAAATGCGAATGCTTCTTATTATATAGAACGATAAAGAAGTGTTGACTAATGTGAAGCCGGCGTGAAGCATAGATGCCCCCCACTGTTGCGGTTTTGCCTACACGGAGCCCGCGCCCAGGTGGTTCACGAGCCAGCCCAGCCAGAACAGCGCAAAGCCGATGAGCCCGCCCACCAAGGTGCCATTGATGCGGATGTACTGCAGGTCGCGGCCAATGTTCCACTCGATCAGCTCGCCCAGCTCGCGCGCATCCCAGCGCTTGACGGTGTCGGCAATATGGGTGCCGAAGAACTGCGAAATCTCGGGCGCCAGCTCCCGCACCCACAGCTCCATGCGCGTATTGAGCGCGGTGCGCAGCGCCGCGTCGCCCGCCAGCGACTTGCCCAGCCACAGTCCCATGCCGCGCACATTGCGCGCCATCGCCGAGTGCTCGTTGGCCAGGTCGGCCTGCAGGCTGGCGCGCAGGCTTTGCCACAGCTCCTGCACATACTGGCCCACGGCAGGGTCGTGCTGCAGGTAGCGGCGCACTTCCTCGCCCTTCGCATGCCAGGCGGGGTCCTGGGCGAGGCGCTCCACCCATTCCTGCATGGTCTGGTCAAACTTGGCGCGCAGCACATGGCTGGGGTTGTCGGCAATCGCGTCGAGCAGGTGCTCCAGGCTGCTGGCAATCATCGCCGAGCCCTTGTCACTGAGCCAGCCGGTGGGCAGCATTTTTTCCTTGAGCGGGTGCTCGGTCTTGAGCCAGTGGGCAATGGTCTGCGCGATCAGGGCGCGGGTCTCGGCCTCGTGCAGCAGCTCAACGAGCTTGTCCAGCACCTGCGCCAGCAGCACCTGGTGGCGGCCGTTGTGCGTCAGCACCGCCAGCACCTTGGACAGCGACTGCGACAGATCGATCTGGCCGAGCAAGGTGCGCAGCGCCAGCTTGATAAAGCGCTCGACCTGCGCATCCTGCACGGTGGCCAGCGCAGCGGCGGCCAGGCGCGCCACCTGGTGGCCCAGTAGCTCGGCGTTAGCCGACGACTTGAGCCACTGCGCCAGTTTGTCGGCCGGCTGGTGCGTGCGCACCAGTTGCACCAGCGAGTCGCCATCGAGAAAGCGCTCGCGCACAAAGACAGCCAGGTTTTCGCCAATGCGGTCCTTGTTGCGCGGAATGATGGCCGTGTGCCGCGAGATCCACGGTATCGGGATGTGCTTGAAGAGCGCGGCCACCGCAAACCAGTCGGCCAGCGCACCAACCATGCCCGCTTCGGTCATCGCGCGCAGACAGCGCAGCGCCAGCTGCCAGTGGCGTGACTGCGCGAAGGGCTGGCCCAGGCACCAGCTGGCCACGATGAACAGCAAGGCCACCAGCAGCAGCAGCAGCAAGGGGGTGAGCTTGGCGCGGCGCAGCAAACGCTGCTGCTCGTCGGTCAGTAGCAAAGGCATGGCGACCACTGTAGCGGCAAGCAGCGGGGCTTGCCAAGTCAGCCAACTGCGCGGTTTGCCTGCCTCTTGCCTGCCATCTCCCCTCGTTTCCCTCCACCATGCGAGGTGCCGCCAAAGTGTGGACAATGGCGGCCTGTGCGGCCCAGGGCCGCGTTCTCTTCTGCACCAACCATGACCGATACCACTGCCCGCCCCGAACTGCCCGACCACCTGTCTATCGATCCCAAGAGCCCGCACTTTGTGCGCGAGGTCTTCAACCACGACATCGGCATCCGCTTCAACGGCACCGAGCGCGTGGACGTCGAGGAATACTGCGTGAGCGAAGGCTGGGTCAAGGTGCCCGCCGGCAAGACCGTGGACCGCAAGGGCAAGCCCCTGCTGATCAAGCTCAAGGGCAAGGTCGAGGCCTATTACAAGGACTGAGTCCTGGGCTGCATAGAATGCGGCCCCGTAAAACGAAAACCCGACCCAGGCGGGCCTTTCAAGGCGAGCATGGCTCGGGTTTTTGTATGTGGCGCGGTCGATGCCGCGCGCCTCAGCGCTTCAGAAGCTTGCGATCAGGCCAGCGCCTCGGCCGGGCCAAAGAACTCATAGCGCACCTGGGCATCGGGCACGCCGAGCTTGCGCAGCGAGGCCTTGACCGAGCGCATAAAGGGCTTGGGGCCAAGAAAGTAGACATCGGCATCGCGCGAGGCCGGCAGCCACTGGCCCAGCAGGTCCTCGGTCAGATGGCCCTGGGCAGCCACCGCCTCGCCGTCGGCCACCTTGTCGTACACATAGAGCGGCTGCAGCTGGCGGTGCGCCTGGGCCAGCGCATCGATTTGCGGGCGGAAGGCATGCACGGCGCTGTCCCGGGCGCAGTGGATAAAGGTGATGGGGCGCTCGGTCTGCAGCGCGGCTTCGAGCATCGGCAAGGTGGGGGTGATGCCCACGCCACCGCTGATCAGCACCAGCGGGCGCTCGCTCGCCTGCAAGGTGAAATGGCCGGCCGGTGCAAACAGCTCCAGGGTGTCGCCCACTTGCAGGTCATGCAGGTAGTTGGAGACCTTGCCACCGGGCTCGCGCTTGACGCTGATGCGGTAGCTGCGGCCATTGCTCGGGGCCGACAGCGAGTAGTTGCGGCGCTGCTCGGTGCCACCCACGATGGCGCGCAGGCCGATGTACTGGCCCGGCTGGTGGGCGATTACCGCCTTGCCGTCGACCGGCTCCAGGTAGAAGGAGCTGATCTCGGCGCTCTCGGCCACCTTTTGCACCAGCTTGAAAGTACGCGCACCGCGCCAGCCGCCTTCGGCATGGGCAATGTCGTCATAGGCCTTGGCCTCGGCAGCGATCAGGATGTCGGCCAGCTGGGTGTAGGCAGCGGCCCAGGCATCGATCACCGCATCGGTGGCGATCTCGGCGCCCAGCACCTCGCGGATCGCGCGCAGCAGGCAGCTGCCAACGATCTGGTACTGGTCCGGCTGCACCTGCAGCGCCACATGCTTGTTGATGATCTGCGCGGGCAGGTCGCCCAGGTTCTCCAGCTTGTCGATGTGCTTCGCATACATCAGCACGCTGTGGGCCAGTGCGCGGGGCTGGGCACCGCTTTGCTGGTGGGCCTGGTTGAAGAGCGGGCGCACCTCGGGGTACTCGCTCAGCATCATCTGGTAGAAGTGCGTGGTCAGCGCCTCGCCGCCGGTCTCCAGCAGCGGGACGGTGGCCTGGATGATCTGTTTTTGGCTATCGCTCAGCATCTAACTCTCCTTGCATGTGGTTGGTCTTGACAATGCATGCAGCGTGCCAACACCGTGTTTGTGGAATATCAATACATTGCACAATGCATGCAGTCATACTGACATCATCTAAATGCTGTGTTTTTGACACCCCGAGTCGTTTTGACATCCTCCAAAATCCTCAACGCCGTGATTCCGCTGGTGGCCGATCTGGCCCAGGAGCTGCCCGAGCGCGAGCGCCTGCGCCGCCTGCTCGCGGCCTTGCGCACCTTGTTGCCCGCCGATGCGGTGGCGCTGCTGCGCCTCAACGGCGAGTGGCTGGAGCCGGTGGCCATCGATGGCCTGGTGCCCGATACCCTGGGCCGGCGCTTCAAGGTGGCCGAGCACCCGCGCCTGGCCCAGCTGCTGGCCGCTGGCCAGGCCATGCGCTTTGCGCCCGACAGCCCCCTGCCCGACCCCTATGACGGCCTGATCACCACCCCCGGCGAGCTGCATGTGCATGACTGCATGGGCTGCGTGCTGCAGACCGGGGGCCTCGCCTGGGGCCTGTTGACCCTGGATGCGCTGGAGCCCGACCGTTTTGCCGATGGCAATGCGCTCGAACTGCTGCAGGCCTTCAGCAACCTGGCTGCCGCCACCGTGGCCACGGCCGAGCGGGTGCAGCAGCTGTCCCAGGCCGCGCGCAGCGCCACGGCGCCCACACCGCGCAATGCAGGTGCGGATCGCAGCCGCCAGATCCTGGGCACCAGTCCGGCCATCCGCCAACTGCAAAGCAGCATTGCGCTGGTCGCCGCCAGCGACCTGTGCGTTCTGATCACCGGCGAGACCGGCACCGGCAAGGAGCTGGTGGCCCAGGCCGTGCATGCGCAGTCGCCGCGCGCGGCACAACCGCTGGTCAGCATCAACTGCGCCGCCCTGCCGGACAACCTGGTCGAGAGCGAGCTGTTCGGCCATGTGCGCGGCGCCTTCACCGGCGCGTTGAGCGAGCGGCGCGGCAAGTTCGAGCAGGCCCAGCATGGAACTCTTTTCCTTGACGAGGTCGGCGAGCTGTCACTGTCGGTGCAGGCCAAGCTGCTGCGCGTGCTGCAAAGCGGCCAGCTGCAGCGCCTGGGCTCGGACCGCGAGCACCAGGTCGATGTGCGCGTGATCGCCGCCACCAACCGCGACCTGGCCGCCGAAGTGCAGGCCGGCCGCATGCGCGCCGACTTCTACCACCGCCTCTGCGTCTACCCGGTCGTGGTGCCGCCGCTGCGTGCGCGGGACAGCGACACCCTGGTGCTCGCCGGCTGCTTTCTGGAAGAGAACCGCGCCCGCCTGCAGCTGGGCGGCCTGCGGCTCGATGCCGCCGCCCAGGCGGCCCTGCTGCGCTACCCCTGGCCGGGCAATGTGCGCGAGCTGGAGCACTGCATCAGCCGCGCGGTGCTCAAGGCGCTCAGCCGCACCCTGGGCCAGCGCAAGGACAGCAGCAAGCCGCGCATGCTGAGCATTGGTGAGGAAGACCTGTGGGACGGCGCCGCCGCCGCGCCGCTGCCGCCCGGCCAGCAGGCAGCCGGCCTTATCGCGCCCCTGCGCGCGTCCGAAATGGCCGAAGTGGCCGAAGGGCTAACAGCCAGCGCCGAGACCTTGGGCCTGCGCGCCCAGGTGGAGCGCTACGAGCGCCAATTGCTCAGCGCCAGCCTGGCCCGCCATAACGGCAACTGGGCGGCAGCAGCGCGCGAGCTGCAACTGGACCGCGCCAACCTGCAGCGACTGGCCAAGCGACTGGGGGTGGAGCGCTGAGCCGTCAATGCACCCATCGCCTAAACAACAAAAAGCCTCCGCGCCAGCAAGACGCGGAGGCTTTTTAGCTTGTGAGTAGTGTCGTTTACTGGCCCTTGACGCCCAGCAGTTCCACTTCAAAGTTCAAGGTGGCGTTCGGCGGGATCACGCCGCCCGCGCCACGGGCGCCATAGGCGATGGAGGCCGGGCAGGTCAGCTTGGCCTTGCCGCCGACCTTCATCAGCTGCAGACCTTCGGTCCAGCAGGGGATCACGCCACCCAGCGAGAACTCGATCGGCTCACCGCGCTTGTAGGAGCTGTCGAACTCCTTGCCGCTGTCGGGGAAGGTGCCCTTGTAGTGCACCTTGACGGTATCTTCCTTCTTGGGGCTGACGCCGGAGCCGTCCTTGATGCTTTCAAACACCAGGCCACTCTTGGTCGTCACAGGCTTGCTTTGTGCCTGGGCAAAGCCGGCGGTCAGGGCGATGGCAGCGAACAGGGCGCTGGCGGTCAATGCTTTCATGGCGAAATCCAATCCAATGTTCTTCAGAAAAACCAGCATTCTGCACCCGGATAGCAGGCGCAGAACGCGTTAAAAACACAAGTTAACCCTTGATACCCAAACCATCGAGCGCCTGGCGCAGATGGCCCACGGTGCGATCGACGTTGTGCCATTTGTCCAGGCCAAACAGGCCGATGCGGAAGGTCTTGAACTCCGGCCCTTCATCGCACATCAGCGGCACGCCAGCGGCGGTCTGCAGGCCGACGCTGGCGAACTTCTTGCTGTTCTGGATCTCCGGGTCGGTGGTGAAGCTGACGACCACGCCGGGCGCCTCAAAACCTGGCGCCGCCACGCTCGGAAAGCCGCGCGCCTTGAGCAGTGCGCGCACTTCCTTGCCCAGCTGGGTCTGCTCCTCGCGCAGCTTGTCCAGGCCATAGGCCTCGGCCTCCTGCATCACCTTGCTCAGTTGCACCAGCGAATCGGTGGGCATGGTCGCGTGGTAGGCATGCTGGCCCTTTTCGTAGCCCTCGGCAATCTGCATCCACTTCTTCAGGTCGCAAGAGAAGCTGCTGCTCTTGGTATCTTCGATGGCCTTGCGCGCGCGCTCGGACAGCATCACCATCGCGCAGCAAGGCGGGCCGCTCCAGCCCTTTTGCGGCGCGGTGATCAGCACATCGACACCGGTCTTTTGCATGTCCACCCAGATGGCGCCGCTGGCCACGCAGTCGAGCACCATCAGCGCGCCGACCTCATGCGCGGCGGCGCTGATGGTCTGGATGTAGTCGTCGGGCAGCACAATGCCGCTGGCCGTCTCGACATGCGGGGCAAACACCACCTGGGGCTTTTCCTTGCGGATCGCGGCGGCTACTTCTTCGGCCGGGCATGGGGCCCAGGCATCTTGCGGGCCCGTGCCCTGGGGGCGGGCCTTGCAAATGACAGCACTGCCGCCCAGGCCGCCTTCGTCGAAAATCTGCGTCCAGCGGTAGCTGAACCAGCCATTGCGCACAATCAGCACCTTGGCGCGGTTGGCAAACTGGCGGGCGACGGCCTCCATACCAAAGGTGCCGCTGCCCGGCACGATCACGGCCGTGTGTGCGTGGTAGGTGGTCTTGAGGATGCGCAGCACCTCGCCCATCACACCGATGAAGCGGTGCGACATGTGGTTGAGC
This sequence comes from Comamonas sp. MYb396, assembly GCF_037479555.1. Lineage (NCBI taxonomy): Bacteria > Pseudomonadati > Pseudomonadota > Betaproteobacteria > Burkholderiales > Comamonadaceae > Comamonas > Comamonas sp. MYb396. The sequence goes on along the minus strand of NZ_JBBGYU010000009.1, from coordinate 196,870 downwards.
GCGCGGTCGGTGTAGACCACCGAAAACTCCAACAGACCATCGGGGTCAACGTCGGGTAGCAATCCTGGCATGGGGGTCTCCTGTCTATTTGAGGGGGTACACAGAACAATCGGGGGCCAGCTTAGCACGCAGCTTCAAGCGCTGCTGCGGGCTGGCGGGTTGGCAGAGGGGACCCTTCAGTGGGCGCTGCCGTAGTCGCGCTGGCCAAAGATGCCGCTGCCCACACGCACCATCGTCGAGCCGGCCTCAACGGCGGCCTGCAGATCGGCCGTCATGCCCAGCGAGATGGTGTCCCACTGCGCCAGCTGCGGCAGGCCCAGTGCGGCGATGTCATCGAACACGGCCTTGACGCGCTGGTGCACGGCCAGCTGGGCGGCAAAGTCAGGCAGCACATCGGGGATGCTCATCACGCCGCGCAGCTGCAGCTGGGGCAACTGCGCAATCTGCTGCACCAGCGCCGCGGCTTCGGCCGGCGCGACGCCAGACTTGGTGATGCCGCCATCGACATTGAGCTGGATGCAGATCTGCAGCGGTGCCAGCTGCGCGGGCCGCTGGGCGGAGAGGCGCTCGGCCGTCTTGAGCCGGTCCACCGTATGCACCCAGTCAAAGTGCTCGGCCACCAGGCGCGTCTTGTTGCTCTGGATCGGGCCAATGCAGTGCCAGATGAGGCCCTGGTCCTTCCAGCTGTCATGCTCGGCAAAGTAGCGGATCTTCTCGACCGCTTCCTGGATGTAGTTTTCGCCAAAGGCGCGCTGGCCGGTTTCGGCCGCCTCGGCAATGGCGTCCACGCCAAAGGTCTTGGAGACGGCCAGCAGCTGCACGCTGCCCTCGGGCCGGCCGCTGGCACGACAGGCGTTGTCGATTTGCAGGCGAACCTGCTGAATTTTTTCGGGAATCGTGCTCATAATGTAAAAATATGCACGGCCTTGGAACTGGTTGACAACGAGGCCTTGCACGCAAAGCGTACCAAAACAACGAGGGAACTGCAGTGGATATCACCCAATTGCTGGCATTCAGTGTCAAAAATAAAGCGTCGGACTTGCACCTGTCTGCAGGCCTGCCGCCGATGATCCGGGTCCATGGCGATGTGCGCCGCATCAATGTCGATCCGCTGGACCACAAACAGGTCCATGCGATGGTCTACGACATCATGAGCGATGCCCAGCGCAAGCAGTATGAAGAGTTTCTCGAAGTCGACTTCTCGTTCGAGATCGAAGGCCTGGCCCGTTTCCGTGTCAATGCCTTCAACCAGAACCGCGGCTCGGGCGCCGTGTTCCGGACCATTCCGAGCAAGATCCTGACCCTGGAGCAGCTCAACGCTCCCAAGATCTTTGCCGACCTGTCGCTCAAGCCGCGCGGCCTGGTGCTGGTGACCGGGCCGACCGGCTCGGGCAAGTCCACCACCTTGGCGGCCATGGTCAACTACCTCAACGAAAACGAGTACGGCCACATCCTGACGGTGGAAGACCCGATCGAATTCGTGCACGAGTCCAAGAAATGCCTGATCAACCAGCGCGAAGTGGGCCCGCAGACGCTGTCGTTCAGCGCAGCGCTCCGCTCTGCGCTGCGTGAAGACCCGGACGCGATCCTGGTGGGCGAAATGCGTGACCTGGAAACCATCCGCCTGGCGATGACGGCCGCGGAAACCGGCCACTTGGTGTTCGGCACCCTGCACACCTCCAGCGCCGCCAAGACCATTGACCGGATCATCGACGTCTTCCCCGCCGAAGAAAAGGAAATGGTCCGCGCGATGCTGTCCGAATCGCTGCAGGCCGTGATCTCCCAGACCCTGTGCAAGACCAAGGACGGCCAGGGCCGCGTGGCCGCCCACGAGATCATGCTGGGCACGCCCGCCATCCGCAACCTGATCCGCGAGGCCAAGGTTGCGCAGATGTATTCCACCATCCAGACCAGCAACAGCATGGGCATGCAGACGCTGGACCAGAACCTGACCGACCTGGTGCGCCGCAATGTGATCAGCCCGGCCGAGGCCCGCGCCAAGGCGAAGACGCCGGAGAACTTCCCGGGCTAATCGCCACAGTGACCAACTGACAAACGGTTGCACGAAGGGCACCAGCGGTCATTGCCAGTACCGCAGGTGCCCTTTATGCTTTGCGGGATCAAAGGAGACCCTGGGCCATGAACCGCTTGCATTCCGCATCCCCGGCAGACGATGCCGCCGAGGCAGACACCGGCTTCTTCCTCCATGGTTTCCAGCAGGCCAGCACGTCGGAGGTCCCCTATGTGCTCTGGAGCCAGCGCCGCAAGGCCATCCACGCCCAGCTGCTGGCCCCGGCCGACCCGGCCACGGCGCTGCGCATGGTCTGGGCCCAGGATGCGGCGCTGTCCTTGCTGCAATCGCCCTTTATCGACCAGATGGTGCAGTACCTGGAGTTCTACCAGGTGCCGGCCGGGCAAACCCTGATCCAGCAAGGCGAGCTGGGCGACTACCTGCTGATCGTGCTGAGCGGCCAGGTGGGGGTCGATCGGCAACTCGGCAATGGCCAGAGCGTGCATCTGGCCGACACCCACCCCGGCGAAGTGCTGGGCGAAATGTCTCTGTTTGACAGCAGTCCGCGTTTTTCTTCGTGTACCACCACCACCGACTGTGCACTGGCCGTGCTGAAGGCCGATACACTGGATGCCATGATGGAGTTGGACGCGTCCACGGCCGCCTATTTGCTGGCCTTGTTCACGCGCAAACTCTCCACGCGGCTGCGGCAGACCAGCGCCCGGATCGAGCCCTGAGCCCCTCAGGGCGGCCGTTCCCAGGGCGCTTCTGCTGCATCCGCAACAATAACGGAGCGCAGAGAGGATTGTCATGGAACGGGATCAGGCCAGTAAGTTCATCAACGACCTGTTGAAGCTGATGGTGCAGCGCAATGGCAGCGATTTGTTCATCACCGCTGACTTTCCGCCGGCCATCAAGATCGATGGCAAGGTCACCAAGGTCTCCAGCCAGCCGCTGTCGCCCACCCACTCGCTGACGCTGGCCCGCTCGATCATGAGCGACAAGCAGGTCGCCGAGTTCGAAAAGACCAAGGAATGCAATTTCGCGATCTCGCCCTCGGGCATCGGGCGCTTCCGGGTCAATGCCTTCATGCAGCAAGGCCATGTGGGTCTCGTGCTGCGGACCATTCCATTGACCCTGCCAACGATTGACGGCCTGGGCGTGCCCCAGGTGCTCAAGGACCTGGCGATGACCAAGCGCGGCCTGTGCATCATGGTGGGCGCCACCGGCTCGGGCAAGTCCACCACCTTGGCGGCGATGGTCGACTGGCGCAACGAGAACTCCCACGGCCACATCATCACCGTCGAAGACCCGGTGGAATTTGTCCACCCGCACAAGAACTGCATCGTGACCCAGCGCGAAGTGGGCCTGGACACCGACAACTGGGAGGCGGCGCTGAAAAACACCTTGCGCCAGGCGCCCGACGTCATCCTGATGGGCGAAATCCGCGACCGCGAAACCATGGAGCACGCGGTGGCCTTTGCCGAAACCGGTCACCTGTGCCTGGCCACCCTGCACGCCAACAGCGCCAACCAGGCGCTTGACCGGATCATCAACTTCTTCCCCGAAGAGCGCCGCGCGCAGCTGCTGATGGACCTGTCGCTCAACCTGCGCGGCCTGGTGTCGCAGCGCCTTTTGAGCAAGCAGGACAGCAAGGGCCGGGTGGCTGCGGTGGAGGTAATGCTCAACTCGCCGCTGATCTCCGACATGATCTTCAAGGGCGAGGTGGGCGAGATCAAGGAGATCATGAAGAAAAGCCGCAACCTGGGCATGCAGACCTTTGACCAGGCGCTGTTTGACCTTTACGAGGCCAACATGATCACCTACGAAGACGCGCTGCGCAACGCCGACTCGGTCAACGACCTGCGCCTGCAGATCAAGCTGGGCAGCCAGCGCGCCAAGCGCAGTGACCTGGCCGAGGGCACGGAGCACCTGACAATCGTTTAAGCTGTCAGCGTTTTGGGTTTTCAGCTACACGGCACCCAGGCCCGCCTTGGGTGCCGCTCTTTTTGGAGTCACCGCAATGGCATCGAGTATTCAAGCACGCAGCTATGACAGCACCCCTTCCCTGAACGTCGCCTTTTTGGGCCTGGGCGTCATGGGCTACCCCATGGCAGGCCACCTGGCCCAGGCCGGGCACGCGGTCACCGTCTACAACCGCACCGCGCAAAAGGCGCAAGGCTGGTGCGACGAATTTGCCAGCTCTAAGGCACCCCGCCATGCAGCCACGCCGCGCGAGGCCGTTGCCGGCGCCGATATCGTGTTCTGCTGCGTGGGCAATGACGATGACCTGCGCTCGGTCGTACTGGGCGCCGATGGCGCGCTGGCCGGCATGAAGCCTGGCGCCATCTTTGTCGACCACACCACCGCCTCGGCCAATGTGGCCCGCGAGCTGTATGCCGCCGCCCAGGCCCAGGGCCTGCACTTTATCGATGCACCCGTCTCCGGCGGCCAGGCCGGGGCCGTCAACGGCCAGCTCACCGTCATGTGCGGCGGCGATGACGCGGTGTTCAACACCGTCAAGCCGGTGGCCATGGCCTTCTCGCGCGCCTTCACCTTGCTGGGCAGCAGCGGCGCGGGCCAGCTGGCCAAGATGGTCAACCAGATCTGCATCGCCGGTGTCGTGCAAGGCCTGTCCGAGGCGATTGCCTTTGGCATGAATGCCGGCCTGGACATGCCCCAGGTGCTGGATGTGGTGAGCAAGGGTGCGGCGCAAAGCTGGCAGATGGAAAACCGGGGCAAGACCATGGTCGAGGGCAAGTTCGACTTCGGTTTTGCCGTGGACTGGATGCGCAAGGACCTGGGCCTGGTGCTCGACGAGGCCAAGCGCAATGGCTCGCGCCTGCCGCTCACGGCCCTGGTCGACCAGTTCTATGCCGATGTGCAGCAATCGGGCGGCAACCGCTGGGATACGTCGAGCCTGATCACCCGCCTGGGCAAGAAGGCCTGAAACGGATCACCCCATGCAAAAAGGCCGCTGATGCGGCCTTTTTGCTGGAGGATCTGTGCAGATCAGGGCTTGGTCGTGAAACCATCGTTGAGCGGTTGCACCGGCGTGGTGTTGACCGGCGAGGTGGTCACGCCCGTCGACACGGGTGCTGCCGCAGGCGCTGCCGGTGCGGCGGCAGGCGCGGGCACCACGGTCGCGGGCTGGGTGGTGATGGCCGATGCGCTGCTGTCGTTGACGACCGGGGCGGCATTGCCGGTGCTGCGGTTGTTGCTGAGGGACTTGAGCTCTTCCTCGCTGATCACCTCGAACACGCGCACCACCTTTTGCACATTGGCCACGCCCCGGGCGATTTCGGCCGCGCGCTTGGATTCGCGCTCGGTCACGCGGCCCATCAGGTAGACCACATTGCGCTCGGTCACCACCTTGATGGCGCTGGAGCTCAGGTCCTTGGCATCGATGATGCTCGCGCGCACCTTGCCGGTGATCAGCGTATCGGTCGAGCGCTGCGACAGGCTGGAGTTGAACATCACACCCACGTCGTTGACGACGGAGCGCACATTCTGCGCGGTCTTGGCGGCCTCTTCGGCCTTTTGCTTGAAGGCCTCGTTGGGCGCCTCACCGGTCAGCAGCACCTGGCGGTTGTAGCTGGTGACATTGATATGCCCGTCATTGCCGGCACGCTCGCGGATGGCGCTGGCCACGCGCATCTCAATGCTCTCGTCCTCCACCTGGATGCCGGCGGTGCGGCGGTCGATCGCCATCACCGTGCCGCCGACGGCAGCGCCGCCGATCACCAGCGGAACGCAGCCGGACACGGCCCCAGCGACGGCGCCAGCCGCCACCAGACACAGGGTCAATCGCTTCCAAGACACAGGCATCATTCCTCTTCTCCTAACAATTGGGTATCGATTCCGTCAATCAGACAGTGCAGCACCAGCTGGTGCACCTCGCGCACGCGGGTGCTGCGGTCATGCGGCACGCGCATCAGTACATCGGTTTCGCTCAAGGCATTGGCCAGCAGGCCACCGCTGCGACCGGTCAGCACCACGGCCGACATGTCGCGCTCATGCGCCGCCTCGATCGCAGCCAACAGGGCCCTGTCATGGCCATCGGCACTGATGACCAGCAGTAGATCGCCAGGCTGGCCCAAAGTTCGCACCTGGCGCGCCAGCGCCTGCGGCAGGCCTTCGGGCGTGAGGCTGCTGCCCAGCTGGGCCTGCGCCAGTGCATCGTTGTCGAGCACCAGGGCCGCCAGCTCGGGGCGCTCGCGCTCCATGCCGCTGACGCACATGGCGGCAAATTGCGCCGCCTGCGCCCAGGACAGGCCATTGCCGCAGCACATCACCTTGTTGCCGCTGGTCACACAGGCGAGCAGCGCGTAGACCGCGCTGGCGACGCTTTCGCTCATCTCCTGTGACACCTGGTAGTGGAGATCGGCGCTATCGATAAAGTGCTGTTGGATGTGTTGCTCAAGCATGGAGGCCCGATGATAACCTTGGCCGGTTTCCCCCTGGGGTCGGGATGATGACTTTTCTCAGTCCCCATACGCATGCAAAGCCCAGCAACTGCGCGCTTCAGGGCCCTTTGCACCACCCTCGCCACATGGGATGGGCGCGGATCACCCGAGCCCGCGTTCAGATCCAGCAGCGAATTTCGCAGAGGGCCCTAGCCCCCTTCGGGCACATCAAAGGCGGCCCGCAGCCAGACGATCTCCTGCTCGACCAGCACCGCATCGAAACGGCAGGCCGGCTGCTGGCGCAGGCTGGCCAGGTAGTGGCGGGCGGCCAGGATGATGCGCCGCTGCTTGCTGCTGCCAATGCTGCCGCCCGCACCGCCAAAGCCGCTGTGCTGGCGCTGGCGCACCTCGACAAACACGACGGTACCATCGCGCTCCTGCATCACCAGATCGATCTCGCCGCCGCCGCGCCCGGGCGTGCGGTAATTGCGCGCCAAAAGGCGCAGCCCCTGTTGTTGGAGATAATGGAGCGCGGCATCTTCTGCCTGCTGGCCACGCAGCTTGCTGTTGTCTGCCCCTTCGCTGGTGGCGCCGGGCGATGCAGCAGACGGGCCCTGGCCGCGCCATTTTTCAAGGATCTTCCACGGTGTCTGCATCTTTCACCTCCGCTTTGCAAGCAGCCCAGGCTGCCGCCGGCACCCAGCACTACCCTGCCTCCACCCTGTATGTGGTGGCCACGCCCATCGGCAACCTGGCCGACATCACCCTGCGCGCGCTGCATGTGCTGGAGCTGGCCGATGCCGTCGCCTGCGAGGACACCCGCCACACCCACAGCATGCTACGCGCCTATGGCGTTGGCAAGTCGGGCGGCCAGCTGATTGCGCTGCACCAGCACAACGAGGCCGAGGCGGCCGAGCAGGTCATCCACCGCCTGCAGCAAGGCCAGCGCATTGCCTATGTGAGCGATGCCGGCACGCCCGGCGTCAGCGACCCGGGCGCACGCCTGGCGGCGGCTGTTGCACGCGCGGGCCTGCGCGTGAGCCCCCTGCCCGGCGCCAGCAGCGTGACCGCATTGGTCAGCGCTGCCGGTGCAGTGGCCGGCGAAGGCGCCAGCAGCGGCTTTGCGTTTATCGGTTTTCTGCCCACCAAGGCGCAGGAGCGCCAGCAGGCCGTCGCCCAACTGGCGCAGGACCCGCGCACCCTCGTGCTGCTGGAGGCGCCCCACCGCATTGCCGACCTGGCCCAGGCGCTGGCCGTGCTGCAGGACCGGCCCGTGACCTTGGGCCGCGAGCTGACCAAGCAGTTTGAAGACATTGCCACCATGCCTGCGGCCGATGTGCCCGGCTGGCTGGCGGCCGACCCGCACCGCAGCAAGGGCGAGTTTGCACTGCTGCTGCACCCGCAGGCAGTGCAAACCGATGGCCTGGCCGATGCCCACCGCGTGCTGGCGCTGCTGCTGGCCGAGCTGCCGACCAAGACCGCCGTCAAGCTGGCCGCCGATATCACGGGCGCGCCGCGCAATGCGCTGTATGACACGGCACTGGCCTGGAAGCGCGATGCCGAGCAAGGCGACGACTGATCGCCGCTGCTGCGCTGAGGTTTAAAGCGCCTGGCCGTGCACCAGGCCCGCCGCCACACCGCCAAACAGATCGCCCTCGACCTGTGGGGTATCCGGAAAAGCCTGCGCCAGCGCTGCGCGCAGCGGCTGCAATGCCGACGAACCGCCGGTCAGGTAGATCGCATCGATCTGCCCTTGCTGCAGGCCGGCGGCCTGCACGCAATCGAGCGCGCACTGCGCCACCTGGGCCAGCAAGGCCTGCAGGCATTGCTGCAGATCGTCGGGCCAGACCTCGGGGCTCAGGCCCGGCTCCAGCCAATCGACTTCCAGCTTTTGCACGCGCTGGTGGTTGGACAGGCCGATCTTGGTCTCTTCGACCGCATTGGCCAGGCGGTGGCCCCAGTGCTCTTGCAAGAGCCGCACCAGCCGGTCATGCAGTGCCGTATCGCTGTAGCTGCTGCGCAGCGCCTGCACCTCGCGCTGGCGCTGCGGGCTGTACAGCCACTGGATCAGGTGCCAGGTCGACAAGTCATGGAAGACCGCGCTGGGCACCTCGCGCCCGCTGGGCCCCACATGCTGCAGGCCCAGAAGCGGCATGGCCGCCATCAGGCTCAGGCGCCGGTCAAAATCGGTGCCGCCAATGTGCACGCCGGTGGTGGCCAGAATGTCGCTGCTGCGCTCGGGCTTGTTGCGGCGCTCGGGGCCCAGGCGCACCACGGTGAAGTCCGAGGTACCGCCGCCAATGTCGACCACCAGCACCAGCGCCTCGTTGGCAATGCGCTGCTCATAGTCCAGTGCTGCGGCAATGGGCTCCAGCTGAAAGCGCACATCCTTGAAGCCTGCTGCCTGCGCGGCATGCTGCAGGGCCGTTTGCGCCGCTTGGTCACGCCCCGCGTCCTCATCGACAAAATGCACCGGCCGGCCCATGACGACGGTGCTTGGCAGGTGGCCCATCTGGCGCTCGGCCGTGGCCGCCAGCTGCTGCACAAACAGCGCCACGATGTCCTGGTAGGCCACCAGCTTGCCGTGCACCACCGTTTTCTCCTGCATCAGCGCGCTGCCCAGCAGGCTTTTGAGCGAGCGCATCAGCCGGCCTTCGGTGCCTTCCAGATAGCGCGAGACGGCATCGCGCCCGTAGTGGGTGCTGTGGTCCTCGGTGTTGAAGAACACGGCCGTTGGCATCGCTTGCGAAGCGCCCTCGGCCTGCAACAGCGTGGAAGGCCCGGGCGCAGCCAGGTCGGCCTTGAACGCCATGGCCGAATTGGAAGTGCCGAAATCAATGCCCAAGATGGCGGATGCAGATGACATAAAGACCAGGTCCGACACGGGAATCGGACGAAAAAATCAAGGCATGCCGGTTGCAAAAATGCAGATCCGGTGCCGGTATAAAAAGGGAAAAGCCTCTGTACCCTAGCGGATGCAGAGGCCCAAATGCGACTGGCCTGACACGGAGTCGGTTGACCCAGGCGTGCGCTGCAAGAACAGTGTTTGCGCGCCGCGACCGGAAAATTATAGGGCAAGCGCATGCGGCGACCGCAGGCAAACCATAGACCCCTCTAATAGCCCTATACAAAACCCATGGGTGTGCTGCTATGCTCGGCGCTCCCTGCACCACCGCTGGCAACGCCCATGCCCACCATGCAAGTTACCCATACCATCGCAGAACTCCGACAAGCCCTGGCCGAGCGCGGCCGGCCCGCCTTTGTGCCCACCATGGGCAATCTGCATGCAGGCCATATCTCGCTGGTGCATGAGGCCAAACGCCATGGCGCGGTGACAGTGGCGAGCATCTTCGTCAACCGCCTGCAGTTCCTGCCGACCGAAGATTTCGACAGCTATCCCCGCACCTGGGAGGGCGACTGCGCCCAGCTGCAGGCGGCCGGCTGCGACATCCTGTTTGCCCCGCGTGAGAAGGACCTGTACCCCGAGCCCCAGCTGTTCAAGGTGCAGCCGGACCCGGCGCTGGCCGACATTCTGGAGGGCGAGTTCCGCCCCGGCTTTTTCACGGGGGTCTGCACCGTCGTGATGAAGCTGTTCAGCTGCGTATTTGCCAGCACCGGCGGGGGCGCGGCCATTTTTGGCTGGAAGGACTACCAGCAGCTGATGGTCATCCGCCGCATGGTGGCGCAGTTTGCGCTGCCCATCGAGATCATCGGCTGCCCCACCGCGCGCGCCGACGACGGCCTGGCACTGAGCTCGCGCAATGGCTACCTGAGCGCGGCCGAGCGCCAGCAGGCCATGGCCCTGTCCCAAGCATTGAAGGTGCTGGCCGCCGCCGCCCGCAACGCGCCCGCCAACCTGCCTGCGCTCGAAGCCCAGGCCATGCAGTCGCTGCGGGCCCTGGGCTGGGAGCCCGATTACCTGACCGTGCGCCAGCGCCACAACCTGCTGGCACCGGCCGACGGCGAGCTGGCCAGCGCGCCGCTGGTGGCGCTGGGCGCGGCACGCCTGGGCAGTACGCGGCTGATCGATAACCTGGAGTTTTAAGGCGCTGCGCCAGCCCCAGCGCGGTGGCCGATGGGCCAGCAGCCCGGCCGGGGTCTGGGCAGCCAGAGTGTGATGGCGCACCAAGGACCTGCGGCGGGCAGGGCAGACATTTCCAACCTTAAAACGCTCCACTTCTGATAGCAATCAAGAAAGCAGGCAGGCGGCAGTGAAGGCTGCCTCTGGGCTGACAATTGTTTGCTGCATTCGCGCTGCAGGCGGGCAAAAACATACACGCCCAATCATCAATAGACAGTACATTCCCATTTAATTAATCAATACATGACCTGGATTGAAGGTCCATGCATGGCTTTGTCGAGCGCCTGCATCGGCCATCACACGTCTGGTTTATGATTCATATTGATACAAATATCATCTAATAGTTACATTACTGAATGAGACTATGTGCTGCGCTTTATCGCTGAGCAGATTCCATGGGAAGAGACATGACCAATCCATTGATGTTTTTCAGGCTGCTGCTGGCAGCTTTTTTGTTGAGCTTCGGCGCGCAGCATGCGCTGGCACAACAGGTTTTGCTGCTGACCACCAACTCGGATCCCGCAGGGCCCAATCCTGAAGACGCCGATGCCATCGCGGCCTACCAAAATCTTGAGAACGAATTTACCAATGCACTGCCCAGCTCTGGCCAACTGACACGCAGGTCCGTGCTGGGCAATGCCAATGCGATCTCCGCGGCAACCTTTACCGCCGCGTCTGGCTCAGCCTATGACATCGTGATTGTGGCGAGCACCTACCGGGCGGTCGACCCGAGCAACTGGGCCGTGCTGCAGACGGCGGTGGCCAATCGCTGGGCCAACTCCATCGTCTTCTTTGTCGATGGCTGTTGCGAGAACCGAAACGCCCAAAATGCCCAGCGAATGGTGGATACGCTCAATGCCGGCACCCAGTCCACGTTTAGCTTGGGCACCACCGTCAATGCATATGCCGCTTTCCCGTTGAACACCAACTCGCCCTATGCGGGCTCGTTCACGGCACTGAACCCCTTGCAGGGCGGCTACATCACCTACATCAATAACGTGCCCGCCAACAACGCACTGTACGTAGCCGGAGCGCTGCCACCGGCAGGCACAACGCCAACCAATAATGTCTATGGGCTGTTGATTCCCACCGTGCAATCCAATGCCGGCCGAGGCGCTTGCGTGTTTGCCGTGGTCGATATCTCGATTTTCTACGGCCCACCCTGGACCACCAACCAAGGCAAGGTCGCGCCCGCCTTCCTCAATGCCGCTACCTCGGAAAGCGGCGCCTGCGGCCTGCCCAAGGTCAGCAAGCGCTTTGACAAAACGGACCTCTATCTGGGTGGCAGTGACAACACCACGCTGCTGACGATCACGCTGTCCAACAGCACATCGCAGGACATCAGCAACGTGACGCTGAGCGACAAACTGCCTGCCCCCCTGGTGGTGGCACCGGGCGCCGTGAGCAACTCCTGCACCGCTGGCACGTTCAGTGCCGTGCCAGGCTCGGACATCATCAGCGATAGTGGCATGACCATTCCTGGTGGCGGTTGCACCATCACCGTGCCCGTGCAATGGCCCAACACCGATGCCGGCCGCCAGGCATGCATCAGCACCCCGTCGGTGACCAACACCATCACGCCAGGTACCGACTTTGTCTCGCCCACCGGCCAGGTCAATACGCCAGCGACCGCAAGCCTCGCCTGCCATGCCGCGCAGCTTGCCATCTCCAAGCAGGTGGTCTGGCCCGCCAACGTCACGCCCGTGGATCTGACGGGCAGCAGCTTCCCCGTCTCGGTGGTCTGCACCGGCAGCGACGGCGTGGTCGCGCCAGCGATCAACACCTCGATCACGCTGGACACGGCCACCACCGGCAGCGTCTCCACCACGCCGGTGATCGCCAGCGGCAGCTGCGTGGTGACCGAGGGCACGCGCCCCACGCCGCCCGCCAACCATCTCTGGGTGGAAGACCCCGCGCCCATCGTCTCCGTCACGATGGCAGCGCCCCCAGCGGCCAATAGCGCGCAGCTGGTCAACACCTTGGCGCGCGCCAACACCGATATCACGATCAGCAAGGCCGTGGCCGGCGGCCCGGCAGCGGGCATCAGCGGCAGCTTCAGCTTTAGCGCCAACTGCGGTGCAGACGGCAGCTTTACTACGGCAGTGAGCTTGAGCGGCAGCAACGCAGGGGCCATCGCCATCACCAACGTGCCCCAGGGCGCCAGCTGCACCGTGAGCGAAGCGCCCACCATGCCCGAGGCGCCGGCAGGCTACACCTGGAGCACCAGCCTGCCCGCGCCAGTGACGCTGGTCACCGCAGCCAATGGCAACACGGCCTCCTTCGTCAACACGCTGGTGCGCACGGCGCCTGCTGTGCCCGCTGCAGTGCCTGCGCTGGATACCATCAAGCTGCTGCTGATGGTGGCCGCCATGGCGCTGTTGGGCATGCTGGTGCTGCGACGCGCGCAGCGCCGCTGAGAGGCTGGCGGCGCGAGCCGCTGGTAGTGGTACAGCGTCCGCCGATAAAAAAAGGCCTGGGTTCGGCATGGTGCTGAACCCAGGCCTTGTGCCTTGGTGGAGGGAGCTAACCCGGTGCTGCGCTGGCGCAGCGCGCCAGATCAGGCGCGGTTGCGAGCGGCCCGCAAGCTGGCAAAGCCTGCGACCAAGGCCGACAGCAGCAGCACGCCCCAAGGCGCATTGGCGGGAACCGGTGTTGGGTTGGATGGCGTGCTGGGCGCAGTGAAGGTCACGGTGGACACCTGCGGTGGGTTCAAGCCCGCCGATTCAATGTTGTCCGGGCCATTGGCATAGGCGCCGGCCGTGGCGGATGTGACGCTGACGGACACCGTGCAGGACTCCATCGCATCGGCCAGATTGCCGGTCACATCGATGCTGGTGGCACCAGCTGCTGCCGTCACGACGCCGCTGGGGCAGGTCGTGGCGGTTGCCGGTGTGGGCGCCACCACCAGGCCGGCGGGCAGGTTGTCGGTAAACGACCAGCCGGCCTTGGCACCCAGCTCCGTCGTATTGGTGATCGTGAAGGTCAGCACACTCACGCCGCCTACTGGCTGGGTTGCCGGGCTGAACGATTTGTCCAGGGTCGGGCTGACATCCAGCAACTGGATATTGTCAAAGGCATGGTCATTGCCACCGCCACTGCCATTGGCATTGGTCATGCGGATGCCGACGGAGGCGCTGTTGACCAGTACACCGCCACTGGTATAGGTGCCCACCCGCGCACCTTGCCCCGCCGTCGCGGCGCCAGCAGCGCCCAGCGCCGGCATGTCCTGCAACGTGCCGCCACATCCATTGATCTGACCACCGGCAGCAACTGGGGTGCCATCATCGAGCAAAGCGAACTGCAACTGTGGTGCGCTGGCCCGGTAGCAGTTGGCGGCTGCCACATCGATACCCACGGCGATGAAGCGGCTGGGGATCGGCAGCGTCAGCGGTGTCACTGTTTCAAACTCCACATTGCCCGCGCCAGGATTGTTGGAGGTATAGGCCGACACGGCGAAATTGGTCGCGGGGGTCGCCTGGCCCTTGAAGGTGCCAATCGCCTGTGCCAGCTGCTGGGTCACATTCCATGGCTCTTGGCCGCCACAGCTGGCTGCCTGACCATCCGCTCCCGCAACCGGCTGGTCTGCCGATGACATCAGCCCGTTGCAGCCTGTGAGCCAAGACGGGGCTGCCGTATAGGTTTGGCCCGTTACACCCACATAATCCGTCAGAATATCCCCGCTGGTGGCTGGCTCGATATTCTGAAAGTCTTCTGTGAATATCACAGACGGTGCCTGCGGCACCCCCGGCACTGCATTAGCAGCACCCGATGCCAGCAATGCCGATCCACCTAATGCGCACAGGCTTAAATAAGAAGCCAGGCGCGATGGGATGCCAGGAAAAGCAACGCCGGCAATACCAGCGGACTGCGTGCTAGATTTAATCATGCGCATCCTTTGAAATTGAAATTACCAAACAAATACAGAGCAGAAGCGCTCACAGTCACCTGCCAGGGGAGATCGCTGCAAGAGAGCAAATAGCCAATTCCTATGCCGCCTCTTCATTACTATTTCGCACTGCTTACATTGCCATACAACTACAAAAATGGTCAAGCGCTATAGCGATTGCTGTCCATTTCCAGAGCTGCTTGTTCAAATTTGCCACAGTCGGATGCGACCATTATTTGGTAAATATCAATTTCCTTTGTTTTATTGCAAAGGTCATTTTATTGAATTTATAAATTAATCATCGATAGGGCATCGGCTGCACTTAATCATGCCTGTCGAGGAATGGACTTTTAGCGCATTTATTGCGCCAGGATTCCTGTCCGCGTCACCGGGACCAGCGCGCAGATAGCGCTGCACACCGCTGGCATGCCGTAGCACAACAAGCACATGGGGCGGGATGGGAGGGGAGCTAAGCAGGGGAAGCCAGCAGCGCCATACCCGAGGCGGGCTCAGCAACGCTGCTTGTCCAGAGTGAGGTGTGGGGGGTGCAGAGGATAGAGGTCAGCGCAGACGCAGACGCACCGGTCAGCGCAACCGTAGTCGGCAGCGCTGCTGCAAATAGGACAACAAAGACAACTGTCCCGATTAGCGGATTTTTCCGTTGCCTGGCGGCACGTAGCGCTGGCCTGGAAAGTAGACGCGCTCAATCTCGCGCAGCGAGCCCTCGCCCAGCGAGCGGATCTTCAGCAGTTCATGGGGGTAGGCCTGGCGCAGTTGCTCGGGGGTGGTGATATCGCCGCGCGCCAGTGCACGCACGATGGCCACGGGCAGCGAGCCATTGAGACAAGAGCCGGAGACAAAGGGCAACTCGGGCATCGCATGCATGGGAACATAGGACTGGCCGGGCAAAAAGGCCTTTTCAATCTTGCGCAGGCGCAGCAGGCCGATGCCCTTGATGGCGAGCAGCCCCAGCGGGTAAGCCTTGCGCACCGCCTCGACGCTATCGATGCCGTGGTGCACAAGAATCCGTACCAATGGCGCAGGCAGCTTCCCTTCTAGTGAAGTGCCAGGGTGTGACGCGGAACCATTTGCCATATTGATGAAATCATAATCATCTTTGCTTAATCGTGTTACTTATGGTTTTTCTTGATTTCATCGGCTCAAAGCGCTGCCCATCAAAAAACGTGGCCTCCACTTCACGCAGCGCCTTGATACCAAAGCCCGTTATCTCCACCAGGCGCCGGGGATAGGCGGCCACCAGTTGCTGCACGGTCTTGATGCCATGCCGGCGCAGGGTGATCAATACACGCCGGGACACCAGGCCTTCGAGCGAGGTCCCATCCAGATCTTCTGTCTCGATCGGTGCCAGCACAGGCACCTCATAGCGCCGCCCGGGAAAAAGCAGCGCCTCGATCTGCCGAAAACGCACCGGCCCCAGGTAATGGATTTTCAACAGCTTGGCCGGATACAGCGCTTCAACCTGGGCCAGCGTGGTGATGTCGTGCCTGGCCAGCAGCTTCCATAGATCCGGCGGCAGCAGACCCTGGAGCGACTTATCGGCATGGGCAGACGGTGGGGATGGTGATGTAGTCATCTGTAACCATCGTAGCCCCTTGGCCTTGCAAAATATTACATGGGCGGCTGAAATTAGATTTGTTGACATGTCTTATACACAGAGCAGCATGTCCGCATGCTTTTTTTCCTGCCGCCATCGCTGTTGTTGGCGATGCCCAGCGCCAACAACAGCCTCATTCGGAAGGCGTGGTGGGCTTAGCGCTTACCGCTGCCTTGCGGCGCCCTACGGCGCCTGGCCACCTTGACCATGTATATCGCCCCCAGAACGCACAGGCTCAGCGCCGGCCAGCCCACCAGGTACAGGCCCCAAAGACCTTCCACAAAGAACAGCACGCAAATGCCAATCTGTATCGCGCCAAACCGGCGCTGCGCCGCGGCCGCTGGCTTGGCAGCCGGCCTTGCTGCGGTGAAGCTGGTCTGCATCACGGCCTTGCGCCCAGCCGTCTTGTCGCTCGCTGGGCGGTGGCGCTTGTGCGGTTGTGCCTGCTCCATGGCGCGAAGTTCCTTTCATTAGGTGATGTGCATGCCAGGATGCTCTGAAACCGTGCCTGCCCATCCCCTGGCAGCGCTCGGGGACGGCAACACATATAGCGAAATTGCATTGGATTCCACATATTGCATTCTGGCCCATTCCGCACCGGCACACAACCATAACTGTTGGATTTGAACTAGACAGATATGATCAATAAGAAGCTTGCCGAGAAGCCCTTGGCCCAACTGCTGGGCCAGCGCATTGCCCAGCTGCGCAAGTCGCGCCAATGGACGCAGGCGCAGCTGGCAGAGCGTCTGCAGGTGGAGCCCGAGACCATCAGCCGCTTTGAACGCGGGGCCTCGGTGCCCTCACTGCATACGCTCGAAAGCCTTGCCTCGGTACTGCGCGTGGGCATCGCCGATCTGCTCGCCCACAGCTCCACCGCCCCCGATGACCAGGCCATGCGGATCAGCGCCTGGCTGTCCGAGCTGGAACCGGCGGACCGCGCCTTTGTCACCGGCATCATGCAGCAGCTTTGTGAGCGGCTGCGTTCACCTGGTGGTTGATGGAGGGCGTATCCATCATCGACATCGCGGCCCCCTCGCATTGCGCAGTAGACAAAAACCTGAGTTCAGCAGCAGAACGCAGCGCCCATTGACTCCACCGGACTGTGCCACCAACGCGCCTGTTTGTTGTCACGTATTTCGTGACGACAGCATTTGAAGAACTCCTGAAACTCGTGCCCTGCCCTTCTCTTCTTGCGCTTGAAGGTGGGGCGAATGGGAGTTGAACGAATATGGCGAAAAAGAGAGAGCCCATCGGCAAGCGAGTTGGAAATCGCATTGCAGAACTCAGACAATCACGCAACTGGTCGCAAGCAGATTTGGCATACCGCCTGCAGGTCGAGCCCGAGGCCATTGACCGCCTCGAATGCGGAAAATCAACGCCCTCGCTGCAAACGCTAGAGAGCCTCGCGGCAGCGCTGCAGGTGCATATCAGTGACTTGGTCAGCGAACACGCAGCCACCCCTGATCAGCAAGCCATGCAGATCAGTGCATGGCTTGCTGAGTTGGAGCCAGCCGACCA
The DNA here is from genome assembly GCF_037479555.1 of Comamonas sp. MYb396. NCBI lineage: Bacteria > Pseudomonadati > Pseudomonadota > Betaproteobacteria > Burkholderiales > Comamonadaceae > Comamonas > Comamonas sp. MYb396. Next base: position 179,353 of record NZ_JBBGYU010000009.1, on the reverse strand, counting down.
CGCGCTGGTGACTGGAGTCATACAGCAACTGTGTGAGCGTATGCGCGCACGCAGCGGCCACCACTAACACCCTACTTTTATAGAAGCAAGCATGACGGCAACCACCCCATGGCGCCCACCCCAGCACATCAAAGTCAAAGCCATTGGCCTGCACTGGCGCAATGGCCAATTGCTGGCGACCGAGGTCTTGGATGATGCGGGCCGCCTGACAGGGGTGCGCCCCCTTGGCGGCGGCGTCGAGTTTGGCGAGCGCTGGCAGGCAGCGCTGCAACGCGAGTTCCACGAGGAGCTGGGCGTGGCGGTGCAGGTCCAGGGACCGCCCATCGTGATGGAGAACCTCTACACGCACCACGGGGCGGTAGGCCATGAGGTGCTGTTTATCGCCAATGTCGTGTTTGATGCAGCGCCCTTTGCGCACCTGGACCAGATCCGCTTTCGCGAAAACAACGGCACCCTGTGCACGGCGCGTTGGTTTGATGTGGCGGCGCTGGACATGCCGGGTGGCCCGGCGCTCTTCCCGGCAGGGCTCAAGCAGCTGCTGCTTGACAGGGCTGCCGGCGCGGCGCCGCCCAACCGCTGAGCCCGCGCCAGACGCAAAAAAGCCCATCACTGAGGATGGGCTTGGGAATGCGTTTGGTGGCCTGGCGCGGAATCGAACCACGGACACGCGGATTTTCAATCCGCTGCTCTACCAACTGAGCTACCGGGCCAACACAAGCTAGCATTATAGCCTGTGCCGCGCGCCCGTTCGGAAATTTGGGGGAATTGCCGCACATGCGATGCAGGGGCAGATACAAGAAAGCCTCTGCACCATCACTGATGCAGAGGCTTGTTGTTTTGGTGGCCTGGCGCGGAATCGAACCACGGACACGCGGATTTTCAATCCGCTGCTCTACCAACTGAGCTACCGGGCCCACGAGTTGAATTATAGCCCGAAAAAAAGGGCGCTTTTTCAAAAAACTGAAATCAGTTCTTTTTATTGCGGCTCAGGTCCACGCCCAGCTGGCGCAGCTTGCGGTAGAGGTGGGTGCGCTCCAGGCCGGTCTTCTCGGCCACGCGGGTCATCGAGCCGCCTTCGCGCGCCAGGTGAAACTCGAAGTAGGCCTTCTCGAAGCCGTCCCGTGCCTCGCGCAGCGGCCGGTCCAGGTCAAAGCCCTGGTGGGCATTGGGCGCGGCGTCCGCTGCAGCTGCGGTGGCAACCGTGGCAACCACCGGGGCGCTGTAGCCGCTGGGGCTGAAGGATGGCACTGCCTTGCCCGGTACGGCAGCCGCTGGCGCTGCAGCGGGTGCGGGCACATTGCGCTGCAAGCCCTGCTCGACTGCCTTGAGCAGCTTTTGCATCGTGATGGGCTTTTCCAAAAAAGAGAACGCGCCAATGCGCGTTGCTTCGACGGCGGTATCAATGGTGGCGTGGCCACTCATCATGATCACGGGCATCGTGAGCAGGCCGGTCATCGACCACTCTTTGAGCAGCGACACACCATCGGTGTCGGGCATCCAGATGTCGAGCAGCACCAGGTCGTAGCCGCTTTCGTTGCGGGCCAAGCGCGCCTGTGTGGCGTTCTCCGCAACGTCCACGCTGTGGCCTTCATCGTTCAAGATCTCCGACAGGAGATCCCGAATTCCCAATTCGTCATCGACAACCAGAATATTTGCCATATTTTTTGAAAATCCAGTGCAGCAGGTGTGAGAGTTATTTCAAATCATCAACTCTTTTTCGATAGAGAATGATAACGACACTTGGGCACCTAAGATTTTTTCCCCCTCGACTCGATTAGAGATTTCTACGCGAGCGCCATGCTCGTCCGCAATTTTCTTGACGACGGCCAAGCCCAAGCCGGTACCTCGGGGCTTGGTCGTCACGTAGGGCTCAAATGCCTTTTGTAATATATGTTCTGGAAAACCGCAACCGCAGTCAGCAATTGTCAAACGCACGCGTTTGCTGTTGCCACTGAACCGGGTGGAGATCCGCACCGCCGGTGCTGATGCCTCCTGGCCCACCCAGGCCTGTTGCGTTGCATCCTGCGCATTTTGCAGCAAGTTATGGATGACCTGCCGCAACTGCTGCGCATCGCCCATGATACGTGGGGCCGCACTGTCCAGCTCTGCCTCCACCGGTATCACAGCATTTTCCGCGCCATATAAATGCAGCACGTCCATCACCAGTGCATTGAGGTCCACGGCCTGCAGCTCGGCGGCCGGCAGGCGGGCATAGTCGCGGAACTCGTTGACCAGGCGTTTCATCGCATCGACCTGGTCGACGATGGTGGTGACAGACTTTTTCAAAATCGCCTGGTCCTGGCCTTCGAGCTTGTTTCCCAGCTTGATCTCCAGCCGCTCGGCCGACAGCTGGATCGGTGTCAGCGGGTTCTTGATCTCATGGGCCAGGCGCCTGGCCACCTCGCCCCAGGCCTGGGCGCGCTGCGCCGAGACGATCTCGGAGATGTCGTCGAACACCAGCAGGCGGCGGTTGTCGGGCAAGGTGGCGCCGCGCGCCACCAGGTTGATGCTGTTCTGGTTGGGCAGCTGGCTGTCGCCATGGAGCTCATAGGGCTGCTGCCAGTGGTCCAGGTAGTGCTCGTCGGTCACATCGTGCAGGCGGGCAAACTGGCGGTCCACCTCTTGCGCAAAGGCCTGCAGCCCGGGCAGATCGCGCAGCGGGCGGCCTTCAAACGCGGCCAGCGGCGCACGCAGAATGCGGGTGGCCCCGGGGTTGCTGGAGTGGATGACGCCCTCTCCATCAAGCACGATGACGCCGGCGGTGAGGTTGTCCAGAATGGTCTGCAGGCTCTGGCGCGCCTCATCGGTCTGGCGCATGCCGCGCTCGACGGCACGGCGCGCGTCGAGCAACTGCTGGGTCATCTCGGCAAAGGAGCGGGTCAGGCCGCTTAACTCGTCCTTGCTGGGCAGCACCGGTTTGGGTCGCAGATTGCCCGATGCCACCTCGCGCACGCCCTCGGCCAGCACCAAAAGCGGGCGCACCAGCTGGTTGCCCAGCAAGGCGGCCAGCACCACGGCGCCAAAGACGGCCAGGAACAGGCTCAAGGTGAGCGTGCCGATGTACATGCGGCGCAGGCCGTCCCGTGCCAGCGCGCGCTCCTGGTATTCGCGGTTGGCCTCCTGCACCTTGAGGGCGTTGACCACCAAGGCCGCTGGCAGCGGCATGGTGGCCTGCAAAAAGCGGCCATCGGGGATCACCCCCACATCGCCATTGGCGACCTGCACCAGGGTTTTGACGCGCACCTTGGACGGGTCGCCGGTGATGGCGCCGTTGATGTCGGACACCTCTTCGAGGCCATCGATCTGATAGGCGCGCTGCTGCTGGGTGGCGGTGCGCAGCAAGGCGGCCGAGGGCTTGTCGGGGTTGAGCACAAAGCGCGACTGGCCGGTGCTGGCAATGGCCTGGGAGCTGGCCGACCACAGCACCACGTCATCGGCGCCGAGCTGGTCCTTGATGCGTTCGAGCACGAGGCCGGATGCGGCATCCGATATCTGGGACAGCTGGCTGCTGGCCGTGCGGGTGCGCTCGGCCATCGCCGTGGAGGTGGTATCGAGCGTGATGCGCGCAAGGTTGACCCCGGCGTCCAGCGCGCCTTCGACCTTGACATCGAACCAGCTCTCGATCGAGCGCGAGACGAACTGGTAGGAGACGAAATAGATCACCACGCCGGGCAGCACGCCCACCAGCGCAAAGGTGGCGGCCAGCTTGAGCAGCAGCTTGCTGCCAAAGCGCCGGGCCACAAGGCGCCGCACCAGGATGGCTACACCCCACAGCACCACCATGCTGAGCACACAGGCCACGCCGATGTTCACGCCCAGCAGCACGCCGTAGTAGCGCTCGTAGAGCACGCGGTTGTTGGTGGCGAAAGACAGCAGGAAGAGCAGCACCAGGCCGATGCCGATCATCGCCGACAGGCCCACGATCACCGACCAGCGCGCACGGCTGGGCGTGTAGGCCACGCGCATCGACGATGATTTTTCGATTTTCACTGCGCACTCGCCTCGGGCAGCGGCAGCTGGCTTCTGAGCTGCAGGTTCAGGCCGCCATTGCTGAACGGCGCGAACTGGAAGATGCGCGGCAGCTGGCTGCTATCGAGCCGGAAGCTGAACTTGACCAGGTAGTCCCCATCGCTTGCGAGCTCATCGGCGCTGGCGATCTTCCAGTTGCGCACGCGCTTGACCACGAGCATCACTTCTTCGAGGCTGTCAAAGCTCTGGCCCAGCGAAGTCACCGCACCGGCATCGGTCAGCGGCATGCTCGAGACATGCAGGCGCCAGCGCCGGGTCAGCGGCTGGTAGCTCACGCGCAGGTAGCGGGCGGTTTTCTTGACGGTCTTGTCGCGCCAGTACCAGCGCTCGGAGATGATCTCGGCCTCCTGCACAAAGTACAGCGCCACGCCTTTATTGAGGGCATCTTCGATCTGGTCGGGCAGCGCAAACTGCAGCGCCACCGTGGCAAAGGCACCATCGGCATTGCGCACCAGCTGCAGCTCGACCTTTTTCTCATTCTCCGACGCCATGGCCGGTGCCGCTGCGGCACAGCACAGCATCAGCGCAAGGAGGAAATGGTGGATCAATCGCATACGGACGGGCTCAACGAAGCGGCTTGTGCAGCAGCGCGTAGTAAAAACCGTCATGGTCGCACGCCAGGCTGCCCAGGCTATTGTGACCGGCCTCGCGCAACTGTGGCAACAAATGCCCTGGCGCAGGCAGGCGTTGGGCATCGGCGTGGCGGCTGAGGAACTGCGCCACCTGGCCCTCGCCCTCCTCATGGAAGACCGAACAGGTGCAGTACAGCAGCCGGCCACCGGGCACGACCAGGGGCCACAGGGCTTCGAGCAGCTGGCGCTGGATGGCGGCGAGCTGCGCGATGTCGGTGGCGCGGCGCAGCCAGCGCACATCGGGCTGGCGGCGCACGATGCCCGAGGCCGAGCAAGGCGCATCCAACAAAATTGCATCAAATTGCTGCATTCCGTGGCGCGCTTGCACCGCCGGCAGCCAGCTGGCCACTTCGCTGCCGCTGGCCACCACCACATCGGCCTGCAGCGACAGCCGCGCCAAGGTATCGCCAATGCGTTCGGCACGCTTGGCATCGATCTCCAGCGCCACCATGTCGATGGGGCGCTGGGGCGTGGCGGCTTCCAACAGATGCGCGGTCTTGCCGCCGGGCGCGGCGCAGGCATCGAGCACATGCAGCGCGCGGCCATCGTGCGGCTGCAAGCCATCGAGCAGCAGCGGCGCGGCCATCTGCGCGGCGCTGTCCTGCACCGAGACCCAGCCCTGCGCAAACTGCGGCAGCTGGTCCACCGGCACGCCACGCGTCAGCACCAGGCCGGCCTCGCCCACGCCGACGACGGCCTCGATGCCCGCTTCATCCAGCAGCGCCAAATAATCGGCGCGGCTGCAGCGCTGCAGGTTCACGCGCAAGGCCATCGGCGCCTGCGCATTGTTGGCCGCCACAATGGCTTGCCAATCCTGCGGATAGTCCTGCTGCAGGCGCCCCAGCCACCACTGCGGGTGGTTGTACTGCGCCACCGGCTCCTGGGCCACAGCGCGCAGCAGGTCATCGCGCTCACGCAAAAAGCTGCGCAGGCAGCCGTTGATGAAGGCCGATTGCGACTTGGTGGCCGAGCGCTTCTTGGCCGCATCCACCGCCTGGTTCACCACGGTGAAGGCGTCGTAGCGCGGCACCTCGGGCAGCAGCAAGGCCAGCGCCGTGCACAGCAAGGCATCGACCGCGCTGGCGGGCTTGCGCGGGGCCAGCTCGGCACGCAGCGCCTCTGCGGTGCCCAGCACGCGCAGCACATCCATCAACAGGGCCTGCACGCCGGCGCGCAGCGCGGGCTCCACCCCGCCCAACACGGCGCGGGCAGATTGGCCCTGGCGCACGTCCTGCAAGGCGCGCGCCACCGCCAGCAGCTGGGCGGACAGGCTGGGGCCCTGGTTGGTGGTGGGCGCTGTGGCGGCCCGGGAGGGTTGTCGTGGACGGGAAGGGAGGTTCATGCCAAAGGAGTGCAAAGGCCTGGGGGCCTCTGCGGATCAAAAGGAATACTAATCGATATGCCCCAGGAGGCCTCTGCGCGTGCAGAGCCTGCCTGGTAAAGACGCTGTGCAAAGCGCCCTGCCCGGCTCCAAAGGTGGAACCGGAAGGAAGCTTGGCACAGAGCCATCTCCATCCTGCGGGACATTAAAAAACCCGTAATTCCGCGGCGCGAAATTACGGGTCTTGCTCATCCCAACCTGACCGGCTTGCACCGGTCAGGGATTGGCGGCTTAGTCAGCAGCAGGGTCTGCAGCGCTATCGGCAGCGGCCACCGCTTCTTCCGACACACCGGCCAGATCGGCCGCTTCTGCATCGGCGATGGCGCGGCGCTCGGCCTCGTCCATCTCGTCCTTGGCCTTGCGTGCCTGGTGGTAAGCCAGACCGGTACCCGCGGGGATCAGACGACCCACGATGACGTTTTCCTTCAGGCCACGCAGCTCGTCGCGCTTGCCCATGATGGCAGCCTCGGTCAGCACGCGGGTCGTTTCCTGGAAGGAAGCGGCCGAGATGAAGGAGTCGGTGGACAGCGAAGCCTTGGTAATACCCAGCAACACGTTGGAGTAGACCGCTGGGATCTTGCCATCGCGCTGTGCAGCTTCGTTGGTGTTGAGCACTTCGGAGCGCTCGACCTGCTCACCCTGGATGTAGGAGGTATCACCTGGGGCTTCGATGACCACGCGGCGCAGCATCTGGCGAACGATCACCTCGATGTGCTTGTCGTTGATCTTCACGCCTTGCAAGCGGTACACGTCCTGCACTTCGTCGACGATGTAGCGCGACAGCTCTTCGATACCCAGCAGGCGCAGGATGTCCTGCGGATCGGCTGGGCCGTCGACGATCAGCTCGCCCTTGTTGACCACCTGGCCTTCGTGCACCAGGATGTTGCGTTCCTTTGGAACCAGCTCTTCCCAGACCTTGCCTTCCAGATCGGTGATCTGCAGGCGCACCTTGCCCTTGGTTTCCTTACCGTAGGACACGGTACCGGTCATCTCGGCCAGCGCACCCTTGTCCTTCGGCGTACGGGCTTCGAACAGTTCGGCCACACGTGGCAGACCACCGGTAATGTCGCGGGTCTTCTGGCCTTCCATTGGAATACGGGCCAGCACTTCGCCGGGGCCCACTTCCTGGCCATCACGCACCTGCAGCAGAGCGCCGACCTGGAAGCCGATCGTCACCGCGTGGTCGGTACCAGGAATCTTGACTTCCTGGCCGTTGGCATCTGCCAGCTTGACCTGCGGACGCACGACCTTGGCAGAGCCACGGTGCTTCGGATCGATCACCACCAGGGTGGACAGACCGGTCACTTCGTCGACCTGCTTGGCCACGGTCAGACCTTCTTCCACATTCTCGAACTTCACCTGACCGGCGTATTCGGTAATGATGGGTCGGGTCAGCGGATCCCAGTTGGCCAGCACGGTACCTGCCTTGATCTGTTGATCAGGCTTGATCGACAAGATAGCGCCGTAAGGCATCTTGTGACGCTCGCGCTCGCGGCCGTACTCGTCCTGGATCACGATTTCGCCGGAGCGGGAAATCACGACCAGTTCGCCCTTGTTGTTGGTCACATAGCGCATCTGTGGGTTGAAGCCCACGATACCGTTGGACTTGGCTTCCACGCTGGAGGCCACAGCCGCACGCGAAGCCGCACCACCGATGTGGAACGTACGCATGGTCAGCTGCGTGCCAGGCTCACCGATCGACTGTGCAGCGATCACACCGACGGCTTCGCCGAGGTTGATCATGCCGCCACGGCCCAGGTCGCGGCCGTAGCAGGTAGCGCACAGACCAAAGCGGGTTTCGCAGGTCAGTGCCGTGCGCACCTTTACTTCGTCCACGCCAGCCGCTTCCAGATCTTCGATCAGGTCTTCGTCCAGCAGGTCGCCGGCCTTGGCCAGCACAGCGCGGGTCTCAGGGTGCAGCACTTCGTCCGCAGCGGTACGGCCGAGGATACGGTCGCGCAGCGATTCGATCACTTCACCACCTTCGACCACAGCGCGCATCAGGGTGCCGTTGTGCGTGCCGCAGTCGAGCTCGGTGATCACCAAGTCCTGCGTCACGTCCACCAGACGACGCGTCAGGTAACCGGAGTTAGCCGTCTTCAGCGCCGTGTCGGCCAGACCCTTACGGGCGCCGTGGGTGGAGATGAAGTACTGCAACACGTTGAGGCCTTCGCGGAAGTTCGCGGTAATAGGCGTCTCAATGATCGAGCCGTCAGGCTTGGCCATCAGACCACGCATACCTGCCAGCTGGCGGATCTGCGCGGCCGAGCCACGGGCGCCGGAGTCGGCCATCATGTAAATCGCGTTGAACGATTCCTGATCGACTTCGTTGCCATGGCGGTCAATGACCTTTTCCTTGGCCAGCTGGGCCATCATGACCTTGGAGACTTCGTCACCGGCCTTGCCCCAGATGTCCACCACCTTGTTGTAGCGCTCGCCAGCCGTGACCAGACCGGAGACGTACTGCTGCTCGATTTCCTTCACTTCGGATTCGGAGCGGGCAATGATCTCGGCCTTTTGCGGTGGCACCAGCATGTCGCCAATGGCGATCGAGATACCGGAGCGGGTTGCCAGACGGAAGCCGTTTTGCAGCAGCTTGTCGGCGAACACCACGGTTTCCTTCAAGCCACACTTGCGGAACGAGATGTTGATCAGCTTGGAGATTTCCTTCTTCTTCAACGTCTTGTTGATCGAAGAGAAAGGCATACCCTTGGGCAGAATCTCGGACAGCAGCGCGCGGCCCACGGTGGTTTCCACCAGCTTGGTCGTAGGCTCGAACTCACCCGAGGCCTTGTTCTTGTTCCACTCGGTCAGACGCACGCTGATCTTGGTGGCGCGCTCGACCTGCTCGGCATCCAGTGCGCGTTGCACTTCGCCGATGTCGGAGAACACCATGCCTTCGCCCTTGCCGTTGATCCGCTCGCGGGTGGCCTGGTACAAGCCCAGCACCACGTCCTGAGAAGGAACGATCGAGGGTTCGCCCGAAGCGGGGAACAGCACGTTGTTGGAGGCCAGCATCAAGGTGCGGGCTTCCATCTGTGCTTCCACCGACAGCGGCACGTGAACAGCCATCTGGTCACCGTCGAAGTCAGCGTTGAATGCCGCGCAAACCAGCGGGTGCAGTTGCAGGGCCTTGCCTTCGATCAGGATAGGCTCGAACGCCTGGATACCCAGACGGTGCAGCGTAGGCGCACGGTTGAGCATGATCGGATGCTCGCGGATCACCTCTTCCAGGATGTCCCACACCACGGGGGTGCCGGTTTCGACTTCCTTCTTGGCGGCCTTGATGGTCGTGGCGATGCCACGCGCTTCGAGCTGCGCGAAGATGAAAGGCTTGAACAGCTCCAGCGCCATCAGCTTGGGCAGACCGCACTGGTGCAGCTTGAGCGTTGGGCCCACGGTAATCACGGAACGACCGGAGTAGTCGACGCGCTTACCCAGCAAGTTCTGACGGAAACGACCGCTCTTACCCTTGATCATGTCGGCCAGCGACTTGAGGGCACGCTTGTTCGCGCCGGTCATGGCCTTGCCACGGCGGCCGTTGTCCAGCAGCGAGTCGACCGCTTCTTGCAGCATGCGCTTTTCATTGCGGGCAATGATCTCTGGGGCCTTGAGCTCCAGCAGGCGGCGCAGACGCGAGTTACGGTTGATGACGCGGCGGTACAGGTCGTTCAGGTCGGAGGTCGCAAAGCGGCCGCCGTCCAGCGGCACCAGAGGACGCAGATCGGGAGGCAGCACGGGCAGCACTTCCATCACCATCCAACCGGGCTTGATGCCGGACTTCTTGAACGCTTCGAGCAACTTCAGGCGCTTGGCGTTCTTCTTGACCTTGACTTCGGAGCCGGTCAGGTCGTTGCGCAGGCGCTCGATTTCCGAGTCGATCTCGATGCCTTCGAGCAGGTCCTTGATGCCTTCGGCGCCCATCTTGGCCACGAATTCATCACCGTACTCTTCGACGTTCTTGTCGTACTCGTCTTCCGACATGATGCTGAACTTCTTCAGCGGGGTCATGCCGGGGTCGGTCACCACATAGGCTTCGAAGTACAGCACGCGCTCGATGTCGCGCAGGGTCATGTCCAGCACCAGGCCCAGGCGCGAAGGCAGGGACTTGAGGAACCAGATATGGGCGCAAGGCGCGGCCAGGTCGATGTGACCCATGCGCTCGCGGCGCACCTTGGTCTGCGTGACTTCAACGCCGCACTTCTCGCAGATCACACCGCGGTGCTTCAAGCGCTTGTACTTGCCGCACAGGCATTCGTAGTCCTTGATCGGGCCAAAGATCTTGGCGCAGAACAGACCATCGCGCTCGGGCTTGAAGGTACGGTAGTTGATGGTCTCGGGCTTCTTCACTTCGCCGAAAGACCACGAACGGATCTTTTCGGGCGAAGCCAGGCCGATTTTGATGGCATCGAAATGCTCATCAGGCGTGAATTGTTTGAACAGGTCGAGTAGCGATTTCATAGACTCTTTCCCCCTTCAATTAAGAACGTTCCAGTTCGATGTCCAGGCCCAGGGAACGGATTTCCTTGACCAGCACATTGAACGACTCCGGCATGCCGGCTTCGATAGCGTGTTCGCCCTTGACGATGGATTCGTACACCTTGGTACGGCCCACCACGTCATCGGACTTCACGGTCAGCATTTCCTGCAGCACATAAGCGGCGCCATAGGCTTCCAGCGCCCACACTTCCATTTCACCGAAACGCTGACCACCGAACTGGGCCTTACCGCCCAGAGGTTGTTGCGTCACCAGCGAGTAAGGACCGGTGGAGCGGGCGTGCATCTTGTCATCGACCAAGTGGTGCAGCTTGAGGTAGTGCATGTAGCCGATGGTGGTGGGACGCTCGAAGCGCTCACCGGTGCGGCCGTCATACAGGTAGGCCTGCGTGCGTGGCTCGGTCAGACCCTTGCGTGCCTGGATGTCATCCGGGTACGCCAGCTTGAGCATGTCCTTGATTTCCTGCTCGGAAGCACCGTCGAACACCGGCGTTGCGAAAGGCACGCCGTTCTTCAGGTTCTCCGCCATGAACATGATCTGGTCATCGGACAGTTGCTTGAGGTCTTCCTTGCGACCGCGGCTGTTGTACACCTCTTCGAGGAAGGAGCGCACTTCAGCGGCACGGGCTTCGGCCTGCAGCATGTCACCGATACGCTGGCCCAGGCCCTTGCCGGCCCAGCCCAGGTGGACTTCGAGCACCTGACCGATGTTCATGCGCGAAGGCACGCCCAGCGGGTTCAGCACGATGTCGGCGGTGGTGCCATCAGCCATGAAAGGCATGTCTTCCACCGGCACGATCTTGGAGACCACACCCTTGTTACCGTGACGGCCGGCCATCTTGTCGCCAGGCTGCAGACGGCGCTTGACAGCCAGGTAGACCTTGACCATCTTGAGCACGCCAGCGGGCAGCTCGTCGCCTTGGGTCAACTTCTTGCGCTTTTCTTCAAAAGCCAGGTCAAAGTTGTGGCGCTGCTGCTCGATGGAGTTCTTGATGGACTCCAGCTGGGCGGCGACGTCGTCTTCGGCAGGGCGGATATCGAACCAGTGGAACTTCTCCACGCCGTCCAGATAGGCCTTGTCGATCTTGGTGCCCTTGGCCAGCTTTTGTGGGCCGCCATTGGCCACGCGGCCGTTGAGCAGCTTGGCGATACGGTCGAACGCATCGGCTTCCACAATACGCAGCTGGTCGTTCAGGTCCAGACGGAAACGCTTGAGTTCGTCGTCGATGATCTGCTGGGCGCGCTTGTCGCGCGTGATGCCTTCACGGGTGAAGACCTGCACATCGATCACGGTACCTTGCGAGCCCTGGTCCACGCGCAGCGAGGTGTCCTTCACGTCGGACGCCTTCTCACCGAAGATGGCGCGCAGCAGCTTCTCTTCTGGGGTCAGCGTGGTCTCGCCCTTTGGCGTGACCTTGCCCACCAGCACATCGCCGGGCTGCACTTCTGCACCCACGTAGATGATGCCGGACTCGTCCAGACGGTTGAGTTGCTGCTCGGACAGGTTCGGGATGTCGCGCGTGATTTCCTCGGCACCCAGCTTGGTGTCACGGGCCATCACCACCAGCTCCTCGATGTGGATCGAGGTGTAGCGGTCTTCCGCGACCACGCGTTCGGAGATCAGGATCGAGTCTTCGAAGTTGTAGCCGTTCCAGGTCATGAAGGCGATCAGCATGTTCTGACCAATGGCGATTTCGCCCAGGTCGGTCGATGCACCGTCGGCAATCACGTCACCCTTGGCCAGCTTGTCGCCGCGGCGAACCACAGGACGCTGGTGGATGTTGGTGTTCTGGTTGGAACGCTGGTACTTGATGAGGTTGTAGATGTCCACACCCACTTCACCGGCCACGGCTTCTTCGTCGTTCACACGGATCACGATACGGGTCGCGTCCACGTAATCGACGATACCGCCACGGGTAGCCGTCACGACGGTGCCCGAGTCGACCGCAGCAACGCGCTCGATACCGGTACCGACCATGGGCTTTTCAGGGCGCAGCACAGGCACGGCCTGGCGCGACATGTTGGCACCCATCAATGCGCGGTTCGCGTCATCGTGCTCGAGGAACGGAATCAGCGACGCAGCCACCGACACGATCTGTGCGGGCGACACGTCCATGTACTGCACGCGCTCGGCGGACAGCAGGGTCGATTCACCGTTTTCACGGGCAGAGACCAGGTCACCGGTCAGGCGGCCTTCGGCGTCGAGCTCGGCATTGGCCTGCGCGATCACGTACTTGCCTTCTTCGATGGCCGAGAGGTAGTCCATCTGGTCGGTCACCTTGCCATCGATCACGCGACGGTAAGGGGTTTCGATGAAACCGTACTCGTTCAGACGCGCGTACAGAGCCAGCGAGTTGATCAGACCAATGTTGGGACCTTCAGGCGTTTCGATCGGGCAGACGCGGCCGTAGTGGGTCACGTGCACGTCACGCACTTCGAAGCCTGCGCGTTCGCGGGTCAGACCGCCTGGGCCCAGAGCGGAAACACGGCGCTTGTGCGTGATTTCAGCCAGCGGGTTGGTCTGGTCCATGAACTGCGACAGCTGCGAGGCGCCGAAGAATTCCTTCAGCGCAGCCGAGATCGGCTTGCTGTTGATCAGGTCGTGCGGCATCAGGGGCTCTTGCTCAGCCTGGCCCAGACGCTCCTTCACAGCCTTTTCGATACGTGCCAGACCGGTGCGGTACTGGTTTTCGGCCAGCTCGCCCACGCAACGCACGCGGCGGTTGCCCAAGTGGTCGATGTCATCGACTTCACCCTTGCCGTTGCGCAGATCGACCAGGATCTTCACGACTTCGAGGATGTCTTCGTTGGACAGCACCATGGGGCCGATCGCGGTGTCGCGGCCGATCTTGGCGTTGAACTTCATACGGCCGACACGCGACAGATCGTAGGTGTCTTCGTTGTAGAACAAACGCTGGAACAGCGCCTGCACGGCGTCCTCGGTGGGAGGCTCACCAGGGCGCATCATGCGGTAGATGGCAACGCGTGCAGCGAACTCGTCAGCGGTTTCATCGGTGCGCAGGGTCTGCGAGATGTAGGCGCCGTGGCTCAGCTCGTTCGTGTAGATGCAAGCCAGATCCTGGATGCCGGCTGCGCGCAGCTTCTTGAGCAGCGCTTCGGTCATCTCTTCGTTGGCCTTGGCGATGATTTCACCGGTGTCAGGGTCAACGATGTTCTTGGCAGCGACGCGGCCGAGCAGGAAGTCTTCAGGCACGCTGATGAACTTGGTGCCCGATTGCTCCATCTCGCGGGTGTGGCGCGCGGTGATGCGCTTGTCCTTGGCGACGACGACCTTGCCCGACTTGTCGGTGATGTCAAAGCGCGCGACTTCACCCTTGAGGCGGTCAGCCACAAATTCCATTTGCGCGCCGCTGTCCATCAGGCGGAAGTTGTCGTTCTCGTAGAACGTCGCCAGGATGGACTCGGGCGTCATGCCGATGGCCTTGAGCAGAATCGACACCGGCATCTTGCGGCGGCGGTCCACACGGAAGAACAGCAGGTCCTTGGGGTCGAACTCGAAGTCCAGCCAGGAGCCGCGGTAAGGGATGATGCGTGCCGAGAACAGCAGCTTGCCCGAGCTGTGCGTCTTGCCCTTGTCGTGTTCAAAGAACACGCCTGGCGAGCGGTGCAGCTGCGAGACGATCACACGCTCGGTGCCGTTGACGATGAATGAACCTTTGTCCGTCATCAGGGGCACTTCGCCCATGTAGACTTCCTGCTCCTTCACTTCCTTGACCACCTTGGATTGGGGCGTGGAGGATTCACGGTCATAGATAATCAACTGCACCTTGGCGCGCACAGCGGACGAGAAGGTCAGACCACGGGTCTGGCATTCGCGCACGTCGAAAGCGGGCCTGGCGAGGTTGTACTCGACAAACTTCATCTCCACAAAACCGTTGTGCGAGACGATGGGGAAAGCCGAGTTGAAGGCAGCTTGCAAGCCTTCATCAGTACGCTTTTTGGGGGCCGAGTCTGCTTGCAAAAATGCGGTGTAAGCATCTTTTTGCATTTGCAGCAGGTAAGGCACTTCGAGCACGCTATCGCGGCTGCCGAAACTTTTGCGGATTCGCTTGCGTTCGGTGTAAGAATAGGCCATGAGATCTCCGGGCAAAGACATGAGTCCTGGGTCTTCGACGACACCCCCGCGAGGGGGTTGCAGCTTGGTGGGTTGGCCACTACCAACCATGGCAGACGGTGGTGCATTGCACACCACCCGAACCAAGGGGTTTTCTAGTGTCGGATGTTAGAAAACACTAAAAATCAGCCATCAACGGCCAGTTTTTGGTGTGCTCTAGCGAACGATATTCCAGAAGCGCCAAAGGCTGGAGCACCTTTTCGGGTACTCCAGCCTTGAAAAAGCCCTCAATTACTTGAGTTCGGCCTTTGCACCAGCGTCCACCAGCTTCTTAGCAGCGGCTTCAGCGTCAGCCTTAGGCATAGCTTCCTTCAGAACCTTAGGAGCGCCGTCGACCATGTCCTTGGCTTCCTTCAGACCCAGACCGGTGATTTCACGCACGGCCTTGATCACGCCAACCTTGTTAGCGCCGGCTTCCAGCAGCACCAGGTTGAACTCGGTCTTTTCTTCAGCAGCAGCAGCGGCACCGCCACCACCAGCAGCAGGAGCGGCCATAGCAGCAGCGCTCACGCCAAACTTCTCTTCAATTGCCTTGACCAGGTCGTTCAGTTCCAGAACAGTCATGCTGTCCAGGGAGGTCAAGAATGCGTCTTTATCGAATGCCATTTTGATTTCCTAAATATATCGGTTGGTTTTGCCGCGCTTAAGCTGCAGCGACTTCGGCGACTTCCGCGCCTTCGCCCTTTTTGGCCGCCAGTGCGCCCAGCACAACGGCCGTACGCGAGATTGGCGACATGAGCAAGCCACACAATTGGGCCAGCAGCACTTCCTTGGAAGGCACGCTTGCCAGTTGCTTAACGCTGTTAGCGTCCAACGCCTTTCCTTCGAATGCACCACCGCGAATCACCAACTTGTCGTTGGTCTTCGCGAAATCGGCCACTACCTTGGCAGCGGCGATTGCATCTTCAGAGAAACCGTAGATCAGCGGGCCGGTCATCTGGTCAGCGACCACTTCAAAGCTGCTACCAGCAACAGCGCGACGAGCCAGGGTGTTCTTCAGAACACTCAGCGTCACGCCTTGCTTGCGTGCTTCCACACGCAGCTTCGTCATGTCAGCGACCGTGATGCCGCGGTATTCCGCGAACACAAGCGTTTGAGCTTTAGCGGCGAGGCTGGTCACTTCATTGATGACCGCTTCTTTCTCACTGCGATTCAGACTCAAGGTCTACTCCTTCAAATGCGCATTAGGAGCGAACTCCACCTGCGCGCTCTTGTTGCAGCGACCAACTGTTTTGGAAATTCATCCATCTGCAGCGGGATCGCCATCTGCGTTGGCAAAAAGATTTAAGTGATCGAATCACACCAACGGTCTTGGATGGCCTGGCATGGCGTTTTTTTCAAAACCCCTTGCCAGCCCACCACACCAGACAGGTGCAAGCACCTGCCTGACGATTTTTTTAGCAATTACGCTGCGATGGTCTGTGCATCGACGCGCACGCCGATACCCATCGTCGACGACACCGCCACCTTGCGCAGGTACAGACCCTTGCTGGTAGCTGGCTTTGCCTTGTTCAGAGCGTCGATCAGGGCTGCCAGGTTGCCTTGCAGCTTGTCGTTCTCGAACGAGCGGCGGCCGATGGTCGAGTGAACGATACCAGCCTTGTCAACGCGGAACTGCACCTGACCTGCCTTGGCGTTCTTCACAGCCGTAGCGACGTCGGGAGTCACGGTGCCCACCTTGGGGTTAGGCATCAGACCACGTGGGCCCAGGATTTGACCCAGGGTACCAACGATACGCATGGCATCAGGCGCAGCGATCACGATGTCGAAAGGCATGTCACCAGCCTTGACCATCGCGGCCAGCTCGTCCATACCCACGATATCGGCACCAGCGGCCTTGGCTTCTTCAGCCTTGGCGCCTTGTGCGAACACGGCCACGCGGGTGGTCTTGCCGGTGCCGTTAGGCAGCACGACAGCGCCACGAACCACTTGGTCCGACTTCTTCGCATCCACGCCCAGCTGGATAGCCACGTCGATGGATTCGTCGAACTTGGCCGTTGCTGCGTCCTTGACGATTGCAACTGCATCAGCGAATGCGTACAGCTTGGTGGTGTCCACCTTGCCTTGCAGGGCCTTTTGCTTCTTGGTCAACTTTGCCATCTTAGAGGCCCTCCACCGTAACGCCCATCGAACGGGCGGAACCAGCCAGCGTGCGCACAGCGGCGTCAACGTCAGCAGCGTTCATGTCCTTCAGCTTGGTCTTGGCGATCTCTTCCAGCTGAGCGCGGGTGATCTTGCCGACCTTCGTGGCCAGAGGGTTCGAAGAACCCTTGTCCAGCTTGATCGCCTTCTTGATCAGCACCGTTGCGGGTGGGGTCTTGATGACGAACGTGAAGCTCTTGTCCGCAAATGCGGTGATCACCACAGGCAGTGGCAGACCTGGCTCGACACCTTGGGTCTGGGCGTTGAACGCCTTGCAGAATTCCATGATGTTGAGACCACGTTGACCCAGCGCTGGACCAATGGGTGGCGATGGATTGGCTTTACCAGCTGGCACTTGCAGCTTGATGAAGCCGACAATTTTCTTTGCCATTTATAGCTCCTTACGGGTAAAAACGCCCGCACTGCATAGCGCGGGCTCCCCGGGGGTTAAGACTCTGTTTAGGCACCGAGTCCGTAAGTGCATGAAAATGAATCAGGTTTTTTCGACCTGCGCAAATTCCAGCTCAACCGGAGTTGAACGGCCAAAGATCATAACAGAAACGCGAAGTCGACTCTTTTCGTAGTTTACTTCTTCGACAGATCCGTTGAAGTCCGTGAACGGACCTTCCTTGACGCGGATGAATTCGCCCACGGTGAATTCGATCTTGTGGCGCGGCTTGTCCGAGCCTTCTTCCATCTGCAGAACGATCTTCTGAACTTCTGCTTCGGAGATGGGAGCCGGACGGTTCTTGGCACCGCCCACAAAACCCGTCACCTTGCTGGTGTGCTTGACCAAGTGCCAGGTGTCGTCGTCCATGACCATCTCGACGAACACATAACCGGGGAACAGGCGGCGCTCGGTGGTCTTCTTCTGACCATTGCGCACTTCCACCACTTCCTCGGTAGGCACCAGGATGCGACCGAACTTGCTTTGCATGTCCGAGCGGTGAATGCGCTCCAGGATATTGCGCTCGACGGCCTTCTCCATGCCCGAGTAGGCATGCACGATGTACCAGCGCAGATCGGGATTAGCAGCACTCATAGGCGCCTCAGCGCCTGTGTTGGTTGTTTCGTCCGTGTTCGACATTACTTCCTCCAGCCCAGAACCAGGTCATACAAGACCCATTCCAGCGTTTTATCAGTCATCCACAAGAACAAAGACATGATGACCACAAACGCGAACACGTAGGCGGTCATCTGCAGCGTCTCTTTACGCGAAGGCCAAACAACCTTCTTGACTTCACGCCAGGAGTCCTTGGCAAAACCAACAAATTGCTTACCTGGTTCAGACACCAGAAAAACGGTGACAGCCGCAATGAGAGCCACAATCAGTACGGCCCACTGGGCAATCGCACCTTGTTTGGCCAACAGGTAAAAGCCGGCGATACCGGCGATAACCAATGCAGCTACGGCGAACAGCTTGAGCTTGTCCGCACCAGAACTAACAGTTTCAACTTGTGTAGCAGCCATGTCGACAATTCAGAGATGAAAATAGGCATCACTCAAGACGCCGAAGCCCGCCTTGTAATCAGGCGGGCTTGGTTGACCACTTATTCAGTGGCAGGGGCAGTAGGAATCGAACCTACAACCTTCGGTTTTGGAGACCGACGCTCTGCCAATTGAGCTATACCCCTACGAAATCAATACTTACGCAATGATCTTGGCAACCACGCCAGCGCCCACGGTACGGCCGCCTTCGCGAATAGCGAAACGCAGACCTTCTTCCATAGCGATGGGGTTGATCAGCTTGACGGTGATCGACACGTTGTCGCCAGGCATAACCATTTCCTTGTCAGCTGGCAGCTCGATGGCGCCGGTCACGTCCGTGGTACGGAAGTAGAACTGAGGACGGTAGTTGTTGAAGAAGGGGGTGTGGCGGCCGCCTTCGTCCTTGCTCAGCACATACACTTCAGCGGTGAAGTGGGTGTGTGGCTTGATCGAGTTAGGCTTGCACAGCACTTGGCCACGCTCCACGTCTTCACGCTTGGTGCCGCGCAGCAGCAGGCCAACGTTGTCACCAGCTTGACCTTGGTCCAGCAGCTTGCGGAACATTTCCACGCCGGTAACGGTGGTCTTGACGGTGTCCTTGATACCGACGATTTCGATTTCTTCGCCGACCTTGATGATACCGCGCTCGATACGGCCGGTCACCACGGTACCACGACCAGAGATGGAGAACACGTCTTCCACGGGCATCAGGAAAGCACCGTCCACAGCGCGCTCTGGCGTTGGGATGTAGGTGTCCAGCGCTTCAGCCAGACGCAGGATAGCGGGTTCACCCTTGTCGGATTGGTCGCCTTCCAGAGCCAGCTTAGCCGAGCCGCGGATGATAGGGGTGTCGTCACCTGGGAAATCGTACTTGTCCAACAGTTCGCGGACTTCCATTTCCACCAGCTCCAGCAGCTCTTCGTCATCCACCATGTCGCACTTGTTCAGGAACACGATGATGTAAGGCACGCCCACCTGGCGAGCCAGCAGGATGTGTTCACGGGTCTGGGGCATGGGACCGTCAGCAGCCGAGCAAACCAAAATAGCGCCGTCCATCTGGGCAGCGCCGGTGATCATGTTCTTCACATAGTCGGCGTGACCTGGGCAGTCCACGTGAGCGTAGTGGCGGTTAGCCGTTTCGTACTCAACGTGTGCGGTATTGATGGTAATGCCGCGAGCCTTTTCTTCAGGAGCAGCGTCGATTTCGTCGTACTTCTTGGCTTCGCCGCCGAACTTGGCAGACAGCACGGTTGCGATAGCAGCCGTCAGCGTGGTCTTGCCGTGGTCCACGTGACCAATGGTGCCCACGTTCACGTGCGGCTTGGTGCGCTCGAATTTTCCTTTTGCCATTCTAGACTCCGAAAAAACCTAAACCTAATGGGATATAGCGCAACAAGAACCGTGCGCACTTAAATATGGTGCCCATGGGCAGGATCGAACTGCCGACCTCCCCCTTACCAAGGGGGTGCTCTACCACTGAGCCACATGGGCAATTTTTTCAAATTGCAACAGGATCGCTTTACTGCAGACTGGAGCGGGAGACGGGAATCGAACCCGCGTCATTAGCTTGGAAGGCTAGGGTTCTACCATTGAACTACTCCCGCATCAACCGCGCCAGAAGCGCAATTGCTGCAAAGCTTTCTTCTTCAACCATTTCTGGTGGAGGGGACTGGATTCGAACCAGTGTAGGCGTAAGCCAACAGATTTACAGTCTGCCCCCTTTAGCCACTCGGGCACCCCTCCGAAGAAGAACTAGATTGTAGCATCATTTTTGGCTGTTTTTAGAAACTTCCGATTTCTCGCAAATTTCTTCAAGGGACGCAACCCGAACAAACCCGAAAACAATGCTTCACTCTATATAAAAAGCCCCGAGACCTGAATCTCGAGGCTCTTAACTGGTGCGGCTGGCAGGAATCGAACCCACGACCCCTTGGTTCGTAGCCAAGTACTCTATCCAGCTGAGCTACAGCCGCTAAGCTGCGTATTGTAGGCGGTTTTTGGGCACCTCGGACGAATCGGCCAGGTTTTTTCAAAAAATCGTGCGGAAAGCGGGCGATCCGTCGCAACGATGGCGCGCATGGAACCTCTTTGGTGCCTGCAGAGACACATCGCAATGCCCGACCAGCGGCACGCAAAGGCCTGGTAGCCACTGCTGCGCAACACCCCTCCGGGGAACGCAGCCCGATCTGCAGCCGCGCAAGCCAACACCTGCACGCCAGCAGCACCCAACAGGAACTAGGCAACAAAAAACCCGCGCTGCGACTCCGCAGGCGGGTTGGTGCTGCTCTGGCAGAGCACAAAAAAGGCGTTGGTGCGGCTGGCGGGGATCGAACCCACGACCCTTGGCTTCGGAGGCCAATACTCTATCCACTGAGCTACAGCCGCACAAGCTGCAGACGCCATGCGCTGCAGATCAACCCGCAGATTATGGCATGGCTTGGATGCCCTGGCCGTTCAGTTGTCGCCCGGGCATCGCGCCAGGGGCAGCCCATCAAAAACCTTTAGCGGCCTGCAGCCAGCTTGCCGGGGCCAAAGCCCAGGCCGGCCAGATAGGCCTCGACCGCCTTTTCACCCATGCTGCGCAGCGGAAAGTTGCCCTCATTGAGCACCCAGCCATGGATCAGCCCAACAAACAGGGAGTGCAAGCCCAGCGCCGCCTCCTGGGGCGTCATCTGCATCTGCACCTGGTCCCGGCTAGCGGCCTCTTCCAGATCTGCGGCAAATTTGCGCTGCGAGCAGGCAAAACTCTCGACATGGCCTTCGCGCACACTCTCGAGCTCACCGACGTATTCGAGCTTGAACAGCGCCGTGTCAAACACCTTGCGGCGGCGTTCATCCCCATCCATACTGTCAAACACCGCATAGATGGACCGGCGAATGCGGTCCAGCGGCGCGAGGTCACCGTATTTGTCGTCACAAATTTCCTCGAAGGGCATGCAAATGCGATCGAGCATCGATGAAAACACATCGACCTTGTCTTTGAAATGCCAGTACACCGCCCCGCGGGTCGCACCTGCCCGCTGGGCGATTTCGTTGAGCGAGGCGCGCGCAACGCCCTTCTCAAAGAACACCTGTTCTGCCGCATCCAGCAGCTTGATGCGGGTCTCATCTGCCTCTGCTTTAGTACGTCGGGCCATCGCTTGTATTCCGTTCTTGCAATCACATGACCCCTGTTTGTCAACCCAAAGGCCGTGCGTTATTTATCAAATTTCGACAATTATACATTTGCGCATGTATGTATAATCGCGCAGCAATTTCATGGGAATTGAGGATCATCCGCGCCCGGATGTGAGACAAGCCCTAGAGGGACCTCCGGGTTCTCCATCTTTACCATTTCTCATCTACCGAAGGGACTTTCATGCAGCAGATGTATGAAGCAAACCAATCTACCGGGAACCGCCCAGCCGCTACCAGCCCACGCCGTACAACCGGTGTGCTGGCTCTGACGCTGGTGGCTGCCCTGGTCTTGACCGCCTGCGGCAACAAGAAAGACGAACACGCAGCCCCGCAAGGAGGCGCACCCAAGCCGCCTGAGGTCAGCGTTCTGACGGTGAAGCTCGAGAGCATCCCCGTGGTCTCCGACCTGCCCGGTCGCCTGGAGCCCGTGCGGGTGGCCCAAGTGGGTGCACGCGTAGCCGGCATCTTGCAAAAGCGCCTGTTCACCGAAGGCTCGGACGTCAAGGCCGGCCAGGTGCTGTTCCAGATCGATAATGCGCCCTACCGGGCCAACTTGGAAAGCGCACAGGCGACTCTGGCCCAGGCCCAGGCAACGTTGGCCCAGGCCGCATCCACCGCCCGCCGCTACAAGCCCCTGGTCGAAGCCAACGCCATCAGCAAGCAGGACTACGACGTTGCCGTCGCCAACGAAAAGGCCGCACTGGCCCAGGTCGCGGCCGGCAAAGCCGCTGTCACCAACGCCAACATCAACCTGGGCTATGCCTCGGTGACGGCACCCATCTCCGGCCGCATTGGCCGCTCCCTGGTGACCGAAGGCGCGCTGGTCGGCCAAAGCGGTGTGACCGAGCTGGCCGTGATCCAGCAGATCAACCCGCTGTATGTGAACGTGACGCAGTCCTCGTCCGACATCCTGCGCATGCGGGAGGCGCTCAAGTCCGGCAAGCTGGCCAAGGCAGGCGACAACGCCGCCAAGGTCATCGTCTACACCGACGACGGCAAGCCCTATGCCCACCCCGGCAAGCTGCTGTTCACCGATCTGACGGTGGACCCAGCCACCGGCCAGGTGAGCGTGCGCGCCGAGCTGCCCAACCCCGAGAACCTGCTGCTGCCGGGCATGTATGTGCGTGTGCACATCCAGGAAGCCCAAGTGGACAACGCCGTGCTGGTGCCCCAGCAGGCCGTGACCCGCAATGAAAAGGGCAACACCGTGATGATCGTCGCCGCCGACGGCTCGGTCAGCCCACGGCCCGTGCAGATCAGCCAGTCCAAGGGTACGAACTGGGTGGTGAGCGAAGGCCTCAAGGCGGGCGACCAGGTCATGGTCGATGGCTTCATCAAGCTGGGCATGGGCGCGACACACGTCACGCCAGTGCCATGGAAGAACCCGAGCGACAAGGCGGCAGCGCCAGCGGCTCCCGCAGCGGGGGCAGCGCCCCAGGCTGAGGCACCCGCTGCGGACAAGCCCGCCGCCTCGCCAGAAGCTGCAGGCAACACCGCCGCCAGCAAATAAACAGGACACAGCGGAATGTCAAAGTTCTTTATTCACAGACCGATTTTTGCCTGGGTGATCGCGATCTTCGTGGTCCTCGCAGGTATCGTGTCCATTACCCGACTGCCGGTGGCGCAGTTCCCGAGCGTGGCGCCGCCCACCATCACGGTGACGGCGACCTACCCTGGCGCAACCGCGCAGACCCTGACCGACTCGGTGCTGCAGCTGATCGAGCGGGAAATCAACGGCGCCGAAGGCCTGATGTACATGTCGTCGTCCGCCTCTGCCACCGGCAGCGGCGAGTTGACCGTGACCTTCGAGCCCGGCACCAACCCCGACCTGGCCCAGGTGGATGTGCAAAACCGGCTGGCCCGCGCCACGCCGCGCCTGCCCAGCATCGTGCAATCGCTGGGGGTGCGCGTCGACAAGTCGATGAGCAACTTCCTGATGATTCTGACTTTCCAGTCGGACACCGGGGAGACCTCGCGTGACGAAATCTCCGATTACGTCAACCGCAATGTGGTGCCGGAAATCCAGCGTCTGAACGGCGTGGGCAAGGCCCAGCTGTTTGCGGCCGGCCGCGCGATGCGCGTCTGGGTCGACCCTGCCAAGCTGCAGGGCTACAGCATGTCGATCGCTCAGATCAATGCCGCCATTGCCGCGCAGAACCAGCAGATCTCCGGCGGCGCGCTGGGCGATACGCCGAGCCTGCCGGGCACCATGATGAACGCCACCATCGTCGTGCCGGGCCAGCTGTCCACGCCCGAAGAGTTTGGCGAGGTGGTGCTGCGCTCCAACTCGGACGGCTCGACCGTGCGCCTCAAGGACGTGGCGCGTGTGGAGCTGGGCTCCGAGAGCTATGCCACCAACTCGCGCCTGGACGGCAAGCCCGCCGTGGCGCTGGCCGTGCAGCTGACCTCGACCGCGAACGCGATGGCCACCGCCAAAGAGGTTTACAGCAAGATGGACGAGCTCGAACCCTTCCTGCCAGCCGGTGTGAAGTGGGCCGCGCCGTATGACACCTCGAAGTTCGTCAAGATCTCGATTGAAAAAGTGCTGCACACCCTGCTCGAAGCCATTGTGCTGGTGTTCATCGTGATGCTGATCTTCCTGCAGAACATCCGCTACACCCTGATCCCGACCATCGTCGTGCCCATTGCGCTGCTCGGGGCCTTTGCCGTGATGTACAGCGTGGGGCTGACCATCAATATTCTGTCGATGTTCGCGATGGTGCTGGTGATCGGTATCGTCGTGGACGATGCGATCGTGGTGGTCGAGAACGTCGAGCGGATCATGTCCGAAGAGGGCTTATCGCCCAAGGAGGCGACGATCAAGGCCATGGGCCAGATCCAGGGTGCCGTGGTCGGTATTACCGTGATTCTGGTGACCGTGTTCATCCCGCTGGCCATGTTCTCGGGCGCGACCGGCAATATCTACCGCCAGTTCTCGCTGGTGATGGCGATCTCAATCTTCTTCTCGGGCTTCTTCGCGCTGACCCTGACGCCTGCGCTGTGCGCCACCATGCTCAAGCCCATTCCCAAGGGCCATGCGCATGACAAGAAGACCGGCCTGCTGGGCCCCTTCTACAACTGGTTCAACCGCATGTTCGGCAAGGCCACCAAGGGCTACCAAAAGACCCTGGTCGGCGTCGTCAAGCGCACGTTCATGGCCTTCCTGGTCTATGCAGCGGTGATCGTCGGTGTGGTGTTTGGCTTCAAGGCACTGCCCACTGCGTTCCTGCCGGTGGAAGACCAGGGCTATGTGATCTCCCTGGTGCAGCTGCCCCCGGGTGCCACCCAGGAGCGCACCAGCGAGACCATGAAGCAGCTCGAAGACTTTGCCCTGGCGCAACCCGAGACGGCCAACATCGTGAGCATTCTGGGCTTCAGCTTTGCCGGTCAAGCGCAGAACATGGGTCTGGCCTTCACGGTGTTCAAGGACTGGTCCGAGCGCACCGCGCCGGGCTCGGATGCCTCGTCGTTCGCCGGCCGTGCCATGGGCGCGATGATGAGCCTGCGTGACGGCTTCATCTACACCCTGGTGCCACCGTCGATCTCCGAGCTGGGCAACAGCGATGGCTTTACCTTCCGTCTGCAGGACCGGGGCAACCATGGACACGCCGAGCTGCTCAAGGCCCGCAATGACCTGATCGCCAAGGCGAGCAAGAGCCCCATCCTGACCGGCATGCGTTTTGACGGTGTGGACGACGCGCCGCAGTGGCAGGTCGATATCAACCGCAATGCGGTATCGGCACAAAAGGTCAGCATGGGCGATATCGCCACCACCTTGTCGACGGCACTGGGCTCGAGCAACTCGACCGACTTCCCGAACAAGGGCTATATGCAGCGCGTGACCATCCAGGCCGACGCTGCCACCCGCATGCAGCCCGAAGACGTGCTGAAGCTGACCGTGCCCAATGCGGATGGCAAGCTGGTCGAGCTCTCGACCCTGGTGACCGCCAAGTGGATCACCGGCCCGATGCAGATGTCGCGCTACAACGGCTATCCCTCGATGAGCATCACCGGCCAGGCCAAGCCCGGCTACACCACCGGTGACGCGATGGCAGAGATGGAAAAGCTCTCGGCCGAGCTGCCCCAAGGCTTTGGCTACGAGTGGACCGGCCAGTCGCTGGACGAAAAGAAAGCCGGCTCGTCGGCAATGATCCTGTACGCGTTCTCGATCCTGGCGGTGTTCCTCTGCCTGGCAGCGCTGTATGAGAGCTGGAGCATTCCGCTGGCCGTGCTGCTGGTGGTGCCACTGGGCGTGCTGGGCGCCGTTGCCGGTATGCACCTGCGTGGCATGCCCAACGACATCTACTTCCAGGTGGCACTGATCACCGTGATCGGCTTGTCTGCGAAGAACGCCATCTTGATTGTGGAGTTCGCCAAGGACCTGCACGACCAGGGCATGAGCGCGCTCGATGCAGCGCTCGAAGCCGGTCACCTGCGTTTCCGCCCGATCCTGATGACCTCGCTCGCGTTCATCCTGGGTGTGGTGCCGCTGTACATCGCCTCGGGCGCCAGCGCCGTGAGTCAGCACGAGATCGGCACCGGCGTGTTCTGGGGCATGATCATCGGCACCTTCCTGGCCGTGTTCCTGGTGCCGGTGTTCTTTGTCGAGGTCTTCCGTCTGTTTGGCCGCAAGGGCGAGCAGGACAAGGGACCGCAAGGCAGCCCGCCCGCGCCGCATTCGCCTGACCGCGGACACGACGCCGTTCTGTCTGCCAATGTGGGGAAAGGAACCCACCATGAATAAGAAACTGATACCAACCGTTCTGGCTGCGGCCCTGCTGGCCTCGGGCTGCTCGCTGATTCCGTCACTGGATAAGCCTGCCACCCCGGTGGCGGCGCAGTACCCGGTGGCCACGGAAGAGACGCAGCAGGCCGCTGCCGATATTCCCTGGCAGAACTTCTTCACCGATACGCGCCTGCAGCAGCTAATCCAGACCGCGCTGGACAACAACCGTGACCTGCGCGTGGCGGTGCTCAACATCGCCCAGGCCCGTGCGCAATACCAGATCCAGGACGCCCAGCGCTTTCCGGAAGTGGGCGTCTCGGGTGCGGCCTCGCGCCAGCGCAGCCAGATCACGGGCGGCTATGCGAATGCCTTCAGCGTAGGGGTCGGCATCCAGAGCTGGGAGATTGACTTCTTTGGCCGCATCAGCAGCCTCAAGGAGCAGGCTCTGGCCCAGTACCTGGCGACTGAAGAAGGCCGCAAGTCGGCCCAGATCAGCCTGGTGGCCTCGGTCGCCAATGCCTGGCTGACCCTGCAGGCCGACGAGGAGCTGATCGACATTTCGCGCCGCACACTGGAGACGCGGGAAGAGTCGATCAAGCTGTCCAAGCTGCGCCTCGATGCCGGCGTGGCTTCGGAGCTGGACTACCGCCAGGCCCAGTCGCTGACGGAAAACGCCAAGGCCACCCTGGCCCAGCAACTGCGCCAGCGCGCGCTGGATGTCAACGCCCTGACTTTGCTGCTGGGCCAGACGCCACCGGCCGAGCTGCTGACCAGCCTGCAGGGCAAGCGCCTGACCGATCTGCCGGTGATGGCCGATGTGCCAGCGGGCCTGCCCTCGGACCTGATGCTGCGCCGCCCCGACCTG
The DNA here is from genome assembly GCF_037479555.1 of Comamonas sp. MYb396. NCBI lineage: Bacteria > Pseudomonadati > Pseudomonadota > Betaproteobacteria > Burkholderiales > Comamonadaceae > Comamonas > Comamonas sp. MYb396. Next base: position 152,281 of record NZ_JBBGYU010000009.1, on the reverse strand, counting down.
CGCCAGGCCGAGCAGACCATGATCGCCGCCAATGCCAACATTGGCGCGGCGCGCGCGCTGTTCTACCCGGCGATCTCGCTGACGGCCAGCGCCGGCTTTGCCAGCTCCGAGCTGTCCGACCTGTTCGACTCCAAGTCCAAGGGCTTCACGATCGCGCCTTCGCTCTACCTGCCGATCTTCAATGCCGGCCGCAACCAGGCCAACCTGGAAGTGGCACAGGTGCAGACGCAGATTGCTGCAGCGCAGTATGAGAAAGCCATCCAGACGGCGTTCCGCGAAGTGTCGGATGCCCTGGTCAGCCGCCAGACGCTGTCCGACCAGCTGCAGTCGCAGCAAGCCCAGGTCGAGGCCGAGTCGGCACGCCTGAAGCTGTCGGACCTGCGCTACAAGAACGGCGTGGCCAGCTACCTGGACCTGCTCGATGCGCAGCGCTCGCTGTTCACCTTGCAGCAAGCGGTGGTGCAAGTGCGCCTGACCCAGCTGCAAAACCAGGTCGGCCTGTACAAGGCGCTGGGCGGCGGCTGGACCGATCCGGCACCGGCCGACACTGTCGCACAGGCGGCGCCCACTGCTGGCAAACCATAGGTTAACGCCCGCAGTTGCGGCCCCACAATGGCTTGCCAGCCCCCTGGCAAGCCATTTTTTTATGCGCCGGCGCCGCAAGTGTGGCGGTTTGCCTGCAGGTATTAGCCCGGAGGCCATGCCAAAAAACCCGTCGATATAATGATTTTGGCCTCTGCACGATGAACAACAAGCCCCCAAAGAATTTGAGGAAGCCATGAGCGACATCCAGCAAGAAGAAGCACACACGGGCCCGGTCAGAACACCCAAGCAGTTTTTGTGGACGGTGATCTTTGCTTTTGTGATTCCGGTTTTTGCCATCATCGGTCTGGTGACCTATGTGACCTCTGCCAACAAATCCGGCCCCGGCGCGGCCGATAACGCGGGCTCCATCGAAAGCCGGCTGCAGAAAGTGGGCTCGGTCGAAATACGCGACGCCAACCGCCCCCTCAAATCCGGCCAGGAGGTCTACCAGGCCCAGTGCGCCACCTGCCATTCCACCGGCACCGCCGGCGCCCCCAAGTTTGAAGATGCCGCTGCCTGGGCGCCGCGCATCAAGACCGGACTCGAAGCGCTGCTGCACTCGGCCCTGGCCGGCAAGGGCGCCATGGCCCCGCAAGGCGGGGGTGACTTTGAAGACACCGAAATCGCACGTGGCGTGGTCTACATGGCCAATGCCGCAGGCGCCAAGTTTGACGAACCCCAGCGCCCGGCCGCCGCCAGCGCCGATGCGGGCAGTGCCGCCCCTACCGCTGCGGCTGCACCGGCTGCCACCAGTGCCCCTGCTGCGGCAAGCGCCGAGCCAGCAGCGGCCGTAGCCGCAGCACCTGCAGCCGCCGCTCCCACGGCCAACGCCGCCGTCAATGGCAAGGCGCTGTATGACAAGGCCTGCTTTGTCTGCCATGCCGCTGGTGTGGCAGGCGCGCCCAAGTTTGGAGACAAGGCCGCCTGGGCACCCTATATCGCCCAGGGCATCGACAGCATGGTGAAGATCGCCATCAGCGGCAAGGGAGCGATGCCCCCACGCGGCGGCTCCAGCGCATCGGATGAAGAGATCCATGCGGCGGTGCAGTACATGGTGGAGCAAGCGCAGTAACCAAGCCGCCCACCGCGCGACCTAAAAGATCAAGCCTGGCCCGCCGCCTTCAGCGCAGCGGGCGAGCGCACAAAGCCATAGCGCTTTTCCAGCAGCACGCTGGCCACTTCGGTCGGCTCGGGCAGCAGGCCCTGCTCGAGGGCCTGCGACACATCCAACACATCCTGCGTATGCACAATGCCCAGCCCCTGGTCCGTGTGCAGGTAGACGGCGCCTTGCTCATCAGCCAGCACCGCCTGCACCTGCGCAGGCGCCAGCACCGCGCCAGTATGGGCATGCAGCTGCAAGGCTTCATCGCGCCACTGCGCGCGCCAGACCCAAGGGGTGGCCTCCAGCTCCACAAACACCTGCTGCGGGCCATTTTGGAAATACCAGCAGCCCTGGGCATCGGCCAAGTAATTGCGGGCAATGAACTGCGCAAGCTTGTCATGCTCCACCTGCGAGCCCTTGGCGCCTGGCAGGCCACTGGCAAAAGCGCCGGCGGCCTGGGCCTGCGCATCACGCAACCACCAGTTGCCGCGCGCATCCAGCGCCAGCCAGCCCCAGCAGGCGGGCACGTTGGGCCATTTGGCCATGGCTTGTTTCACGATATCGTCCATCTGGCGATCCTACTGCATGCGCCGACGCAGGCATGCCGGTCATGCACCCCTCAGACCGTCAATAATCGCTGACAATGGGCCGCTGCCAGATCGGTAACAATGGCGGCTCTGAACATGGCGAGGAGCCCTCATGAACGCATGGAAACGATTTCTGGTGGTAGCAGCCGCAGCGCTGGCACTGACGGGCTGCGGCTATAACGATTTTCAACGCCTGGACGAAGAATCCACCGCCGCCTGGAGCGAGGTGCTGAGCCAGTACCAGCGCCGTGCGGACCTGGTGCCCAACATCGTGGCCTCGGTCAAGGGCGAGGCCAATTTCGAGCAGGACACGCTCACCAAGGTGATCGAAGCAAGGGCCAAGGCCACCTCGATCCAGGCCACGCCCGAGCTGGTGAACAACCCCGAGGCTTTCAACAAGTTCCAGCAGGCCCAGGGCGAGCTGTCGAGCGCGCTGTCGCGCCTGATGGTGGTCTCGGAGCGCTACCCCGAGCTCAAGGCCAACCAGGCTTTCCGCGATCTGCGCGTGACGCTGGAAGGTACAGAAAACCGCATTGCCGTGGCGCGGGACCGCTACATCGGCACCGTCAAGGCCTACAACATCAAGGCCCGCGTGTTCCCCACCAACCTGACGGCCAAGGTCTTTGGCTACCAGCCCAAGGCCAATTTCACGGTGCAGAACGAGGCCCAGATTTCCCAGCCGCCTAGCGTCGACTTCTCGTCCGAGCGGAAGTAAGCGCATGGCCCGGATGCCCGCTTGGCGCCCGCCGCTGGCCTGGGTGCTGGCCCTGGCAGTGGCCGTGCTGCTGCCCTGGCTCAGCGCGCCAGCGCGCGCTGCCGTGCAGCCGGTGCCGGCGCTCAGCGCCCATGTGATCGACCAGACCGCCACCTTGAGCGCGCAGGACCAGGCCCAGCTCGAAGCGCAGCTGACGGCGCTGGAGCGCGACACCGGCGCGCAGGTCGTGGTGCTGATGGTCGCCAGCACCAGCCCCGAAGACATTGCCGCCTATGCCCAGCGCGTGGCCAGCACCTGGAAGATTGGCCGCAAGGAGGTGGGCGATGGCCTGCTGGTGCTGGTGGCCAAGGACGACCGGCGCATGCGCATCGAGGTGGCCAAGACCTTGGAAGGCGCGATCCCCGATCTGCGCGCGGCGCGCATCATTGACCAGACGATGGCGCCGGCTTTCCGCGCCGGCAACTTTGCCGCTGGCATTGGCGACAGCCTGGCCCAGATCAGCGCGCTCATCAAGGGCGAGGCGCTGCCGCCGCCTCGCAGCACGCCCCCTGCCCACAACCAGGCGTCCTCGGCCTTGCCCGATGACCCGGCGCAGCTGCTGCTGTTCTTCTTTATCTTTGTGATGGTGGGCGGCAGCGTGTTGCGCAGCATGCTGGGCCGCGCGCTGGGCTCGCTGGCCACCGGCGGCGCAGCAGGCCTGGTAGCGGCCTGGCTCACCTCCAGCGTGCTGCTGGGCATTGGCGCGGGCGTCGCTGCGCTCTTTGTGGTCTTGCTGGCCGGCACCATGCGCGGGGGCAGCTCAATCGGCGGGGGCGGCGGTGGCTTTGGCGGCGGAGGCGGCTTTGGCGGGGGTGGATTTGGCGGCGGCGGCGGATTCAGCTCCGGCGGCGGCGGCAATTTTGGGGGCGGTGGCGCCTCGGGGAGTTGGTGATGGGCCATTGGTTGCAACGCTGGGGCAGGCAACTGCGCCACCGCTTTCTGGAGCGCGATGCCTCCCATGCCTTGCCCGATGACGCAAGGCAGCGCCTGGCGCAGGCCATCGCGGCCTCGGAGGCCAGGCACAGCGGCCAGATCCGCGTCTATGTGGAAAGCGCCCTGCCCTGGAGCTATATCCGCCGTGATGCGCCTGCGCGCGAGCGCGCGGTGATGCAGTTTGGCAAGCAGCGCGTCTGGGACACCGAACACAACAATGGCGTGCTCATCTACCTGCTGCTGACCGACCATGCGATCGAGATCGTCGCCGACCGGGCGGTATCGCGCTGCGTCAGCGGTCCGCAGTGGCAGGCGATGGTCGACAGCCTGGCCAGCGCGCTGCGCAGCGGCCAGTACGAAAAGGCCTTGCTGGCGGCCATCGGCCAGGTATCGCGCCATCTGGAGCAGCAGTTCCCACGCGGCGCCGCACCCTCGGCGGCAGGCAATGAACTCGATGACCAGCCGCTGATCGGCTGAGCACGGCGCACGGGCGGCGAATTTCGGCCTCCCAGCCCAACCAGGCAGCCGATATAAATGATAATGCGCAATCAATATCATTTGATACGCCTTTCGCCCGCCCATCTCGCCTGCCTGCTCCATGTCCTCCGACACCCCCATCCTCCCCCGCAGCCCTGCTGCCGGTTTGCCCGGCGCCAGCCGCCTGCAATCCATTGACGCCCTGCGCGGCCTGGTGATCCTCTTCATGCTGATCGACCATGTGCGCGAGACCTTCTACCTGCACCACCAGGTGCCCGATCCGATGGATGTCTCGGCGACGGCCCCGGAGCTGTTTTTCAGCCGCTTGCTCGCCCACCTGTGCGCGCCGGTGTTTGTGCTGCTCACGGGCCTGTCGGCCTTTTTGTACGGCAGCAAGTACGAAGATGGGCGCGCGGCGGCCTCGGGTTTTCTGTTCAAGCGTGGGCTGTTTCTGGTGCTGCTGGAGGTGACCGTGGTCAACTTTGCCTGGACCTTCCAGTTCCCGCCCACCAAGATCTTCCTGCAGGTGATCTGGGCCATTGGCCTGTCGATGCTGATGCTGTCGGCCCTCGTGTGGCTTCCGCGCCGCCTGATCATTCCGCTGGGCCTGCTGCTGGTCGCCGGCCACAACCTGCTCGACCACCTGCACTTTGCGCCCGACCATGCGCTGCACACGCTCTGGGCCGTGCTGCATGACCGGGGCTGGATCGATGTGAGCGAGACACTGCGCCTGCGCACCTCCTACCCGCTGCTGCCTTGGATCGGCGTGATCGCACTGGGCTATGCGATGGGCCCCTGGTTTGCCAAGGGTGTCGATGCACTGCAGCGCCAGCGCCGCCTGCTGACCTGGGGCCTGGGCCTGTTGGTGGGCTTTGTGCTGCTGCGTGCCGCCAACGTCTATGGCGACAAGCCCTGGGTGGTGGGCGACTCGCTGATGGTCAGCCTGATGGGCTTTTTGAACATCACCAAGTACCCGCCGTCCCTCTTGTTTCTGGCGCTGACCCTGGGCATCGGCCTGCTGCTGCTGCGCGCCTTTGAGCGCCGGCCACAGATGCGCTGGCTGGCACCGCTGACGGTGTTTGGCGCCGCACCGATGTTCTTTTATGTGCTGCACCTCTATGTGCTCAAGTTCCTCTACCTGGGCGCGCAGGCGGTCTGGGGCAACAACCAAGGCGAGCTGTTCGGCTTTGGTTCGATGTGGATGGTGTGGCTCAGCACCGTCGCCCTGGGCTTTGCGCTGTACCCGGCGGTGAAGGCCTTTGCCGCCTTCAAGGCCCGCCGGCGCGATATCACCTGGCTCAAGTACCTCTAAGCCGCTTTTTACGCTGCCTCAGGCTGCAGGCCCTGCACCGCTGCGGCAGTCCTTGCACTGGCCGTACAAGGTGATCTCATGGCCTTCGACCAGAAAGCCCGGCGGCGCCATGCCTTTGAGGTCGCCCGGGCAGGCCTGGATATCAAACACCCGGCGGCAGCTGTTGCACTGGAAATGGTGGTGGTGGTCGTGTGTGGCCGGCTCATAGAGCGGCAGGCCACCGGGCAAGGTGACCACGCGCAGCAGGCCCTCTTCCGTCATCAACTTGAGGTTGCGGTAGACGGTCGCAATGCCCAAGGCCGGCAGCGCAGCACCCGCAATCTCCAGCACCTCTTGGGGTGAGAGTGGACGGCCTTGCGATGCAAAGGCATCGGCGATGGCGGCGCGCTGGCGGGTAGGACGTTGCATGGTCTGACAGGGACGTTCCGAAGAACGGATGGGCAATCGGGGGAGCGCTCATCATAGCCGCTTGGGCTGCGGCCTGCAGCCAGGCAGCGCTGGCCGCCATTGCCCTCCTTTGCCGCGCTACTACCTCAGAAAATCTGCAAGGGCATCTCCGCCAGCAGCCGCACCTGGTTCACATTCAGCTCGCCCTGGGTTTGGTTGGCCCGGTGCACGCCGTAGCGCAGCTGCAGCGCCAGCCCCTTGGCCTGGCCTTGCTGCACGGTGTAGCGCAGCAGCATGTCGCGCTCCCAGTGTCGGCCGCCACGGCCGCTGGCGCCCAGGTAGTTGGCATACACGCTGCCGGCACGGCTGTAGTCAATGCCCGAGCCGCGTGTATAGGCGACGCCCGCGCGCAGGCCCGGCGTCAGCCACTGGCCCAGATCGGCCTCGTACTTGAGCTGCCAGGACGCCTCATGCGGCGCATTGAAGTCCGACAGCTGCATCGCGTTGTCCAGCCAGATGGAGCCCCGGTTGACATAGTCGAATGGCGTATCGCCATCGACCTTCTGGTAACCCAGGCCCAGCTGGTGCATGCCGGCCGCATAGGTCGCCATCAGGCTCCAGGTCAGGTTGTCCACCCGGCCAGCCTTGGCCGCGCCGGTGTCCTTGTTGCGGTACAGGTTCAGGCTCAGCGAGAGGCTTTGCTTCTCGGCCAGCGCCTTTTTGTAGACGCCGCCCAGGTACCAGGTGTTCCAGACATCCTCGTATTGGCCGACGTAGCTTGACAGGCTCAGCCCGCTCCAGGGCGTGGCCCAGCTGCCCCCGGCAAAGCTGAAGGCATCGCCTTGCACGCCTGAGTAATTGGCCAGCAGGGGCTGGCCGTTCTTGCGCGCATTGCGGTCGGCCCAGCGGGTAAAGCGGCCGGCCTGCAGCGTCAGTTGCGCAATATCGTTGCTGCTGATCTGCCAGCCCCGGTTGGTCTCGGGCAGCAGGCGGGTGTCGGAGGAGTGGAAGATCGGGTTCTTGCTGCGCATCTCGCCCACTTTCAGCTCGGTCGACGACCAGCGCAGCTTGAGCGCCGCCCCTGCGCGGCCAAAGCTGTCCTGCAGGTCCGTGCCGTCTTTGGCGATATAGCGCGGGTTGCTGCGCACCTTGTCGGCGTCCGAGCCCAGGTTGATGCCGCCATAGGCATGCGCATCGAGCCCCAGGCCGACCACCCCTTGCGTGTAGCCCGAGCTGAAGTTCAGCATCAGCCCATAGCCGGCTTCGGCGGCCTTGTCCGAGCGCGCGCCGCCAGACACCACGCGGGTGCTGTCGCCACGCCGGTAGTCCAGCTGCTCATAGACCATGCGGTTGACCATGCCCAGGCTCGCGCCTTCGATCAAGCCCTTGGCCTCGTCCTGCGCGCCGGCCTGCGCATGGCCTGCCGCCAGGGCCAGCGCCGCCAGGCCGCTGCTGCGCGCCATCCATTTGAAATAAGTCATTGTCTGGTGTTGCCCAAAATTGCGATAGCGGTTCAGCGCGGCACCGAGGCGCGGCTGACGATGTCCTTGAAGCGCTGCTGCGCGCGCTCGGGCACCTCGGCAGGTACCTGCAGGCCGGGCAGCGGCGCATCGCCCACCTGCACCAGCATCACCATGCCCATCGCGTAATGGGGCAGGCACTGCACGCCATAGAGGCCCGGGGCATCAAAGCTGACCTCGATCTCCTCGTTGATCTTGCCCTTGAAGGGCTTGGCACCAGCGGGCGCCATGCCCGGGATGCTGACCGCGTCGTGCCCGCTGCTGCTGGCCAGGAACTTGATCTTGTCGCCCGGCTTGATCTGCAGGAACTCGGGTTCATAGGTCATCGGACCGGTGGCACTGCGGTTGCGCATCTTGACTTCAAAAGTCTCGGCGGCCGCCTGGCTGCACAGCAAGGCGCTCAACACAACAGGTAGCCAGGTTCGGTGGTTCAGGGTGGGCATATCGGCTCACAGTCAGGAAGAAGAAAGCGGACGAAAACGCAGCACGCGGCTGCCGTCCCAGGGGTCGACCAGCGCGCTGGCCTCGACGCGAAAAACCTGCGCCAGCAGCGCGGTATCAAGCACCTGCTCGGGCCGGCCCAGTGCGACGAGCCGGCCTTGCTGCATGACGGCCAGCCGGTCGCAGGCCAGCGCCTGGTTCAGGTCATGCAGGGCCACGACCTTGGTGACGGGCAGGCTGCGGATCAAGGCCATCAGCGACAGCTGCTGGTGGATATCGAGGTGGTTGCAGGGCTCATCGAGCAGCAGCACACCGGGCTGCTGCGCCAGCGCGCGTGCGATGTGCACACGCTGGCGCTCGCCACCCGAGAGGCTGTGCCAGGCGCTGTGGCGGCGGTCCGCCATGCCCACGGCATCGAGGGCCTGCTGCACGGCCTCCCAGTCCTGCGCGGCAAAAGGCTGCAGCGCCGAGAGCCAGGGCGTGCGCCCCAGCGCCACCGCGTCTTCAACGCTGATGGCATCCTGCGTCTCGGCCATCTGCGCCACCAGGGCCAGCTCGCGCGCAATGGCGCGGCGCCCCATCTTGTGCAGCGGCTGGCCCTGCAGCAGCACCTGGCCCTCGTTGGGCCGGATCACACCGGCCAGCAAGCGCAGCAGGCTAGACTTGCCCGAGCCATTGGGGCCAATCAAGCCCAGCATCTCCTGGCGCTGCACCGGCAAGCTGACCTGCTCGACAACCGGCCGGCCTTGCAGGCGCAGGCCCAGCGCGCAGGCCTGCAACACCGGCTGATCCGCAGCGGTTACCGGTTCCGCCGTCATCCGCGCCTCCGCTGGCTTTTGAGCAGAATGCAGGCAAATACTGGCGCGCCGACCAGGGCGGTGATCACGCCAATCGGCAGCACCTGGCCCCGGATCAGGGTGCGCGAGAGCACATCGGCGGCGATCAGAAACACCGCACCCATCATCGCGCTGGCGGGCACCAGGCGGCCGTGGCTGACGCCGACCAGCATGCGCGCGGCATGCGGAATGACCAGGCCAACAAAGCCGATCGCGCCGACGATGGAGACCATGACGGCCGTCATCAGCGCAGCGGCCAGCAGCAGCACCAGTTGCACCCGGCGCACCGGCACGCCCAGCGCGGCCGCCGATTCGCTGCCAAAGCTGAAGGCATCGAGCGCGCGCGTATGCAGCAGGCACAGCAGCAGGCCGGTGATCGCGATGCAGGCCGTCAGCACGGTATCGGGCCAGCGCACGCCGCTCAGGCTGCCCAGCAGCCAGAACATGATGCCCCGGGCCTGCTCGGCGCTGCCCGACTTGGTGATGATCAGCGAGGTCAGTGCATTGAACAGCTGCGAGCCGGCAATGCCGGCCAGCACAATCTGGCCGCTGTTGCGCAGGCCACCGCTGCCGGCGGCATGGGCCAGCAGGGCCACCAGTGCAAACGCGCAGAGCGCGCCAAAAAAGGCGCCCACGGTCATCGATATGGCGCCCGCACCAATGCCGACGACAGTCACCAGCACTGCGCCGGTGGAGGCCCCGGCCGAGATGCCGAGCAAATAGGGCTCGGCCAGCGCATTGCGCAGCAGCGATTGCAAAATGACGCCCGAGACCGCCAGGCCAGCGCCGCAGCTGGCCGCCACCAGCGCCCGGGGCAGGCGGTAGTTCCAAACAATGCCCTGGCTGATGGGATCGATGGCATAGCTGGCACCTGCCAGCTTGTTGGCCAGCACCTGCAGCACCAGGCTGGGCGACAGCGCCGTCTCGCCAACGGCGATGCCCAGCGCCACGCTCAGCAGCAGCGCCAGTGCCGCGCCCAGGCACCAGGCGGCCCCATGCAGCGGCCTGCGCAGCGCCGATGGGCGCGCTGATGCCGTTGCCACCATCATGCAAGGCCTTGCATCAGCGGCTGATCAACGCGCGGCCGCCGGGCCGAGCTTGCGTACCGCATCGCTGATCTGCTCCATGCCATCGACCAAGCGGATCGAGCCTTGCAGCGCATCGGCATCGACAATGACGATGCGGTTGTTCTTGACGGCATCCATGTGCTGGGTGACCGGGTCCTGCTTCAGAAACTCGAGCTTCTTTTGGTAGTCGTCCGCAGGGAAGCGGCGGCGGTCCATGCGGGCGATCACCAGGATCGATGGATTGGCCTTGGCAATGGTTTCCCAACCCACGGTGGGCCACTCTTCGGACGAGTCGACGATATTGCGCAGGCCCAAGGTCTGCAGCATGTAGCCGGCAACCCCGTTCTTGCCCGCCATGTAGGGGTCGATGGCCAGATCGGCGCTGGAGAACCACAGCGCAGCCGTCAGATGGGGCTGCTGCGCGGCCTGGACCTTGGCGACCGCCTTGGCCTGGCGCTCGCGCAGGTCCTTGACCAGGCGCTCACCCTGGGGCTGCACATCAAAGAGCTGCGCCAGTTGGGTGATGCTCTTGTAGAGCGCCTGCACATCGTAGGCCGCGGTGCGGGTGCCATCGGCGCCCTTGAGGTTGTTCTTGCCTTCGCAGTCGGAGGGCATCGCATAGGTGGCAATGCCCAGGTCATGGAACTGCTCGCGCGTGCCCACGACGCCGTCCTTGCCGACCATCCACTCGAACTGCGACACCACCAGCGCCGGGCGTTTGCCGATCACCGACTCAAAGCTCGGGTCGTTGTCCGCCAGGCGTGGCACCTTGTCATTGATGGCCTTGAACTGGGGCAGCACGGCATTGAACCACAGCGAGGTGCCCACCAGCTTGTCGCCCAGACCCAGCGCATACAGCATCTCGGTGCCGGCCTGGCCGATGGTGACGACCGAGGCGGGCGCCTGCTTGAGAGAGACCTCGTAGCCGCAGTTGTGCAGCTGCATCGGATAAGGGGCGGCCCAGGCGGACAGCGGCATGAATACACAGGCAGCCAACAGGGCAGGCAGCGCAAAACGGCGAACAGGCATCGGAATCGTCTCTCCAGGTAGAGGCTGGGCATGCGGGCCGTGCGAGCCGATCCGGTGCGGGCTGCTGCCCGGTGGAGCCAGGACAGCCTTGCGCAGACGAGACGCTGCTCACCGCCCGGACACCCCGCCGGTCATGATCAAAACACACGCACATCCGCCATGAATGGGTTTGCCGCAGCGGCGTTTGCGTCGTTCGCCTTGCAGCGCGCACAACCGGTGGCATGCCTGTTTCTCTGTGCAAACCGGGGGCTTGCCAGTGGCTTGTGAATGCATAACCTTGGCAGGTCTCCTGACTGGCCGGTCTGCGCAGACCATCGCCTTCCCGAACCGCAGTTCAGTGGCGCATGGATGGCCTGCTCGCGGCCTACAGTTGCGGGGGCAGTTCCGTTTGGGGCGCTGGCTGCCGGCTCGCGCTCCCTGGATTCCCTCATGCCCCGGCACCCTGCCGTGCGCATGTTCTTGCGAAACCAAAGTGGCTGTACTGTAGCCGATTTACAGCGCCTGCATGCTAAGCTGCAGGCCGTTTGATGGCCATGAACCACCCACCCACTACACCCAGCGCATACGGCATCCGCCGCGTTGACCATCTCGCGCCGGTGGCAGCCTTTTTGCAGGCGGCGCGCCAGGCCATGTTTGGCGATCGGGTCGATACCAGCACACCGCAGGCCGATCTGCGCGACTTTGCCTCGGTCTATGCACCGCCCGGCGGCTGCATGCTGGCGGCCTGGCAGGGCGACCGCATCATCGGCAGCATCGCCTACCGCGCCTATGACGGGCGCTTTGCCCACCTGGCGGTGCCCAGCGCAGGCACCGCCGAGGTGGTGCGCCTGTATGTGGACCCGGCCTGGCGCCGCCAAGGCCTGGCTGGCGAACTGTTCGCGCAGCTGCGGCAGCGGGCGCTGCAGCAGGGTGTGCAGCGGCTCTACCTGCACACGCATCCTTTTTTGCCGGGCGCACAGGCCTTTTGGCAGCGCCAGGGCTTTGTCAGCCTGCACCAGGATGCCGACCCGCTGTGGCAAACCCTCCATATGCAGCAGGTGCTGCAGACCAGCTCCACTCCGACCCATCCGCTACGGACGTAAAAAAACCACCGCATGCGGTGGTTTTCCTGTGGCAGTTGCGCAAACAGCGGATCAGCGCTTCTTGCGGTATTTTTGCAGGGCGGCAATCTGGGCGGCCATGACGGACAGCTCGGATTGGGCCTTGGCCAGGTCAAGCTCGCCCTTGGCGTTCTTGAGGGCTTCTTCAGCCTTTTGCTTGGCTTCAACCGCTTTTTGCTCGTCCAGGTCCTTGCCGCGCACAGCGGTGTCGGACAGCACGGTCACGCAGTCGGGTTGCACTTCGAGAATGCCACCAGCCACGAAGATGAACTCTTCGCCGCCGTCGGCCTTCTCAATGCGCACCGAACCCGGCTTGATGCGGGTGATCAACGGCGTGTGGCGGGCGTAGATACCGAGTTCGCCCATTTCACCAGGCAAAGCCACAAAGCGGGCTTCGCCGGAGAAGATGGATTCTTCAGCACTGACCACATCAACGTGGAAGGTGTTCATCTTTGATCCTCAGAGTGAAAAAGAAACTAGTTCGCGAGCAGGGCTGCGTGCTGCAGCCCGTTCTGCAAAGCTTAGATCTTCTTCGCCTTCTCGATGGCTTCGTCGATCGTGCCAACCATGTAGAAGGCTTGCTCGGGCAGGTGGTCGCACTCGCCGTTGACGATCATCTTGAAGCCGCGGATGGTTTCCGACAGCGGCACGTACTTGCCTGGAGCGCCCGTGAACACTTCAGCAACGTGGAAAGGCTGCGACAGGAAACGCTGGATCTTGCGAGCGCGGGCCACGACGAGCTTGTCTTCGGGAGCCAGTTCGTCCATACCCAGAATCGCAATGATGTCGCGCAGTTCGGTGTAGCGCTGCAGGGTACCCTGCACTTGGCGGGCTACCGAGTAGTGCTCTTCACCCACCACTTGGGGGTCCAGCTGGCGGCTGGTCGAAGCCAGTGGGTCCACCGCAGGGTAGATACCCAGCGAAGCGATGTCACGCGACAGCGCCACGGTGGAGTCCAAGTGAGCGAAGGTCGTTGCTGGCGATGGATCGGTGTAATCGTCCGCTGGCACGTAGACGGCCTGGATCGAGGTGATCGAACCCACCTTGGTCGAGGTGATACGCTCTTGCAGACGGCCCATTTCTTCGGCCAGCGTAGGCTGGTAGCCCACGGCCGAAGGCATACGGCCCAGCAGCGCGGACACTTCGGTACCGGCCAGCGTGTAGCGGTAGATGTTGTCCACGAAGAACAGCACGTCCTTGCCTTCGTCACGGAACGCTTCAGCCATGGTCAGGCCGGTCAGCGCAACGCGCAGACGGTTTCCTGGTGGCTCGTTCATCTGGCCGTACACCATGGCAACCTTCGAGTCGTTGAGCGACTCCTGGTTCACCACACCGGCGTCCGACATTTCGTGGTAGAAGTCGTTACCTTCACGGGTACGCTCACCCACGCCGGCGAACACGGACAGACCGCTGTGCGCCTTGGCGATGTTGTTGATGAGCTCCATCATGTTCACGGTCTTGCCCACACCGGCACCACCGAACAGACCGACCTTACCGCCCTTGGCGAACGGGCACACCAGGTCAATCACCTTGATGCCGGTTTCCAGCAGTTCCTGTGCAGGGGCCAGCTCGTCATAAGCGGGCGCCTTGCGGTGGATGGAAGCGGTCAGCGCCTGGTCCACAGGACCGCGTTCGTCGATGGGGTTACCCAGCACGTCCATGATGCGGCCAAGGGTTGCCTTGCCCACGGGCACGGTGATCGCCTTGCCGGTGTTGGTGACCATCAGGCCACGCTTGATACCGTCCGACGAGCCCAGCGCAATGGTACGCACCACGCCGTCGCCCAGCTGCTGCTGCACTTCCAGCGTCAGGGCGGTGCCTTCGAGCTTCAGTGCGTCATACACGTTAGGCACGCTGCCATGGGGGAACTCAACGTCCACCACCGCACCGATACATTGAACAATCTTGCCTTGTACTTGAGCCATTTGTTGCTCCAATATTGATTTCAGTCGAGCTGTATTACACAGCCGCGGCGCCTGCGACGATTTCCGACAACTCGGTCGTAATCGCAGCCTGACGCGTCTTGTTGTAGATCAGCTTCAACTCGTTGATGACGTTGCCGGCGTTGTCGGTAGCGGCCTTCATGGCCACCATGCGTGCAGACTGCTCGGAAGCCATGTTGTCTGCAACGGCCGAATAGATCAGCGACTCCGCATAACGCACGAGCAGCTCGTCGATCACACTTTGCGCATCGGGCTCGTAGATATAGTCCCAGCCGTGGGATGCAGCCGGTGCCGAGCCCTGGATCGCTTCTTGCGACAGGGGCAGCAACTGCTCCACAACCGAGTCCTGCTTCATCGTATTGATGAACTTGGTGTAGCACAAATAGACCGCGCTCAGCTTGCCCTCAGCGTACTGGTCGAGCAAAACCTTGGCCGGGCCGATCAGCGCATCCAGATGCGGCGTATCGCCCAGGGCGGTAGCGTTGGCCACCACCTTGACACCGACGCGCGTCAGAAAGCCCAGACCCTTGCTGCCAATGGCCACGGCTTCCGTGCTGACACCCGCAGATTGCAGTTCCTTGAGCTTGTTCGTCACGGCACGCAGCACATTGGTGTTCATGCCGCCGCACAGGCCCTTGTCAGTCGTCACCACGATCACGCCCACCTTCTTGACGTCGTTCGACACCATGAAGGGGTGGACATATTCGGGGTTTGCCTGGCTCAGGTGAGCTGCAATTGCGCGAATCTTCTCGCTGTATGGACGGGCTGCCTGCATCCGCTCCTGCGCCTTGCGCATTTTGGATGCGGCAACCATTTCCATGGCCTTGGTGATCTTCTTGGTGTTTTCCACCGATTTGATCTTGCCGCGTATTTCCTTGCCTGCTGCCATGATGACTCCTCGACCGGATTAAGCGAAGGACTTCTTGAATGCAGTGATGGCTGCAGTCAGTTCAGCTTCGTCCTTGCCTTCCTTGTCGAAAGCCTTCTTCTCGTTCAGACGGTCCACCAAGGCGCCGTAGCTGGTCTTGAGGAACTGGTGCAGACCCGATTCAAAGGACAGAACCTTCTTGACTTCGATGTCGTCCATGAAACCCTTGTTCACGGCAAACAGCGACGAAGCCATCAGAGCGACAGGCAGAGGGCTGTACTGGGCTTGCTTGAGCAGCTCGGTCACGCGGGCACCGCGGTCCAGTTGCTTGCGGGTAGCATCGTCCAGGTCAGAAGCGAACTGTGCGAAAGCAGCCAGTTCACGGTACTGCGCCAAGTCGGTACGGATACCGCCGGACAGGCCCTTGATCAGCTTGGTCTGAGCGGAACCACCCACGCGGGACACCGAGATACCGGCGTTGATAGCGGGACGGATACCGGCGTTGAACAGGCTGGTTTCCAGGAAGATCTGGCCGTCGGTGATCGAGATCACGTTGGTAGGCACGAAGGCCGACACGTCACCAGCTTGGGTTTCGATGATAGGCAGAGCCGTCAGCGAACCCGTCTTGCCCTTGACTTCACCCTTGGTGAAGGCTTCCACGTAGTCCGCGTTCACGCGGGCTGCGCGCTCGAGCAGGCGGCTGTGGAGATAGAACACGTCGCCAGGGAACGCTTCGCGGCCTGGTGGACGGCGCAGCAGCAGCGACACTTGGCGGTAAGCCACGGCTTGCTTGGACAGGTCGTCATACACGATCAGGGCGTCTTGGCCACGGTCGCGGAAGTACTCACCCATCGTGCAACCCGAGTAGGCCGACACGTACTGCATGGCAGCGGATTCAGAAGCGGTAGCGGCCACGACGATGGTGTATTCCATCGCGCCGGCTTGCTCCAGCGCACGCACCACGTTCTTGACCGACGAAGCCTTCTGACCAATGGCCACGTACACGCAGGTAACGCCTTGGCCCTTTTGGTTGATGATGGCGTCGATCGCGACAGCGGTCTTGCCGGTCTGGCGGTCACCAATGATCAGCTCGCGCTGGCCACGGCCCACGGGCACCATCGCGTCGATGGACTTGATACCCGATTGCAGGGGCTGGTCCACGGATTGACGGGCGATAACACCAGGCGCAACCTTTTCGATCACGTCGGTCATCTTGGCGTTGATAGGACCCTTGCCGTCGATTGGCTGGCCCAGTGCGTTCACCACGCGACCCACCAGTTCTGGGCCCACGGGCACTTCCAGAATACGGCCGGTGCACTTGACGATGTCGCCTTCCGAGATGTGGGTGTATTCACCCAGAATCACGGCGCCAACAGAGTCACGCTCCAGGTTCAGAGCCAGACCGAAGGAAGGTTGACCGTCGGCGGTGGCTGGGAATTCCAGCATTTCGCCGGCCATCACATCGGACAGGCCGTGCACGCGCACGATACCGTCGGTCACCGACACGACCGTACCTTGGTTACGGATATCGGAATTGCCTGACAGACCCTCAATGCGGCTCTTGATCAGTTCAGAAATTTCTGCGGGATTGAGTTGCATTACTCACTCCTTTTCATGGTTTAGCCGAATCCTCGAACTGCATTACGCAGTGAGGGTTGCTTTCATTTGTTCCAGACGGGCCTTGACCGAGGTGTCAAGCACCTCGTCACCCACCACAACGCGAACGCCGCCAATCAGCGACTCGTCCACGGTGGTGCTCAGATTCAGTGGGCGGCCAAAGCGTTTTTCCAGCACGGTGCCCAGCGCATTCAATGCGGAGTCATCCATGGGGAAGGCGCTGTACACCAGCGCATCCGACGAACCGTTGTTGCGGTTCACCAGTGCGCGAAATTGCGAGGCCACTTCAGGCAGCGCATCCAGACGGCGGTTATCTACCACCGTACGCAGGAAGTTGCGCGCCAGGTCTGACAAGGCCCAACCGCGTGCCAGCGTCACACCAGCCATCACATCGATCACCTGTTCGTTGGTGACGTTGGGATTGTCGGCCAGTTGGCGCATTTCCGGATCGGCGGCAATCGCCGCCAGTTCGTCCGTCCAAGACAGGGCGTCGCTCAAGCCAACACCTTTTTCGGTGCAGGCCTTGAACAAGGCTTCAGCGTAAGGACGGGCAATGGTGGCGAGTTCTGCCATTTCGTTGCTTCCTTACAGCTCAGTCTTCAGGCGATTGAGCAAATCACTGTGTACCGCAGGATTGACTTCCTTGCGGAGAATCTGCTCAGCACCCTTGACAGCCAAAGCTGCAACTTGCTCGCGCAGCGATTCGCGCGCCTGGATCACTTGCTGCTCGGCATCTGCACGAGCGGCGGCAATGATCTTGTTGCCTTCTTCGGTAGCACGGGCCTTGGCCTCTTCTACGATTGCTTGGGCACGACGGTCTGCGTCCGCGATACGCGACGCTGTCTCATTGCGGGTTGCGGAAAGTTCTTCCTCAACGCGCTTGTTCACAGCTGTCAACTCGGACTTTGCCTTATCGGCAGCAGCAAGACCATCGGCGATTTTCTTTGCTCGCTCATCCAACGCCTTGGCAATAGGTGGCCACACGAATTTCATCGTGAAGAGCACCAGAATCAAGAAGACAATGGCCTGAACGAACAGGGTCGCGTTAATACTCACGGCAACACCTTTCTATCTACGGCGTTGATCGGAGCTTAGGCCAGTTGGAATGGGTTGGCGAAAGCGAACAGCAGAGCGATAGCAACACCGATCAGGAATGCAGCGTCGATCAGACCAGCCAAGATGAACATCTTGGTTTGCAGTTCGTTGATCAGCTCAGGCTGACGTGCCGACGATTCCAGGAACTTGCCGCCCATCAGAGCAATACCGATCGAAGCGCCGATAGCGCCCAGACCAACAATCAGACCACAAGCCAGAGCGACGAGACCGAGAACGTTTTCCATGATGACTCCTGAGAAAAAAAAGAAAGGTTAAGAGAAAAAGGAAAGGGAACAGTTAGTGAGCTTCATGTGCCTGGCCGAGGTAAATCAGCGTCAGCATCATGAAAATGAAGGCCTGCAGAGTAATCACCAGAATGTGGAAGATCGCCCAGATCGTGCCTGCAATGATGTGCCCCACGGGGAGCAACACACCAGAGAGCGACATAGCGGCTGCGCCACCCATCAGGGCAATCAGCATGAACACCAACTCACCAGCGTACATGTTGCCGAACAGTCGCATACCGTGCGACACCGTCTTGGCAACGTATTCAATAATCTGCATCAGCAGGTTGACGATGCCGAGGATCACGGCAAAGACAGGATTCTTGCTGGTACCAAAGGGTGCGGACACCAGTTCGTGCGCCCAGCCGCCCAGACCCTTGATCTTGACGCTGTAGTACAGGCACAGGATCAGCACGGCCGTCGACAGACCCAGGGTGGTCGACAGATCGGCGGTAGGCACGACACGCAGATAAGCATGGTGGTCACCGGTGGCACCTTGCCACAGCAGCGGCAGCAAGTCGACCGGCAGCATGTCCATCGCGTTCATCAGGAAAATCCAGACGAAGACGGTGAGCGCCAGAGGAGCGATGAACTTGCGCGATTGGGCATTGTGGATATTGGCCTTGGCCTGGTTATCCACCATCTCGACCAGCATCTCGACTGCGGCCTGGAAACGACCAGGCACGCCGGAGGTGGCCGTGCGCGCGGCCAGCCACATCACGAAGATGCCCAGCACGCCCAAGATCACGCTCACTGAGATCGAATCAAGGTTGACCACCGAGAAATCGATGATCGACTTTTGCTTGATATTCTGAAGATGCTGCAAGTGGTGAACGATGTATTCACTTGCAGTGGGTGCATTCGCTTCTGCGGCCATCGGACAACTCTTCTTCTCAATTACAAAATTTTTGCAGATCTGGTCAGCAGCCAAAGCGCCAACCAGTACGTCTTCATCACTACAACCAGACCCAACACCAGCGCCAACCAGTTGAGTCCCGGCACCACCAGTGGCGCCAGCAGTAGCAGCACCACGGTCAGCACCAATTTTGCGATCTCCAAACCAAAGAACCGGACCATCGCAAGATTCTCTTGCCCAGCCCCCAGATGCAGCCGCAATCCACGTGCAAAAAAGGCAGCAGGAATCACCACCGCCGCCGCACCGTATGCCACCGACCACATCCATCCGGCCCGCTGCGTCACCAGACCCACCAACACGGTGAGCACCACCCCGACGACCAGCTGCCACTTCACCACACGCACCACCGATACCGGCGGATGGCGCTGGCGCCACTCTGCTGCTTCTTGTGCAGTCAGGGGCTTGAAGTCCGATTCTTCGGCCACATGTTCTTCTTGTGGAGCATTTGTTGTCATAGTGTTGGCTCCCGGGCAGAACAACCTAGCCAAAGCCTGCGATTATAAGGATAAACCCGTTGCAAACGGGAAGCGTTTTGTTGCGCGTCTGTTTTTTTGCGGCACACAAGCCTCCCTACAGCCCCTTTTGGCGTCAGTTGTATCCGACAAATTCCACACCAGGAAGATGGCTTATCGTCTGATGGCACATCACTTGCAAGCTTCTGTTTTAATAGCAAAATGAGCACCAATACACCTGCTGCAGACCCCAGCGATTCCGGCACCGATCCTCGCAAAGATTCCCTGATCGAATACCCCTCAGACTTTCCGATTAAAGTGATGGGGCTCAATCAGGACGGCTTTGTCCACGCGGTCACCGCCATCGCCAAGGAACACGACCCCTTCTTTGATGCCAGCAAGATAGAGTTGCGCCCCAGCAGCGGCGACAAGTACCTGGGCGTCACCATCACCGTGACGGCCACCAGCCGCGAACAGCTGGACAACCTCTACCGTGCGCTCACCTCCAGCCCCCTGGTCAAGGTCGTACTGTAAGCGGGCCTTGTTGTCACCTTTGTGAACCTTGCCGGCCCTTGGTGGCCGCTTTTCGCCATGCAGACCCGCTTTCTTGGCCAGGCCGATTACGAGCCCACGCTGCAAGCCATGCAGCAATTCACAGCGCAGCGCACGCCGCAAACGCCCGATGAGCTATGGATTTGTGAGCATGCGGCCACTTTCACCCAGGGCATTGCGGGCCTGCCCAGCCATCTGTTGCATACAGGCGACATTCCGGTGGTGCAAACCAACCGGGGCGGCCAGGTCACCTACCATGGCCCGGGGCAAGTGGTCGCTTACCCGCTGATCGATCTGCAGCGCGCCGGCTACTTCGTCAAAGAATATGTGTTCCGCATTGAAGAAGCCGTGATCCGCACCCTGGCCTCCCTGGGCGTGACCGGCCACCGCGTGGCAGGGGCCCCGGGCATCTATGTGCGCCTCGATGACCCCTTTTCCCACGCGATGCTGGCCCAGCGCCCGGTGCAGCGCGATGGCGCCAGCCCCGCAGCCGAGCCGGTGTTTGACGGCCTGGGCAAGATTGCCGCGCTGGGCATCAAGATCAGCCGCCACTGCAGCTACCATGGTGTGGCCCTGAATGTAAAGATGGACCTGGAACCCTACCACCGCATCAACCCTTGCGGTTATGCCGGGCTGCAAACCGTCGATCTTTCTACAATTGGGGTTAACGCCGACTGGGAGGACGTGGCCAAGACCTTGGCGCGCGAGTTGTCCTCCCGCTTGGCGACTGCCGGTTCTGCATAAGCGGGTGCCGCAGCGCACGCCCTATTCCCCACTAGGGGCGGCGCAGCAGCCTCGGGCCGTTCTTGCTCAGAGCCTACGGCCCCTCCGGGTTTGTGCGTGCCTCTCGCACAGAACGCGGTGAAACAACTAAAGTGAGCATCATGAGCACCAATGAAGTCGTGCGCGAAGCACAGTCCGCTGCCACCTACAACCCGCTGGCCAAGCAAAAGGCGGCCGCCAAACTGGCGCGCATCCCCGTCAAGGTCCAGCAAGCCGAGGTGCTGAAAAAGCCCGATTGGATCCGCGTCAAGGCCGGCAGCCCCACGACCCGTTTCTACGAGATCAAGGACATCCTGCGCCAGAACAATCTGCACACCGTCTGTGAAGAGGCCAGCTGCCCCAACATTGGCGAGTGCTTTGGCAAGGGCACGGCGACCTTCATGATCATGGGTGACAAGTGCACGCGCCGCTGCCCATTCTGCGACGTGGGCCATGGCCGCCCCGACCCGCTCGATCTGAACGAGCCGCTGAACCTGGCGCGCACCATTGCCGCGCTGCGCCTCAAGTACGTGGTGATCACCAGCGTCGACCGCGATGACCTGCGCGACGGTGGCTCGGGCCACTTTGTCGAGTGCATCAAGAACATCCGCGAGCTCTCGCCCACGACCCAGATCGAGATCCTGGTGCCCGACTTCCGCGGCCGCGATGACCGCGCGCTGGAAATCCTCAAGGCCGCCCCGCCCGATGTGATGAACCACAACCTGGAAACCGCGCCGCGCCTGTACAAAGAGGCCCGTCCCGGCTCCGACTACCAGTTCAGCCTGAACCTGCTCAAGAAGTTCAAGGACCTGCACCCCACGGTGCCAACCAAGAGCGGCATCATGGTGGGCCTGGGCGAGACGGACGAGGAAATCCTGCAGGTGATGCGCGACATGCGCGCCCACAACATCGACATGCTGACGATTGGCCAGTACCTGGCGCCCTCGAACAGCCACCTGCCTGTGCGCCGCTATGTGCACCCCGACACCTTCAAGATGTTTGAAGAAGAAGCCTACAAGATGGGCTTCACCCACGCCGCCGTGGGTGCGATGGTGCGCTCGAGCTACCACGCTGACCAGCAGGCACACGCAGCTGGCGTTTGACCCCCTCAACGGCTATTGAGGCAAGAGGCTGCACCCCGGCAACAGGGTGCAGCCTCTTTGGTTTGCGGGCTGGTATCAACCCAGCGCAGCGGCGCTCGCGACCACCACCGCATACAGGTCACCAATGGTGGCCATTGCACCCTGGTGCAGCTGCTCAGCAGAGACCGCACCGGCAGCCGATTGCAGTGGCCGGGTAGCGCAGGCATTGGCCACGACGGTGGCACGTTTGCCGCGCAGGAAGGCGCCTTCGGCAGTGAAGGTCACGCACATATGGCTCATGAAGCCGATGATCACCAGCTGCTCGTTGCCCGCAGCCTCGACCTGCTGGGCCAGGTCGGTGTTGTGGAAGGAATTGGGAGCGGTCTTGACAACGACGGGCTCACCTGCTTGCGGCGCCACGCTGGCATGGATCTGGCCGATCTCGGCGCGGATGTCATAGGGCGAGCCCTCGCCGCCATCGTGCTGCACATGGATCACCTTGGCGCCCACAGCGCGGGCCTGGGCCAGCAGGCGGGATGCGGCGTCCAGCGCCGGCTCCCAGCCTTCGAGCGCCATCACGCCCCGGGTGTAGGTGTTCTGGTAGTCCACCAGAATCAGGGTCGACTGGGCCAGGACGGCGGGCTTGGCGTCGAGTTGGTTGAGTTCGCGTAAAGTGCGGGTATGCATGGTGCTTGCCTTGTTAGGAGGTTGCTGCCACCGGCAGTGGTGGCGGCATGGAGGCATCTTAGGGACAGCCCCCGCAGCGGACAATGCCGTCTTTGCCGCAGAAACCGACACCGGCCTCGAATGAAAGAACGCATGCCGCACCCTGAACGCTTGATGGTGATCGTGTTGTTTGACCGGGTTGACCTGCTCGACATCAGCGGCCCGCCCGAGGTGTTTGCGCTGCTGCAGCGCGAGATGGACGCGCCCTGCGGCTACCAGGTGCTGCTGGCGGCCGAGTCGCTCGAGCCCGTCACCACGGCTGCGGGCGTGCGCGTGCTGCCCGACATACGCCTCTCCAGCCTGCAGCACCAGGCCATTGACACCTTGATCGTGCCGGGCTCGGTCAACACCGATGCCCAGGGCCGCGTGCAGGCGCTGGCCGATCCGGCCGTCGTGCAGTGGGTGCAGACGCTGGCGGGCCAGTCCCGGCGCGTGGCCTCGGTCTGCGTCGGCGCGCATATCCTGGCCGCCGCCGGCCTGCTCAGCGGCAAGGAGGCCACGACGCACTGGTCCACCGCCGCGCAGCTGGCCCAGGACCACCCGGACATCCGCGTGGATGCCGACCGCATCTACATCCAGCAGGGCCGCATCTGGACCGGAGCGGGCCTGACCACCTGCCTGGACCTGGCGCTGGCCCTGGTGGCCGAGGATTTTGGCAATACGCTGGCGACGCGTGTGGCGCGCCAGCTGGTGATGTTCCTGAAGCGCCCCGGCGGCCAGAGCCAGTTCAGCGTGATGCTCGAGCCGCTGTCGAGCACACGCCGCATGGACAAGCTGCGCCAGTACATCGCCGAGCACCTGGGCCAGCCGCTGTCGATGCCCGACCTGGCCGAGCAGATGCATGTGAGCGACCGGCAGCTGGCCCGTATCTTCAAGACCGAGCTGGGCATGACGCCGGCCGCCTACCTGGAAGCGGCGCGGGTGGAGGCGGCCCGCCAGCAGCTCGAAGCCACCGATGCCCCGCTGGAGCGGGTGGCCCAGACCTGCGGCTTCAACACCACCGACACGCTGCAGCGCGCGTTTCGCCGCCAGCTGGGCACCACGCCGGGCCAGTACCGCAGCCGCTTTCGCACGCCCACAGAATGAGTCGGGGCCGAGGCCTTTAACTCTCCAGCACGCCAGCCGGATCTTCTGACGCAATCACTTGCTGGGCCCAGCCCACCAGGCGCCGCGTGTCGGCCCGCAGCACCTGCTGCTTGATGGCCAGGATCTGCGCGGGCTGCATCGAAAAGCTGCGCAGGCCCAGGCCCAGCAGCAAGCGGGTCATCGCGGTATCGCCGGCCATCTCGCCGCAGACGCAGACATCCTTGCCGGCGGCGTTCGCCGCCTGGATGACCTCGGCCACCAGGCGCAGCACGGCGGGGTGGAAGGGGTCGTAGAGCTGCGACACCGCCTCATCGGCCCGGTCGATCGCCAAGGTGTACTGGATCAGGTCGTTGGTGCCGATCGAGAGGAAATCGAAGTACTTCAAAAAGGTGCGCACCGTCAGCGCTGCGGCCGGTATCTCGACCATCGCGCCGAGCTTGACCAAACCCTGGGGCACATTGCGCTCGCGCAGCTCCTGCGAGGCTTGCTCGACCAGTGCCAGGGTCTGCTTGATCTCGCTGACATGGGCGAGCATCGGAAACAGCAATTGCACCGGGCCATGCGCTGCTGCGCGCAAGATGGCGCGCAGCTGGGTGCGGAACATGTCCGGATCAGCCAGGCTGAAGCGGATGGCGCGCAAACCCAGCGCCGGGTTGAGGTAGTAGTCCTTGGGCTGGGCCTTGTCCAGCGGCTTGTCGGCGCCCACGTCGAGCGTGCGGATCGTCACCGGCATGCCCTGCATGCCTTCGAGCGCCTCGCGGTAGGCGCGGTACTGCTCTTCTTCATCGGGCACCTTGCCGCCCCGGCCCATGAAGAGAAACTCGGTACGGAACAGGCCCACGCCCACGGCACCGGCTTTCACCGCCGCCGGGCCATCGCCGGGCTGCTCGATATTGGCCAGCAGCTCGATGCGCTCGCCATCGATGGTGATGGACGGCGTATCGCGCAGGCGCGAGAGGCGCTCGCGTTCCAGGCGCATCTGGCGCTGCTTGAAGCGGTACTCCTCCAGCAGGATCGGCGAGGGGTCGACAATCACCTCGCCGGCATCGCCGTCGATGATGACCCAGTCATCGGCGCGGATCAGCTGGCTGGCCGTGCGGGCACCCACGACGGCCGGAATATCCATGCTGCGCGCGACGATGGCGGTGTGGCTGGTCTTGCCGCCCACCGCCGTGACAAAGCCGGCAAACACGCTTTGCTTGAACTGCAGCATGTCGGCGGGCGAGAGGTCATTGGCGATCAGCACCATCGGCGCATCGCGCTCATCGGCCACCCAGTCGTGCTGCCCCTCCTGCACGCCCAGCGGCGTGCTGACCGGCGCCGCCACCGGGCTGGAGACGCCGCGCATATGGCGCAGCACGCGCTCGACCACCTGCTCAAGGTCGCCTTTGCGCTCGCGCAGGTACTCGTCGTCCATCTCGTCGAACTGGCGGCACAGCAGCTCCAGCTGCGCGGTCAGCGCCCATTCGGCGTTGTAGAGGCGCTCGCTGATCAGCTGGCGCACACCCGAGGACAGCATGTCGTCCTGGACCAGCATCAGGTGCACATCCAAGAGCGGCTCGAGCTCCTGCGGCGCATCGACCCCCAGGTCGCCACGCAGGCGCTGCAGCTCTTCGATCACCGCCAGCCGGCCTTTGCGCACACGCTCTATCTCACGCGCCACCTGGTCGGGCTCGATCAGGTAATGGGTCACCTCCAGGTGGCTGGACGCCGCCATGACGGCCCGGCCAATGGCAATCCCCCGGGCCACTGCGATTCCATGGATGGCAAATGTCATGCGGAACTTCCTCTTCGCTGGCGCGCTGTTGCGCCAAGCTGATTTATACGCCTGTCTCAGAAGACTGTACAAGCTCGGGGGCTGGTAAAGCGCGGGGAAAGGCGGGCATTCAGGTAAAGCGCAGCAGCGCATGCCAGTGCCCGCATCGGCAACCTACCAGCACCGGCCGGCAGCGGCGTGCCGGGTGCGTAGTGCCGGGTGCGTAGTGCCTGGTCCGTGGTGCCTGTGCGCGGCTCCTGATCCGAAAAGCGAGCCCGCGCCGCTGCAGACGCCAGGC
The DNA here is from genome assembly GCF_037479555.1 of Comamonas sp. MYb396. Taxonomy (NCBI): domain Bacteria; kingdom Pseudomonadati; phylum Pseudomonadota; class Betaproteobacteria; order Burkholderiales; family Comamonadaceae; genus Comamonas; species Comamonas sp. MYb396. The sequence goes on along the minus strand of NZ_JBBGYU010000009.1, from coordinate 126,714 downwards.
CGCGCCTTACTCGCCTTCGCCGAACTTGTCGTTGATGAGGGCCAACAAGGCGTCCATCGCCTGCTGTTCATCGGCGCCGTCGGTCTCGATGCTGACCTCGGTGCCAATGCCGGCGGCCAGCATCATCACGCCCATGATGCTTTTGGCATTGACGCGGCGCTCACCCCGCGTGATCCAGACCTCGCAGGCAAAGCTGCCAGCGAGCTTGGTGAGTTTGGCCGACGCGCGGGCATGCAGGCCCAATTTATTGCTGATGGTGACTGCGGTCTTGATCATGTGCTCGGATATTTTGGTTCTGTGGCGTGTTCTGCGTCACCTGCATGATGCCCTGGCTGCCCCCTGCAATGGCCCGGGCCACGAGGCTGTCGAGCGTCTCTTGGCGATAGCACAGCGCACGCAGCAGCATCGGCAGGTTGACACCGGCCACCAGCCGGGTGGATGCACGGCGCTTGGCCAGCTCCTGGGCAATATTATGCGGGGTCGCGCCAAACACGTCGCTCAGCACCAGCACCGGGCCGCTGTGGCTGTGGTCGAGCATGGCCTGCGCCTCCTGCAGGCAGGCCACCGGATCGGCGCTGGCAGGCACATCCAGCGCCATCAGGTGCTCTCCGCTGTCGGGGAACACATGCGCAGCGCATTGCGCCAGCGCCTGGGCCAGCGGTGCATGGGCGATCAACAATATCCGGTTGCTCATCAAATCAAAAACCAAGAAGTTCTGTGAAGGGCGCGCGGCTGGCCGCCTTCCTGGCCCAGCCGCACCCTGTCCCAGTGTAGCGATTTTGCGGCACTGCAACATTGGTAGTGTTGCTTAGAACCTGTTCAAAGTCTCTACGCAGCCGCGTTGGAGTGCAATCGGGATGAGTTCGAAGGGATGGAACGCAGCTTGCACCGGGGTGCAAGCAAGGGCCAGCGCGCAGAAATCGCCCGATTTCACTCCAACCCTTAGGGACAGTGGCTTTGCGAGCGGTCTGCGTCGTTGCAAATCCTCGCAATAGCTGGGCTATTGCTGCGGTATTGCGCCTCGCATCCCATCTCGCAAAGACACTGTCGCGGCGCGAGGAGACTTTGAACAGGTTCTTAGCCGAGGGTCAGGGTGGGTCCGCACCCTAGCGCAACTGCAGTCCTTTGACAAAGCTCTGCAGCGCCTCAGCAGCCAATGGCCCAGGTGACAGCACCAGCGCCTGGTACACGCGCACCTGCGGCCCTTCGCTGCGCGCAAACCAGCGCGCATTGGCATACACCGTCTGGCCTTGGCCATCGCGGCCCTGCCACTGCAGCTGGCGCGCCTGGGGTAGCTCCAGCGTACCGGGCAAGACAAAGGCCTGCCCGGGCAGCGGCTGCCAGGCATCGGTCCTCTGCAACTGCTGGTGCAGTGCCTTTTGCCAGTCCGTCAGTACCGTGGCCGCGTCCTGCGGCTGCGCCAGGGCCACATGGGCCAGCGCATAGGTGGCGCCACCTGCCTGGCAACCCACCATCGATACGGCCAGGGTCTGCGCGCCCCAGGCCACATCACGCACCGCACGGTCGGGCTTGCAGGGCAGCATCAGGTCCAGTGGCGCATCGGCCAGGGCCACCACGCGCCAGTTCAGCGCCGGGCTGCAGGCGGCCAGCAACAAGGCAGTGGTGAGGATCAGGCGGCGGGCCAGGGGCATCCGGCCATTATGGGCACGGCACTGCGATGGTCAAGCGGGACGCGCAGGTATGGCCGCTGCGCTGCGCCCGCCAGCAGCCCTGGTCGCATAATGGCCACAGCGCCGAACTTTCGGCACCGCTTTGACTCCGAGCACCATGTCCCGAAAAACCACCACCACCGTCCTCACCACGCTGGCCATCGCTGCGGCGATTGGCATCGGTGCCTTTGTCTACCAGGGCACGGGGCAGGCGGCCGCGCCCGAGAGCCGGTTTGTGCTGCTCAACGGCAGCACCCAGACGACGGCCGACATGAAGGGCAAGGTCACCCTGGTGAACTTCTGGGCCACCAGCTGCACCACCTGCGTGGCGGAAATGCCCGAGATCATCAAGACCTACGACAAGTACAAGGACCGGGGCTACGACACCATGGCAGTGGCCATGCACTACGACCCGCCCAGCTATGTCGTCAACTTTGCCGAGTCGCGCAAGCTGCCCTTCAAGGTGGCGATCGACAACACCGGCCAGATTGCCAAGGACTGGGGCGACATCCAGCTCACCCCGACCACCTTTGTCGTGAACAAGCAGGGCCAGGTGGTCAAGCGCTATGTAGGCGCCCCCAATTTTGAGGAGCTGCACAAGCTGATCGACAAGCTGCTGGCAGAGACCTGAGCCTTTGCAACACCCCCCCAAGAAAACCGCCCTCGATAGGCGGTTTTTCGATGGCGCCTGCGATGGTGCGGGCGCTACACTGCACATTCCTTGACTAAGCGCCGCCGCTGTGGACCGACCTGAGATAACGTTCCTGCACCCCACCACACCGGAAGAGCTCGCCGTGACCCGCGAGATCTTTCGGGAATATGCCCAATCACTGGATATTGATCTGGGCTTCCAGGGTTTTGAGGATGAGCTGGCCGAGCTGCCCGGCGAATATGGCGACCCGCGCGGCGACCTGGTGCTGGCGCTGGTGGAAGGCTCGGTCGCCGGCTGCTGCGCGCTGCGGCCCATGGACGATGTGGACTACAGCAACGCCTGCGAGATGAAACGCCTCTATGTGCGCAAGGCCTTCCGGGGCTTTGGCCTGGGCCGCCAGCTGGTGGACTACACCATGGCCAGCGCCATCCGCCTGGGCTATGACTGCATCTTGCTCGACACGCTGGACAGCATGGAATCGGCCCGCGCGCTCTATGCCGATTTTGGCTTTGAAGAGATTCCGCCCTACTACCACAACCCCGTCGCAGGCACGCACTACCTCAAGGCAGACGTCCATCCCTGACGGCGGAGCTGCGCATAGCAAGGCATGTCGCCCGGCCACAAAAAAGCACGCCTAGGCGTGCTTTGTGCATTCCGGCCAGGCCCTGCAACGCCTTGCAGCGCCGCAGCAGCCCGATGTGGCCTTAGGCCTGCTTGGCTTGGGCCAGGATGGTGTCGGCATCGCTGACCGTGAACTGGCCAGGGGCTTCCACGTTCAGCTGCACCACCTTGCCATCCTTGACCAGCATGGAGTAGCGGTTGCTGCGCAGGCCCAGGCCCTTGCCGTTGAGATCCAGGGTCAGGCCGGTGGCCTTGGCAAAGGCGGCATCGCCGTCGCCAATCATGCGCACCTTGCCTTCGGTGTGCTGGTCCTTGCCCCAGGCGCCCATCACAAAGGCGTCATTGACCGACAGGCACCAGATTTCATCCACGCCGGCGGCCTTGAAGGCTTCTGCCTTTTCCACGTAGCCAGGCAGGTGCTTGGCCGAGCAGGTCGGCGTGAAAGCGCCGGGCACCGCAAACAAAGCGATGGTCTTGCCAGCCGCTTCCTTGCTCACATCAAAGGCGTTGGGGCCCAGGCTGCAGCCATTGCCCTCGACCGCCACAAACTCGCTCAGGGTTGCAGAGGGAAGCGAATCGCCAACTTTGATCATGGTGTACTCCTTGTAAATTGCCCATCAGGCAGTGATCCCGCCGGCCGGAGGGCCAAAACGGGCATAAAAAAACGACCCACAGATTGTGGGTCGTTTTTGAAGTTACGTTGGTGCAAGTCGCAAAAGACTTAAACCAAAGCAGCCTTTTGCACCAAGCGGGTAGCCACCCAGTTCTTGGTCTTGGAGAGCGGACGGCTCTCGGTGATCTCGATCGTATCGCCGGTGTTGTACTCGCCCTTTTCGTCGTGGGCGTGGTACTTGCTGGACTTGATCATGATCTTGTCGTAGATGGGGTGCTTCACGCGACGTTCTACCAGAACGGTCACGGTCTTTTCACGCTTATCGCTGACCACCTTGCCAATCAAGGTGCGCTTGAGGGATTTTTTAGCTTCCGTCATGTCGGCTCCTATTACTTGGCGGCTTGCTTTTCAGCAAGAATGGTCTTGGCACGTGCCACATCGCGGCGGGTAGCCTTGATGGTAGCGGTGTTGCCCAGTTGTTGCGTTGCCTTTTGCATGCGCAGACCAAAGTGAGCCTTTTGCAAGGACTTGATCTCGGCTTCCAGGCCAGCAACGTCTTTTTGGCGCAGTTCAGCAGCTTTCGTCATATCGATTTCTCCTGAATTTAAGCGCCAAGCTGACGGGTAACGAACGTGGTGCGCAGCGGCAGCTTGGCAGCAGCCAGGCGGAACGCTTCGCGGGCCAGTTCTTCGGGCACGCCAACGATTTCGAACACCATCTTACCGGGCTGAATTTCAGCCACGTAGTACTCTGGGTTGCCCTTACCGTTACCCATACGGACTTCGGCTGGCTTGGTCGAGATTGGCTTGTCAGGGAACACGCGGATCCAGATACGGCCACCACGCTTGACGTGACGGGAGATTGCACGACGTGCAGCCTCGATCTGGCGGGCCGTCAGGCGGCCACGGTCCGTGCATTTCAGGCCGAAATCACCGAACGCTACCGTGTTACCACGGGTTGCGATACCAGTGTTGCGACCCTTTTGCTCCTTGCGGTATTTGCGGCGAGCAGGTTGCAGCATAGTTATTCTCCTTTACCGTCCGCTGCTGTAGCGGGCGCGTCAGTCTTGCGAACGCGCTTAACGGAATCAGCACCAGCGCCGGCGGGCTTGTCGCTGCCGTCTGCAGGAGCCGTGTTACCACCAGCGGGGCGACGAGGGCCACGCGATGGACGATCGCCATTGCGGTTGTCACGACGAGGACCACGTGGACGACGCTCTTCTTCAGGACGTGGCGTTTCTGCGGCTGGCAGATCGTTACGACCCAGAGTGTCACCCTTGTAGACCCACACCTTCACGCCGATCACACCGTAGGTGGTCTTGGCTTCGGAGGTGCCGTAATCGATGTCGGCGCGCAGGGTGTGCAGTGGCACACGACCTTCGCGGTACCACTCGGTACGTGCGATTTCGATACCGTTCAGACGGCCCGACGACATGATCTTGATACCTTGAGCGCCCAGACGCATCGCGTTCTGCATCGCACGCTTCATGGCGCGACGGAACTGGATACGCTTTTCGAGCTGCTGGGTGATCGAGTCAGCGATCAGCTGGGCATCGATTTCAGGCTTGCGCACTTCTTCGATGTTCACAGCGACTGGCACGCCCAGGCGAGCAGCGAGTTCCTTCTTCAGGGCCTCGATGTCTTCACCCTTCTTGCCGATCACCACACCAGGACGCGCCGAGTAAATGGTGATGCGGGCGTTCTTGGCAGGACGCTCGATCAGAACGCGTGCCACGGCAGCGTTCTTCAGCTTCTCTTTCAGGTACTCACGAACCTTGATGTCTTCGGCCAGCATGCCGGCGAAATCACGGTTGCTTGCGTACCAGCGGCTAGACCAGTTACGGCTGACCGCCAGACGGAAGCCGGTAGGATGGATTTTTTGTCCCATGTTCTTCCTTTAGGCCTCAGTTACCCACGGTCACATAAATGTGGCAGGTAGGCTTGCTGATGCGGTTGCCGCGGCCCTTGGCGCGAGCGGTAAAACGCTTGAGCGTGGTGCCTTGCTCGACGAAGATGGTCTTGACCTTCAATTCGTCGATGTCAGCGCCGTCGTTGTGCTCAGCGTTGGCGATAGCGGACTCCAGAACCTTCTTGACGATAACAGCAGCTTTTTTCTGCGTGAATTCGAGAATGTTCAGAGCTTGGTCAACCTTCTTGCCGCGAATCAGATCCGCAACCAGACGGCCTTTGTCAACCGACAGGCGAACGCCGCGGAGGACTGCACGTGTTTCAGACATGGTCTACTCCTTATCGTTTCGCTTTTTTATCAGCGGGGTGACCCTTGAAGGTGCGCGTCAGGGCGAATTCGCCGAGCTTGTGGCCCACCATCTGGTCGGTTACATATACCGGTACGTGTTGCTTGCCGTTGTGCACGGCGATGGTCAGACCGATGAAATCGGGCAGAACCATGGAGCGACGCGACCAGGTCTTCACTGGTTTCTTGTCCTTGGTGGCGATGGCCTTTTCGACCTTTGCCAGCAAGTGATGGTCAACAAACGGACCCTTTTTAAGAGAACGAGTCATTTGCTACCCCTTACTTCTTACGGCGCGACACGATCATGGTCTGTGTGCGCTTGTTGTTACGGGTACGGTAGCCCTTCGTCAGATTGCCCCATGGGTCAACTGCGTGACGGCCTTCACCGGTCTTGCCTTCACCACCACCGTGTGGGTGATCGACAGGGTTCATCACCACACCGCGAACGGTAGGACGAATACCCATCCAACGCTTGACACCGGCCTTGCCCAGTTGGCGCAGGCTGTGTTCTTCGTTGGCGACTTCACCGATGGTTGCACGGCATTCGATATGGATCTTGCGAACTTCGCCCGAACGCATACGCACTTGGGCGTAGACGCCTTCGCGAGCCAGCAGGGTAGCCGAGGTACCAGCGGAACGGGCGATTTGTGCGCCAGCGCCGATCTTCAGCTCGATGCAGTGAATGGTCGAACCCACAGGGATGTTGCGGATCGGCAGGGTGTTACCCACGCGGATCGGTGCTTCAGAGCCACTGATGATGGTTGCGCCCACTTCCAGGTTACGCGGAGCGATCACATAACGACGCTCGCCGTCTGCGTAGCACACCAGAGCGATGTGAGCGGTACGGTTTGGATCGTATTCAATGCGTTCCACCTTGGCGGGGATGCCGTCCTTGGTGCGCTTGAAGTCCACCACACGGTAGTGGTGCTTGTGACCACCGCCCTTGTGACGGGTAGTGATGTGACCGTTGTTGTTGCGGCCTGCCTTTTGGAACTGAGGTTCCAGCAGAGGAGCGAAACCTTCGCCCTTGTGCAGATGGCCACGGGTCACCTTCACCACATGGCGTTGGCCGGGCGAAGTTGGTTTGAGCTTAATAACAGCCATGATTACGCAGCCTCCCCAGAGAGGTTCAGCTCTTGACCTGGCTTGAGCAGCACATAAGCCTTGCGCACGTTGTCGCGGCGGCCGATGGTCTTGCCAAAGCGCTTGGTCTTGCCCTTGGTGTTCACCACAGACACGCCCTTCACTTCGACCTTGAACAGCAGCTCAACAGCGGCCTTGATCTCGGGCTTGGTGGCGTTCTGCAGCACCTTGAATGTCACAGCGTTGGACTTTTCAGCAACCAGCGTGGCCTTTTCGGACACGATAGGAGCAACCAGCACTTGCATCAGACGACCTTCGTCGAACTTGCGTTCGGCGGGAGTAGGGTTCACACGGCTCATGCGAACATCTCCTTGAGTTTGTCGAGAGCGCCCTTGGTAACGAGCACTTTCTTGAATTGCACCAGCGACACTGGATCAGCGTAACGTGGCTCAACCACGAACACATTCTTCAGATTGCGCGAAGCGAGGTACAGGTTTTCGTCCACTTCGTCGGCGATCACCATCACCGAGTCCAGGTTCATGGACTTGAACTTGTCAGCCAGTACCTTGGTCTTGGGCGAATCAACCGTCAGCGAATCAACCACAGCCAGGCGGCCTTCACGGGCCAGCTGCGAGAAGATGGATGCCATACCGGCACGGTACATCTTCTTGTTGATCTTCTGCGTGAAGTTTTCATCAGGCAGATTCGGGAAGATGCGACCGCCGCCACGCCACAGAGGCGAAGACGACATACCAGCACGTGCACGGCCAGTACCCTTTTGTTTGAAAGGCTTGGCGGTGGTGTGACGGACTTGTTCGCGGTCCTTTTGAGCGCGTGTGCCTTGACGGCCGTTGGCGCGGTAAGCAACGATGATCTGGTGAATCAGGTCTTCATTGAAATCGCGACCAAACACGGTCTCAGGAGCGTCCACTTGGGAGGCTGCCTTACCTTGTTCGTTCAGGAGTTCGAGCTTCATTAGTTCGCTCCTTTAGCAGCTGCCTTGACAGCAGGACGCACGGTCACGAAGCCATTCTTCGAACCGGGGATTGCGCCCTTGATCAGCAGCAGTTGACGGGCTTCGTCGATGCGAACCACGTCGAGATTCTGGGTAGTCACGGTCTCATCGCCCATGTGACCGGTCATGCGCTTACCGGGGAACACGCGACCTGGGTCTTGTGCCATACCGATCGAGCCGGGAACATTGTGCGAACGGCTGTTACCGTGAGAAGCACGTTGCGACTTGAAGTTGTGACGCTTGATGGTACCGGCGTAGCCCTTACCGATCGAGGTACCTTGCACGTCGACCTTTTGGCCCACTGCGAAGATCTCGGTCACTGGCAAGGATGCACCTGCGGCGTACTTGCCGGCGGTGTCAGCTTCAACGCGGAATTCCTGGGTGATTTCACCAGCTTCCACGCCTGCCTTGGCCAGGTGGCCAGCGGCTGGCTTGGTCACGCGCGAAGCGCGGCGTTGACCAAAGGTGACCTGCAGGGCCACGTAGCCGTCGTTCTCTTGGGTTTTGACCTGGGTCACGCGGTTGTTAGACACATCCACCACGGTGACAGGCACTGCATCGCCGTCATCCGTGAACAGGCGCATCATGCCTACCTTACGGCCCAGCAACCCGAGGGAGTTGCTTTGACTCATTTGTTGCTCCAAAACTTCCGCCACCGAAACTGCAATTGGCTCGGTGTTGCCCCTGGGTTTGACGCCACAGGCACGAAAGAAGGTTAATAAAAACTTCGTCTCTTACCACCAAAATGCCAGGCACATTGGATGTATAGATCACGAAGCCATAAATTCTAACGCGAACTTCCCAAATAGGCAAGTTCGCGTTAGAAAGGACAAGCAGCCACACCGGCAGGTGTGGCTTTCAGGCCTTATTGCAGTTTGATTTCGACGTCCACGCCGGCAGCCAGGTCCAGCTTCATCAGCGCGTCAACGGTCTTGTCGGTAGGATCGACAATGTCCATCAGGCGTTGGTGAGTGCGGATTTCCAGCTGGTCACGCGAAGTCTTGTTCACGTGGGGCGAGCGCAGAATGTCAAAACGCTTCATGCGGGTTGGCAGGGGCACGGGACCCTTGACAATCGCGCCGGTGCGCTTGGCGGTTTCAACGATTTCAGCAGCGGACTGGTCGATCAACTTGTAATCGAAAGCCTTCAGGCGGATGCGGATTTTTTGCTTGGACATGGTTAATTCCCAGTTGTGCTAAGAATTAAGCAATGATCTTGGCAACCACGCCAGCGCCCACGGTACGGCCGCCTTCGCGAATAGCGAAACGCAGACCTTCTTCCATAGCGATGGGGTTGATCAGCTTGACGGTGATCGACACGTTATCGCCAGGCATCACCATTTCCTTGTCAGCTGGCAGCTCGATGGCGCCGGTCACGTCCGTGGTACGGAAGTAGAACTGAGGACGGTAGTTGTTGAAGAAGGGGGTGTGGCGGCCGCCTTCGTCCTTGCTCAGCACATACACTTCAGCGGTGAAGTGGGTGTGTGGCTTGATCGAGTTAGGCTTGCACAGCACTTGGCCACGCTCCACGTCTTCACGCTTGGTGCCGCGCAGCAGCAGGCCAACGTTGTCGCCAGCTTGACCTTGGTCCAGCAGCTTGCGGAACATTTCCACGCCGGTCACGGTGGTCTTGACGGTGTCCTTGATACCGACGATTTCGATTTCTTCGCCGACCTTGATGATACCGCGCTCGATACGGCCAGTCACCACGGTACCACGACCGGAGATGGAGAACACGTCTTCCACGGGCATCAGGAAAGCACCGTCCACAGCGCGCTCTGGCGTTGGGATGTAGGTGTCCAGAGCTTCAGCCAGACGCAGGATTGCGGGCTCACCCTTGTCGGATTGGTCGCCTTCCAGAGCCAGCTTAGCCGAGCCGCGGATGATGGGGGTGTCGTCACCTGGGAAATCGTACTTGTCCAGCAGTTCGCGGACTTCCATTTCCACCAGCTCCAGCAGCTCTTCGTCATCCACCATGTCGCACTTGTTCAGGAACACGATGATGTAAGGCACGCCCACCTGGCGAGCCAGCAGGATGTGTTCACGGGTCTGAGGCATGGGGCCGTCAGCAGCCGAGCAAACCAAAATAGCGCCGTCCATCTGGGCAGCGCCGGTGATCATGTTCTTCACATAGTCGGCGTGGCCAGGGCAGTCCACGTGAGCGTAGTGGCGGTTAGCCGTTTCGTACTCAACGTGTGCGGTATTGATGGTAATGCCGCGAGCCTTTTCTTCAGGAGCAGCGTCGATTTCGTCGTACTTCTTGGCTTCGCCGCCGAACTTGGCAGACAGCACGGTTGCGATAGCAGCCGTCAGCGTGGTCTTGCCGTGGTCCACGTGACCAATGGTGCCCACGTTGACGTGCGGCTTGGTCCGTTCGAATTTACCTTTTGCCATGAGAATTCTCCAAATAAAGAGCAAAACCTGTGTTGGGTTTAACGTCTACACCGAATTGCTGGGTCGCTTCGCACAGGAAACAAAGCGGCACCCGGTCGTAGACAAAAAGCGATCCGCACCTGGCAAGCCAGGTGCGGGCGCATATTTTAGGCCTTTGCGCGGGAAGCGACAATAGCCTCGGCCACGTTGCGTGGGGCTTCAGCGTAGTGCTTGAACTCCATCGTGTACGTAGCACGGCCTTGCGTTTGCGAACGCAGCGACGTGGCGTAGCCGAACATTTCGGACAGTGGCACTTCTGCCTTGATGGCCTTGCCGCCACCAACCATGTCGTCCATGCCCTGCACCATACCGCGGCGGGAAGACAAGTCACCCATCACGGTACCGGCGTAGTCTTCAGGCGTTTCCACTTCCACGGCCATCATAGGCTCGAGGATCACGGGGCTGGCCTTGCGAGCAGCTTCCTTGAAACCGAAGATAGCGGCCATCTTGAACGCCATTTCGTTCGAGTCCACGTCGTGGTACGAACCGAAGGTCAGCGTCACTTTGACGTCCACCACAGGGTAGCCAGCCAGCACGCCGGAGGTCAGCGCTTCGATCACGCCCTTTTCCACCGCAGGGATGTATTCGCGAGGAACCACACCGCCCTTGATGGCGTCGACGAACTCGAAGCCCTTGCCTGGCTCTTGCGGCTCAACCGTGAACACCACGTGACCGTACTGGCCCTTACCGCCGGACTGGCGAACGAACTTGCCGTCCACGTCCACAACCTTTTGGCGAATCGTTTCGCGGTAGGCCACTTGGGGCTTGCCCACGTTGGCTTCCACGTTGAATTCACGCTTCATGCGGTCAACGATAATTTCCAGGTGCAGCTCGCCCATACCGGCGATGATGGTCTGACCCGATTCTTCGTCGGAGCGCACGCGGAACGATGGATCTTCTGCAGCCAGACGCGACAGAGCGATACCCATCTTTTCCTGGTCGGCCTTCGACTTGGGTTCCACAGCCTGTGCAATCACGGGCTCTGGGAACACCATGCGTTCGAGCACGATAGGCGAAGCCACGTCGCACAGGGTTTCACCGGTGGTCACGTCCTTCAGGCCCACGCAAGCGGCGATGTCACCGGCGCGGATTTCGTCCACTTCGATACGGTCGTTCGCCATCATCTGCACGATACGGCCGATACGCTCTTTCTTGCCCTTGACCGAGTTGTACACGGTGTCGCCCTTGGACAGAACGCCGGAGTACACACGCACGAAGGTCAACTGGCCCACGAACGGGTCGGTCATCAGCTTGAACGCCAGAGCGGAGAACTTTTCGCCGTCGTCCGCCTTACGGGTCAGCTTCTTTTCTTCGTCTTCTGGGTCGGTACCAGCCACGTCAGGGATGTCCACTGGCGAAGGCAGGTAGTCGATCACGGCGTCCAGCATGCGCTGCACACCCTTGTTCTTGAACGCGGTGCCGCACAGCATTGGCTGGATTTCGGTCGACAGCGTGCGGGCGCGGATACCGGCCTTCACGTCTTCTTCGGACAAGGTACCTTCTTCCAGGTACTTGTTCATCAGGTCTTCCGACGCTTCGGCAGCCGATTCCACCAGGTTTTCACGCCACTTGTTGGCGGTCTCGACCAGGTCGGCAGGAATGTCAGCGTATTCGAACTTCATGCCCTGGGACGCTTCGTCCCAGATGATGGCCTTCATCTTGACCAGATCGACCACGCCGGTGAAGTTGTCTTCAGCGCCGATTGGGATCACCACGGGCACGGGGTTGGCCTTCAGGCGCAGCTTCATCTGGTCGTAGACCTTGTAGAAGTTGGCACCGGTACGGTCCATCTTGTTCACAAAGGCCAGACGTGGCACCTTGTACTTGTTGGCTTGACGCCACACGGTTTCGGACTGGGGCTGCACGCCACCCACAGCGCAGTACACCATGCAAGCACCGTCGAGCACGCGCATGGAACGCTCCACTTCAATCGTGAAGTCCACGTGGCCGGGGGTGTCGATGATGTTGAAGCGGTGTTCTGGGTAGGACATGTCCATACCCTTCCAGAAGCAGGTCACTGCAGCGGAAGTGATGGTAATGCCACGCTCTTGCTCTTGCTCCATCCAGTCGGTGGTAGCAGCGCCGTCGTGCACTTCGCCCAGCTTGTGGGTCACGCCGGTGTAAAACAGGATACGTTCGGTCGTGGTGGTTTTACCTGCGTCGATGTGCGCAGAAATACCGATATTGCGGTAGCGCTCGATGGGGGTCTTGCGAGCCATGGTTGATCCTTTGTTGATCAGTAAGTGTGGAGGCGATGCGGACTGGCGGATTGCGCAGGCATCAGCCTACGATGTGAGGGCAGTCTCAATCCGAGCAAGGCCGCAGGCAAAAATTGTTGCATGCGGCCTTTGCAATATCGAGACAGATCTCGCGCAGCTTAGAAGCGGAAGTGGCTGAATGCCTTGTTGGCTTCGGCCATACGGTGCACTTCGTCACGACGCTTCATCGCGCCGCCACGGCCTTCCGTAGCTTCCAGCAGTTCGTTGGCCAGGCGTTGGGCCATGGACTTTTCACCGCGCTTGCGAGCAGCTTCCTTGATCCAGCGCATGGACAGAGCCAGACGACGGACAGGACGCACTTCCACTGGCACCTGGTAGTTGGCACCGCCAACACGGCGGGACTTCACTTCGACCATGGGCTTGACGTTGTTGATGGCAACAACGAAAGCTTCCAGTGGGTCTTTATCAGGGTGCTTCTTCTCGATCAGTTCCAGAGCGCCGTAAATGATGCGCTCAGCAACTGCCTTCTTGCCGCCTTCCATGATCACGTTCATGAATTTGGACAGCTCTACATTGCCGAACTTTGGATCCGGCAGAATTTCACGTTTGGGGACTTCGCGACGACGTGGCATTTCTTTACCTCTATCTTTGCTTCAGTTGGCATCTTTTCAGACACCGCGAGAGCCAATCAAGGACTCCCACTTACTCGACCCACACAAAACACTTGCGCTTGGGGTCACTACGCTGAATCTCGCGCCACGCGGGACACAGCACCTTTGTATTCGTTCAAAAAACCAGGGCTTACTTGGCCTTAGGCTTCTTGGCACCGTACTTCGAACGGGACTGCTTACGGTCCTTGACGCCTTGCAGGTCAAGCGAACCGCGCACGATGTGGTAACGCACACCTGGCAAGTCCTTCACACGGCCACCGCGCACCAGCACAACGCTGTGCTCTTGCAGGTTGTGGCCTTCACCGCCGATGTACGAAATGACTTCGAAACCGTTGGTCAGACGAACCTTGGCCACCTTACGCAAAGCCGAGTTAGGCTTCTTAGGCGTCGTGGTGTACACACGGGTGCACACGCCGCGGCGCTGGGGGCAGTTTTCCATAGCAGGGCTCTTGGATTTAACAACTTCTACCGTGCGGCCCTGACGCACGAGTTGGTTAATGGTTGGCATTAATAAACGTCCCTAAACGTGAAATTACCGTGAACTTACCGTGATTTGCTGCCAGCCCCTTGCCCCAAAGGCAAAGACGGCAGCCCCTTCGGAAATTCCGAAAAGCCCTCTAATGTACCACCTGACTCCAAATTGAGCAAATGGTTTGGACCCAAGCCCGCCGCCCGGCAGCCGCCATCAGGGCACTTTCCCGGCACAACGCCCAGCAGCCCTGCGCCAGGCGCTCTCATTTTTGCGAGCACAGAAACCACAAAGCGTGCCAGGGGCACGCTTTGCAGAGGGGTGGACTGGGCGTCTGCCGGGCCTTAGAACCTGTTCAAAGTCTCTACGCAGCCGCGTTGGAGTGCAATCGGGATGAGTTCGAAGGGATGGAACGCAGCTTGCACCGGGGTGCAAGCAAGGGCCAGCGCGCAGAAATCGCCCGATTTCACTCCAACCCGTAGGGACAGTGGCTTTGCGGGCGGTCTGCGTCGTTGCAAATCCTCGCAATAGCTGGGCTATTGCTGCGGTATTGCGCCTAGCATCCCATCCCGCAAAGACGCTGTCGCGGCGCGAGGAGACTTTGAACAGGTTCTTATAGGGCCCGCATCAGCGCCGCTTTACTTGATCCACAGACGGATCGCATCCCAGGCGCGGCCAAAGATGCCCGCTTCTGCGACATCATCGAGCGCCACCAGTGGCACCTCGGCCACTTGCTGGCCGCCTGCCATCACCTTCAAGGTGCCCAGCTTCTGGCCCTTGGTGAAAGGCGCAATCAGCGGCTCCTGGCTTACCACCTGGGTTTCGAGCTTGCCGCCGGTGCCCGCTGGCACATTCACGACGATGGGGGCGACGCTACCGATCTTGACGGTGTCTTGCGCGCCCTTCCAGGCCTTGGGGGTCGCCACGGCCTGGCCGCCGTCAAACAACTTGACGGTGTCGAACGCGGTATAGCCCCAGTTCAAGAGCTTCTGGCTTTCGTTGGCGCGGTCCTTGTCGCTGGCAGCTCCCAGCAGGATCGAGATCAGGCGGCGCTCGCCCGCATTGGGCACCTGGCGCTTGGCCGTGGAGACCAGGCAGTAGCCGGCGGCGTTCGTGTGGCCGGTCTTGAGGCCATCCACCGTCGGGTCACGGAACAACAAAGTATTACGATTGGTGCCGTTGGACTTGGGCGTGCCGGGGTAAAACCACTGCTTGGTCGCGTAGTAGTGCATGTACTCCGGGAAATCCTTGATCAGGCGGTTGGCCAGAATGCTCAGGTCCTTGGCCGTCGTCGTGTGGCCGGGCTCGGTCAGGCCTTCGGGGTTCTTGTAGGCCGTGTTGGTCATGCCCAGCGCCTTGGCCTGCTCGTTCATCAGGCGCACAAAGTTCTCGGCGGTGCCGCCCACGGCTTCGGCCAGTGCCATCGTCGCATCGTTGCCCGATTGCACGATCATGCCGTGCAGCAGGTCATCCACCTTCACCTGCATCTTGGGGTCGATGAACATGCGCGAGCCGGGCATCTTCCAGGCGCGCTCGCTCACCGGCATGGTCTGCTCCAGGCTGATCTTCTTGTTGCGCAGCGCATCGAACACCACATAGCCGGTCATCAGCTTGGTCAGCGATGCCTGCTCGACCGGCGCATCCACATCCTTGGCCGCCAGGATCTGGCCGGTGGTCACGTCAAACAGCAGGTAGTTGCGCGCCGCGATCTCGGGCGGCTGGGGCGCTGCCAATTGGGCAAAGGCCAGGGTGGGCGCCAGCAGCGCTGCTGCAGCCCAGTTACGCAGGGTGGGCATCAAGCTCGATTTCATGTCGTTCAACTCTTAGAAACAAGTGCCTGCAGCGCATGAAGACTGGCCGCAGGATATCAAAAACAATAGCAATACTACACCACCGTCACAAGGCGGGGGCCAGCAGGTGCCGCGTGACCAGGCCTTTGAGAAGCGGTAATTGTCCGTGGAAAAAATGCCCGCCTCCGGGCACAACCGTAACCGGTAGTATCTGAGGCCTTGCCCAGTCCATCACCGCAGCGAGCGGCACCGTGTCATCGGCTTCGCCATGTACCACCAGGGTGCGCTCATGGGCTTCGGGAGGCAAGGTCGCCACCGTAAAGCGCGATGCGGCCGTGCCCACGAACACCGCCTTGTCGATCTGGCGTTGGGGCCAAAGTTCCGCCAAGGCATGGCTCATCACAAAGGAGCCAAAAGAAAAGCCCGCCAGCGCCAGATTGCCCTGGGGCGCGAGCTGCTCGACAACGGCCAGAAAATCCTCGCGCTCGCCCCGGCCCTCGTCATAGCTGCCCGCCGACTGGCCGACGCCGCGAAAGTTGAAGCGCAGCGCCGTCCAGCCGCTGGCCACAAAGGCGCGCGCCAGGGTCTGCACCACCTTGTTGTCCATCGTGCCGGCAAACAGCGGATGAGGGTGGGCAATGATGGCCGTGCCGCGCTGCACGCCATCGGGGCTGGCGGCCAGATCGCGGGCCACTTCCAGAATGCCGGCCGGCCCATGGATGGTGAAACGTTCGGTTTGCGCGTTCATGCTGCGGTCTACTCCATGGCGGGCCAGCCAGCGCCTGCAGCGGCAGTGGCGCCCTGTGTCTATGCGGAAAAAGTCGGGGGAGGAAGCAGGCGCGCGCTCAGCGGCCCACGTCGGGCGGGGTCAGCAAGCGCTCGACCACCTTGCCGTTCTTCAGGTGCGACTCGACGATCTCATCGATATCGTCATTGTCGATATAGGTGTACCAGACGCCTTCGGGGTAGACCGCCATGATGGGCCCGCCTGCGCAGCGGTCCAGGCAGCCGGCCTTGTTGACGCGCACCTTGCCCGGTCCGCTCAGGCCCTCGGCTTTGACGCGGGCCTTGCAGTGGTCAAACATGTCCTTGGCGCCATGGTGGGCACAGCTGTCTTCGCCATTGACGCGGTCATTGAGGCAGAAGAACACATGGTGCTGGTAGTACTGGCCGTCGTTGCCAGGTTTTTGCTCGCTCATGCCAAGCTCTCTTCGAATGCGATCCCCCATTGTGGCAGCTTGGCGCCCGCCTGGCGCCCAGAGGCCGCAATACTGCCACGGGCTACTGCGTTTAGCCTTGCTCGGGCGGGGTGCCGGAGGCCGCGTGCTGGTGCAGCCGTTGGCGCCGCCGCGCCGCCACCACGGCAGGCAGCCGGCCCAGGCGCAGCAGCACATAGGCAATCACCGCAAACGGCCACAGCCAGCTGAGCCACTGGCCCAGGCCAAAAAAGCGGATGAAGCGCCCCTGCTCCCAGGACTGCAAGGCATCGGCGTAGTAAGGATTGGGCGGCGACTGGTTGAGCAGGTTGACATCGATCATCAGCCCCATCAGCAGCAGCAGCACACAGTAGCGGCGCGGCAGGCCCACCTGCAGCAGCGCCAGCGACACGGCCAGCGCAATGCCCAGGCGCGTGGTCTGGTCCAGCCAGTCCCAGGCATAGGTTGGCCCGTAACTCAGCGAAGACGACAGCGCCGAGACGGCAATGCCGCTCAGCACCACCAGCGCCACCATGGCCATGCGCCGCGTCACGCTGCCCATCACGCTGAAGGCCAGCCAGCAGGGAATCAGCAGCCCCAGCAGCACGGCCATCAGCTGGCCGATGGGCGACAGCGGCTCGGTGGCCTGCATGAAGTTGGGCATCCAGTGCTCGAAGGCCGAGTTCTCCAGCATATCGACCAGCCACATCTCCAGCCGGTCAAACACCTGGCCCAGGCCAAAAGGCTGCGCGGCCGGGAACAGCAAGGCCAGCGGCCAGAGCATCAGCAGCACGATGGCGCCCCGCGCATCGGCATCGAACCAGCGCGCCCGCACATCGCGCCAGCGCCGCAAGATGCCCAGCCAGGCCAGCAAGGGCACGGCCAGCGCGCCCAGCAAGGTGCCGATGCTGTTGAGCAGCCAGTCCATGTTGCTGGACACCCTTAGCGGCAGAAAAATCTGCAGGAACTCCATCGCAAGCGACAGCAGGCTGCCCACGCACAAGGCCCAGAACCAGCCCGTCCTGACCCAGCCATGGCGCCACCAGCCCAGGCTCAGCAGCAAGCCCAGCGGCGCATAGCCGGCCACATTGATCCAGACATCGAACCAGGTCCAGTACGGCGGCGGGATGCGGGCGAGCAAGAACTCCGCCGGCGAGATGCCCTGGGTGCGCCAGCCGGCAAAGGGAAAGAGGCTGGCAAAGACGATCAGCGCCACATACACCGGCACCAGCGGCCAGGCGATGGTGCGGTGCTCGCCGGCCGGGGCAGGCTCTTGCAGGCTGAGGGGTGCGGGGCGGCTGTCAGGCATGGTGCGTAGGCCCTGGTGCGCAGATCGTGGTCCGTGATGGGCTACCCAAGTGTGCGCGAATTAAAAGGGTTTGACGACGACCAGCACCACGATGATGACCATGGCAACCACCGGTACCTCGTTGAACCAGCGGTACCAGACATGCGAATGCCGGTCCGTGCCATTGGCGATCTTGCGCAGCAGCACGGCGCAGGCATGGTGGTAGCCAATGACCAGCAGCACAAAGAACAGCTTGGCATGCAGCCAGCCCCCTGCTCCGCGCCACCAGCCCAGCCACAGCCACAGGCCCAGGCCCAGCGCCAGCACCGCAATCATCGTCATGAAGCGCAGGAGTTTGCGCGCCATCAAGAGCAGGCGCTCGCGCTCGGCCTGCGAGTCGGCCGGCACCATGGCCAGGTTCACAAAGATCCGGGGCAGGTAGAACAGGCCCGCAAACCAGCTGGCCACAAACACGATATGAAAGGCTTTGATCCACAGCATGAGCATGCGCCACAGTGTAGTGGCTGGCACGATGGCCCAGCGCTGGACCCCGGCTTAAAAGCGGTCCGATGCCGCGCGCAAGCCCGGCCTTGATCTGGCGCAAGCCCGGCACAAGCCCAGCGCCCATTCCTCCATGCCCAGCGCAGTCTCTCGGGTCCGCGCTGTGCAGCCTGCCGTTGATCTGGCGCACAATTGCTGGATGCATCTGTCCAGCCCCACCCCCTTTCCCCACAACCGTCCGCGCCGTCTGCGCCGCGACGCCTTCACCCGCAACCTGGTCCGCGAGAACGTGCTCACCCCGCACGACTTCATCTACCCGGTCTTTGTGCATGAAGGACAAGGCAAGCGCGAGCCCGTGCTGTCCATGCCCGGCGTCGACCGCCTGAGCCTGGACCTGTTGCTGCCGGTGGCCGAGCAGTGCGTGGCGCTGGGCATTCCGGTGATGGCCCTCTTCCCCCAGATCGACACGGCGCTCAAGACCCCCGACGGCAAGGAAGCGCTCAACCCCGATGGCCTGATCCCCCATGTGGTGCGGGCGCTGAAAAAGGAATTCCCCCAGCTGGGCGTGATGACCGATGTGGCGCTCGACCCCTACACCAGCCACGGCCAGGACGGCCTGCTCGACGAGACCGGCTACATCCTCAATGACGAGACCGTCGAAATCCTCGTGGGCCAGGCGCTCAACCATGCCGAGGCCGGTGTCGACATCGTCGCCCCCAGCGACATGATGGACGGCCGCATCGGCGCGATCCGCGAGGCCTTCGAATCCCAGGGCCACATCTACACCCGCATCATGGCCTACAGCGCCAAGTACGCCAGCGCCTTCTACGGCCCCTTCCGCGATGCGGTGGGCACACGCGGCGCGCTGGGCAAGGCCGACAAGAACGTCTACCAGATGGACCCGGCCAACACCGACGAGGCGCTGCGCGAAGTGGCCCAGGACCTGGCCGAGGGCGCCGACATGGTGATGGTCAAGCCCGGCATGCCCTACCTGGATGTGGTGCGCCGTGTCAAGGACGAGTTCAAGGTGCCCACCTTTGCCTACCAGGTCAGCGGCGAATACGCGATGCTCAAGGCCGCCGCGCAAAACGGCTGGCTGGACCATGACCAGGTGATGATGGAGTCGCTGCTGGCCTTCAAGCGGGCTGGTGCCGACGGCATCCTGACCTATTTCTCGCTGGACGCCGCGCGCTGGCTCAAAGAGAAAAACTGATAGCAAAAATACCAGCACGGGCTTGCACAGGCCCGTTTTTTTTGCCATGCTGCGCCTGAACCGATCGAGGAATTCCGGTGAGTACACCCAGCAGCATCCGCATCTTTCACATCATCGGCAACGAGGCCAGCGAGCTGGCCGCCGTGCCCTATGAACTCCCCGCCAAGGGCTTTTTGTGGCTGGCCTGCACGCGCGGTTACTTCAGCGAGCAGCTGGGCAGCCTGCAGCTGGCGCTGCAAAAGCTCAGCGGCGCGCCGCTGGTCGATCTGCATGTCTCCGACCTGCTCAATGCCCAGCTCCCCTCCCACTACGACTACACCTCGCAGTACGACCTGCTGGTGATACGGCGCCTGGCCAGCACCCCCTCGCAGGCGGGCACCGCCGCCTTGGCCGCCGCCCGGCGCACCGCCGCTGCCAAGCCCATCAATGAGGCGCCCCACATCAGCACCATCCCGGTCGGCTTTGCCGCCTGGGAGCGGGTGCTGCTGTCGGTACACCCCGAGGACTGCACCGTGCGCGACGCCTATGCCCGGCGCCTGCTGCAGTTTGCCAAGGCCGGCGCGCCCGCCCCGCAGGATGCCAATGCGCCCGACCTGGGCCAGATATCGCATGCCACGCAAGAGCGCCTGGCGCGCGAGGACAAGGCCTTTCGCAACCCCGGCAGCAGCCCCACACCGGGCGGCCTGCAGCCCATCCGCCTGCCCATGTCCCCGGCCGATCTGATGATGCGCGTGGTCAACATCATTGTGGACAACTACCTGGACCTGCGCCGTGAACTCTCGCGCCATCTGGACCAGTGGCAAAGCGCGCTTCTGTCGCCGCGCAAGCGCATTGCCAACTGGCAGGCGCTGCTCGAAGCGCGCCTGTCCCTGCACCAGCTCGACGAGATCTGCGAGGACCAGCGCGCGGCCGTGCAGGACTGGGTCGATGCGCTGGAGACCTGGCCCCAGCCCGAGGCGCCCAGCGCCCAGCGCGAGCTCGAAGCGCTCAAGGTGCGCAGCCGCGATGTGCTCGAACACATCGAGCGCGTGGTGCACCATGTGCGCCGGCTGGAGCAAAGCACCGAGACCGCCGTGCAGATGCATTTTTCGGTCCAGAGCAACCGTGCCAACGACATCATGCGCACGCTCACCACCATCACCGCCATCTTCCTGCCGCTCAACCTGATTGCCGCGATCTTTGGCATGAACTTCGAGTTCATCCCGCTCATCCACAAGGAAGACGGCTTCTGGTGGGCGATGGGCGTGATGGCCTTCATCACCGTGGCGCTGATCGGCTTTTTCTCGTACAAGCGCTACCTGACCCGCACGGGCAGATAGCGCTTGCACGGCCCACCAGCGGCGCATTGCACGCCGTTGCTGGACTACTTACTGGCCCAGATCAATGCGGTAGACCGCGCGCTGTGTGCCCGTGCCGTCATCGGCCTTGTCCAGCGAGACATGGGCCAGGCCCGCAGCATGTGCCACAGGCAACGCATCGGCCGCCGACGTGAACAGAACCTTGCCGGCGGTCGGGGTCTTGGCAAAGCGCCAGCTGTGGGCAGCGCCGTTGGCCGCGCGGGTCACCTGCGGATGCTCCTTGATGTAGGAGATCACCACATCGCGGTTGGCATCGGGCGAGGCGTAGATCGTGGCGCGGCCATCGAGCTCCGGCAGAAAGCTCTTGCCGCTGGTGGCGCGGTAGTTGTTGGTGGCAATCACAAAGTCCTGCGCCGGGTCGATGGGCGCGCCCCTGTACTGCAGATCCACGATGCGGCTGCCGACGGGCTGGGTCACATCGATCTGGTACTGCATATCGGCGGTGGTGAACATGTCGAAGTTGTAGCCCGGGAAGCTGCTGATCAGCCACTGGTCTGCGGTGGCAGCCGGGTCGATGCGGTTGAAGCGCTGGGCAGCGGCCTCCAGCCAGCGCTTGATCTGCGCGCCATTCACCTTCACCGCATAGACGGTGTTGGGGTAGAGGTAGAGGTCGGCCGCGTTGTAGATCGCCAGCGGGCCGGCGGCCACATCGGTGTAGTCCGCACCGCCCTGGAAGCCCGACTTGAAAGGCGCGCTCACCGACAGCACCGGCAGCTGCGCATACTGCGGCAGGTTGGCCTGCACATAGCGCTGCACATAGTCCTGCTGCGCCTGGTTGACCAGCTGGATCGCACCCGGGTCGCCCACATCGGCAAACTGCGTGCCCATGCGAAAGTCCGTCTGGCCCACCGGCGTCTTCACATAGCTGATCGCCGCCTGGTGCTGGCTCTCCACCACCGGTGCAATGCTGCTGTCAACGGCCACATAGCTGGTCTTGCCGGCGGCATCCTTGCCGGTGGTGGTGCTGCGCAGCTCCGACTTGCTCTGCGTCTTGTCCACGCTCCAGGCCTTGCCGTCCCACTTCAGCGCCAGCGCCACCACGCCCAGCGCCTTGCCCCAGCTGCTGGCCATCACCGCCGGCACGCCGTTGATGGTGCCGGCCTTGTTGTCGACACCGGCCATGCTGAATGCCGGTTGCGCGGCCGTATCGGGGAACACGCTGTGCTGGTGGCCCATCACCATCGCGTCGATGCCTGCCACCTTGCTCAGGTAGAGGCCCGGGTTCTCCATGTCGGCACGGTATTCCGAGGCATCCAGGCCGCCGTGCAGCAGCGCCACAACGATGTCGGCGCCCTTGCTGCGCAGCTCGGGCACATACTTTTGCGCCGCCTCGACGGCGCCGGTCACCTGCACCTTGCCTTCCAGATGGCGCTTGTCCCAGCCGAGGATGCCGGGCGTGGTAAAGCCGATCACGCCGATCTTGATGGGCAGCTTGACGGCCTTGCCGTCGCTGTCGGTGCCGCTGATCTCGCGCTCCAGCACCACATAGGGCGACACCAGCGGGGCCTTGGTCTGGCTGCTGATCACATTGGCCAGCGCCATCGGGTAGCCATTGCCCACGCACTTCTTGCTGGCATCGACGCCATCGACCTGGAGGCCGCCACCGAGCACCTGGTTGAGGAAGGGCAGGCCATAGTTGAACTCATGGTTGCCCAAGGTGCCGGCATCGAACTTGAACACGGCCATGGCCTTGTACATCGACAGCTGCTGGTCGCAGGCAATCGGCGCCACCTGCGCCTCGTAGTCGGCCAAGGCGGTGCCCTGGATGGTGTCACCGTTGTCCACCAGCAAGGTGTTGGCGAAGTCGCTGCGCGCCTGGCGGATCAGGGAGGCCGTGCGCTCAAAGCCGTACGAGGGGTCATCGGCCAGCTTGAAGTAGTCATAGCTGCGGATGTTGAAGTGCAGGTCGGTGGTCTCCAGCACCGCCAAGGTGGCGGTCGCCGCTTTGGTGCTGCTGGAGCCGCCACCGCCGCAGGCCGTCAGCATGGCGGCAGCGGCCAGCGCGGCCAAGGGAAGCGGTGCCATCCGCAGGTCGGCGGCACGGAAAAAAGGGGTGCGCATGGTGTTTGTCGTTGAAAGTGAGCGATGCGCGCATCATCTGCAGCCCCTATGACGACGGTGTTACGAGCGGCCCCCGAAAATGCAACAAAGCCTTGCAGGCTCAGAACCTACAAGGCTTGGTGCGGAGCTAGGCGGGAGTGACCGCTCAGCCTACCTGCTTGGCAAAAAAGGCCATGCTGCGCGCCCGTGCGGCGGCAGAAGCCGCTGCATCGTACGAGCCGCGCTGGTCGCAGTTGAAGCCGTGGTCGGCCGCGTAGACATAGACCTCGGCCTCGGGGTGGGCGCTGCGGAACGCATCCACCGACGCCAGCGAGATCCAGTGGTCCTTGTCGCCAAAATGGGCCATCACCGGGCATTGGGGCGTGCGCGCCATCTCCTCAGGCGTGGTCATGCCGCCACCGTAGTAAGGCACTGCAGCCGACAGGCCTTTGAGCTCGCAGGCCGCGCGCCAGGCCAGCAGACCGCCCCAGCAAAAGCCGGTGATGCCGACCTTGCCGCCGCTGCGGCGTGCGCCCTCGTCAATCGCGGCCTGCAGGTCCAGCAGCACGCCAGGGGCCACGGCGGGCGCTTCGGCAGCGGCCTTCAGGGCCACGCCGGCTTGCATGTCGGCCTCGCTATAGCCCAGGTCCACACCGGGCTTGACGCGGGCAAACGTGGCGGGCGCAATTGCCACATAGCCGCTTTGGGCAATGCGGTCCGCCACCGAGCGGATGTGCGAGTTGACACCAAAGATCTCCTGCACCACCACGATGGCGCCGCGCGCTTTGCCTTCAGGCTCGGCGATATAGGCGGGAAACACCTGGCCGTCGGCCGAGGTCAGATCTACAAAATGTCCCATAGCGATCACTCCTTGCTAAACAGATTCGACAGATGCGAGATTCAGGGGGGCCTGGTCGATTATGGCGTTGCGCAGGCCGCTGCCGGTGCCGGACGCGCCAGCATCGTCAGCCAGGCGGCCACCAGCAACAAGGCCAGCCCGCCATAGACCGCCGCCAGGCCCAAGCCGGTCTGCGGGTTCACCAGGTGGATGCCCAAGGACGCGAGCAGCGAGGTCAGCAAAAAGGCCAGACCGCCGGCAATGCCGCCCGACAAGGCAGCGTGTTTGGGGAACATCGACAGCACATTGGCAAAGTGGATATTGAACACCAGGCCTGCTGCCACATGGATGCAAAAGGCGACGGCCGCCATCACTTCCAGCGATGGCCAGGATGCGGGCAGCCAGGTTGTCAGAGCCAGCAGTGCGATGAAACCTGCCATCGCCAACAGCGCGGCCTGGTGTTTGGCCGCCAGCGAGCGCGCCATCGCCGCACGGGCGATCAGGCCGCCGCCCATCCAGGCCAGGCCCATCAGCAGCGCCAGCGACCCTGTCGTGGTGGGCGGGCGGTGGTACACGGTCTCGACGATAAAGGGCGAGGCCATGCTCCAGCCCATCACCATCGCATACGCAGCGCTGACGCAGAGCACGCCGCGCGCAAAGGCGCGATTGCGCATGATCTCCCAGGCCCGGCTGGCCACTTCACGCGGCCGGATGGGCTGGGGCTGGGCGAGGGTCTCGCCGCCGCCCAGCAGCTCCAGCACCAGCGCAACCACCGAGAACACGGCCAGCACCACAAAGTTGGCGCGCCAGCCCCAGTGGGTCTGCACAAAGCCGCCAATAAAAGGCGCGCAGATGGGCCCCAGCGACCAGACCACGGTCATCCAGGTGAGGTAGCGCTGCAGCGCCGGGCCCCGGAACACATCGACAAAAAAGGTGCGCTTGCCGACCACGGCGACGGCGCCCAGCAGGCCTTGCAGCAGGCGCAGCGCGCAGATGACCACGATGTCGTCGCTGACCGCAATGGCCGCACTCGACAGCGCAAACAGGGCCAGCGCCACCATCGTGGGCCGCCAGCGGCCAAATCGGTCCAGCAGCACGCCCACCACCAGCTGGCCCAGGCCATAGCCGGCGATGAACAAGGTCAAGGTCAGCTGGATCTGGGAGGCGGTGCCGCCCAGGCTCTGGGCCATGGCGGGCATCGAAGGCAGGTAGATATCGGTGCCGATGCCCGACAGGGGGATCAGCAAAAAGGCCAGAAAAACGCCGAAAGTGGCGTTGTCAGCAGTGATTCTTCGCATGGGAGTCTGCGCCTGAAAATAAACAGGGCGCCAGTGTGTTATGTTTTTTAGACTGGTACAAGATTCTGCGTAGCCTAGGCTTGGAAGGCCTATACTGCACTGCACCATTGCCGCTACCCTAACCGCCCATGACCATGCTTGCAGCCACCCCCACCCATGCCCCGCCTGCCGTTGCGGCCTCTGTCCCCTCGCAGGAGCTGGGCCACTTTCTGCGTGCCCGGCGCGAGAGCCTGTCGGCCGCGGCCATGGGCCTGGCGCGCCATGGCCGCGTGCGCACCCCGGGCCTGCGGCGCGAAGAGGTCGCCCAGCTCGCCGGCATTGGCGTGACCTGGTACACCAAGCTCGAACAAGGCCGCGAGGTGCAGCCCTCGCGCCAGGCGGTGGAGGCCATTGCCCGGGCGCTGCAATGCAATGACGACGAGCTGCGCCACCTGCTGGTGCTGGCGGGCATCAAGCTCGACCAGCCCGCTGCCAGCGTGCTCGACGCGCCGGGCTGCTTGCACCGGCAGCTGCTCGACAAGATGCTGCCCTACCCCGCTCAGATGCAAAGCGCTGCCTTTGACCTGCTCGACGCCAATGCCGCCTATGAGCGGCTGATGGGCGTATCGCTGCAGCAGCTGCCCGCGCTCGAGCGCAACTGCCTGCACATGAACCTGTTCAACCCGCAGTGGCAGCGCGTGATGCGCCATGAGCCCCAGGCCATCGAGCGCATGGTGGCCATGTTCCGCGCGGCCTACACCCAGCAAAGTGGCGACCCGGCGATAGCCCAGCGGCTGGACTACTTTCTGGCGCAGTCGCCCGTCTTCCGCAACGCCTGGGAGCGCTACCAGGTGCGCAGCCCGGAGAACAACGAAAAGACCTTTGACCACCCTGTTGTCGGCATCCTCCACCTGCGCCAGACCTACTGGTGGTCGGCCCCGCGCAACGGCATGCGCATGGTGGTCTACCTGCCCGTCAGCGACCAGGACGCCGAGGCGCTGGACCGGCTGGCCGCGCTGCCCGCGCCTTGAACGCGACCTGGGCATGCGGCGCAAGCTCGCCTAAGATAGGGCCTCTTTTGTGAGCCTCCATGCCATGACCTCTATCGTCCTTATCACCGGTGCCAGCCGAGGCATCGGTGCCGCCACCGCCGTCCTGGCCGCCCAGCATGGCTGGGATGTGGCCGTGAACTACAGCAGCAATGAAGCTGCGGCCCAGACCGTGGTGCAGGCGGTGCAGGCCCTGGGCCGCCGCGCGCTGGCGGTGCAGGCCGATGTGGCCGACGAGGCCCAGGTGCTGGCGATGTTTGCGCGCGTGGACAGCGAGCTGGGCCGCATCACGGGGCTGGTCAACAACGCCGGCGTGGTGGACCGCGCCCAGCGCCTGCAGGACATGGACATGGCGCGCTGGCGCCGCATGTTCGATACCAATGTGCTGGGCAGCTTTCTCTGCGCCCGCGAAGCGGTGCGCCGCATGAGCACCGCCGAAGGGGGTGCTGGCGGTAGCATCGTCAATGTCTCGAGCCGCGCCGCCTGCCTGGGCTCGGCCCACCAGTATGTGGACTATGCGGCGTCCAAAGCCGCCATCGACACCATGACACTGGGCCTGGCCCATGAGGTGGCCGCGCAAGGCATCCGCGTCAACGGCGTGCGCCCGGGCCTGATCGAGACCGATATCCACGCCAGCGGCGGCCAGCCCGACCGCGTGCAGCGGCTGTCAGCCGGCGTGCCGCTGGGGCGCGGCGGCACCGCAGACGAAATCGCCCAGGCCATCTACTGGCTGATGTCCGAGCACAGCAGCTACTGCACCGGCTCCTTCATCGATGCCGGCGGCGGCCGCTAGGCCACCCGTTCTGACGGAACCCACCATGCGCCCTGCTCCCCATGTTCTGCTGCTGGAAGACGATCCAGCCATTGCCCGCACCGTCTGCTATGCGCTGGAGCGCGATGGCATCGGCTGTACCCACAGTCTCCTGATGGCCGATGCCCGCGCGCAGTGGGCCAGTGGCCGCTTTGATGCGCTGCTGCTCGATGTGGGCCTGCCCGATGGCAATGGCCTGGACTGGTGCCGCCAGCTGCGCGCTGCTGGCTCGCCCGCGCCCATCCTGGTGCTCAGCGCCCGGGGCGAAGAGGTGGACCGGGTACTGGGCCTGGAGCTGGGCGCCGATGACTACCTGAGCAAGCCCTTCAGCCCGCGCGAGCTGGTGGCCCGCACCCGCGCGCTGCTGCGCCGTGCCCAGCAATTTGCGCCGGCGCCCAACCATACCAACAGTACCCCGGCCACCGCCGCCAGCACCGCCTTCCAGGTCGACGAGGCCGGCCAGTGCGTGCGCCTGCAAGGCGTGCTGCTGGACCTGACGCGGCGCGAATTCCAGCTGCTCAGCAGCCTGCTGGCCGCGCAAGGCCGCATCCTCAGCCGCAACCATCTGCTCGATGCCGTCTGGGGCCTGCACAGCGACAGCACCGACCGCACGGTGGACACCCACATCAAGACCCTGCGCGCCAAGCTGCGCACCGTGGTGGCCGACCGCGACTTCATCACCACGCACCGCGGCATGGGCTACAGCCTGCGCGATGGCGACTGAAGGCCGGCCATGCGTCTGGGGATCCGCCTGCTGTTTGCGTTCTTCCTGATCAACGGGCTGGCGGCCTTTTTTGTGCTGCGCGTGTTCATGGCCGAGATCAAGCCCAGCGTGCGCAAGGTGACCGAAGACACGCTGGTCGAGACCGCCTACCTGCTGGCCGCGCAGGCCAGCGATGATCTGGCCTATGGAAAGCTGGGCAGCGACAGCAGCAACAGCCGCTTTGCCCAGCAGGTGCAGGCCGCCTTCCAGCAACCGCTGCGGGTGTGGATCTGGGACACGCGCAAGGCCGCACTCGACCTGCGCGTGACCGTGACCAATGCCCAGGGCCGCGTGCTGTTCGATTCCGCCGGCCAGGATGTGGGGGCCGACTACGCGCGCTGGCGCAATGTGGCGCTCACCTTGCGCGGCGAATACGGCGCCCGCACCTCGCGCGAAGTGGCCACCGACGAGGCCACCAGCGTCATGTATGTCTCCGCGCCCGTCCTGCGGGATGGCGCCATCGTCGGCGTGCTCACCGTCTCCAAGCCAGCCAATGCGGTGCAAAGCATCATCGACAGCAGCGAAAGCAAGATGCTGCGCGGCGGTGTGCTGTTTTTGCTGCTGTCGGCGGCCGTCGGCTTTGCCATCACCTGGTGGCTGGTGGTACAGGTGCGCAAGCTGCGCAGTTATGCCCAGCAGGTGCAGGGCCCCACCTTGCAGGAGGCGCAAGGCAGCCGCATCACCCGCGCGCCCAAGACACCCGAGGTGCCCGATGTCCCCGGCGAGCTGGGTGACCTGGCCCAGGCCATGGATTCGATGCGCCGGCGCCTGGAAGGGCGCGACTACATCGAAGGCTATGTGCGCGCGCTCACGCATGAGCTCAAAAGCCCGGTCGCCGCCATCCGGGGCGCGGGTGAGCTGCTGCAGGACGAGCTGCCCGCCGCCGACCGCGCGATGTTTGCCCAGCAGGTGGTGGACCAGAGCCTGCGCCTGCAAAACCTGATCGACCAGCTGATGCAGCTGAGCCAGCTGGAGCAGCGCAGCGCGCTCGCTACGGCCAGCCAGCACACCAGCCTGCGCGCCTGCGCCGAGCAGGCCATCGCGCAGCTGCAGGCCACCGCCGCGCAAAAAGGCATACCGCTGCTGCTGCAAGGCAATGACAGCCAGGGCGCCTGGGATGCGGCCCTGGTCACGCTGGCGATCAGCAACCTGCTGGCCAATGCGCTGGATTTCTCGCCCGCGCACAGCCAGATCGTGTTGACCTTGGCGCCCCAGCGCCTGAGCGTGCAGGACAGCGGCCCGGGCGTGCCGGCCAGCCTGCTGCCCCGCCTGGGCGAGCGCTTCTTCACCACGCCGCGCCCCAACGGCGAGCGCAGCGGCAGCGGGCTGGGCCTGTCCATCGTGCAGCGCATCATGCTGCTCCATGGCGGCCGGCTGCAGTTTGCCAACACCCAGCCCGGCCTGCGCGCCAGCCTCGATTTCTCGGCCCAGGACTGAGCCCTTCAGCCGCAGGCCGCTGCACTTCACACTGCCTTCACAGACTTCATGCTCGGCTCACCGGGGCCGCTGACACTCGCCGCACCGATACACAGAGCAACGAGGAATGCATGAAAAACAGACTGGTGCAAAAGGCCCTGAGCCTGGCCATCACCATGGCGCTTTTGCTGGTGGCGCTGATGATGATCAGCGATGTGGTGCGCGACCGCATCTACAACCGCGACCGCGCGGTACAAAGCGTGGTCAACAGCACTGCAGGGTCGCAGACCCTGTTTGGCCCGGTGCTGGCCCAGCGCTGCAGCCGTGAAGTCAGCGGCAAGGACAGCGAGGGGCGAGTGGAGACCCGGCTGGTCAGCTTTCAGCGCTATGCGCTGCCCGATGAGATCAGCCACCAGACGCGGGCCGAGATGCAGCCGCGCGCACGCGGCCTCTACCAGGTCAACACTTTCCTCATGCACGACAAGCTGGTCGCCCGCTTTGCGCCCGGCAACCAGCTGCAAGGCAAGCCCGAGGGCGGTGCCGTGCGCCACTGCGATGCGCCGCGCCTGGTCCTGCCGCTCAGCGATCCGCGCGGTATCCGCAGTGCGACTTTGCAGGTCGATGGCAAGCCGCTGCCACTGGAGCCGGGCACCGGCCACGGCGTCTACACCCGGGGCCTGCAGACCAAGCCCCTGACGGCCGCCAGTGGCAACGACAGCAGCGCCATCGAAGTGGTCGTGCTGCTGCAGCTGATGGGCACCGAGCGCCTGGCCTTTGTGCCGCTGGGCGGCACCAACCAGGTCAGCATGCAGGCCGACTGGCCCCATCCCTCGTTTGGTGGCAACTTTCTGCCGCTCAGCCGCGAGATCAGCGACCAGGGCTTCAACGCCAGCTGGAGCATCCCGGCGCTGGCCTCATCGGCGCGCCAGGCCTTTGTGCAGGAGCGCTCGCTGTGCAGTCTGGGCACGCCCGACACCAGCTACCCCTACGCGACCGAAGAAAGCCAGTGCCTGGAGCAGTTCGGCACCAGCTTCATCGACCCGGTCAACCCCTATAGCCTGAGCGACCGCGCCACCAAGTACGGCCTGCTCTTTGTCGTGCTGACCTTTGTCGCCGTCGCCATGTTCGAGGTGCTCAAAAAGCTGCGCGTACACCCGGTGCAGTACCTGCTGGTGGGCTCGGCGCTGTGCATTTTCTTCCTGCTCCTGATCAGCCTGTCCGAGCATCTGGGCTTCAGCCAGGCCTATGCCATTGGCGCGGGCGCCTGCGTTCTGCTGCTGGGCTACTACGCCAGCCACATCCTGGGCAGCCTGCGGCGCGGCCTGCCGTTTGCAGCGCTGATTGCGCTGATGTATGGCCTGTTGTTTGTGCTGCTGCAGCTCGAACAAACCGCGCTGGCTGTTGGCTCGCTCGCGCTGTTTGCCGTGCTGGCGATCGTGATGGTGGCCACGCGCAAGGTCGACTGGTATGCCTTTGGCAAAGGCGATACACCCGAGCCAATTCCCACCCCCGCCCCCAAGACCTTTGCCCCACGCACCCAGGAGAGCGCATGAACACCGACACCCGCATGGAACAGCAGCGCCAGCAATGGCGCCAGGCCCAGCACCAGATGAGCCGCAGCCAGTTGCGCACGCTCCGTGACCAGTGGCTGGAGCGTGGCAGCCAGCTGCCGCTGCAGGCCAATGCCCGGCGCCTGATGTGGCTGCGGCTGCGCTGCTCGCTGTTGCTGGCGCAGCAGCGGTTCTGAACGTCTCGTCACCACCCCAAGCAACAAGGCAGCCCCCGGGCTGCCTTGTTGCTTTTTTAAAAATGAGGGCCTATTTGGCGGGCGATGCGCCGCTGCCCCGGCTGATGGCGCGCAAGCGAGCTTCCGGCGACAGGCCGCGCACGCACTGCACATTGGCATCGCCCAGCAGGCTGTCGCACTTGCGGATGGCGGTGTCCAGATCGGCTTCGCGCTGGCGCTCGGCCTCGCTCTTGGGCGGCGTGAAGATGGACACCTCGCTGGCCGCCTGCTGGTGCGCATCCTGGATGCCGGCTGCGCGCTTTTGCTTGGCCTCGCGCAGGCAGTCCTGCTGCGCGCTCTTGCTGTCCTTGTCGTTGCCGGCATAGCGGGTCTTGCAGTCCTCGACCGCCAGCGCGTGGCGCCGGTCTACCTGGGCGGCCAGGGCCTTGAAGCGGTTGTTGCCGCTGGGGTGGCGCTGCGCCTGCAGCTGGGCAGCGTCCACCGCGTGCTGGCTGTCGGCTTCGACCGTGCAGCGGCGCTGCGCAGCTGATCCAGCGGCCAG
The DNA here is from genome assembly GCF_037479555.1 of Comamonas sp. MYb396. Classification (NCBI taxonomy): domain Bacteria; kingdom Pseudomonadati; phylum Pseudomonadota; class Betaproteobacteria; order Burkholderiales; family Comamonadaceae; genus Comamonas; species Comamonas sp. MYb396. The sequence goes on along the minus strand of NZ_JBBGYU010000009.1, from coordinate 95,188 downwards.
GCGCTTGCAATGGGCCAGGGCTTTTTCAGCGCGTGCGTCCAGCTGGGCTACGGCCTCCCGGTAGGCATCGTCGTCCATCTCGGCGGCCAGCAGCGGCACCACCGCCATGGCGCCCAGCACCCAGGCGGCCGACCCGCGCCACAGCGAGCGCCTCCATCCCCCGGGCATCAGCGCTTCTGTTGGCGCAGCCAGGTATCGAGCTGCTGGGCCACCTGATCGGTGGCCGACGCCAGTGCGGCGGCGGCACCGGCCGCGTCGGGGCTGGCGGCGGGCTGCTGGGCCTGGAACACCTGCTGGGCCAGCCAACGCTCCCCCTTGGGGGTGATTTCGCTCAGCGTCGCGCGGATGCGCAGCACGCCCTGGCTCGACTGGGCCGAATCGAAGACCTGGCTGAAATCCACCACCTCGAGGCGCAGCATCGCCGGGTAGCCGGTCTTGCGCAGCAGCTGGGTGGCGCCATCGTCATCGAGCACCACGGCGCGCTGGCCGCTGAGCACATCGCGCATGCGCTGCTGGATCAGCTGCATGGCCGGCAGCACCCAGCTGGCCTGGGTGTAGGGCCGCAGCTCGCGCACATCGGCATAGGCCAGGCGGTAGTAGATGGCAGCGCTGGCATCGGGCACGCCAGCGGCGCGCACATTGGCCAGCACCAGCGGTTCGGCACCGGCGGCAGCCGCGCTGGGAGAGACCGGCGCGGCCGCCGGGCCAAAGTCATAACGGGCGACGGGTTGGGGTTTTTGCGGCAGGGCCGAGCAAGCGGCCAGCACCGCCACCGACGCAGCCACCAGGGCTGCGCGGCCCGCGCCTGGCAGGCGGCGGACCCAGGGCGCACGCAGGGAAGTAGAAATCATGGCATCCATCCTATCGGCCGCTGCCTGCGGCGGCAGGGGCTACAAAACCTGGCTCGCCAGGGCCCGGCAGCGCATTGGAGCTGCCATAAATCAGAGACTGCGGGTTGTTCTTGAACGCATCGGCCGTATCGCCCATGCGGCGTGCGGCCGAGCCCACGTCATGCATGGTGCGGCCCATCGCCGGCAAGGTGCTGCGGTTGAAGTTGTCGGCCGCATCGCTCACCTTCTCGACCGCCTGGCCCATCTGGTCCACCACGCCGCCCTTGGCCGCCAGGCTGCCCACTGCCGTGCTCACGTCATTGGAGGTCTTCTGGATACCCGCCAGTGTCTTGCGCGTATCCTGCGCGATGGCAGGAAGGCTGGCGAGGGCCGGGTCGAGCTTGGTATCGACCGTCACCATCAGGCGCTTGCTCAGCTGCTCCAGGCTCTGCGCTGCCTGGCCCAGGCTCTTCATGCTGTCCACCAGCACCTGCTGGTTGTCCTCGTTGAGCAGGTCGTTGACCTTGCGCGTCGCGTCTTCCACCTGCTGCAAGATGATGGGCCCCTGCTCGGCAATCTGGCCAAACGGTGAGGGCTTGACGCGCAGGCGCGGAATGCCGTCGGGGCCGGGGGGCAACGGCGTGGTCTCGGTGTTGTCGTCATCGAGCTGGATATGGGCGAGGCCCGTGACACCCTGGTAGCCCAGCATCGCGTAGGTGGTTTGCGTGATGGGCGCTTCCGCGTTGACCGCAATGATGATCAGCACCGTGCCGTCGCGGGCCGGGTCGAACTCGATCTTGGTCACGCGGCCCACGGCCACCCCCTTGTAGCGCACCGCTGCCTGCGGCTGCAGGCCGCTGACGGTCTCGCGGGTGGACAGTTCATAGCGGATGTAGTTCGTGTTGTCACGGCCCATCCACAGGCTCAGGAAGATGACCAGCGCCGTGAGCAAGACCACAAACAATCCCGCTGCCAGTGCGTGTGATTTGTTTTCCATAGCTATTCCTTCACCCCACCAAGCGCCACTGGAGCCATTGCACGGCGTCCACGCTCACCCAGGAAGAAATGTTCAATAAAGGGGTGCTTGAACTGCACCACATCGGCCGGTGTGCCCGAGACAATCACCTTTTTTTCGGCCAGCACCGCCACGCGGGTGGACAGTGCAAACAAGGTATCGAGGTCGTGGGTGACCATGACCACGGTCAGCCCCAGCTCGGCATGCAGGTCCTTGAGCAGCGCGCAGAACTCGTCCGAGCTGTTGGGGTCGAGCCCGGCCGTGGGCTCGTCGAGCAGCAAGAGGGGCGGGTCCATGATCAGCGACCGGGCCAGCGCCACGCGCTTGATCATGCCGCCCGACAGGTCAGAGGGCATGCGGGTGGCATGCTCGGGCTTGAGGCCCACCATCTGCAGCTTGACCATGGCCGCATCATGCACCACGGATTTGGGCAGCGTGCCCTGCTCGCTGAGCGGGAACGCGATGTTCTCGAGCACATTGAAGGCCGAGAACAGCGCGCCTTGCTGGAACAGCATGCCGATGCGCGAGGCTGCGCCGCGCAGGCTCAGCTCCTTGACGGGCTGGCCCATCACCAGCACCTCGCCCTTGGCCGGGTGCAGCAGCCCCAGCATCTGGCGCAGCAGCACCGATTTGCCGGTGCCCGAGCCGCCCACCAGGGTCAGGATCTCGCCCCGGTAGACGGACATGTCCAGGTCCTGGTGGATCGCAAAGGCCCGGTCGCCCTGGCCGAACACGGTCCAGAGCTTGCGGATCTCGACCACTTTCTCATCGCTGGTCGGCGCGCTGGGGGGTTGGGAGATGGGATGGCTCATCGCTAGAACCCCACCTTGCGGAACGCGATCGCAAAGATCGCATCGAGCACGATCACCGCGGTGATCGAGATCACCACCGACGAGGTCGTGCCCCGGCCCAGGCTCTGGGTGTTGGGCTCGACCTCCAGCCCCCAGTGGCAGGCAATCAGCGCGATCGCCACCCCAAAGGTGACCGACTTGGCCAGCGCCAGGTAGAGGTTGGCGATATCGACCGCGCCGGGCATGGCCTGCAGAAAATAGGCGGGCGATACGCCCATGGCGGCATCGGCGGCCATCATGCCGCCGACCAGCGCGCAGACCGTGGTCCACATTGACACCAGCGGCATCGCCAGCGCCAGCGCCAGCGCGCGCGGCATCACCAGGCGGTAGCCCTGCGCAATGCCCATGACCTGCATCGCATCGAGTTCTTCGTTGACGCGCATCACGCCGATCTGCGCGGTAATGGCCGAGCCGGTACGGCCGGCTACCAGGATGGCGCCCAGCAAGGGCCCCAGCTCGCGCACCAGCGAGATGCCCAGAATATTGACGATGAAGGCATCGGCACCGAACTGGCGCAGCTGCAGCGACATCAGGTAGGCAAGCACCACGCCAATCAAGAAGCCCACCAGGGCCGTGATCGGCAGCGCGGTGGCACCCATCGCATACAGATGGCCCGATACATCGCGCCAGGGGCCACGCAGCGGGTTCTTGATGAGGCGCAGCACATCGAGCAGCAGCTGCCCCACCATCTCGACCATGCTGCGCACATGGGCCATGAAGCCCAGCAGCACCAGGCCCAGCTGGATCAGCCAGCCCCACCAGTTGACCTTGGTCTCCGGCGGGCAGCCCATCGTCAGCGACGCGACCCGTTCGAGCATCTGGCGCTGCAGCTCGGTGGTCCGCAGCTGCGCGGGCCACTGCTGGCCCCAGTGGTCCCACAGGAGCTGCGCGCCCACATGGTCGAGCCACTGCACCTCGCTCAGGTCCCAGCCCTGCTGGGCGCTGGGCGCGGCGCCATCGAGCTGGCGGCGCAGCTCACGCCACAGCGGGCGCTGGCCCAGCTCTGCCGCACCCCAGCGCCCACGCAGCTGCGCCCAGCGCTGCGTGCCGTCCTGAAGTTGCTGTAGATGAGGGGCTGTATCGTCCATGGGTCCAAAAACAAAGCGTGTCGCCCTGCGCGCACGCCATTCGCACTATAGCCGGTCTGTCACCCAGGCGCACCCAGCGGGCTGGCGATCACAGCGCGTGCCGCTGTAGGAAGGCATCGCCGAGCCGCGCTTGTGCGGCATCTACACCACGCTGGGCGGCCACGGGCAGGCAGTAGGCGCGATGGGTGACAGGGCATTGGTTTTCCCGCTTGGCAAGCCCGGCATACTGCTCACAAACTTGCCGATTCGATGGACCGAGGGAGCCCCATACTCCCAATGAGAAAAAGACCGCACATGCAATCTGGAGACAACACAAGTTTCGACTACATCGTCATCGGGGGAGGCACGGCGGGCGCACTGCTGTGCAACCGCCTCAGCGCCAAGACCCATAACCGGGTGCTGCTGATCGAGGCGGGCCGGCGCGATGACTACCACTGGATCCACATCCCCGTGGGCTACCTGTACTGTATCGGCAACCCGCGCACCGACTGGCTGTACAAGACCGAGCCCGATGCCGGGCTCAACGGCCGCAGCCTGCTCTACCCGCGCGGCAAGACCTTGGGCGGCTGCTCCAGCATCAACGGCATGATCTATATGCGCGGCCAGTCGCGCGACTACGACCACTGGGCCGAGCTGACCGGCGACGCCCGCTGGCGCTGGAATGACACGGTCAACTACTTCAAGCGCCATGAAGACCACTGGCGCCTGGACCAGGAAGGCGAGACCAGCCCCAGCTTTGCGCAGTGGCATGGCAACCGCCGCACCGGCAGCACCGGCGAGTGGCGCGTCGAGAAGCAGCGCCTGCGCTGGGACATTCTGGACGCCTTTGCGCAAGCCGCCCAGCAAGCGGGCATCCCCGCCACCGATGACTTCAACCGGGGCAGCAACGAAGGCGTGGGCTATTTCGAGGTCAACCAAAAGAACGGCTGGCGCTGGAACACCGCCAAGGCCTTTTTGCGCCCCACCTGCTACGGCCGCTCCAATTTCGAGATGTGGACCAATGCCCAGGTCAGCCGCCTGGTGCTCGAGCGCCAGGCCGACGGCCAGCTCGCCTGCACCGGCGTGGAGGTCTGGACCGGCACCGAGATGACCATCGTCAAGGCCGACAAGGAGGTGGTGCTGAGCGCGGGCGCCATCAACTCGCCGCAGATCCTGCAGCTGTCGGGCATCGGCCCCGGCGCCTTGCTGCAGCAGCATGGCATTGCCGTGCAGCATGACCTGCCAGGCGTCGGCGCCAATCTGCAGGACCACCTGCAGATCCGCTCGGTCTTCAAGATCGATGGCGCGCCCACCTTGAACGTGCTGGCCAGCAACCTCTGGGGCAAGGCCCAGATCGGGCTGGAATACCTGCTCAAGCGCAGCGGCCCGATGAGCATGGCGCCCTCGCAGCTGGGCGCCTTCACCCGCAGCAGCGCGAGCCAGCCCCACCCCAATATTCAGTACCACGTGCAGCCACTGTCGCTCGACGCCTTTGGCCAGCCGCTGCACAGTTTTCCGGCCTTCACCGCCAGCGTCTGCAACCTCAACCCCACGAGCCGCGGCACGGTGCAGATCAAGAGCGCAGACTTCCGCACTGCGCCGGCGATTGCGCCCAACTACCTGTCCACCGCCGAGGACCGCCAGGTGGCGGCCGACAGCCTGCGCGTGACCCGCCGCATCGCCGCCCAGCCGGCGCTGGCCAAGTACCAGCCGGTGGAATGGAAGCCCGGCGCGCAGTACCAAAGCGATGAGGATCTGGCACGCCTGGCCGGCGATATCGCCACCACCATCTTCCACCCGGTGGGCACTACCAAGATGGGCGCCGACCACGACCCAATGGCCGTGCTCGACAGCGAGCTGCGCGTGCGCGGCGTGCGCGGTTTGCGTGTGGTCGATGCCGGCGCCATGCCCACCATCACCAGCGGCAACACCAACTCGCCGACCTTGATGCTGGCCGAGCGGGCCTCGGAGTGGATACGCGCCAGCCATGGGCCATGATGGTGCGCCGCAGAGTTTCAGCGCGGTTACAGCGCCCACTGCGCTGACCCTGCCCTCTTCAAGGGCAATCGACCGCCCAGCACGCCCTGAAACGGCAGTTTTGTCTCATTTTTTGCCGTTATGGGGCGGCTGGGCGCAGGAAAGGGGCAGAAATCGGTCGCATCCTGCAATCTGCACCAAATCAGTTACCTTTGGGGTAAATCCCAATGCACCATGCAGGTGCGATGACCTATAGTAGAGGCACTCGAGGCACTGAAACAGTGCTCTGCGAGAGGACCGAGGAGACATCTCTACAATTCGAACATTTATAAAAAGCATCAATAAAAATGAGATGCTCCTTCAAAGCGCCTTCGGGCGCTTTTGTTTTTCTGGCGCCGCATTCGCCGCCGCCCGCCTCGGCACCCGCCGGCCAGCGCATCACGACCTGGCAGCACCGCCCCCTTCTGTTCCGCTGGCAGCGCTGCATTTAGCACCCCTGGTACGGTGCTGCAGCCCACGCGGCGGTGCGACAATCTCGCCCCATGGAATGGATCTTCGTTACCTTCGCGTCGATGTTCGCGGGCTTTGTGGATGCGGTCGTCGGTGGTGGCGGCCTCATTTTGGTGCCCGCACTGTTTGGCGCTTTCCCCTCTGCGCCGCCGGCCACCTTGCTGGGCACCAACAAGAGTGCAGGCGTCTGGGGCACCTTGATCTCGGCGCGCCAGTACGCCAAGCGCGTGGACATGCGCTGGGCCGCCATTGCACCGGCCGCAGGCGCAGGTTTTGTCGCCTCGCTGCTGGGGGCCTGGGCCGTCACCGTGGTCGATCCCAGCATGCTGCGCAAGGCCTTGCCGGTCATCCTGGTTGCCGTGCTGGCCTACACCTTGTACAAAAAGCAGCTGGGCCAGACGCATGCGCCGCGTTACAGCGGCCGCACCGAAGCCTGGGTGGCCTCGGCCATTGGGGCCACCATTGGCTTCTACGACGGCTTCTTTGGCCCGGGTACCGGCAGCTTCTTCGTCTTCCTGATGGTGCGCTGGCTGGGCTATGACTTTCTGAATGCCTCGGCGAGCGCCAAGATCCTCAATATCGCCACCAATATCGCGGCGCTGATCCTGTTCACCGCCAAGGGCCATGTCTGGTGGCACTTTGCCATTCCGCTGGCCGCAGCCAACATCCTGGGCAGCATGCTGGGCACCTGGATGGCCTTGAAAAAAGGCTCGGGCTTTGTGCGCGGCATGTTCATCGTCGTCGTGGCGGCGCTGATCCTCAAGACCGGCTACGACGCGTTCTTGCGCTAGAACCCGGCACTCAGCGCGAAGGCCGCCATCGTTATTGCCCCGGCTCGGCGGCCGGCTTGAGCTGGATATCTTCGACCCTGCGCGGCGTGCCCATCGGCGCGCGGCCGTCGCCGCGCTGCATCGCAGCCATGTCGGCCTCGCTCGGGTACTCGCCCATCAACCAGTAATCGATGATGCGACGGGCAATGGGCGCGGCCGAGCCGGCACCAAAACCGGCATTCTCGACAATCACGCCGACAGCGATCTTGGGGTCTTCGGCCGGTGCAAAGGCGATGTACAGCGCATGGTCGCGCTGGCGCTCGGCCAGGCGCGCGGCATTGTACTTTTCCTTCTGGCCGATGCTGATGGCCTGGGCCGTGCCGGTCTTGCCGCCGGCCGTGTAGCGGGCCGTGCCAAAGGAGCCGCGCCCGGTGCCGCCCGTCACCACCGACACCATGCCGCGCTTGACCGCCTCGATATTGCTTTGCTTGTAGCCCAGGTTCACGGGCGGGGGCTGCTCGATGGGGCGGCGCTCGCCGGTGACCGGGTCAATCAGCGAGCGGCCCACATGCGGCACCCGGCTGTTGCCGTTGTCCAGGATCGTCGCCAGCGCATGGGTCAGCTGCAGGATGGTGAAGTTGTTGTAGCCCTGGCCAATGCCCAGCGAAATGGTCTCGCCCGCATACCAGCGCTTTTGCTCGGGGCGCTTGTAGGTGTCGCGCTTCCAGGTGGTGCTGGGCAGCACGCCACGCACCTCACCGGGCAGGTCGATGCCGGTGATCTGGCCAAAGCCCAGCGGTTTCATGAAATCATGGATCGCGTCGACCCCCATCTCATTGGCCAGCGTGTAGAAATACACGTTGCTCGAGTGCTGGATCGCGCGGTTCAGATCGACCGGGCCCAGCGCATGGCCCGAGCGGAAGGTATGGCCGCCAAAGGTCCAGCTGCCGCCGTCCTGGATGATGGTCGAGGGCGTGCGCTTGCCCGTCTCCAGCCCCGCCAGGCCCATGAAGGGCTTGTAGGTGGAGCCGGTGGGGTAGGTGCCGCGCATCGCCCGGTTGAGCAAGGGGCGGTCGATGGATTCGTTGAGCGCCTTCCAGCTTTCCTGGTCAATGCCTTCGACAAAGATATTGGGGTCGTAGGTGGGCTTGCTGACCATGGCCAGCAGCTCGCCGCTGCGCGGGTCGATCGCCACGGCCACGCCCCGGCGCTCGCCATACAGGTCCTCGACCATCTTCTGCAGCTTGATGTCCACCGACAGCACGACGCTCTCGCCGGGAGTGGCCGGGGAGCTGTCGAGCTTGCGCACCGCATGGCCGCCGGCCGAGGTCTCCATGCGCTCCACACCGGTGTGGCCATGCAGCTCTTTTTCGTAGCTGGCTTCGACACCGGTCTTGCCGATGTACTCGGTGCCCCGGTAGTTGGCCGCTTCGTCGGAGTCGTCGATGCGCTCCTTCTCACGCTGGTTGATGCGGCCGATATAGCCGATCAGGTGGGCACCGGTCTCGCCCATCGGGTAGGAGCGAAACAGCCGCGCCTTCACATCCACACCGGGAAAGCGGTAGCGCTGGGCGGCGAACTTGGCCACTTCCTGGTCGGTCAGGCGCGAGCGGATCGGCAGCGAGTCGAAGTTGCGCGAATCCTCGCGCAGGCGCTTGAAGCGGCGCCGGTCACGCGGCGTGATCTCGATCAGCTGGGACAGCGCATCGATGGTCTCTTCGACATCGCCCACCTTGTAGGGCGTGATCTCCAGCGTGTAGGCCGAGTAGTTGGTGGCCAGCAGCACGCCATTGCGGTCATAGATCTGGCCCCGGTTGGGCACGATGGGCACCACCGCCGTGCGGTTGCTCTCGGCCTGCGCCAGCAGATCATCATGGCGCTCGACCTGCAGCACATACAGGCGCGAGAGCAGAATGCCAAAGCACAGCACCACCACCAGACCGATGACGACCACCCGCAGCCGAAAGCGGCTGAAGGCACGGTCTGAATTCTGGATCTCGGTCATGGTCTGCGCACAGGCCCCCGCTTACAAAGGGCGGTTCTCGTCATCGTCGGGCGGCTGGCGCTGGGGCAGCTGCAGCAGCCAGCTCACCAGCGGCCACAGCACCACGCACCACAGCCCGGGCGTCAAAAAGCCCCAGCCCGGAAAACTGCCGCGCAGCAACATGCGCAGCAGCATCAGTACCACATCGGAGGCGAGGAACAGCGGCATCACCTGCACCGCCTGGGCCATCACGCTCAGCCAGGTGATGCGCTGGCGCAGCAGCGCCACGCCATACAGCACGGCCGAATACACCAGCGCATGCAGGCCCAGCAGGGACGACTGGTGCACATCCATGCACAGGCCCAGCACAAAGGCCCAGCCCATGCCGATCTTGCCGGGCTCATGCACGCCCCAGTAGACCAGCACCAGCAGCAGCACATCGGGCAGCCACAGCGCACGGCCCAGCGGCAGCATGTTGATCATCAGCGCCAGCACCAGGGTCAGCGCAATAAAGCCCGGGGGGACAGGGAGCAGCAAGGGCTGCCCACGCGGCATGATCATCGCTGCACTCCTGGAGGTTGGTTCATGGTGACGGGCATCATCCGCGCTTGCCCTTGCGGGGGGTCGATGCCGGCCCTTCCTGGGTCTTGGTCTCCACCGGCGGGCGTGGCGGCAGCGCGTCTTCGGGCAGCGGATTGATAACCATCACAAACTGCGTGCCAAACATCTGCGCCAGCGGCTCGCAGTAAACGCGCGAGAACGGCGAATCGGCACGGCGCTCGATCTTGACGATGCGCGCCACCGGCAGGCCGGGCGCATAGACGCCATCGACACCGCTGGTGGTCAGCAGATCGCCTTCCTGGATATCGGCATTGCTGGGCATGAAGCGCAGCTCCATGCCGCCGCCGTAGGCATTGGTCGGGTCGCCATAGGCCACGGCCCGGGCGCCGGTGCGCGGGTTGAGCACGGGGATGGCCTGCTCGCGGTCGGTGAGCAAGGTAACCTCGGCCGACATCGGAAACACCCGGGTCACCTGGCCGAGCACGCCCAGCTCGTCCATCACCGGCGAGCCGCGGGCAATGCCGGCGACCTCGCCCTTGTCGATCACGACCCGGCGGTTGAAGGCGTCCGCCGTCTCGTACACCACCTGGGCAGCGCGCCCCTCGGTCTTGAGGCGGGGCACCAGGTTGAGCAGCTGGCGCAGGCGCTGGTTCTCATGGTCCAGGGTCTCGACCAGGTTGGCGCGGTGCGTCAGTGCGATGGCGTTTTTCTCGGCCACCACGGCCGCTGCCTGCGCGGTATGCAGGTCTTCAAAATACCTGGCTCCGCCCTGGGCCAGCAGCACCGGCTGCAGCATCACCCATTGCATCGGGAACAGCACGGTGGCGACGGCCTTGCGCAGCGGCTCGGTGAGCTTGAAGCGAACGTCGGCCACCATCAGGAACACGGCCAGCGCCACGCACAGCGCCAGGCGCACATTGGCGCTGGGCCCCTGGGGTCGGAAGGTCGGTATACCGCCGGAGAAGACGTTGCGTGCCATGCGGTGGCCTCAGCAGAACCGGGCCCTGCGCCCTGCGCCTGGTCCGGGCGCGTGCCGCCCCGCCGCTCGGCGGTCAGCACGGTGGACAAGGGACAGGAGCAAGGACATCAGAGAAAAGCGAAAAAGCAGAAGCGGGCGCATGGCGGCGGGCCCATCAGCCAGACCTTGTGCACACCGCCAGTGGCAAGCGGGCCGCAAAGCGCAATGGCGGGCCGGCAGCGGGCTATGGGTTGCATAGTCGCTGACGCTCGCCATTATTGCGTATCCGCGCGGAGGGCGCCCGGGTTATTCGCTGGTGAAGATGGTCACGCCCTTGCGGTCGAGGGTATCGAGGGCGATACCGCAGCCGCGCACCACGCAGGTCAGTGGCTCCTCGGCAACCAGCACCGGCAGGCCGGTTTCTTCGGCCAGCAGGCGGTCCAGGTCGCGCAGCAAGGCGCCGCCACCGGTCAGCATCATGCCGCGGTCGGCAATGTCGGCACCCAGCTCGGGCGGGGTTTGCTCCAGTGCGTTCTTCACGGCGGACACGATCTGGTTGAGCGGCTCGGTCAGCGCTTCGAGCACCTCGTTGGAGCTGATGGTGAAGCTGCGTGGCACGCCTTCGGAGAGGTTGCGGCCCTTGACTTCGATTTCCTTGACTTCGGAGCCTGGGAACGCAGAGCCAATGCTCTTCTTGATCAGCTCGGCCGTGGGCTCGCCGATCATCATGCCGTAGTTGCGGCGGATGTAGTTGATGATGGATTCGTCGAACTTGTCACCGCCCACGCGCACACTGCCCTTGTAGACCATGCCGCCCAGCGAGATCACGCCCACCTCGGTGGTACCGCCACCAATGTCGACCACCATCGAGCCCGAGGCCTCGGACACCGGCAGGCCGGCGCCGATACCGGCAGCCATCGGCTCTTCGATCAGCTCCACCTGGGTGGCGCCGGCCTTGAGCGCGGCGTCCTTGATCGCGCGGCGCTCGACCTGGGTCGAGCCGCAGGGCACGCAGATGATGATGCGGGGGCTGGGCGAGAGCAAGGTGCGGGGGTGCACCATCTTGATGAACTGCTTGATCATCTGCTCGGTGATCAAAAAGTCGGCAATCACCCCGTCCTTCATCGGGCGGATGGCTTCGATATTGCCGGGCACCTTGCCCAGCATGGCCTTGGCTTCGCGGCCTACGGCCTGGATGACCTTGCGGCCATGGGTGCCGCCTTCATGGCGAATCGCAACCACGGAGGGCTCATCGAGCACAATCCCTTTGTCGCGTGCAAAAATCAAGGTGTTGGCCGTGCCCAGGTCGATGGCCAGGTCGGTGGAAAAGTAGCGACGGAACGCTCCGAACATGCAAGTTTCCTCTAGGGCATGGATCGCGCTTCGGCGCTCCATCGCCCTTCATTGGTGTGTGGTGAGATGACAGAAGGGTTTTTGATGCGCAATGACCGACGTTGCCGCGTTATTGCGTCAAAGACGGGATAATACCCCATCCCCTGTGAATAACTTACAGGGCAACGCTTTCCGGCCCCGTTTTTTTACGACTGGTTTACATACGACTATCTATGGCCCTGACAAAAGATGACATTGCCCGCATCGCCAACCTGGCGCGGCTCGAATTATCCGGCTCCGAGAGTGAGCGCATGCTCTCGCAGATGAATAACTTTTTCGGCATTGTGGAGAAGATGCAGGCTGTGGATACCTCCGGTGTCATGCCCCTGTCACACCCCGTGGCCGCGATCCAGGAAATCAGCCTGCGCCTGCGCGATGACGTCATCAGCGAACCCAATAACCGGGAGGCCAACCAGCGCAGTGCCCCTGCCGTGGAAAAAGGCTATTTCCTGGTGCCCAAGGTGATTGAGTAATTCACAGCATCTTCAGGCCTGGCGGGCCCTGGCAACAACCGGCCCCCGGCCGTGGTGGCAGCAGCACGCAGCACCACGCCCTTGAGACCGGCGCCCTGCGCCCTTTCCCATTCACCGAGATCGCCAAGATCGCGAGATTTGCATGAGCATCCCTACCGAATTGCATGACTTGAGCGTGGCCCAGTTGGCCGCCAAGCTCAAAAGCCGCGAAGTGTCCTCCGTCGAGGCCGCCCAGCATTTTCTGACCCGCGCCAAGACCCACCAGGATCTGGGTGCCTACATCCACATCAACGAAGAAGTGACGCTGGCCCAGGCCCGCACCGCCGATGCCGCCATTGCAGCGGGCACGGCCGGCAAGCTCGCCGGTGTGCCGATGGGCCACAAGGACCTGTTCGTCACCCAGGACTTCCCCACCACCGCAGGCAGCAAGATGCTGGCCGGCTACCAGTCGCCGTTTGACGCCACCATGGTGAGCAAGCTGGCAGCTGCTGGCGCCGTCACGCTGGGCAAGCTGAACATGGACGAGTTCGCGATGGGCTCGGCCAACGAGAACAGCGCCATCAGCCCGGTGCGCAACCCCTGGGACACCAGCCGGGTGCCCGGCGGCTCGTCCGGCGGCTCGGCAGCCGCCGTGGCCGCGCGCCTGGCGCCTGCGGCGACCGGCAGCGATACCGGCGGCTCGATCCGCCAGCCCGCGTCGTTCTGCGGCATCACCGGCATCAAGCCCACCTATGGGCGCGCCAGCCGCTACGGCATGATCGCCTTCGCCTCCAGCCTGGACCAGGCCGGCCCGATGGCGCGCACCGCCGAAGACTGCGCGCTGCTGCTGAGCGAAATGTGCGGCCCCGACCTGGACCGCGACTCCACCAGCCTCGACCACCCGGCCGAGGACTTCACAGCCCACCTGAACGACTCGCTGGCCGGCCTGCGCATCGGCGTGCCCGCCGAGTTCTTTGGTGATGGCCTGAGCAGCGATGTGCGCGCCGCCGTCGATGCGGCGTTGAAGGAATACGAAAAGCTGGGCGCCAAGCTGGTGCCGATCAGCCTGCCACGCACCGAGCTGTCCATCCCCGTCTACTACATCATCGCGCCGGCCGAGGCCTCGTCCAACCTCTCGCGCTTTGATGGCGTGAAGTTTGGCCACCGCGCCAAGGACTACGGCGACCTGGTGGACATGTACAAGAAGACCCGCGCCGAAGGCTTTGGCGACGAGGTCAAGCGCCGCATCATGACCGGCGCCTATGTGCTCTCGCACGGCTACTACGACGCCTACTACCTGCAGGCGCAAAAGATCCGCCGCATGATTGCCGACGACTTCCAGACCGCCTTCCAGGACTGCGACCTGATCGCCGGCCCCGCTGCGCCCACCGTGGCCTGGGCGCTGGGTGGCAAGAGCGACCCGCTCGCCAACTACCTGGCCGATATCTACACCCTGCCCGCGTCGCTGGCCGGCCTGCCTGGCCTGTCCGTGCCCGCCGGCTTTGGCGAAGGCGGCATGCCCGTGGGCCTGCAGCTGATCGGCAACTACTTTGGCGAAGCCAAGCTCTTGAACGCCGCCCACCAGCTGCAGCAAGCCACCGACCACCACCTGCGCCAGCCCACCGGCATCGCGAAGTAACGCAGGGAGGAACACAGAACATGACCGAAACAAGCATCAAGCTCATCAACGGCTACGAAGTGGTGATTGGCTTTGAAACCCATACCCAGCTGGCCGCCAACAGCAAGATCTTCAGCCGCGCCAGCACCGCCTTTGGCGCCGAGCCCAACACCCAGGCCTGCGCCGTGGACCTGGCGCTGCCCGGCACCCTGCCGGTGATGAACAAGAAGGCTGTCGAATGCGCCATCAAGCTCGGCCTGGCGCTGGGCAGCACGATTGCGCCCGTCAGCATCTTTGCACGCAAGAACTACTTCTACCCCGACCTGCCCAAGGGCTACCAGATCTCGCAGTTCGAGATCCCGGTGGTGCAAGGCGGTGAGGTGAGCTTCTTTGTCGGCGACCAGAAAAAGACCGTGCGCCTGGTGCGCGCCCACCTGGAAGAAGACGCGGGCAAATCGGTGCACGACGAGTTCATCGGCCAATCGGGCATTGACCTGAACCGCGCCGGCACGCCGCTGTTGGAGATCGTCACCGAGCCCGACATGGGCAGCACCGCCGAGGCCGTGGCCTACGCCAAGGAACTGCACAAGATCGTCACCTGGATCGGCATCTGCGACGGCAATATGCAGGAAGGCTCGTTCCGCTGCGATGCCAACGTGTCCGTGCGCAAGCCGGGCCAGCCGCTGGGCACCCGCCGCGAGATCAAGAACCTGAACTCGTTCAAGAACATGCAGATCGCCATCGATTACGAAATCCGCTGGCAGATCGAAGAGATCGAAGACGGCCGCGCGATCCAGCAGGCCACCGTGCTGTTCAACCCCGATACCGGCGAGACCCGTGCGATGCGCACCAAGGAAGACGCGGCCGATTACCGCTATTTCCCCGATCCGGACCTGCCGCCACTGGTCGTTGCCGACAGCTGGGTGCAGGCCGTCAAGGCCGAGATGCCCGAGCTGCCACGCCAGCGCGCCGACCGCTTTGTGGCCGACTACGGCCTGCCCGAGTACGACGCCACCACCCTGACCCAAAGCCAGGCGATGGCCGACTACTTCGAAGCCGCCGCCAAGGCCAGCGGCCAGCCCAAGCTGGCCAGCAACTGGGTGATGGGCGAGATCTCGCGCCGCCTGAACATGGAAGAGATCGGCATGGACCAGGTCAAGGTCAGCGCCGCGCAACTGGGCACCTTGATCGCCCGCATCCACGGCAATGTCATCAGCAACAACAGCGCCAAGCAGGTGTTCGAGGCGCTCTGGAGCGGCGAAGGCACCGACGTCGACGCCGTCATCGACGCCAAGGACCTCAAGCAGTCCAACGACACCGGCGCGCTCGAAGCCATCATCGACGAGGTGATCGCCGCCAACCCCGGCAATGTCGAGCAGTACAAGGCCGGCAAGGACAAGGCCTTCAACGCGCTGGTCGGCCAAGTGATGAAGGCCTCCAAGGGCAAGGCCAATCCGGGCCAGGTCAATGAGCTGCTGAAGGCCAAGCTGGCCTGAAAACGCTTATATCTGCTAAATTAAGCCTCCGTCCGGAGGCTTTTTTTATGAGCAATATTTTTACCCAATTAGCGCACAACATTAGAGATTTAATAGTCCAACTGGACGAGTTTCTTACAGACAGCAAGAGCTCCAAAATAGGCATTGGCCTTAAATCAGAATTAAACCGACATTTAAGTCATTTGAAAAACATAATAAAATCTAGAGACAACAATCCACTTCACATATATCACATATTTGTTGGCGCAAAAGATACTGCTTTTCTGATCGTGAATTCACTAGAAAAAGAAACGCAGAATAGTAATATTAACTTTAGCGCTTTAATATCTAAATTGAATTCTATCAGAGATAATATTAATAACATCTCTTCAGAGTCATTAAGCGAGTCTGATTTAATAGAGCAATTTGAAATCTATAAAAATGAAATTTCTAACTTAGTAGAAATTCATGGAGAATTAGATTCAAATAAATCAAATAAATCTATTAATCAAATCGAAAAAATGTTATCCGACTTAAAAGAAGATATCATAAAATCCAGAGCTGAATTATCAACCATTAAAGACTCTATATCCACCATAAAAGAGAGCGCAAAGGAAAACATAACATCTGCAATCGAAGAAATAAAATCGCAATCAGCTGGCAAATCAAAAGAATTGATCGAGTATATAAATACAGAAATACCAAAATCAAAAGACAGGTTACAGAATTTAAATAATCTTCATGGCACTGAAGCTGGAAATTTATTGGCGCAACATTATCAAAAGGCTGCCAAATCTGAATACCTATTCTCTAATATTTTCAGATTTTTAGTGATATGCTTTCTTGGCACCGCGATTGTCACTTCAATATTAGCACTTGGGAATATAGAATCATCTATAGAAAAATACAATTCAAACGCATTCATGAATAATTCGAATGATCGAGATTATATATTCTACGTGATTACAAAAATATCCATTGTTTTGATTTTACTTGCTGGTGCATCATGGCTTTCAAAAGAAAGCAACAAGCATCGCCAAAGAGGAAATGATTTAAGCAATAAAGAAATCGCGTTAAACACAATAGATTTATACTTCTCTTCTTTAAACAACAATGATCTTAATAAAGTAAAAGTAGATTTATCTCAGCATTTTTTCACAAATCAGAAAATAGATAATTCCGACAATGAAAATTTTGACCTAAATGATACAATTAAAAAACTAATTGAAAAAATTCCAAATCCAAAAAATTAACAGACAAAATTAATTAATTTAAGATAATTAAAATCACAATGGCGCGTTCAGCTTAAATTCATCTCAACGCCATCTACTATTCGCTAACGCATCTTGTATGAAAAATGACCCACAAAAGCGGGTCATGTATGAATATTTTTATAAAAGTGACAGCGGTGTATTAAATGGCATAACTACTGCACTACACAGCAAATGCCATAAAGCTTAGTCTTCATGAATTATCTCATGAAGATTATCAGTCCCACTGAGCACAGTCAGCGCTGCTGCTGAGAGCGATCTTGCTGACCAGGCTGCTTTTGCTGCGGCGACTGCTGCTGGTGCTGCTGCTCTTTTTGCGAGCCGGGTTTCTGGCCCGATTGCTGCTGGTTCACCTGGTTGGGATTGCGTTGGCTGTTTTGCTGATTCATAGCGTTAGCTCCTTCAAGATGATGACGGGGCGACATTGCCCTGCCATGGCTCTATAGTCGCGCTGCCGCCCAGGGGCCGGTGTAGGAATTGACGCGCCGCCTGCTTCGAGACGTTTCTCGCCGCACATTTTGCAAAGCCTCTGCAGCGCCTCGCCCCCTGCCACGGCGGAGCAAAGCACACATCCCTTTTCCGTCCTTCACAGAAGTACAAGCGAGGGATGCTCTGCAAAACCCTCGCCCAGCGGGATAGGCGCCGGATAGGGATGAGCCGCAAGGCGCCTTTTTGCAGTCAATAGCGCGCTATTGACAAGGAGGACAACGCAACGGATCGCCCGAGCCCGCGCTCAGACCATGGCAGGGAGTTTTGCAGCGGATCCCTATCGTCTACTCCCAGCGGTCGGCCATGTCGTCGGTATATCCCATGACCAGGATGCGCTGGGTTTGCAGCACCGCTGGCAAGGCTTGCCAGCCCGGATGGGCCAGCAACGCCTCATCGCCCGAGGCATACAGCGCCCGCAAATCCTCCACCAGCGCCTGTGCCTGCGCACCATCGGGCGGCTGTGGGCGGGCCAGCGCCATCCAGGCGGCGCCCATCGCGTACAGCTGGTAGCCATGCTGCTGCGCCAAACGCTGGTGGATGGCATGGTTCTGAAAGCTGTCCCAGTCGGCGCTGAAATAGCCATTGGGCTGGCCGGCGATCAGCGGGTCGTCACTGGCCAACGGCAGGCGCTGGATGTAGACGACATCGTCCAGCAGCAGATCGGGACTGCAATTGGCGGCCAGCAGTGCGTCGATATCGCTGGCGCTTACCGCCAGGCTGCCGCAGACATCGGCCCAACGTTGCGGGCCCTGGGCCTGGCGCAGCTGGCGCGCGCGGTGCTGCAGCGCCTGAATATCCCAGGCCGCCTCCTGCGCCGAGTCGTCCCAGTCCATATCCAGCGGGCTGGCCAGGTAAAGCCGGTCATCCTGGCTGGCATGGCCGCTGGTGTAGCTGCCCTGCTGGATATCGTCCAAGGTGCACAGATAGCGGTGCGCGGGGTCTGCGGCGCGCAGCGCTTCGACATGCGCCAGCAAGGCGGCCAGGCTGCCGACATCCTCCAACCACTGGTAGGCAAAGCTGTAGTTGGCGCGGCGGTAGGGCGGATTGGGCTGCGCGAAGAATCCGGTGTTCATCGATATCGGCTGGCGAGTTGGTCGAGAGCGCCAGTATCGCCGCGCGTGCGCTGCCGCGCCCACGAAAAAGCCCACATCGTGCGGGCTTTGGTGCAGGGGCTCAGAAGATCAGCACATCTGTGCGTTGTCCGGTGTCTTGGGCTCGGTGCCCAGTTGGCGCCGGTTGCACTTGCACTGCTGCTGCGAGTACTTGGCCTCGCGCAACGGCTGGCCCTGCTGAAGCGGCCAAGGCTGCTGCTTGGTCATCGGCAAAGGCAGTTGTTGCATGGGGTGCTCCGTCTGGTCTTCGTGGGCCGCGCAGTCGCAGACTACTTCTGCGATGGCTGCTTGCGGTCCTGCTGGCCCGGTTGCTGCTGCTTCGGGGATTGTTGCTGTTGCTGCTGCTCCTTTTTCTGGGCAGGCTGCTGTCCGGACTGTTGGTGGTTCTGCTGGCTCATGGCGCTTACTCCTTCAGTGTCAGGTTGGCGGCAGGAGCAAACGCCTGCCGTGAGGACATGGTGCCGCTGCGGGCTGGCGCTGGCTGTAGGAGTTTTGGAGATTCGTTTGGCTTTACGTAAACAGGCCGGTGGATTTGCAAAATTTCTTTACAAAACAGCGCTGTAGGCCGCTAAATAACTATCGTATTGCGCTGCACTTTTATCGTCCACTATCCACGTTGACCATGGGCTAGCCGGGCCGCGCATGCATGCGCTGATGCCTCAGTCTTCGCTGGCTGCCTCAAGCCGCTTTTGGGGCTGAAAGTCGACCAAGGTCTGGCCCTCGCTGTCGATCACCAGGGCCGGCAGGTTCATGCCGGTGCTCAGGTAAAAACCACCGGGCCAGGCCTGGGCCGCCAGGTGCTCGCCGTCAAACAGCAGCTGCGGCATCTCGCGCGTGGACTTGCGCCACACCACTTGCAGGCTGCGCGCATCGACGATCTGCAGCACCACCTCGGCGGCGGTGGTAGGGGTCTCGTCGTAGCGCATCAGCACCCGGTCCGCATTGCGGGCCAGCACCTCGCCGCTGAACTGCACCGGCACGCTGGCCACCGCTGCAATCTGGGTAATGCCCGCCTCGCGCAGCGCCTGGCGGCTGACGACAAAACCATCGCTAACTGGCTGGTAGAGCTTGGGGGCGGCGCGCACCTGCTTGTCGGCGCTGGAGTGCACGCTCAGCCGGGGCCAGCGCTCAAACTCGCCGGGCCGCACCTTTTGCGCAAACTGCAGCAAGATCATCGGCATGCCGTACTGGGCCACGTCGGTGTCAAAGTCGGCATAGTCGATGCGCGAGGCCGTCTGCGGGTACTGTGCCCAGGGGCGCTGCTGCCAGCGCTGCAGCCGCTCGGCCCAGGGGTAGAGCTCGCCACTGGCCCAGTACAGCGCATAGCGGTCGCCGGTATTGCTGGTCACATCCAAGAGCCCCGGCTCGCGTACCTCGCCAAACGCATATTTGGACACGCCTGTGCCCAGCTCGGCCGCAAAGCGCTGGCGCAGCGCGGCATCCATCGGCGCAAACGCGGTCTGCGCCGGCTCGCGCACCCACCAGTGCCGGTCATTGAGCAGCAGCGACAGCTGGCCATTGGCCTCGCTGCGCAGGCGGGCCGGCTGGCGCAGCTGGGCACGGGGCAGCACAATGCGCTGGGGCTCGCCCAGCAGCTGCTTGGCCTGCAGGTCGTTGTCCAGCAGCACAAACACATCGTCCTGCGCGGTGCTGTGCTTCATCACCCGCAGCATGCGCAGGCTGCCGTCCTCTCCTTGGTAGACGGCCGAGGCCGCCACATCGCCCAGCTCCTCGGCCTTGTCTGCACCCGATTGCAGCAGCTTGACCGTCGCGGGCACCAGCAGCGGCAGCACAAAAAAGAACAGAAAGCCCAGGCCCAGCGGAAGATAAAAACGCCGAGGAATGCTCACTGCGCGGCTCCTTGGGCCGCAGCCCCAAAGTCCTGCAGCACCTCGCCGTTATCGCCAATCAGCAGCGCGGGCTGGCGCATGTCATCGAGCAGCAAAAAGCCGGCGCTGACGGCCTGGCCGGTGACATACATGCCGCCTTCGCGCTGGCCCAGCGGGGGCAACTGGTCGATGGTGCGGCTCCACACCACCTGCTCGCTGGCCTTGTCCAGCAGCTGGATCACGCGCCCCTCCTGCCGCAGCGGCGTGGGGTTGTAGGCCAGCAGCAGGCGGCGCGCATTCTCGGCCATCACATCGGCATGGAAGCGCGGCACCGCCGGCTGCACCACCTTGATGCGCAGCAGGCCCCGGTCCTTGGTGGCATAGGGGCGGGTCGAGAAGCCATCGCCAATGGCCACATAGCTGCGCGGCGAGCTCTGCACCTCGCGGCTGTCGCTGGGCTGCAGGTCGTAATAGCCAAAGTAGGCCGGCTGGCCGGGCTCATGCCGCCACCAGGACTGCACCAGCAGCGCGCGGCCCTCCTCGCCGGTCGGGCGGGGCAGCGATTCATAGCGGTAGAAGGCGATCTCCTGGCGGTAGCCGGCCTGGGCCATTTCGTAGAGGCTGCTGCTGTCGGCCGCCGGCCAGATCTGGCCGATCAGCCAGTACACCAGGTATTTGCTGCCGCTGCGGCTGGTGACCTCCAGGCTGTCGGGCCGGTCGCGGCCCTTGGGCGCTACGCCCACAATGCCCTCGCCCAGCTGCGCTGCAAATTTCTCGCTGAGCTGGGGCAGCAGATCGACAAAGCGCAGGCTCGCCAGATCCAGCCGCCAAAAACCGCGCTCCCGCAAAAAGAGGTAGAGCTGCCCGTCCGAGAAAAACTGCAGCTCGGCCCGTCCGGAGCTGCCGGCCCAGGGCATGGCCATGCGCTGGGGCTCGCCCAGGCTGGCGCCGGTGGCCGCATCACGGACCAGCACGCGGTAGACCACATCGCCCTGCTCGCGGTTTTCAAACAGCTGCACCAGCAGGCGCTGGCCATTGCGCTCGATCAGCGTCGTCGCCTCGCTGCGGCCCAGCGCCAACGGCGCTGCCTTGTCTTGCCAGGCAGCGGGCAGCTTCAGCTGGAGCCCGGGTTTCAGCCGGGGCAGCCACCAGGGGATGGACAGCAGCATGGCCAGCAGCACTGCCAGCCAGGGCAGATGCCGGCGCAGCCGCGCCCCGCTGGCTGCGTCTGCCGTCGTGGACATGCCAGTGAAAACCTGGCCCTGCAGCTGCTCCAGCCGGAACTGCGCGCCGCACTGCAGGCAGGCAAAGCGGTCGCGCGCACCTGCGCTGCGGCAGTTCGCTGCGCCGCAGCGCGGGCAATACGGGGATGACAGAGAGGACGACGGGGGCCAGACGGGCATAAGCCAGCGATGATAAACCGAGGGCACAGAAGTGGAGGCAGCCGCTTTGCAAACGAAGCTGGGCGCCACTGCAGCGGCGACTCCCAGGTGTCAGCCATGCGGCGCGGCTTGGCGGCCCAGCCGCTAACATCCAAGGTTTTGAACCTGCTGCGCCTGCTCCATGACCACCACTGCATCCTCCGCTGTTGCCAACGACATTCCCGCCTACACCGTGGATGAGCCCGCCAACCAGATTTTCGGCCTCAGCATGGCCATGGCCGAAGCCTTCCTGCTCAAGGGCGAGGCGATCGGCAATGAGCGCGCCCGGGTGCGCATGCCCTACCAGAGGCAGTACACCAACAGCCGGGGCGACATGCATGGCGGCGCCATCGCCACCTTGCTCGATGTGGGCCTGTCCTGCGCCGCACGCGCGCATGATCCGTTGCGCTATGGCGTCATCACCGTGGACCTGACCATTCATTACATTGCACCGGGCAGCGGCGATGTGGTCTGCACGGCCGTTTGTGAAAAGCGCGGCAAGAGCCTGTCGTTTGTGCGCGGCGAGCTGCATGACGATGCTGGCAACCTGTTGGGCCTGGCCACCGGCACCTTCAAGCTGGTCGATAAACAAAAAATCTAGGCCTGCAAAAAACCGGCAGATATGGCATGCTGGCGGTCTTATTGCTCACTTTTTGACCATGACGACGCGCCAATCCACCCATGCCATCCATCCCCAGTTTCTGGACCGTTTCTCGCCCCGCGCCTTCTCCGGCAAGGCGCTGACCGCCAAGGACATCGAGACCATTGTGGAAGGCGCACGCTGGGCCCCTTCGGCCAGCAACAAGCAGCCTTGGCACTTTGCCTATTCGATCAACGGCGATGCCAACTGGCAGGCGTTTTCCACCATCCCCAACGAGTTCAACCGCCGCTGGTGCCTGAACGCCGGCGCCCTGCTGGTGGTGCTGTCGAACAAGGACGAGTCTCCCGCGCCCAGCTTTGACACCGGTTGCGCCTGGGGCTACCTGGCTCTGCAAGCCCATGCAATGGGCCTGGCCACCCACGCCATGGGCGGCATCGAGCGCGATGCTGCACGCGCCGTGCTCAAGCTCGGTGACAACTGGCAGGTCGAATGCCTGGTCGCCATTGGCGAGCGCGGCGACAAGTCCAGCCTGCCCGCTGACCTGGCCGAGCGCGAGACGCCCTCGCCCCGCAAGGCGCTGTCGGAAATCTTGACCGCAGGCCCCCTGGCTTAAACACCGGCACCCAGCAACGCAAAGGCTCCCGACTGGGAGCCTTTGTGCATTAGGGGCTTGGTATTAAGCGACGTTGAGCCGCTCACCGCTTTGCCGGTCAAACACATGCCAATGCTGCGGCGCCGTGTGCCAATGCAGCGCCTGGCCCGGGGCCAGCGCCAGGCGTTCCTTGACGGTCGAAATGAGAGGCTGCTGGCCAAAGCGGCTGACCACCTGGGTTTCGGCGCCGGTGGGCTCCACCACCTCGACGGTCGCAGCGCTGGTGACGACACCGCTCAGGGGCGCCACTGCCAGCTGCACATGTTCGGGCCGCACGCCCAGCCACAGCGCACGCTCGCCTTGCGCCTGCAGGCCGGGCAGCAGCGGCAGGCGCAGGCCATCGTCGGTCACCAGCTGCCATTCCCCCTGCGCCTGCTGCGTGCGGGCGGCAATCAGGTTCATCGAGGGCGAGCCGATGAACTGCGCGACAAAGGCATTGCGCGGCCGGTCGTACAGCTCCAGCGGCGTGCCCACCTGCTCGATCAGGCCATCGCGCATCACCACAATGCGGTCGGCCATGGTCATGGCCTCGATCTGGTCATGGGTCACATAGACCGTGGTGGTGCGCAGACGCTGGTGCAAGGCCTTGATCTCGGTGCGCATCTGCACGCGCAGCTTGGCATCCAGGTTGGACAGCGGCTCGTCAAACAAAAAGGCCAGTGGCTCGCGCACAATGGCGCGGCCCATGGCCACACGCTGGCGCTGGCCGCCCGACAGCTGGGCAGGCAGGCGGGCCAGCAGCGGCTCCAGGCCCAGGATCTCGGCCACCTGCTGCACGCGCTGCGCAATGGCCGCCGGCGCCTGGCGCTGCAGCTTGAGCGCAAAGCCCAGGTTCTCGGCCACCGTCATATGCGGGTAGAGCGCATAGTTCTGGAACACCATCGCGATATTGCGCTCGCGCGGCGGCACACCGTTGATGACCTGGCCACCCAGCACAATCTGGCCGCTGCTCACCTCCTCCAGCCCGGCGAGCATGCGCAGCAAGGTGGATTTGCCGCAGCCAGATGGGCCGACCAGCGCGACAAACTCGCCCTCGGCGATATCGAGCGATATGCCCTTGAGCACATCGTGCCCCTCAAAGTGCTTGCGCAGCTGTCTCAATGCAATCGAAGCCATCTCAGTCCTTGACGCCACCGGCGGTGAGGCCGTGAACGAGGTATTTGCGCACCAGCACCGTGAACAGCAGCACCGGCAGCATCACCAAGGTGCCGGCCGCTGCAATCTTGGTCCACTCCCAGCCGTCGTACTGCAGAAAATTGACGATGGCGACCGGCGCCGTCACCGCCTGGGTGCGGGTCAGAATCAGTGCGAAGAAAAAGTCGCTCCACGAGAAGATGAAGCACAGCACGGCGGTGGCCACCAGGCCCGGCCGGGTCAGCGGCAAGGTCACATGCCAAAACGCCGACCAGATGCTGCAGCCGTCCATCCAGGCCGCCTCTTCGAGCGCCGTGGGAATGGCCTCAAAAAAGCCCTGCATCATCCAGATCACGATGGCCAGGTTGAAGGTCAGGTAGACCAGCACCAGGCCCCAGACCGAGTCGAGCAGGCCCAGCCAGCGAAAGGCCAGAAAGAACGGAATCGTGAACGCAATGGGCGGCGCCATGCGCGTGCACAGCACCCACAACGCCACCTGGCGCCGCTGCTTGAAGCGCCAGCGCGACAGCGCATAGGCAGCGGGCACTCCCAAGAGCAGCGACAGCCCGGTGGACAGCACGCTCACCAGCAAGCTGTTGCCAAAGGAGCGCGCAAAGTTGTCCTGCCACAGGCCCGCAAAGGCCTCTAGCGTGGGGCTGAAGAGCAGATCCAGCGACAGCGCATCGCCCGCCGGGCGAAAGGCCATCTGCAGCATCCACAAAAAGGGCAACAGCACCACCATCAGCACCAGCACGGCGGCGGTGCTGCGCAGATGGCGCTGCAGGCCTTGCACGGCGCGTTGCCATACGGGCAGCGCAGGTGCTGCGTGGTGCCAGGTCTCAGCGTGCATGGGCATCTCCCTTGGCCCGGCCCAGGCGGCTGACCAGTGCGCTCAGCACAAAGATGATGGCCAGCATCACCACCGCAATGGCGCTGCCGTAGCCCCAGTACGAGAAGTTGAAGGCCTGGATAAAGCCGTAGAAATTGGTCACCTCGGTCACAGTGCCCGGCCCGCCATTGGTCAGCACATACAAGAGCGGAAAGGCTTTGAAGCTGTCGATCAGGCGGAACAGCGCGCAGACCACCAGGGTGCGCTGCAGATAGGGCAGCACGATGTAGACAAACACCTGCCAGCGGTTGGCGCCATCGATGCGGGCGGCATCGACCGGGTCGCGCGGCACCATCTGCAGCTGCGCCAGCACCATCAGCATCGTGAACGGGAACCACTGCCAGACATCGGCGGCCACAATGGCCCACAGCGCGGTGTCAGGGTTGGCGATCAGCGAGCGCAGCGGCCAGCCCCACTGCTCGAGCAGCGCATGCATGGGGCTGATGTCGGGCGTGTAGATGATCTTCCAGACCAGGGCCACCACAATCGGCGGCAGCACCATCGGGATCAGAAAGAACGTACGCAGGCCCGCCACCACCTTGCTGCTGCTGTGCAGCAGCAAGGCCAGGCCCAGGCCGACGAGCAGCTGCAGCAGCACGCTGACCGACGAGAGCTTGGCCTGCACCCAGAGCGAATCGACAAAGCGCTGATCCTGCAGCAGCTGCGCATAGTTGCCGCCAGGCTGCTCAAAATGGAAGGTCGCTGCCGGGTCGGTCAGGCTCAGCGGCGTGAGGCTCACCACCACCAGCGTGATCAGCGGCAGCAAGGTGATGGCGGCCAGCACCACCAGCGCCGGCGCCAGGCCCAGGCCATAGGCCCGTGCCGATTCGCGCTGCCAGTTGCGCTGCCAGTTACGCGACGCTGCAGCCGCAGCGGGCTTGCCGCGCGCCTGGCTGGGCAGCGGGCGCGCAGACCCCGTGTCGAGCGCCTGCGGCGCGAGAGATGCAGTGGGCGGCATGGCTGCGCTCCCTCGCTGCTCAGACCGAGACGCCAGCGCGGCGCAGCTCGGCAATCGACGCGGTCTGCGCCTGCTTCATCGCCTGCTCGGGCGTGCGCTGGCCGGTCACGATCAGCTCGATGGCCTTGTTGATCTGCTGGTCCACCTGCGGGTAGGCAGCCACGGTGCGGTATTTCATATGGCCTTGCTTGGCCGACAGCTCCACCGACGATGTCACCAGCGACGCGATGTCATAGCCGTTGACGCGCTGGCGCTCACGGTAGGCGGGCGAGTCGATGTCCGAGCGCCGCGTGGGCGAGCCATAACCTGCGGCCACGGCGCGCTGCAAGGTTTCCTTGGAAGTGGCCCAGCGGATGAACTGCCAGGCCGCATCCTTGTTCTTGCTGCCCACCGGAATGCCCCAGCCATGGATGGCCGTGCCCGGAAAGCGCCCGGCCACGCCCTTGGGCACCTGGCCCCAGGCCGCCGATGCTGCCACCTTGCTACTGGACTTATCGGCCAGCTGCGAGAGGTTGATCTGGCCTTGCACGCTCAAATGGCTGCGCCCGGCCTTGAGCGACTGCACGGCCTGGTCCGAGGTGTAGGAGACCACACCGTCGGGCCCGTACTCGCGCAGCAGGCGGGCAAAGTAGTCGGCTGCTGCTATCGCCTCGGGGCTGTCCAAGGTGGGGAACAGGTCATCGGGTGCCTTGCGGAACACATCGCCGCCAAAGGCCTGCAAGAAGGGGATAAAGGTCCAGCCATAGTGGTTGTCGGTGACAAAGCCGGCCGCGCGCTCCTTGCGGTTGAGCAGTTTGGCCGCTTCCAGCCAGGCATCCGTCGTATCGGGAAAGGCCAGGCCAGACTGCTTGAGCACATCAAAGCGCGAGGCCGCCGCAATCGTGACCTCGGCCTGCCAGGGGATGCCATAGAGCTGGCCGTCACGGCCTCGCTCGGGCGCCAGCGCGCCTTCGAGAAAGTCGCGGATATCAAAGCTTGCCGGCGTCTTGTTGGCGTCGTTGATATAACCATCGAGCGGCGTCAGCCAGCCCGAGTTGATCCAGCGGCTCGAATAGATGAAGGTGACATTGACCGCATCAAACGCCGCCCCCTTGGTGGACAGCTCCAGGTCAGCGCGCTGGTTGTAGACCGGAAAGCCGGGCGTGTCGAAGTTCACCTTGGCGCCGGTCGCCTCCTCAAACTCGGGAATCCAGGGCCGCAGCAGCTTGGAATACGGCGAGCTGTACAGCGAGGTATTGAGCGTTACGCCCTTGAGCGGCTTGCTGTCCAGCGCCAGCGCCGGAAAGCCCAGCATGCTGCCGGCGCCGGCCGCCAGCGCAGAGACCAGCAGCTTGCGGCGCGGCACCAGCAGGCCGCCTTTGTAGTGGTAGGTGGTTCGGGTCATGGAAACTCTCTGTGGTGCGCGCAGGCGGCCATCGCCATCTGCGATCAGGGTGTTGGCTGTTGGGAAGAAGCTGCGCCCAGGCTGCTCAGGCCGCTGCCGGCTCGCGCACAGTCAGGTCGACGCTGCTGCGGCCATCGACCGAGGTCGCCACGTCGCCGGTGACCGTCACGCGCCGCATCACGCGGTGGGCATCGGCATAGTCATTGATCGCGTAATGCTGGGTGGCGCGGTTGTCCCAGATGGCGACATCGCCCGGCTGCCAGTGCCAGCGCACGGTGTTTTCCAGGCGCACGATGCGCTCATGGAAGAGCTGCAGCAAGGCGGCAGACTCATTGCTGCGCAGGCCCTTGATGCGCTTGGCAAAGTGGCCCAGCAGCAGCGCCTTCTCGCCCGTCTCGGCATGCACATGCACCAGCGGCTGCTCGGACTCGATGGTCTTGCTGGTGAACACCTTGCGGTAGCTGGCGCGGCCCTGCGTCTCGGTCTGGCTGGCGGCTGTGTTCTGGCGGAAGTTCTCCGCATAGTCATAGTCATTGCCATGCACGGCCCAAAGCTGCTCGGCCAGCTGCTGCAGCGGCGCGGGCAGGCCTTCATAGGCGGCCACGGTATTGGCCCAGACGGTGTCGCCACCATGGCCGGGCAAGGTCACCGCGCGCAACACGCAGACCTTGGGGAAGACCGCTTTGAAGGTCACATCGGTGTGCCAGGAGTCGGCCCGGCCGCCGTGCTGCGAGTTGAGCTCCAGAAAGGCCGTGCCATCGGGGGCGGGCACGGTGGGGTGGGCCTCGATCTCGCCAAACAAACGGCCAAAGGCCTGGTGGCTGGCGTCATCGAGGTGCTGCTGGCCCCGGAAGAAAATCACCCGGTGCTGCAGCAGCGCTGCCTTGATCTGGGCAAACAGCGCCGGCTCCAGCGTACCCGACAGCGCCACCCCATGCACCACCGCGCCGATGCGGCCCGCCAGGGGCTCGATGTGCAGGGCAGTGGCTGCGGCGGCATCGGCCGCTGGGCTCAGGTGGCGAACATTGGTGATGGCATTCATGGGCGCTCCTCGTGGTCTGGCAATCGGGTTGAAGCCTTCATGCTAGGCAGCGGGGTGCGCCTCCACAACGACGCATTTCATGCATCGATATGCCAACAGCAGCTAAGAAAAAAGAGGCATAAGCCTCTTTCTTGGGTGTCTAAAGCCGCCCACTGCACCGATACCGCTGGGCGCGGTGCGGTGGGCGCAGCATCAGAACAGCACGCGGCAGCGGATGGTGCCGGCGATCTGGGCCAGCTTCTCCAGCGCCAGCGCCGACGATTCCTGGTCGATATCGATCACCACATAGCCGACCTTTTCATCGGTGCGCAGGTACTGGCCGGCGATGTTGATGCCGTTGTCGGCCAGCACCTGGTTGATGGCGGACAGGATGCCCGGGCGGTTCTCATGCACGTGCAGGATACGGTTCTTGCCAGGGTGCTCGGGCAGGGCCACTTCGGGGAAGTTCACGGCCGAGGTGGTGGTGCCGTTGTCGCTGTACTTGACCAGCTTTTCTGCCACTTCCAGGCCAATATTGGCCTGGGCTTCCATCGTCGAGCCGCCGATGTGCGGGGTCAGGATCACGTTGTCCATGCCGCGCAGCGGCGACTGGAACTCGTCCTTGTTGCTCTTGGGCTCGACCGGGAACACGTCGATGGCGGCGCCCAGCAGCTTCTTGGCTTGCAACGCCTGGGCCAGCGCGTCGAGGTCCACCACGGTGCCGCGCGAGGCATTGATCAAAATGCTGCCGGGCTTCATCGCCGCGATCTGGGCCGCGCCAATCATGTTGTGGGTCGAGGCCAGCTCGGGCACGTGCAGGGTCACGATGTCGGACTGCTCCAGCAAGGCGTTGAGGTTGGCGGCCTGGTGGGCATTGCCCAGCGGCAGCTTGGTGACCACATCATGGAACACAACCTTCATGCCCAGGCCTTCGGCCAGCACCGACAGCTGGGTGCCGATCGAGCCGTAGCCGACGATGCCCAAGGTCTTGCCACGGATCTCGAAGGAGTTGTCGGCGCTTTTCTTCCAGCCGCCCCGGTGCGATACCGCATTCTTCTCAGGAATGCCGCGCAGCAGCAGGATGGCTTCGGCCAGCACCAGCTCCGCCACGGAGCGGGTGTTGGAGAAGGGCGCATTGAAGACCGCAATACCGCGCTCGCGCGCCGCATTCAGATCGACCTGGTTGGTGCCGATGCAAAAACAGCCCACTGCCACCAGCTTGTTGGCCGCGGCAAACACATCGGCCGTCAGCTGCGTGCGGGAGCGGATGCCGACAAAGTGCACGTCGGCAATCTTGCGCTTGAGCTCTTCCCCCTCCAAGGCACCGGTCAGCGCCTCAACCTGGGTATAGCCCGCCGCCTGCAACACCTTGAGCGCGGAAGGGTGGATGCCCTCGAGCAGCAAGAACTTGATCTTCGATTTATCCAGCGATGTTTTGGTCATGAATGCGCGCTTTCTCTTTCACAAACGACTGCGGTCTGCCCACCAGGCTGCGATCGGCAGCTGGCAGACCCGGGTCGATCATGGCGCAGAACCTTTGCCATTACGCGTTGTCGGGTTGACCCTAGTACCCGGGGCTGCCCAGGCCATCTACCGGCAAATGCTGCTTTGCAGCATTGAAGCCCTTGATTTGCTTGGGATTGCGCCCGCCGGGCGCTTGGCCGACAGGGTCCGGGCTTCAACCCTGGCCTGCAAAGGGCTGGGCTGCGTGGTACAAAAAGCGGGTAAGCCCGTGATCCAACCACAAGGAGTTTTGCATGACAAGCACCGCAACCCATAACCTGTTTGAACCTGTGCAGGTGGGTGATTTGGAATTGGCCAACCGCATCGCGATGGCACCTTTGACGCGCAACCGCTCGCCCAAGGCGGTGCCCCAGCCGATGACTGCCACCTACTATGCGCAGCGCGCCAGCGCCGGGCTGCTGATCACCGAGGCTACCGCCATCAGCCACCAGGGCCAGGGTTACGCCGATGTGCCGGGCCTGTACGAGCAGGACCAGCTCGATGGCTGGAGCCAGGTGACCCGCGCCGTGCATGCCAAGGGCGGCAAGATTGTCTGCCAGCTGTGGCATGTGGGCCGTGTCTCGCACCGCCTGCTGCAGCCGGACCAGCAGGCCCCGGTGGCGCCCTCGGCCATCACCGCCAAGACCAAGACCTTCCTGATCGACCCTGCGACCGGCACAGGCCGCTTCGAGCCGACCTCCGAGCCGCGTGCGCTGGATGCCGAGGAGATCCCCGGCATCGTGCACAGCTTTGCTGCGGCCGCCCGCAATGCGGTCAAGACCGCCGGCTTCGATGGCGTTGAGATCCATGGCGCCAATGGCTACCTGCTCGACCAGTTCTTGAAGACCGGCGCCAATGCCCGCCGCGACGACTACGGCGGCTCGATCGAAAACCGCGCCCGCCTGACCTTGGAAGTCACCCGCGCGGTGATCGACGCGGTCGGCCGTGGCAAGGTCGGCATCCGGCTCTCGCCCGTCACCCCCGCCAATGGCATCGACGACGCCGATCCTCAAAGCCTGTTCACCTACCTGGCCCACCAGCTGGCGCCGCTGGGCCTGGCCTATATCCATGTGATCGAAGGCGCCACCGGCGGCCCGCGTGAAGTCGAAGGCCGGCCCTTCGACTACGAGGCCTTCAAGGCGGAATACCGCCGCGCCGGCGGCAAGGCCGCCTGGATGGTGAACAACGGTTATGACCGTGCACTGGCCGAGCAAGGCGTGGCCAGCGGCCAGGCCGATATCGTCGCCTTTGGCCGCCCCTATATCGCCAACCCCGACCTGGTCGAGCGCCTGCGCAGCGGCGCGGCACTGAACGAGGGTGATAACAGCACCTACTATGGCGGTGGCGAGAAGGGGTATACCGACTACCCGACCCTGGCGGGCTAAAACGGCTGGCACACGAGCGGCCTGGGCCTACAAAGACCTGGGCCGTGGCTTTACCGGATTTTGGTAGAGTGCGCAGATGCCATTGACTCCCCTCTTCCGCACCACGTTCTGCGTGCTGCTGCTCCCCGGCCTGGCCGCCTGCTCCAGCCTCTGGCCCTCCAAAAAAGAGGCCGAACCCGCGCCCCGCGCGCCCCAGCAGGCGGCGCCCAGCGACAAACCGGCACCGCAGGCCCCGGCGCCAGCGGCGGCCAGCATCAGCGAGGCCGACCTGGCAGGGGTCTGGGAATGCCAGTTCCAGATCAGCATGGGCAAGGACAGCGCCAGCTTTACCTACACCAACCAGTTCAACCCCGACCATAGCCTGCGCTCGCAGGCCTTTCTGGCCTATGACATGCCCAGCAGCGAGCAGCAGTACCGCTTTGTGCTGCAAGGCACGGGCCAGTGGCGCATGGACGGCAGCACCATCACGATGATCGTGCCCGAGGTGGTCAAGCAGGACCGCTCCGAGCACAAAAAGCCCGAGCTGATGCAAGACAAGGACCTGGTGCCCGAGGACTTGAGCGACACCTGGGCGGTGCAGGCCCACAAGGGCAAGAACCTGCGGGTGACCGTGGGCAGCCTGGCTGACTCCATGCTCTGCAACAAGGAATAAAGGCCGGGCCCCATGGATTCGCTGACCCTGGCCTTTTTGCCGCTGGCCCTGTGGTGGCCGGTGGCGGCAGGCCTGTCCTTGCTGCTGGTGCTCGCCGCCGTGCTGTGGATGTTTGTGCAAAACCGCCCTGCTAGGCAGCGCCCAGCCGCTGGCCGCCCCGCCTGGCTGCCCTGGGCCTTTGCGCTGTTTGCGCTGGCCTGGTGGGGCTTTGGCCTGGCGCTGGCCTTGTGGCCGCTGCGGGAGCTGGACGAGCTGGGCCAGTGGGCGCGCGCCAGCAGCTATGTGCTGGTGCCGCTGTGGATCGGCGGCGTTGCCTGGGTGGGCGCGCTCCTGGTGCAGCGCCTGTTGCGCAGCACGGCGGCGATGCGCGGCTAAGAACCTGTTCAAAGCACCGGTTTGGCGGCGATTGCCGATTGACAGCCGCCCCATTTGCGCCAAACTGGGGCCATGTTTGCACCGGAGGCCTGCCATGACCGATATCGACAGCATCAACCTCGACAAGCTGCGCAATATTGTGCAGAAGTTCACGCACCGTGACTTCACCGCCGCCCAGATTGCCGACGACTACTGGGATGGCGCTGCCGAGCAGATCGGTGCCAGCGGCGCGCAGTTTGAAGCCGTATTGCAGCGCAATGCGGCGCTGCTGGGTATACAGACCGTTGGCAGCCACCAGCCCGCCCGCTGGCATGTAGCGGCTTAACAGCTGTTTCACCACCCCCTCTTCCCTATCGCACAGCACCGCCGCCCAGCGGTGCTAGGCTTGCACCATGCTGCAGCCCGCCCGCCTCCATTTCCGCGATTTTTCCCCCGCTGACCTGTTTGTCGTCGCCCATGCGATGGGGGATGCGCGGCTGACCGCGTTCTACGGGCTGGAAACAGAGCACAGCGATGCCCGCGCGATTGCGCAGGAACAGCTCGATTGGTATGCGTCTGTCGCCAGCGAGGGCAGCGGCTGGTGGCAGGCGGTGCTGCTCGATGGCGCCGTGATCGCCGCCGTCGGCATTTACGACCATGACGACGAGGCCGACAGTGCCGATCTGGGCTACTGGCTGCTGCCCGACCATTGGGGCCATGGCTGGATGGACCAGGCGCTGCGCCAGTGGCTGCCCAGCGCCTTTGCGCGGCTGGGCTTGCACAGCGTGGTGGCCTATGTGGAACCGGAGAACGCGGCATCGACCCGGCTGCTGGCGCGCCTGGGCTTTTGCCATGAAGGGCTACTGCGCGACTGCAGCAAGCGCGATGGGCAATACGTATCGCTGCAGCGCTATTCGCTGCTGGTCAGCGAGCTATCGGCGCTGTAGCAGCAGACTCAAGGCGGCTGGCCATCCCGCACATGGCAGCCCTGCAGATGGTCATTGACCATGCCCATGGCCTGCATGAAGGCGTAGACCGTGGTCGGGCCGACAAACTTCCAACCGCGTTTTTTCAGGTCCTTGGACAGGGCGACCGCCTCGGGCGGCACACCCATCTGGCGCACGGCGTCCAAGGTGATGTGCTCGGGCCGGCTGCCGGGCGCCGGCGCAAAGCGCCAGAGATAGGCGTCAAAACTGCCAAACTCGCGCTGCACTTCGGCCAGGCGCTGGGCATTGTTGATCACCGCCTCGATCTTGCCCCGGTGGCGCACGATACCGGCATCGGCCAGCAGGCGCTGCACATCGTCGGCGCCAAACTGCGCGATCTGCGGGGCATCAAACTGTGCAAAAGCGGCTCTGAAGGATTCACGCTTGTTCAGAATCGTCAGCCAGCTCAGGCCCGCCTGAAAGCCTTCGAGGCAGATCTTCTCGAACAGGCGGCGGTCGTCATGCACGGGAAAGCCCCATTCATGGTCGTGGTAGTGCTGGTAGAGGGGCGAGGCCATGCACCAGCTGCAGCGCGCGCGCTGGTCATCGGCCAGCGCCAGGCCTGGGGCGAGGGAGTCAAGAGGCATGGGGCATGCGCGCGGCTACCTGGAAGCGGCCGGGGTCCAATAGGGTTTGAGGCTTTGGGCCTCTTCGTCAAAGCGCAGGTTGGTGGCCTTGATCTCGTCGTTGATCGTGGCGATCTGCTCGTCCACTTCCTTCAGGTCATGGCGGTTGCCATCGAGGCGCGCCTGCAGCGGGGCGGGCGCCTTGCTCGGGTCCTTCTTGTAGAACTCCATGTCCTGGTCGATCTTCTTGCGGTCTTCCAGCAAGAAGCTACGGCGCTCCTGCACGATGCGGATCTGGGCGCGCAGCACATCGACGGCCTCGCCCCGTTCGGCATCGTGCGCGGCCTTGGTCGGAAAACGCGTTGCCAGTGCCCGCTCACGGCGCTTGCCGTCGTTGGCGCGGTAGCGCTCTTCGGCCTCACGGCGCTGCTGGGCGGCCTGCTCGGCGCGCTCACGCTCGGAGTAGGTAGGCCCGACCGTGCGCACCGCACCGCCGGGCATGGTGACCTGCTGCTCACGGTCCGCGCAGGCGGCAATGGGCCGGTCCGCCGTCAGGCGGCGCCCACCCGCATCCACGCAGCTGTAGACCATGGTCGTAGACGGGGACTTTTGGGCATGGCTGGCGCCAGCGAGCATCAGCATCGCCATGGCCAAAGCAGCGGCACACCGGTCCTTGCGCATCGTCAGATCCTTATCATCCAAAACTATCGAATTCTAATAATCAATTGCCAACGCCATAACGTTCCCGGTACGCCAGCACCTGACTGTGGTGTTCACGCATCGAATCGGCTGCCGCGCCCTGGGCCAGAAAGGCCAGCAGGTCCTCCAGTTTGGCGATGGTGCAGACCTGCATGCCCAGCTGGTCACGCACATATTGCACCGCACTATGCGCCACATCCTTGCCATTCTCAGTGGCTTTTTCCTGTCTGTCCAATGCAATGGCCATGGCGTGGGGGATGGCGCCCGCGCCCTTGATCAGCGCAATCGATTCGCGCGCGGCGGTACCGGCCGACATCACATCGTCAATGATCAGCACCCGGCCCTTGAGCGGGGCGCCCACCAGGCTGCCGCCTTCGCCATGGTCCTTGGCCTCTTTGCGGTTATAGGCAAAGGGCACGTTCTTGCCCTGGCGCGCCAGCTCCACGGCCACGGTCGCGGCCAGCGGAATGCCCTTGTAGGCCGGGCCGAACACCATGTCGAATGCCACACCGCTGGCCAGAATCGCTTTTGCATAGAATTCGGACAGACGCGCCATCTTGGCGCCGTCATCGAACAAGCCTGCATTGAAGAAATACGGGCTGATGCGGCCGGCCTTGGTGGTGAACTGCCCAAAGCGCAGCACGCCCGCGTCCACGGCAAACTCTACAAAATCCTGCGCCAGCTGCGCATCCGCGCCTGACTGTGGGAGACTAACGACCATGACCCAATCCTTGTTCAAATTAACCAGCCTCAACCTCAACGGCATCCGCTCCGCTGCCACCAAGGGCGTGATCCCCTGGATTGAGACAACCCGGCCCGATTGTATTTGTGTGCAGGAAATCAAGGCACAGCAAGCGGATATGCTGGACAAGTTCGACGTCATCGATGAGATGAACGGGTATTTCCAGTTTGCCGAGAAAAAAGGCTACTCGGGCGTGGGCGTCTACACCCGCCATGCGCCCAGCGATGTGGTGATCGGCTTCTCGCCCAACGAGTTCGATGCCGAAGGCCGCTACGTGGAGCTGCGCTTTGACACGCCCACGCGCAAGTTCTCCATCATCAGCTGCTACTTCCCCAGCGGCAGCTCCGGCGAGATCCGCCAGGCCGCCAAGTACCGCTTTCTGGCCGAGCTGCACCCGCACCTGATGCGCCTGCGCGCCGAGCGCGACTTCATTCTCTGCGGCGATGTCAACATTGCCCACACCAATGCCGATATCAAGAACTGGCGCAGCAACCAGAAAAACAGCGGCTTTCTGCCCGAAGAGCGCAGCTGGATGACCCAGCTGCTGGAGAAAGAGACCGAGACCGGCGGCCTGGTCGATGTGTACCGCGTGCTGCAGCCCGATACCACCGATGCCTGCTACACCTGGTGGAGCAACCGGGGCCAGGCCTATGCCAACAACGTGGGCTGGCGCCTGGACTACCACCTGGCCACGCCCGCGATTGCCGCGCTGGCCCGCAGGGAGCATATCTACAAGGATGTGAAGTTCTCGGACCACGCCCCGATCACCATCGATTACGACTTCCAGCTGTAACCCTCCGGCCTGGCCCCTGCGTCCCAGGTGCCGGGAGCCCACAGCGCCCATCGGGAGACCTCCATGCGCATCACTGCAGCCCCTCTTCTTCTGGCCGGCCTGCTGGCCAGCACCGCCGCCTGCGCCAAGGATGCATCGGATTACAGCACGCAGGAGCTGGTGGAGGCGCTGACCCAGCGCCTGTCCAAGGTGCTGCTGGCAGGCCCTACACGGGATTCACCAGACAATACCGCCGCCATCATCGTGCTCGAAGGCAAGGCCCTGGCACTGGCACCCCGGCTGCAGTCCACCGCCACGATGCGGGTGCTGAGCCGGGAGCAGCTGGTGGCCGAGCAGCGCGCCAACTTTCTGATCATCTCGCAGCTGGGCCAGCAGGGCGCGGACATGCTGGTCGACTACGAGACGCCCAACAATGCCTCGTTCGGCACCTTGCGCATCCAGGACAAGGAGGGCAAGCTGGTCTTCAAGGCCGAAGACACCTACCGCAGCAGCAGCGGTGCGCGCGCAACCTATGCGCGCCTCTACGGCGGACTGCCCTGCCGCCATGGCAGCGAGATGGCCTACCGCTTCAACTATGCCGACCGCTATGCCCGCAGCGGCGAGTGCCCGGTAGCGCGCTTTCCCAGCAGCGATTCGGCCTTTGAATGGTAAGAGCGCTCAGCTTTTGAGCGTCGCCAGCACTTCATCGAGCATCTGCTTGGCATCGCCAAACAGCATGCGGTTGTTGTCCTTGTAGAAAAGCGGGTTGTCCACGCCGGCGTAACCGGTCGCCATCGAGCGCTTCATCACGATCGACTGGCGCGCCTTCCAGACCTCCAGCACCGGCATGCCGGCAATCGGGCTGGCCGGGTCGTCCTGCGCGGCCGGGTTCACGATGTCATTGGCGCCAATGACCATGGCCACATCGGTGTCGGGAAAGTCGTCATTGATCTCGTCCATCTCCAGCACGATGTCATAGGGCAGCTTGGCCTCGGCCAGCAGCACATTCATGTGGCCCGGCATGCGGCCAGCGACCGGGTGAATCGCAAAGCGCACCTCGACGCCGCGCTCACGCAGGGTGCGGGTGATCTCGTTGACGGTGTGCTGGGCCTGGGCGACTGCCATGCCATAGCCCGGCACGATGACCACGCGCTTGGCCTCGCGCAGCATCTCGGCGGTTTCGGCCGCCGTCACCGCCACCACCTCACCCTGGGGCACCACGCCCGCCTGCCCCGCCGGCGTAGGCGCGCCACTGCCAAAACCGCCAGCGATCACGCTGATAAAGCTGCGGTTCATCGCCTGGCACATGATGTAGCTCAGGATCGCACCGGACGAGCCCACCAGCGCGCCGGTGACGATCAGCAGGTCATTGCCCAGCATGAAGCCCGTGGCCGCTGCGGCCCAGCCCGAATAGCTGTTGAGCATGGACACCACCACCGGCATGTCGGCCCCGCCAATGGCCATCACCATGTGCACGCCAAACAGCAGCGCGATGGCAGTCATCACCAGCAGTGCCAGCATGCCCAGGCCCAGCGATGCGCTCTGCACAAACCAGCAGCCCAGCGCGACCACCACCACCAACCCCAGCAGGTTGAGCAGATGCCGGCCCGGCAGCAGGAGCGGCTTGCCACCAATGCGGCCATTGAGCTTGCCAAAGGCCACCAGCGAGCCTGAGAAGGTGACCGCGCCAATGAGAATGCCGATATAGATCTCGGCCGCATGGATGGCCTTCTCGGCACCTTGCAGCGGATGAGAGGTATCGACATAGCTGGCAAAACCCACCAGGCAGGCGGCCAAGCCGACGAGGCTGTGCATCAGCGCCACCAGCTCGGGCATCTGGGTCATCTTGACCCGCTTGGCGGCATACAGGCCGATGCCGCCGCCCAGCACCAGCGCGATGACAATCGCCACGACGCCGGACTGCGAGACGCGCGGACCAAAAATGGTCACCAGCACCGCCAGGCCCATGCCCAGCATGCCCAGCAGATTGCCGCGCCGCGCGGTCTCGGGGTGTGACAGCCCGCCCAGGCTGAGGATGAACAAGATGGCAGCGCCCAGGTAGGCGACGGTGGCAAGGCTTTCGGTCATGCGGTTCTACCTCGGTGGCCTATTTGCGGAACATGGCCAGCATGCGGCGCGTGACCGCAAAACCACCAAACATATTGATCGCCGTGAGCACCAGCGCCACAAAGGCCAGTGCGCCGATCAGCAGCCCCGGCCGGTCGGAGCCCACCACGCCCGGCGGCGCCATCTGCACCAGCGCGCCAATGGCGATGATGCTGGAGATCGCATTGGTCACGCTCATCAGCGGTGTGTGCAGCGCGGGCGTCACGTTCCAGACCACCATGTAGCCGATAAAGCAGGCCAGCACAAACACCGTCAGATGCCCCAGGAAGGCCGCCGGCGCATGGGCGCCAATGAGCCAGAAGAGCAGTGCCAGCACCGCAAAGATGATCGCCAGGCTGCGCGCCGGCAAGGGGCTACCGGCGCCATGGCCGTGGCCGCGCTTTTTGGCCGCCGCCGGGCTGGCTGCTGCAGTGCCCGCAGCCCCCACAGTAGCCGCTGCCGGCTTGGCCACGGGCGCGGCCGCCAGCGCAGGCGCGGGCCAGCTGATGCTGCCCTGGTACACCACCGTCAGGCCCCGGATCGCATCGTCCTCCATGTCCACCAGCGCATGCCCATCCTTGGCCTTGCACAGCTCCTCGGTCAGGCGCAGCAGGTTGTTGGCATACAGGGTGGACGACTGCGCCGCCAGGCGCGAGGCCAGGTCGGTGTAGCCCACAATCGTCACGCCGTGGCGCACCACGGCCTCACCGGGCACCGTCAGTTCGCAGTTGCCGCCCTGCTCGGCGGCCATGTCCACAATCACGCTGCCGGGCTTCATCGCCTGCACCATCTCGGCGGTGATCAGCCGGGGCGCGGGCTTGCCGGGGATCAGGGCCGTGGTGATGATGATGTCGGCCCATGCGGCCTGCTGCGCATACATCTGGCGCTGCGCCGCCTGAAAGCCCTCGCTCATCACCTTGGCGTAGCCGCCACCACCAGCGCCCTCTTCGGCATAGTCCACCGGCACAAAGGTGCCGCCCAGCGACACCACCTGGTCGGCCGCTTCGGCCCGCGTATCGTTGGCGCGCACCACGGCGCCCAGGCTGACCGCTGTGCCAATCGCCGACAAACCAGCCACCCCTGCTCCCGCAATAAACACCTGCGCCGGCGGCACCTTGCCCGCCGCCGTGATCTGGCCGTTGAAAAAGCGCCCAAAGGCATGGGCCGCTTCGACCACCGCCCGGTAACCGCTGACGCCCGCCATCGAGGTCAGCGCATCCATCTTCTGCGCGCGGCTCAGGGTGCGCGGCAGCGCATCCATGGCCAGCACCGTCAGCCCCTTGGCCGCCAGCTGCGCCATCAACGCGGGGTTTTGCGCAGGCCAGACAAAGCCGACCAGAATCTGGCCGGCATGCATCCATTCGACCTCGTCGGGCGTCGGTGGCCGTACCTTGAAGAGTATGTCAGCCCCCGCCCAGATCGCTGCGCTGGGCAGCACCTGGGCGCCCGCTGCGCGGTAGGCCTCATCGCCAAAGCTGGCAGCGGCGCCAGCGCCTGCCGCCACGCTGACGCGAAAGCCCAGCTTGACCAGCTTCTCCACCACCGCAGGCACGGTGGCCACGCGCTTTTCACCGGGAAATATCTCGCGCGGCACCCCTATGCATTGCGGGTTTGCTGGCGCTGGCTGCGGCGCCGCTGCTGCGGACGTCGGTGACAAGGTGCTGGACATGGATGCGCGCTCCTGGTTCAGGGATCAACTCGCTTGCAGAGCGCCGGTGTGCCCGGCCATGCCTGCAGCGCTGAACTCCTTGTATCACGGGCCAGCGGTTTGGGCTACGCGCATTTTTGCCTAGGGCCTTGCATATCTACTATGCAAGTCATGTCCATGGCTGGGCCGCGATCAGATCCAGAGATCATTCGCCACCGTACGCTCCCCCGCCTCCCCATCCCCCGTATTCGCCACCCCACGCGGCTCGATCAGCAGCAGCTGGACCTCGGCCTGTGCAAAGGGTTTGTGCTCCAGGCCTTGGGGGATGACGGCCATCTGGCCGGCCTGCAGGTGGATGGCGCGGAGGCTGCCGCTGGCGTCGCGCAGGTCGATGCGCAACTCGCCATCGAGGACGATAAAGGTTTCATCGGTGTCGCTGTGCTGGTGCCACAAAAATTCGCCGGCGATCTTGACGAGCTTGAACTGGTAGTCGTTCATCTCTGCGACCACGCGCGGCTGCCAGTGGCCCTGCAGCAATGCGATCTTGCCCAGCAGATCGATGGACTGGCCTTGGCCACGGTGGCTTGGAGTGGGAAATGTTTCGGTAGATGCTGGCATGGTCTTGCTGGATAGGTTGAAAACAGCAGCCAGCTTAAGAATGCACCGCCCAAAAGTATTGAACGTTTGTGGGCAAGCGTTCAGCGGCGCGATGCCTGGCGCATGACCTGCAGCCAGCGCCCCGGGGTGATGCCAAAGGTTTTCAGAAAATGCCGCGTCATATGGCTTTGGTCGGCAAAGCCGGCGTCCTGGGCAGCATCGGCCAGCGACAGGCCCGCCAGCAACCCGCGCCGCAGGGCATCGAGCCGGCGCATGGTGAGGTAGCGGTAAGGGCTGGTGCCGTAGAACATGCGGAAATCATGCGACAGGCTCCAGCGGTCGCGGCCGGTAGCCGCTTCCAGCGCATCGAGTGCTACCCCGCTGCTGGCATGGGCCAGCAGGTAGTCACGCGCACGGTGTGCGGCCTGGTAGTCGCCCTTGGCTTTGGCGCGCCTTGTGCCGGGCCCGCCGGTGGCAGCGGCCAGCGCATGGGCCAGCTGCGCCAGCGCATCGCTTTGCTCCAGCGGCTCGACCGTATCGTCCACGCCTTGCAGCAGGGCCTCGGCAGCGGCCGATATAGCCGGGTCGTTGGTGATACCGCCCTCCAGAAATGGCAGCGCGCTGCCGCCCAGAATGTCCTGGATCAGCGCGGGCTCCACATAGACCATGCGGTAGCGAAAGCCCTCGTCCGTGCCGGCCTGCCCGTCATGCGCTTCGTCGGGATGCAGCACCAGGGTGCTGCCGGCCAGGCTGTCGCGCCGGCCGCGCCGGTAGTGAAAGCTCTGCACGCCCGCCAGGGTGCGCCCTATCGCATAGGTGTCGTGGCGGTGCATCGCGTAGGCATTGCCCTGGAACCAGGCCTCGATGCGCTCCATGCGGTCGGAAGGCGGGCTGCGCAGCACCCAATCCGAACGTGGCAAGGCAGGGGGGCGGGGCATCAAGAATCCAGACAGGTGGTGAAAGCAGGGGGCGAAGTGCTGATTCTACAAACCATCCTCCAAGCGGCACCCACTTGCAGCGCCGAACCCCGCCCAGCTCCAAGCCCACCACAGCTTGCCGCACAATAGCCGTATTGCGCCCTGCACACGCCAGCCCTGTGCGTGGCCGCCAGCCCCCACACCAACCATGCTCCACTACCACACGATTCCCGTCACCGCGTTTCAGCAAAACTGCTCCCTGGTCTGGTGCGACCAGCAGATGGAGGCCGCCGTTATCGATCCCGGCGGTGATCTGGAGCGCATCGAAGCGGAGATCGCGCGCCTGGGTCTGCAGCTCCAGGCCATCTGGCTCACCCATGCGCATATCGACCATGCCGGTGGCGCCGGGGCGCTGGCCGAGCAGCGCGGCCTGCCGATCATTGGCCCGCACCCCGGCGACCAGTTCTGGATTGATGGCCTGCCCCAGCAAAGCCAGATGTTTGGCTTTCCGCCTGCGCAAAGCTTTACGCCCACGCGCTGGCTGCAGGATGGCGATACGGTCAGCATCGGGCAGGAAACCCTGCAGGTGCGCCATTGCCCGGGCCACACCCCCGGCCATGTGGTCTTCCATGCGCCGCAGATCACGCGCTGCTTTGTGGGTGATGTGCTGTTTGCCGGCAGCATTGGCCGCACCGATTTCCCCCAGGGCAACCACCAGCAGCTGATCGACTCCATCACCCAGCGGCTGTGGCCCATGGGCGATGCGACGGTGTTCATCCCCGGCCATGGCCCCGAGAGCAGCTTTGGCCGTGAGCGCCAAAGCAACCCCTATGTGGGCGGCACCTGATCCCAGATCAGCACTTGAACGCCAAAGGCCAGCGGCATGCCGCTGGCCTTTTTTACATGGCGCGCCGATCAGAACTTGGCCGTGAGCGAGGCGTAGAACGAGCGACCGGGCTCGTTGTAGGTTGCGGCACCGGCGCCGTAGATGGTGCGCGGGTTGTTCACACCCACGGCATTGCCCATGCGGTAGAGGCGCTTGTCAAACAGGTTCTTGATGCCGGCGGTCAGGGTGACATCCTTGGTAAAGCTGTAGCGCGCGCCCACGCCCACCAGCGCATAGGGGGCCAGGCGGCGGGTTTCCTCGCCAGTCAGCGGCAGACCCTGGTAGTCGAGCTTGTTGGGCTTTTGCCCGCCGTACCAGGTCACCGAGCCGAGCAGCTGCAAGGCATTGGTGGTCTGCCACTCCACGCGTGAATTGAGCGTGTACTTGGGGATGATGGACAGCTGCTCGCCGGTGGTCTTGTTCTTGCTCTGCACCATGTAGGTGAGG
This sequence comes from Comamonas sp. MYb396, assembly GCF_037479555.1. Lineage (NCBI taxonomy): Bacteria > Pseudomonadati > Pseudomonadota > Betaproteobacteria > Burkholderiales > Comamonadaceae > Comamonas > Comamonas sp. MYb396. The sequence continues at coordinate 52,707 of NZ_JBBGYU010000009.1, read as the reverse complement.
TTGTTGCTCAGGCGCACTGCGGGGCTGAGCTTGACGTTGAACGTGCCCTCCACGCCAGAGACCACCGCCTTGGGGATATTGGTCCAGGTGAACACATCGGCATTGGCATAGGCACCGGTGCCGCCGGTCGCGGTGCCCACCGGGGTCATGCCCGCATCGATTTTGTTGCGGTAGTCGTTGTGGAACAGGGTGACGCCGGCGAGCAGGCCCTCGTCGGCATACTCGATGCCCAGCTCCTTGTTGATGCTGGTCTCGGGCTTGAGGTCGGCATTGCCCATCAGATAGCAGGCCCCACCCGCGCCCCAGCAGCCAATGCCACGGCTGTAGAGCAGGTAGTTGGGGTTCATCTGGTAGAGGTTGGGGGCCTTGTAGGCCCGCGCCACACCGGCCTTCAACGTGACCTTGTCCGTCAGGTAGTGCGACAGGTTCAGCGACGGGCTCCAGTTGGTGCCCACCTCGCTGTGCTGGTCCAGGCGCAGGCCGGGGGTCAGCAGGGTTCTGGCATTGAGCTCGATGTTGTCTTCGACAAAGAGCGAGGCAATGCGCGAGGAGATCTTGCCGCTGCGGCCGGTGTTGTCCACCCCGGGCACGCTGCCAGCCTCGGTCGTGGTTTGCGAGACGGAGTTGCTGTCTTCGAGCTTTTGCTCCACCCACTCGGCGCCCACGGTCATCACATGGGGCAGGCTGCCCCATTTACCCCGGGCGCTGATCTCGCCATGGGCGGTCAGGATGTCGAGCTTGGAGGTGCCATAGGCATCGCTGGAGAACAGGCCTTCGGTGCCGCCGGCCAGGCCTTCGTTCATGCGGGTGTTGCGCGTGGTTTCGTACTGCAGGTAGGCGGTGGAGCTGCCAAAGTCGTACTCGCCCTTGTGCGTGACGGCATAGGTCGAGCGGTACATGCGGTTGGTCTCGGTGCCCAGCGCATCGAGCACGCGCTGCGAGGTGGCGACCAGGTTGCCATTCGCATCGACGGTGTAGTTGTTGGTGTTTTGCGTATCACCCGCATAGATGTTGCCCTGGCGCGCAAAGCTGGCATCCAAGTCGATGCGGTGGCCCGCTGCGGGCTTGAGGCTCAGGCGCCCCGAGAGGTTGCGGTCACGCACCCCTTCGCGGCCCGCAGGGAAGGTGCCGGCATAAATGCCGGTGCGGGTCGAGGCATGGCCTTGGTTGATGTCCCAGGCGTCCGCATCGGTCTTGTCCACATTGCCGCTCAGACGAAAGCCCAGCTGCTCGGAGATCGGCCCGGCCAGCGAGAAGCTGGTGCGGCTGCTGCTGCCGTCGCGCGAATCTTCTGGCTGGTTGTAGTACGCCGTCGCGCTGCCACTCAGCTTGTCGGGGATGCCCTTGGTGATGATGTTGACCACGCCGCCGGCTGCGCCATTGCCGTAGCGGGCAGCGGCGGGGCCGCGCAGCACCTCGATCTGCTCGACGGCCTCCTGCGGCACCCAGTTCATGTCGCCTCGCGTGTCGCGCTCGCCGCGCCAGCCGTAGCGCACCGATCCGCGGCTGTTGACGGGTTTGCTATCGACCAGGATCAAGGTGTTTTCCGGGCCCATGCCGCGCAGGTCGATCTGGCGGTTGTTGCCGCGCTGGCCGCTGCTGGAGTTGCTGGTCAGGTTCACACCGGGCTGCTGGCGCAGCACATCGGCGAGGTCATTGCTCGGCTGGCTGTCCAGGTCCTCGCGCGTGACGGTCGAGACGCCCGGTGCCTGCTTCCAGGCACTTTCTGCCGTGCCCAGCACCTGCACCGTCTCCAAGGTCGGATCCTGCTCCGACGGTGTGGTTGCCGGTGCCGGGGTTTGTGCCTGCGCCGCCGCCTGCACCCCCAACACCAGCACCGCTGCTGCCACAGCGCGCAAGCGCCACCCCTGTTCCCCTGCCTGGATCGCCATACCGCCCCTTTTGTAAAGATGAATGATTTTCATTACCAAGTACTGAATTCTTCCATCTGGGGGGCGGTCCGTGGTTTGCGCGGCCAACAAAGATGTTTGCGCCAGCGGCAAAGCCGCCCGTTCGAGGAACAGGCGGTCAATCAGGAGCAATTTGGCTTTAGACCCGGACCCGCGCCAGCTTGGGCGCCAGGCCAAAGCGCCGGCGGTAGGCGGTGGCAAAGTTGGCGGCGCTGGTGTAGCCAGCCAGCAGCGCGGCCTGGCCCACGGTAATGCCGTCGCGCTCCAGCGCCTGGCGGGCGCGCTGCAGCCGGCATTCGCGCAAAAACTCAAACACCGTGGTGCCGTAGACGCTGCGGAACTGGCGCTGCAAGGTGCTGGCATTGACGCCCGCCTGGCGCGCAATCGCATCCATCGACAGCGTATCGGCCTGGCCCGAGGCCAGAAACGCATGCAGCGCGCGCAGCCGCTGGTGCTCGCGCGGCAACAGGCCTGCCGCACTGCCGCCCGGAGCTGCGGCCTCGCCATCGCCCACGGTGGCCAGCGCCTCGCCCAAGAGCTCCAGCGCATGGCTCTCCAGGTACATGTGCTGCAGCAGCGGCGTCAGCCCCGGCGGGTGCACGATCTGCTCGGCAATCACCGCAGCGCGCGGCGACAGCTGCCAGTGGCGCGTGGCCAGGTGCTCGTGCATGAAGCGCTGCAGATCGGGCCAGGCAGCGCCATCGCCACCCCCGGCCTGGGCCAGCCAGGCGGGGGTGAGCCCCAGGCTGACACGGCGCGAGTACACGCCCGAGCGCGCCCGCCGCTCAAAGCGCTCGCGCTCGGCCACCGACACCAGCGCGGCGCTGGCGCCTGCGCCTTGGTGGCTCAGCGCCACCCGGGTCAAACCGTAAGAGACATCGATACGCCCTTCCAGCAACACCACCAGGCGCAGCCCGGCGTCGATCTCGGCCTGCGCGGTCTGGTCGCGCGGGTCGCAGCCGTCTTCGCTGTGCAGGTGCAGGCCCGGGCGCAGCTCGCGCAGCCGCGAAACATGGGCGCGCAGCTCTGCCTCGGCATTGGTCGCGGAATCAGGGGCGCGCATAGGCCAGGCCGGTAGAGCGTGTTGAAGGAGCCCAGCATGCGCAAACATCTTTCTTGCTGCAGCAAACATGGGCCAAGCGGGTTTGTGCCATGCTTGCCATGATAATTTCTTAATGCAAATCATTCTCAAGCCCATGGTTGATTTGCCGCAAGCCCAGCCCCTATGCAACTCGCCCTGCCCACCTTCCCCACCCTGCCCTTGGCCCAGCTGGCCGATGTGACCCGGCGCCGCCTGCTGGGCCTGGGCGCTGCGCTTGCGCTGCCCGGCTGCGCCTGGCAAAGCAGCCTGAAGGACGCGCCACCCGTGACCCTGCCCGGCACGCGGCAGCTGGACCTGCGCGCCCCCGGCATGCCCGGCCCGGGCGCACCGGATCGCGTGCACCGCATCATGGTGGCCGTGCCGCCCGCCCCGCCACCGCCCCAGGGCTACCCGGTGCTCTACCTGCTGGACGGCAACCTGCTGTTCACGCCCACCGCGCAGCTGATGCGCAACCGCTTTGCGCGCGGGCCCTCGGTGCCCACGCAAGGCGCCGTGGTCGTCGGCCTGGGCTATGCCGACAGCGCGGTGCTGGACCTGAGCGCCCGCAGCTATGACTACACGCCGCCTGCGCCCGGCCCCGCCACCGATGCGCGCGGACGCGCCGAAGGCGGCGCCGACCATTTCCTCGACTTTATCGACCAGCAGGTGCGCCCGCTGGTGGAGGGGAGCTTGCCGATCGACACCACGCGCCAGACCTTTTTTGGCCACTCGTATGGCGGCCTGTGCGTGCTGCATGCGCTGCTGACCCGCCCCGGTAGCTTTCAGCGCTATGTCGCCGCCAGCCCCTCGATCTGGTGGCGCGATGGCTTGGTGCTGCAAGCCTTGCCCGGATTTTTGGCGCATGCCGCCAGCCAGGCGAAGGATGCACCGCCGCTACGGCTGCTGGTCACGCAAGGCGAGCGCGAAGCGCGGCCTGCAGCGCCATCCACGCAGGCATCGCCGCCCGCGCCATCCGCCCCCGCGAGCGACCCGGCCCGCGACGCCATACGGCGCCAGCGCCAGAGCGCCCCGGGCATCCCCGCGCTGATGGAGGGCCTGCGCGGCGCGCCAGGCCTGGCGCTGCGCTATGCCAGCTTTCCCGGTGCCGACCATGGCAGCGCCATGCTGCCAGCGGCACAGCAGGCGCTGGCAATGGCGATCGAGGACTGAGTGCCATGTCCGAGCCCGCGCTGACAAGCCTCAGCACCCAAGGCCAGGTCGCCACCCCGGAGGCCAGCCGCTATCTGCAGCGCCTGTGCTACCACTTCAGCCGCAAGATCAGCGTGCAGTACGACAGCCACCAGGGCGAGGCCCAGTTCCCCTGGGGCCACTGCAGCCTGCGGGCCGAGGGCGACATGCTGTCCTTTGTCTGCAGCGCTGACAATCCCGAGGCACTGGCCAGGGTACGCCATGCAATCGACGCGCATGTGGCACTGTTCTCGCGCAAGAACCCGATGGTGGTGGCCTGGGTGTAAGACCGTTTAGCGCTTGGCTTGCTCGTAGAGGCCTTGCACCTTGGGCACATTGGCCTGCAGGCTGGCGATGCGGTTGGGCCCGGTCGGGTGGGTGGACAGAAAGCCGATGCCGCCTTTACCGGTGGCCGCGCCCATCTTCTCCCACAAGCTGACGGCGGCCTGCGGTGCATAGCCGGCACGTGCAGCGATCTCCAGCCCCACCAGATCGGCATCGGATTCATCGGAGCGGCTGAACTTGAGCGTCAGCAGCTGCCCGCCCAGGTTGGCGGCGGCGGTACCCATATCGCCCAGGCCAAAAATCGCCGCGCCCAGGCGGATGCCCAGCCCGGTGGCCTGGGTCTTGGCCAGCTGTTCGCGCGAATGCTCGCGCAGCGCATGCGCCATCTCGTGGCCCATGACCATCGCAATCTCGTCGTCACTCAGCTGGAGCTGGTCAATGAGCCCGGTGTAGAACACGATCTTGCCGCCGGGCATGCAAAAGGCGTTGATCTGCTTGCTGCCTATCAGGTTCACCTGCCACTTCCAGTCCTTGGCACGTGGGTTCCAGGGCAGGGCCTGTGCAATCAGGCGCTGGGCAATCGTCTGCAGGCGCTGCAGCTGGGCATTGCCCGGCCCCGCCAATGCGCCCTGCTGCTTGGCCTGCGCCAGCAGCTCCCCGTACTGCTGCTGCGCCGCCTGCTCCAGCGCTTCGGCTGGCACCAGGTTGCGCAGCGCCGATGACTTGCCTACATCCACCTGCGCCCAGGCACTGCCCGCGCTACCGGCACCCACCACGGCAGCCCCTGCGACCAGGGTCTGCAGCCAGGCGCGGCGCCCATGGCAGGCGCAGCTGAACAATGGTGAGGGATGGGGCAGATCAGGCATTCCAGTTCCAATCATGAAAACACGATGTTTGCACAAGTTTTTAACCAGCTTGTGGCTAAAACTATCGCCCTGGCCCAACAAGCAGATCACCGAAGCAAGAGTGTCACCCAATGGCCAAATCCCACTTCGTTGTCTGAACAAATCAAGCCCGCATCTCGGCTTTCACCACCACCCATAGCCCCAGCAGCACCGCCGCCAGCCCCACCCAGGCCACCCAGGGCTGGTGTTCGCCGACGATCCACACGGCCAGCACAAAGGCCGCTACTGGCTCGATGAGGCTGAGCGCCACCCCAGTGGGCCCCGAGATATGGCGCAGGCCCATCGAGAACAGCAAGTGTGCAATGCCCGAGACAACGGCGCCCAGATAGACGACCACCAGCACGGCAGACAGGCTCCACTGCGGCATGCCCGCATACAGCGCGGCCACCGGCAGCGCCAGCAGGGCCGCGCCGCTGAACACATAGAAGTTCACCACCTTGGGAGACATATGGCTGACCAGACGCTTATTGACCAGCGCATAGCCGGCATAGGACAGACCGGCGAGCAGACACAGCGCCAGCCCGGGCCAGGAGACCTGGCTGCTGCCGCCCTCGCCCATCACCATGGCCACACCACCGGCCACGCTGACCAGGGTGCCCAGCCACCACAGCGGCGACAGCGGCGCGCGCAGCACCACCGCCTGCAGCAGGCCCGCCCAGATGGGGCTGCTGCCAATGGCCACGGCCGTGCCCACGCCTACCCCCGCCATCTGCAGGCCGGCATAAAAGAACACGCTGTAGCCGCCAATGCCCAGCGATGCCCAGAAGAACGACGACAGCCGCAGCCCCGCCTGGCTGGGCCGCAGCACCAGGCTGCCGGTGCTGCCACGCCGCGCCCACAGCAGGCTCAGGCCCAAAAATGCCGCAGCCACCGCCAGCTGCGCCGCACCCACCCAGAACGGCGACAGCCCCGCCGCCCCCAGGTACTGGGCCGTACCGCTGGTGCCCCAGAGCACGCCGGCAATGGCGACCAGCGTAATGCCTTGCGCAGAGGCGCTGAAAAATGAAGAAGGGGCGGGGGATACCATGCCGCTGGAAGTCTGTGTCATGCCGCTATGGTGCCGCGACGGGGCCGGGGCAAATGTCGAGAAACGCTTGTGCCTGTGCTGGCCAACGTACCCAAAGTGCCCAGAGCATCAAGCGCCTGCGCCCTTGCGCAGGCTGCGGCTGCCCACACCGCGATCGCGCCGCAGCGCATAGGCCAGCGCGCTGGCCGTGCTGTAGCCGCAGCGCAGCGCCGTGGTCTCCAGCGGCTGGCCGGCGGCCAGCGCCTGGCTGGCCTCGGTCAGACGCAGGTCGCGCAGCCATTGCTGGGGGGTGCTGCCAGTCAGCTCCTGCCAGCGCACATGAAAGCGCTGGGCGCTCAGGTGCGCCAGCGCCGCCAACTGGGGCGTGCGCCAGTCGCCGGCCAGGTCGGCCCGCACTGCAGCGGTGATGGCCTGCACATCGAGTGCGCGGCGCAGCAGCAGCGCGGGCGACTGCTGCACCCAGGCCACATGGGCCTGGGCCACCGTCAAGGCGGAGGCATGGGTGGCGAGCCAGTCGCGCGGCGGGGCGGCAAAGCGGCGCATCTGCGCCCAGTCGGCGCCGTCGGGCACATCCACCACGGCCAGCGCGCTGCCCTTTTGTGCCAGGTAGGCGTGGGTGGCACCTGCCGGTATCACCACGCCGCTGGCAGTGTCGACATAGGCGGCCTTGCCATCGACCTCCAGCTCCATGCGGCCGGCCAGCGCATACAAGAGCTGCACATGGTCATGGCTGTGCGCCTGCTGCTCGCCTTCGTAGTGGCGAACAGAGTAGTCAGGAGCCAGCAATCGGTGGTGGTGGTGGTCGGCCATGGCAGCAGCGGTGCATCAGTGCATAGCGCACAGTGTAGCCAAGCGCTGGCGCTGGCCCCTTGTTGCCCCGCTTGCCCCGGTCAGCAGCGCGGATCAGCGTATATTGACGCATTGTCCGGGCCTGGCCTGGCCCGCCCCTTTTTACTGCACGCCTCGTCCGCATGGCCGACACCTCTTCGCCCGCTACCGCCTCCTCCCCCGCCGCCCGCCGCTCCTGGGCGGACACGTTTCGCGTCTATACCGAGCCGGCCAGCCTGCGCATGCTGGCGCTGGGCTTTTCTGCCGGCCTGCCGCTGCTGCTGGTGCTGGGCACCTTGTCGTTCTGGCTGCGCAAGGCAGGGATTGACCGCAGCACCATTGGCTACCTCAGCTGGGTGGGCCTGGCCTATGCCTTCAAATGGGTCTGGTCGCCGCTGGTTGACCGGCTGCCGCTGCCGGTCCTCACGCGCCTGCTGGGGCGCCGGCGCAGCTGGCTGCTGCTGGCCCAGGGCCTGGTAGTTGCCGGCCTGCTGGGCATGGCCTGGGTCGATCCGCAGCTGCACCTCAAGCATGTGGTCTGGTGCGCGCTGGCGGTGGCCTTTGGCTCGGCCACGCAGGATATTGCGCTCGATGCCTACCGCATCGAATCGGCCGATGCCGATCGCCAGGCGGCGCTGGCCGCCACCTACCAGACCGGCTACCGCATCGCGATGATCTGGGCCGGCGCCGGCGTGCTGTGGCTGGTGGCCCTGGGCCTGCAAGAAGGTGCGGGCGACTACCAGCGCCAGGCCTGGGGCTTTGCCTATATGGTGATGGCCGCCTCGATGCTGGTGGGCGTGGTCACCGTGCTGCTGTCGCCCGAGCCGGCGGCCAAGCCCATGACCCCCGCCCGCAATGCCGCCCAGTGGCTGCAGGAGGCGCTGGTCGCCCCGTTTGCCGACTTTGTTGGCCGCTACGGCTGGCATGCGGTGCTGATCCTGGCGCTGATTGCGATCTACCGCATCTCGGACGTGGTGATGGGCATCATGGCCAACCCTTTCTATGTCGACATGGGCTACACCGAGGCCGAGGTCGCCTCGGTCAGCAAGATCTTTGGCGTCATCATGACCTTGGTCGGCGCCTTTATTGGCGGCGTGATCTCGATGCGCATCGGCGTGATGCGGGTCTTGATGCTGGGCGCCGTGCTGTCGGCCGGCAGCAACCTGCTGTTTGCCTGGCTGGCCACGCGCGGCCATGACCTGGTGGGCCTGATTGCGGTGGTCTCGGCCGACAACCTGGCCGGCGGCATTGCGTCGGCCGCCTTTATCGCCTACCTGTCGAGCCTGACGAATGTGAACTACTCGGCCACCCAGTACGCGCTGTTCAGCTCGATGATGATGCTGCTGCCCAAGTGGATTGCCGGCTTCTCGGGCGTCTATGTGGACCATTTTGGCTATGCGCAGTTCTTTGTGTCGACGGCGCTGCTGGGGCTGCCGGTGCTGGTGCTGGTCTGGCTGGCCTCGCGCATCACACCGGTGCCGGGCAGGTCATAAAGAGGTTGACAGGGCCCGGGCGCGGTTTACCAAACTTTACGGCAGGGACAATCCGGCGCGACCCCAGCGTGCCACCATGGCCCTCTATAGCAAAATCTGCGGGTTCACCCGCCCATAACCATGACTGCCATGCATACCCACCAACTGTTGATGATCGAAGATGACGAGCGTCTGGCCAATATGGTGAGCGAGTATCTGGCCCAGTCGGGGCTGCAGGTCAGCCACATGGCCGATGGCGCCAGCGGCCTGTCGGCCCTGCAGGACCCGGCCAGCGGCCAGTCGCCCGACCTGGTCATCCTCGACCTGATGCTGCCCGATCTGGACGGCCTGGAGGTCTGCCGCCGCATCCGTACCTTGAGCGGCCCCGCAGCCCAGGTGCCTATCCTGATGCTCACCGCCAAGGGCGACCCGATGGACCGCGTCATCGGCCTCGAAGTGGGCGCCGATGACTACCTGCCCAAACCTTTTGAGCCGCGCGAGCTGCTCGCCCGCATCCGCGCCATTCTGCGCCGCCGCGTCGATGGTGGCAGCGCCGCAGCCCCCGCCAGCCAGGTGCTGCGCTTTGGCAGCCTCGAGATCGACCGCGACGCCCGGGCTGTCACCATCAGCGGCAAGCCCGCCGACCTGACCAGCTACCAGTTTGACCTGCTGGTCACCCTCGCCGAGCGCGCCGGCCGCGTGCTCAGCCGCGACCAGATCATGGAAGCGGTGCGCGGCCGCGAGCTCGAGGCCTTTGACCGCTCCATCGATGTGCACATGGGCCGCATCCGCGCCGCCATCGAGGCCGATGCCAAGAATCCGCGCCGTATTCTGACCGTGCGCGGCGTGGGCTATGTGTTTGCCAAACAGCAGGACTGAGCCCCGGCGCTAGCGCCCCTTTGCACGTTTGCACGCATGCATCTCTACAAATACTTCGCCGAGCGGCTTTATCTGCGCATCTGGCTCACCGTGGTGGGCGGCGTGGCCGTGCTGATCCTGGTGATTGGCTGGGCCTGGCAGGCGGCGGCGGAGAAAAACGCCACGCCGCTGCAGCCGCCCGCGCGCGAGCTGCTGATCCGCAGTGCCGATGGCGGGGTGCTGCTGCATGGCGAGGCAGTGCGCCAGCCCGGCGACCCGAGCGAGCTGGTGCTCTACCTGATTGAGGACGACCAGGGCCGCACCTACGAGATGGAGCTGCAGCGCCGCTCCGGCCGGGGTGAAGGCCACCGCCCACCGCCGCCCAACCTGGGCCCCTGGTGGTTCTGGGTCAAGCCGCCGTTTGGCTTTTTCTGGATGCTGGGGCTCATCGGTGTCGTCGTCGTGGTCGGCGTGTTCCCCATCATCCGCCGCCTGATGGGCCGGCTCGAGGCGCTGCGCAAAGGCGTCAAGCAGTTTGGCGATGGCGACCTGTCGGTGCGCGTCGATGTACGCGGCAATGACGAGGTCAGCGACCTGGCCGAGCAGTTCAATGCCGCCGCCGCCCGTATCGAGGCGCTGGTGCAGGCGCACAAATCGCTGCTGGCCAACTCCTCGCATGAGCTGCGCAGCCCGCTGACCCGCATCCGCATGGGGGTGGAGCTGATGGGCGAGAAGCCCTCGCCCACCTTCAAGCAGGAGATCCAGCGCAATATCGCCGAGCTCGACCAGCTGGTTGACGAGATCCTGCTGGCCAGCCGCCTGGGCGCGCGCGAGGCCGATGTCGGCAGCTCCGAGATGATCGACATCATTGGCCTGTGCGCCGAAGAGTGCGCGCGGGTCGAGGCCGACCTGGAAGTCGCCGACATGCATGGCGATGCCATCGAGGTGCGCGGCATTGCCAAGCTGCTGCGCCGCGCGGTGCGCAACCTGCTGGAAAACGCCCGCCGCTACTCCCAGGGCCCGATCACCTTGTTCTTGGACAAGCAAGGCGCCTATGCCGAGATCCGCGTGGCCGACCGGGGCCCCGGCGTGCCGCCCGACCAGCGCGAGCGCATTTTTGAATCCTTTTACCGCATGCCCGGCGCCAGCGAGCGCCATGGCGGCGTGGGCCTGGGCCTGGCCCTGGTGCGCTCGATTGCCGAACGCCACGAAGGCAGCGTGCACTGCGAGGGGCGTGAGGGTGGCGGCGCAGTCTTTGTGCTGCGCCTGCCGCTGGCGCCGCTGGCACGCAGCACGCCGGCGCAAACGTTGCCTCCGGCTAGCGTCTAAGCCACCACCGAACGCTTGTTCAAAGGGCCTCTTGCTTTGCAGCAGAGGCCCTTGTTGATGGCACGTTGGATGTCAGTGCTTAGAACGCGACGCCGGAGCGCAGCGCGATATTGGCGTACGGCGTGCACTCGCCGGTGCGCACCACCGCTACGGCCTGGCGGCTCATGGCCTTGAATTCTTCGTGCGAGACGCACTGCGGCGCGCTGGGCAGGCCATCGGCCTGGCGCTGCTGGTACCAGGCCGGCAGTTGCTGACCGTCCAGGCACTCATTGGCGACGATGGCCGCTTCCACCTGCAGCTCGCTCAGGATGGCCTGCAGCACCTGGTCCAGGCTCGGCACACCGCGCGCCACGGCCAGGTCCACGCGGCGCACGCCGGGGGGCACCGGCAGGCCGGCATCGCCAATCACCAGCATGTCGCCATGGCCCATCGCGGCGATGATTTGCGACAACTCGATATTCAACAGCGCAGCACGCTTCATAAGGGGCTCCAGGGGCTCGCTTCGGTGCGGGTCGCTACCTCGGCATGAAAGGGGATGGACGGCTGCGCGCCAGCGCGGGTGACGCAGATGCCAGCGGCGCGGATGGCCCACTGCGTGGCCTCGTCCAGGCTGGCACCGGAGGCCAGCTGCACGGTGAGCGCGCCCAAAAAGGTGTCGCCCGCAGCGGTGGTATCGACCGCCTGCACCTGGGGGGCACGGTGCCAATGGGCGGGGGCTTCGGCACCCGCTGGCGAGTTCGCATCGCAGCAAACGGCGCCCTGGCTGCCCAGGGTCACCACCACCTGGCCGGCGCCCTTGGCCTGCAGCCAGCGCGCGGCGCGGGCGGCGCTCTCGGGGCTGTCGACCGGGCTGCCACTCAGCTGCGCGGCCTCGGCTTCGTTCACCACCAGCACATCGATGCGGGGCCACCAGGCATCGGGCAGCGGCTGCACCGGCGAGGGGTTGAGCACCGTCTTGCAGCCCACGGCGCGCGCGCTGCGCAAGGCCTGGTCCACTTCTTCCAGCGGCGTCTCGAACTGCAGCACCACATAGTCGGCATCCTGCAGCAGCGGGCGCAGCACCGGCTCGGTCACCTGCAAGCGCAGGTTGGCACCGGGCACCACCACGATCTGGTTCTGGGCACTGTCATCGACGCTGATGACAGCCACGCCGGTGGCATCGCGCGCGCTGCGCTGCACATGCTGCACATCGATATGGTCGGCGACGAGGCCGGCGAGCAGCTGGTCGGCATAGGCGTCCTCGCCCACGCAAGAAAGCAGGCTCACGGCCGCCCCCTGGCGCGCGCAGCTGACGGCCTGGTTGCCGCCCTTGCCGCCAGGCACCTGGCTGAGCGACTGGCCCAGCATGGTCTCGCCCGCGCGCGGCATATGCGGCACGCGCAGCACCAGGTCCATGTTCAAACTGCCGAGCACCACGATACGTGGGGCCTGGCTCAAGATAGGCACATTCACAGGGTTTCTCCAATCGCAATCGGCACGGCGGCCCGGGCCAGGGCCCGGCTGCTCTCCCGGGTCACCAGCGCCGGCACCAGCAGCTGCGTGGCCGCCGCGACAGGCTCGGCGCTGCGGCCCGCCTGGATGCGTTCTAGCAGCCAGGCCAGCGCTTGCTCGGCCATGGCCTGGGTGGGCTGGGCCACCGTGGTCAGCGCCGGCTGGGTGTAGCCCGCCAGCTCGATATCGTCATAGCCCACCACGGCCACATCGCGGGGCACTTGCAGGCCTGCTTCATGCACGGCGCGCAGCGCGCCCATGGCCATCAGGTCGTTGCAGGCAAACACAGCCGTGGGCCGGTCGGCAGCACGGTCGCGCAGCAGGCGCCGCATCGCCACATAGCCGCCATTGGCGGTGAAATCGCCATGCACCAGCAAATCGCTGGGCAGGCCCACCAGCTGCAGTGCCTGGCGCCAGCCCTGTACCCGCTGCTCGCTGGACTGCAGATCCTGCGGGCCGCCCACGCAGGCGATGCGCTTGCGGCCCAGCGCCATCAGGTGCTGGGTGGCCAGCATGCCGCCTTGCACATGGTCGGTCTGCACGCAAGGCCGCTCCAGGCCGGCAATGGCCCGGTCAATCAGCACCATGGGCAGCGCGGTTTGCGCCAGGTGCTGGGACATCAGCGCATCATCGCTGGTCGAGGCCACGATCAGGCCATCGACCCGCTTTTGCGACAGCACATCCAGGTAGACCTGCTGGCGCCCGGCATGGTTGTCGGTATTGCACAGCAGCAGCGCATAGCCGGCGGCAAAGCAGGCGTCTTCGACGGCGCGTACCAGCTCGGCAAAATAGGGGTTGGAGTTGTCCGGCACCAGCATGCCGAGGGTGTGCGTGGCGTTGATCTTGAGGCTGCGCGCCACGGCGCTGGGCACATAGCCCAGGGTCTGCACGGCTTCGAGCACGCGCTCTTGCGTGGCTGGCAGCACCGAACGCGTCTTGTTGAGCACATGCGAGACCGTGGTGACGGACACGCCCGCCAGGCGCGCCACGTCCTTGATACTGCTCATTGCCACCGTCAGGCCCGGCGTGCGGCACGGCGCTGGCGCACCGTGTCGATGATCACGGCCACGACGATCACAGCGCCGGTGATGATGCGCTTGGCAGGCTCGCTGGCGCCAATCTGGGCCAGGCCCGCTTCCAGCACCGCGATGATCAGCACGCCAAAGAAGGTCGCGATCACCGAGCCGCGTCCGCCCATCAGGCTGGTGCCGCCAATCACGACGGCCGCAATCACCTGCAGCTCCATGCCGCTGCCGGCATTGGGGTCGGCCGCTTCGAGGCGCGCCGACTGCATCAGGCCGGCCAGGCCGGCGAGCAGGCCGGTCAGCGCAAACACCAGGATGCGGATGGGTCGCGGGTCGATACCGGCCAGGCGCATGGCCTCTTCATTGGTGCCGATGCCCACCACATAGCGGCCAAACACGGTGCGGGTCAGCACAATCTGGCCCAGCGCCACCACGACGATGGCGATGACAAAGGCGGCCGAGACACCATAGGCAATGGGCGCGGCCAGGCCCGAGATCGCGTCGCCCACATACTGGGTGCGCGAGTCGGTCACCAGGTAGGCTGCGCCCCGCAGCGCTTCGAGCATGCCCAGCGACACGATAAAGGTCGGCAGGCGCCAAACCACCGAGATCGAGCCCAGCACCGCGCCACACAGCAGGCCGCAGAGCAGGCCCAGCGCGCCGGCGGCCCAGGGGTTGAGGCCCCAGACCAGAATCGCCTGGGCCGCCACCGCCGCCGACAGCGCCAGCACCGAGCCCACCGACAGGTCAATGCCCGCCAGGATCAGCACAAAGGTCATGCCCACGGCCATCACCGCCAGTGCGGGGATCTCGTTGGCGATGGTGACAAAGGTCTCGGCGCTCCAGAAATACTCGCTCAGGAAGCTGAACAGCGTGACCATCGCGGCCAGCACCAGAAACAGGCCCACATAGGTGCCCCAGGCCTGCATGCGGCCCGAAGAGGCCTTGGCAGCCGACGGCGTAGGCGCGCTGGCGCGCGCGGAAAGGGGGGTGGTCATGGCTTGGTCCTCTTGCCTGCTTTTTTATTCGGGGGTTGCAGCCTGGGCTGCGGCGTGGGCCAATGGGGCTTCATCCACATTGCCAAAGGCGGCGGCCAGCAGCTGCTGGTCACTCCACTGGCCGCGCTCGAACACGGCCACCAGCTCGCCGTCATGCATCACGCCAATGCGGTCGCACATGGCCATCAACTCGCGCAGATCGCTGGAGACCATCAAGACGGCCTTGCCGTCGTCGCACATGCGGTCGATCTCGTGGTAGATGTCAGCGCGCGCGCCCACATCGACGCCGCGCGTGGGCTCGTCGAGCAGCAGCACATCGCAGGGCTGGTGCAGCCAGCGGGCAAACACCACCTTTTGCTGGTTGCCGCCGCTCAAGGTGGAGACAGCCTGCTCGGCGCTGCGCGAGCGGATGCGCAGGCGTTCGACAAAATGGCGCGCCACTTCGCTCTCCTGGGCGCGCTGCAGCCAGCCGCCGCGCGCAATCTTGTGCATGCCCGCCAAGGTGGTGTTGGCGCGGATGGATTGCGACAGCAGCAGGCCTTGCGACTTGCGGTCTTCGGTCACCAGGCCGATGCCGGCGCGGATGGCCTGCACCGGGCTGCTCCAATTGGGCGCCACCGTATGCGTGGCGGCCGCGCTGCCAGCGGCATGCAGGCTGATCTCGCCCTGCTCGGCGCGGTCTGCACCAAACAGCAGGCGCACCAGCTCGGTACGGCCCGAGCCGACCAGGCCCGCCAGGCCCATGATCTCGCCCGCATAGAGCGACAGACTCACGCCGCGCACCTGCGCGCCGCGTTGCAGATTTTTCGCAGACAGGCGCAGCGCACCGCGTGTGCGGCGCGGCCGGCCTTCGTTGTCCTGCACCGCATGGCCGACCATGCGCTCGACCAGCTCATGCTCCTGCACGCCCTGCATGGGCCGCACATCGACGAGGCGCCCATCGCGCAGCACGGCCACGCGGTCGGCAATGCGCTGCAGCTCTTCGAGCCGGTGCGACACATAGACCAGGGCCACACCGCGCGCCTTGAGCAGCGCGATCTGCGTGAACAGGTGCTCGGTTTCCTTGAGCGTGAGCATGGCGGTGGGCTCATCGAGCACCAGCACCCGCGTGCCATCCTGCAGATTGCGGGCGATCTCCACCATCTGCTGCTGGCCAATGCCCAGCTGCGAGACGGGGGTGTCCGGGTCGATATGCTCCATGCCGATCTTGGCCAGCTGGGTGCGGGCCAGCGCCCGCATCGCCGCATGGTCCAGCCAGCCCATCTTGTGGGGGAGCTGGCCCAGCAGCAGGTTTTCGGCCACCGTCAAGGTGGCCACCAGGCCCAGCTCCTGCATCACCATGCGCACGCCCTGGCGCTCGGCATCGCGGCGCGATGTGGGGGCAAAGGGCTTGCCATCGAGCTGCATCTGGCCCTGCGATGGATCCACCAACCCGCACAGAATCTTGGACAAGGTGCTCTTGCCCGCGCCGTTTTCTCCGGTCAGCGCCATCACCTCGCCCGCATGCAGATCCAGGCTCACGCCCTCGAGCACCAAGGTGCCGGAGTAGGCCTTGCCCATCTGCTGCAAACGCACGCGTGGCGTGCCGGCGCCTTGCGCCTCAGTCGTTGCCATGGTGTGCGCCGTTGTTACTTGCTGTCCTTGGTCACCAAGGCCACATCGGTCTTGACCTCAGCGGGCAGCTCGCTCTGCTTTTTCTTCTCGGCCAGGGCCTTGAGCGCGATCTCGATACCGAACACAGCCTGCTTGGCAGCGTACTGGTCAGCAGTCGCCAGCACGCGCCCGTCCTTGAGCATGGGCTTGATGGCGGCGATGTTGTCATAGCCCACCACCTGCACCTTGCCGGTGCGGCCCGAGGCCTTGACCGCTGCGACCACGCCCAGCGCCATGCTGTCGTTGCCCGCCATGATCGCCTTCAGATCGGGGTGCTCGCGCAGCATGCCGGCAGCCACCGTGTTGCCCTTGTCGATTTCCCACTGGCCCGATTGCAGGCTGACCACATTGGCGCCAGCGGCCTTCATCGCGTCCTGGAAGCCCAGGGTGCGCTGCTGGGCATTGAACGTGGTCGAGACGCCTTCGACGATACCCACCTTGTCACCGGCCTGCAGCTGCTTGCCGAGGAACTCGCCCACCAGCTTGGCGCCGGCACGGTTGTCCGGACCGACAAACGGCACGTTCAGGTCCTTGCTCTTGAGCGCGTCGGCATCGAGCTTGTTGTCGATATTGACGATCAGCACGCCCTTGTCGGCTGCATTTTTCAGCACCGACACCAGGGCCTTGGAATCTGCCGGAGCGATCACGATGGCCTGCACGCGCTGGGCCACCATCTGCTCGACCATCTTGATCTGCGCGGCCGTATCGGTCTCGTCCTTGATGCCGTTTGCCACCAGCGTGTACTGGGCGGCATTGGCCTTCTGGTGCGCCTTGGCGCCGTCTTCCATCGTGCGGAAGAACTCGTTGGCCAGCGATTTCATCACCAGCGCCACCTTGGGCTTGTCAGCCGCGACGGCTTGGTGGGAAAAACCAGCCACGGTGGCCAAAGCCAGCGCAGCAGTCAGGGTACGGCGGGTAAAGCGCATGAGATAAGTCTCCGAAGGATTGTTGTGCATCACGCGGCGCTATCCACAGCAGTAGCCGCGAGATGCCGCATGTTTGCATAGGCGCAAACGTTTGCGCCCCGGAGTTTACCCCAAGGTCAAACAATGTTTCACGAGTTGGACATGCGGGCCGGGCGCCTTTGGGCGCCCGGTTTTGCAGCCCCCTTGCCGTTGGCTGCCAGCGGCGTTTCCGCCGCTCAGCCCTGGTGGGGGTGGCGCCAGACCATGCCGGCCAGAACCACCATGCCCAGCACCAGCGCGCCGCCCGCCGCCGCCAGGCCATAGGCAAAGCCCTGCTGGGTACTGGCGCTGTGGGCCAGCATCCAGGCCACCATGGGCGGGCCCACAATCTGGCCCAGCCCATAGGCCGCAGTCAGCAGGCCCGGAAAGCTGCTGAGTGCGCTGGGCCAGATGCGGCGCGCCTCTTGCAGCGCAAAAAAAGTCAGCGCGGTAAACGGCAGGCCCAGCAGCAGGCTGCCCAGCGAAAAGCCCAGCGGCGTGGGCCACAGCGCGCTGATCGCAATCGACACCGCCTGGATGCCGTAGCCGGCCATCAGGAGCCGGCGCCGGTCCCAACGGGCGGGCAAATGGGTCGACAAGTAGGCGCCCAGCGCCACGCCGCCGCCAAACATGGGCCAGAACAGGTCAGGCCAGATCGAATCGGCCGGCAGCGCGCCCCGCGCAATCACCGGCAGGTAGGTGGCGGTAACGATATAGCCCAGGCCGGCCAGGCTGTAGGCCAGGGTCAGCAGCAAGCGGTCCACCGGCCCCTCGGGCGCGACGGCCACGGCAGTGCCCGTCTGCGTGGGGGCTGGCGGCGGCGCCAGCGGCCCGCGCACCACCGTCATCACCATCAGCCACAGCACCAGCGCCAGCAGCGCAAAGGCCAGCCAGGCGCTGACGGCATGCCAGCCGGCCGCCACCATGGCGCTGGTGGCCAGGCCCGTGAGCGCAATGCCGATGCCCGGGCCGCAAAACAGCAGGCCGCCCATCTGCGGCCGCCCCAGATGCGCCAGCTGCGACATGCACCACAGGGTGATATTGAGAAACACCACCGCGCTGGCCACGCCCGAGACAAAGCGCAGGCTGGCCCAGGCGCCGGGCCAGTGCAGCGCCATCGCCGCCGTCAGCACCGCAGTGATGAACAGCCACCAGTGCACCATGCGCGAGGGGTGCAGGCGCTGCATCAGGCCCGGGGCCACCCAGGGCAGCACCATGCAGACCAGCGAACCCACAAAGTAGCCCAGGTAGTTGCTCATCGCCAGCCAGCTGCCTTGCGCCAGGTCGATGCTGCCGTCGTGCAGCATCATCGGCATCAGGGGGGTAAAGGCAAAGCGCCCTACGCCCATGGCCGAGGCCAGCGCCAGCATGCCGGCCACCGCGACCCACCAGGGGCGCTGGCCCCAGCGCAGTGAGGGGGCAGGGGTGGAAGGGGAAACCGAAGAGCTGACCGAGGGTGGCATGGTGCGGACCTAGTGCTTATGTATCTTTTTTGGAGATGCTATGTTAAATTAACATCTTCAAAAAAGATAGATACCGCCGTGTTGGATCTCGCCACCCTCGCCATTTTTCAGCAGGTCATTGCCAGCGGCAGCATCACCCGCGCTGCACAGCAGCTGGGCCGCGCCCAGTCCAATATCACCACCCGCATCCAGCAGCTGGAGGAGTCGCTGGGCGTCGCGCTTTTTGTACGCGAAGCCCGGCGCATGGTGCTGACACCCGAGGGACGGCAGCTGCAGCGCTATGCCGACCAGCTGCTGACCCTGGCCGAAGAGGCCACGCAAAGCCTGCGTGGCCAGCACCCCAGCGGGCGGCTGCGCCTGGGCTCGATGGAGAGCACGGCCGCCGCGCGCCTGCCGCTGCCGCTGGCCGCTTTCCACCGCAGCCACCCCCAGGTGCAGCTGGAGCTGTCCACGGCCGCCTCGCTGCAGCTGATGGAGCAGGTGCTGGACCACCAGCTCGATGCCGCGCTGGTCGCCTGGCCGCCTCCGGATGTGGATGCGCCGCTGCCGCTCGATCTGGTGCCGCTGTACGAAGAATCGCTGCTGCTGCTGCGCCCTGCCCAAACCCAGGAAGGGGAGCTGCCGCGCACCCTGGCCGGTTTCAGCGATGGCTGCACCTACCGCCGCATTGGCGAGCAGTGGATGGCGCAGGCCCATGGCCCTGCGCCCACGCGCGTGCTGCAGCTGTCCTCGTACCATGCGATCGTGGCGGCCGTGGCCGCAGGCAGCGCGGTCGCCGTGGTGCCGCAGACCGTGCTGGATCTGCAGCGCGATGCGCTGCCGGTGCGCAGCGAGCCCTTGGGCGCCTGCACCACGATGTTCGTCACCCGCCAGGGCTATGCCACGCCCGCGGTGCAGCAGCTGCTGGCCGTGTTGCAGGCAGCGGCCCCCACCCCGACCCCCACCCCTTTCCCCACCGCGATGGAGACCGTATGACCCGCAACCTGACACAAGAACTGGGCCTGCAGCTGCCCGTGGTGCAAGGCCCGATGACCGGCTCGGACAGCCCGGCGCTGGCCGCTGCCGTCAGCGCCGGCGGCGGCCTGGGCTCGCTGGGCTGCGGCATGCGCTCGCCCCAGGCGATGGCGGAAGCCGCCGCTGCGGTGCGCGCGCAGACCGACCGGCCCTTTGCGATGAATCTGTTTGTGCAGGCCACCCCCGCGCCCGATGCCGCCACCGTGCAGCAGGCCTTGCAGCGCCTGGCCCCGCTCTATGCCCGCTTTGGCGCCGAGCCGGCCGTGCCCAGCCAGTGGTGCGAAGACTTTGCGCAGCAGCTCGATGCGCTGGTCACCTGCCGCCCGGCCGTGGCCAGCTTTACCTTCGGCATTCTCAGCGCCGCCCAGGTGCAGCGCCTGCAGGGCGCAGGCAGCCAGGTCTGGGGCACGGCCACCACGGTGGCCGAGGCGCTGGCCTGGCAGGCGGTGGGGGCCGATGCCGTCATCGCCAGCGGCAGTGAGGCCGGCGGCCACCGGGGTACCTTCTTGGCAGACTATGCCTCGTCGATGGTCTCCACCCTGCCGCTGGTGCGCGACTGCGTGCGCCAGCTGCAGCTGCCGGTGATTGCGGCCGGCGGCATCATGGATGGTGCCGGCATTGCCGCCGCCCAGGCGCTGGGCGCGCAGGCGGTGCAAATGGGCACGGCCTTTCTGGTCTGCCCCGAATCGGCCATCAACACGGCCTACCGCGCCGCGCTGGCGGCCGCCCAGGCCACCGACACGGTCACCACCCGCACCATCTCGGGCCGGCCTGCACGCGGCATCCGCAATGCGATGATCGATGCGCTCGAAGCCGAGGAGGGTGCCATTCCGCCCTACCCGGTGCAAAACGCACTGACCGGCGCGCTGCGCAAGCTCGCTGGCGCGGCGGGCGATGCACAGTACCTGTCACTCTGGGCCGGCCAGGGCGTGGCCCAGGCCCGAGCCCTGCCCGCTGCGCAACTATTGCAGCAGCTCAAGGCGGAGTGGCAGGCCGCGGGCGCACAATAGCAGCCAACGCCCGGCAGCCTGGTCCGGGCCCTCGCCCGCAAAGACTGCCTACCGTGAACACTGCTGCACCCTCTGCCACTGCGCAAGCCTCCCGCCCCGTCATCCTGTCCATCCAATCCCATGTGGCCTGGGGCTATGTCGGCAACTCGGCGGCGGTGTTTGCGCTGCAGCGCCTGGGTTTTGAGGTGCTGCAGGTGCATACGGTGCTGTTCAGCAACCACACGGGCTACGGGCAGTTCCGGGGCCAGATCCTGAGCGCCGAACATATCCGCGAAATCCTCGCCGGCCTGCGCGAGCGCGGCGCGCTGCACAAAGTGGGCGCCGTGCTCTCCGGTTACCTGGGCAATGCCGATACCGGCGCAGCCATTCTCGACGCCGTCAACGACATCCGCCAGGCCAACCCGCAGCTGCGCTACCTCTGCGATCCGGTGATGGGCGATGTGGGCCGGGGGCTCTTCGTGAACCCCGCCATCCCCGATTTTCTGCGCGACCAGGCCATCCCGTTTGCCAACATCATCACGCCCAACCAGTTCGAGTTCGAGTTGCTGAGCGGCACCAAGCTGGGCAGCACCGAGGAGGCCGTCGCCGTCGCGCGCCAGATGCGTGGCCGGGGGCCGGACACCATTGTCATCACCAGCCTGGCCACACCCGATATCGCGGCCGACCAACTGGGCACCCTGGCCGTCAATGGCCAAGGCGCCTGGCTGGTGACCACGCCGCGCATCGACCTGCACCCGCTCCCCAACGGCATGGGCGATGTGTTTGCCGCCACCTTGCTGGGCCGTTTGACGGAGAGCCGCCCCTTGCCCGAAGCGCTGGAGCTGGCCACGGCCACCTTGTATTCGCTGGTCAAGGGCACGGTAGCGGGCTCACGCGATCTGCCGCTGGTGGCAGCGCAGGCCCAGCTGATCGAGCCGGCGGCGCGCTTTGCGGCGAAGCAAGTGGCCTGAGCAGGAAGTCACCCACCGCATGTTGAACCCAAGCCCCGTCCCCCGTCTTCAGCTACGCGCCTTTGCATCCAGCGATTTCGAGGCCTACGCCCACTACCATCGCCAGCCTGCCGTCTACCGCTACCTGTATGCCGATGCACCGCAGGACACCGCCGTATTGCAGGCCCAGTTCGCACGCGATGCGCTGCCCCAGCGCCTGGCCCAGGAGGGCGACACCCGGCGCTTTGCCGTAGTGCGCAGCAGCGATGGCTGCCTGCTGGGCGAGACCCTGCTCAAGCTGGCCAGCGCCGCGGCGCGCCAGGCCGAGGTGGGCTATATCTTTGATCCAGCCTATGCTGGCAAAGGCTATGCCACCGAGGCGGTGGCGCTCACATTAGCGCAGGGGTTTGGCGACTTGGGCTTTCACCGCATTTTTGCGCGCTTGGATGCCGCCAACCAGGGCTCGGTGGGCGTGGTCGAGCGCCTGGGCATGCGGCGTGAGGCGCACCTGATCGAGAACGACCAGTTCAACGGCCAGTGGGGTGATGAATACATCTATGCCCTGCTCGCCCGCGAGTGGCACAGCCGCGCGGGCTGAAGCACCGGTGAACCCTCTTGCGCTGTATGCTCAGCGCTGGGAATGCAAAGCCAAGAGTGCGCGCTCACGTCCAATCAGCGCACCCAGCAGCAGCACCAGCAGGTAGACGTAGAACAGATGCCCGCTGTTATGGGCAAAAAACACCTGGGTCAGGCCAAAGCCCATGTAGCACAGGGGCACCATGATGCCCAGCATGCGCAGGTAGAGAATCTGGCGGTCCATAGGCGCGCCGGGGCACTGGGCCATGCGCTTTTGCGTGGGCCAGAAGATCAGCAGCGGCACGGCATAAAAGGCCAGCAGCAGGGCCACCCCCACCAGCCCGCGCTTGGCAAACATGTCGAGCAGCTCGTTGTGGGCATGGTCGTAGGGGAGGACCGAGGCACTGGCCTCGCCCGCTTCCACGCGGCGGGCCTTCTCGGCGATATAGCCTTTGAGGCCCCAGCCGGTCAGCGGCTTGTCCAGCCCCATGTGCCAGGCCAGGTGCCAGTGGGCCAGGCGCTGGCCGACCGAGGTTTCTGCCGCATCGCGGTCCTGCACCTCGTAGCTCTGCACCTCGTGCACGGCGGTGTGGTAGCGCTGGGCCATCTCGTCGCCTTTGAGCGAGACCAAGCCGCCAATGCCCAGCACGGCGGCCAGCAGGCCCAGGCCCACCGGTTTGCGCAGACCGCAGCGCCACAGCAGTACCGCGCCAATCAGCAGCACAAAGGGCAGCACGATCCAGCTGCCGCGCGTATCGGACAGGATGACGGCGAGCAAGCCGAACAGGCTGCACACCAAGCCCAAGGCGCGCTGCCAGGCCGACAGCGAGCGCCACAGCAGCAGCACGCCAAAGCAGCAGGCCAGCGCCAGCACCAGCGCAATGCCGCTGAACTGGATCGCATTGGTAAAGCCATTGGCGCGGTGGGCATCGGTCCAGCCCGTCTGGTAGACGGCGACCAGTCCCGCGCCCAGCGCGCCCGCCAGCATGCCCCAGCCCAGCGGCCGCACCCGGGGCGCACAGCTTTGCAAAAAACCCAGGCCGGTGATGGCCAGCGCATATTTGACGAACTGGTCGCTGCGCGAGCGCAGGAGCCAGTCATCAAAGCTCATGGTCCACAACACCGCCATGACGGCGAGCATCAGCGCCCAGGCGATCGCGCGGCGGTCCCAGCGGCGGCCCCACCACTGGCGCACAAATACGAGGCTGGCCAGCGCCAGCACTGCGGCGCCAAAGGAGTAGCCCGAGGGCAGGGTCAGCGCCACACCGGGCACCAAAAAGGCCGCCAGCTGGCTGGCCCGCATCGCGGGCGTGGGCGCAGCGGACGCTGCCGCAGCCAGGCTCATCGGCGCACGTCTCCGCTCAGATACGGGCGGTCATAGGCCAGGGCGACGTAGCGGAAGAAGCTCTCCAGCGCGACGAACACGCAGTACAAAAAGCCCGCGCCCCCGCACAGAAAGCCGAAATGGAAGAAGTAAAGACGCACAAACATGGCAATCGATGAGGCCATGCCGCGCAGAATGCCGCCGCGCACGCCCTCTTCGGCGCGCTTGGCCGCGCCCAGCATCGCGTACTGGGTGAGCTTTTCCAGGCTGGAATGCACGGTGCTGCGCGAATGGTGCAGCAGCGGCGTGCGCATCAGGTGGCGCGTCACATTGGCCCGGCTCAGCTGCGCCTCTTCGTGCACCACGCCGGTGTACTCGCGCAGCAAACCGCGCCAGAACAGGCGCTCGACCTTGGCGGTGGAGCGCAGGTACTTGAGCTCCTTGCCGAAAGCGACCATGCGCCAGCGCACCATCCAGATCGCCTCCTCGCCGGACTGGACAATGGCCTCCAGCTCCTCGCGGAAAGCGGGAGAGATGGTCTCATCGGCGTCGAGGAAGAACACATAGTCTCCCTTGGCGTGGCTGAGCAGCCGGTTGCGCTGCAGCGCAAAGCCCTGCCAGTCTTCGTAGCGAAACACCTGGGCACCGAGGCCGCAGGCAATGGCCGTGGTGCGGTCCACACTGCCACTGTCCACCACCACCACCTGGTCGGCAAACGAGGCGCTGCGCAAGCAGGCCTCGATGTTGTCTTCTTCGTTGAGGGTGAGGATGCCAATGGTCAGCGTCAGCCTGCGCGAAGCTGCAGCGCCGCCCAATGGGGAATCAGTCACTCAATGGCCACCGTGGAAGGTTTCGCCCGCCTTGAGGCGGTACACCGTACCGCAGTAGGGGCACTTGGCCTCACCGCTGTGGCCCACGTCCAGAAAGACGCGGGGGTGGCCACTCCACAATTTCATATCTGCCTTGGGGTTGGGACAAAACACGCCGCCTTGGGCGTTCAGGTCTTTGGCCAGCAACTCAACAACTGCCTGCGTCATGGTTTTCAACTTTCCTGCGCCAGCCCTGCACCTCTGGGGCGAGCCGGCTATCGATGATTCTGTGGGCACGGGCAAATGGTGGGGACCAGCCCCAAGGGGCTCCCATGCTGGGCAGTGATTTTACGTGGACGGCGCCCGCCTTGGCAGAAGATAGAGAGCGCGCGCCTCAGAATTGAGCGCCAACCCCCTCTAAAGGGCCGGTGCAAGCGGCCGGCGGGTCGCCCTTGTTACAAGTAAGCTGGCCTCAAGGCTGAGGGTGGGCGGGGCTGTCCGCGCCATCCTGCGCGTCGCTGGGGCGCTGCAGTGTCCATTTCTGCAGGCGTCCGTGCACAAATTCGCAGGTGACGCTGGAGTCCGTGTTGTCGCGCCATACAAACACCTCGGGCTGCTCCAAAGCCTGCGACTGGCGCAGGCCCAGCGAGCGCGTCATGGCCACCACATGCACCAGCGGCACATTGGCTTTGAGCTTGGCATTGAGCATGACGGCACTGGCCACATAGCCCAAAGGGCGCTCCGAAGCGCGTTTCATGATGGTCATCAGACGGGTGAAATGCAGCATCAGCCACAGCACAATGCCGCCGCTGACGGCCAGCACGCCCATCCATTTGTAATTTTGGTAAGCAGCCCCCAGCAGCACCAGCAAGCCGACGGGGATCAGTATGTTTCTCCAGTTCATGGCGCTATTGTCCACTGCCTGCGCAGATGCCCTTGTCGCCAGGGGCCAATTGTTTGCGCCCGCTGCCCGCCAGTTTTCGCGGCGGCAGGCGTACCTTTGGCCCAACACCGGCCGCCGCAGGCCCTAGCGCAAGCCCGCTTTGGCTGGCATGCTAGCGCGCCAGATCCTCCTATTGCCTGGTGCCCTTTCATGAGTTTTGCCATTGCCTTTGCCGCCTTCAGCAAGAGCTTTTTGCTGGTGGTCGCCACCATGCTGCCGATCCTGAACCCCGTGAGTGTCTCGGCCATCTTCCTGACGCTGACCGAAGGGGCCTCCAACGCCACCCGCCGCAGCATCGCGACCCGCATCGCCGTCAATGTCACCTTGCTGCTGATCTTTTTCATGCTGGTGGGCTCCTACATGCTGGAGATGTTCGGCCTGTCCATCGATGTGGTCCGGCTCGGCGGCGGCCTGCTGGTCTCCGTCATTGGCTGGAACATGATCAACACCAACTCCACCGAAGGGCGCACCGAGAAGCTGGCCGAGGCCTTCACGCCCGAGATGGCGCGGCGCCGCGCGTTCTACCCGCTGACCTTTCCCCTCACCTACGGCCCGGGCAGCCTGGCCGCCACGATCACGATCGGCGTGAGCCTGCTCGACCGCAGCTCGCCAGCCATCACCGTGGTCAACGTCATGGGTGCGGCCGTGGGCAGCCTGGTGGTGGGTGTCATCTTGCTGCTGTGCAACCGCTATGCCGACAAGCTGCTCAAACCGCTGGGCGAGACCGGCACCATTGTGTTTCTGCGCATCTCCGCCTTCATCCTGCTGTGCCTGGGGATACAGATCGCCTGGAGCGGGATGAGCAACCTGATCAGCGATGCCATCGCCCATGGCGTGACCCAGGCTTATGAGCAGCGGCACTGAGGCACGCCTGGCCCGCATCCACGCTCAGCCCCCGGCATGCATTGCGCACCCGCGACGCGCCACAACTGCAAATGCTTACCTGCTATGACGTCTGCCGCTGGTGCAGTGGCACTTTTATTTTGATAGCATGCCAGGCTACTGGCTTGCCCGCTCCTGCGTCTGCGGCTTCCTCCCCGGCGCACACCCCAACACCATGACCCATTGCTCATCTTCCCCTTTGTGGCGCAACGGCCTGGCACTTGCGCTGGCGGCCTTGCTGGCAGCGCCCGCGCTGGCCCAGGCCCCGTTGCTGCAGGCGGCCAGCCCGCTTGCAGCCGAGGCCGCTGTGCCTGCACCGACGGCGCCATTAACGAATGCCGCGCCCACCGCGCCAACGGCACCGCCTGCATCAGGATCGCCTGCAGCTGCCAGCCAGCCCGCAGCCGCTGCTGCGGCCGAGGCCCCGCCCCCCTCGCCCGATGCCCAGCAGGCCTATATGGCCGCGCGCGACAAGCTGGTGCAGATCCGCACCTTGCGCCGCCAGACCAATACGCAAAGCAGCACCGGCTCGGGCTTTTTTGTCTCCGAGGATGGCCTGCTGATCACCAACTACCACGTCGTCAGCCAGCTGGCGCTGGAGCCCGAACGCCACCGCGCGGTGCTGGTCTCAGTCAGCGGCCAGGAGGCGCCGGTGCAGCTGCTGGCCATCGATGTGCTGCATGACCTGGCGCTGCTGCGCGTGGCCCCGGCCAAGGACAGCAGCGCAGGCGCAGAAGGCGCCTCGGAGCGCCGCTACAGCGCGCTGCCGCTGCGCCCCAGCAGCCGGCCGCTGAGCGGGGGCGAGCGCATCTTCTCGCTGGGCAACCCGCTCGATGTCGGCTTTGCGATCACCGAGGGCACCTACAACGGCCTGGTGCAGCGCAGCTTCTACCCGCGCATCTTCTTTGGCGGCACCTTGAACCCGGGCATGAGCGGTGGCCCGGCCATCGACACCCAGGGCCGTGTGGTCGGCGTCAATGTGGCCAAGCAGCTGGGCGCCGAGCAGCTGAGCTTTCTGGTGCCGGTGGAGTTTGTCGAGCAGCTGCTCGCCCAGGGCCGCGAGGCCGCGCCGGTCAAGGGCGCCATGCATGCCGAAGTCACGCGCCAGCTGATGGCGCACCAGAAGGACCTGGTCGACCGGGTGCTGAGCGGCAGCAGCCGCACAGAGCGCTATGGCCCCTACCGCGTGCCCGTGCCGTCCGAGACGCTGGCGCGCTGCTGGGGTGATGGCCGCGAGCGGCGCAGCGAATCGCTGTTTGATTTTGAGCGCAGCCAATGCCGCATCGACAGCGAAGTCTTCACCGGCGACGGCGATGTCGGCGGCCTGGGCATGCGCTACGAGGCCTATGACGCGCCGCGCCTGAGCCCCTGGCAGTTTGCGCACACCTATGGCGCCAGCTTTGCCAATGAGCCCATGCGCAAGCGCGGCAACCGCGTGCGCACCGGCTATGAATGCCGCGAGGATTTTGTCGCAGGAGACGCCAAGCTGCCGCTGCGCGCCGTCGTCTGCATGGCCGCCTACCGCAAGTTCAGCGGCCTGTATGACCTGACCGTGCTGGCCGTCTCGGTGGACCAGCCGCGCCAGGGCGTGCTCGGCCGCCTCAACGTCAGTGCCGTGAGTTTTGACAATGCCCAGCGCCTGGCCCGCCAGTACCTGCAAGGCTTCTCCAGCGAGGCCGCCCAATGAGCCAGCACGATTACCCCGAATTGACCGACATCGCCCCCGACCACGAAGAAGCCAGCACCCAGGCACCACCCCTGGCGCAGGAGCCCGAAGGCGCTGTGCTGGAGCTGGTTGAGCGCGGCCACCGCCTGGCCATGGCCCTGCCGGTGTTTGCCTGGCCCTGCACGATTGGCCGCGCCGCCACCAATGACCTGGTGCTGACCGACCCCAGCATCGGCCCCAGCCATGTGCGCCTGCACCAACCGCAAGCAGGCCACCCTAATGCGGGGCAATACGAGGTCGAGGTGCTCGACAGCACCAATGGCGTCTGGCACGGCCGGCGCCACTACCGCGCCGGCGAGCGCTTTGCCTGGCAGCCCGGCCAGCGCCTGACCCTGGGCCGGGGCGTGCAGTTGAACCTGCGCAGCACCGCCCAGCCGCTGCCCGCCACCCAGCGCTGGCGCCCGTTCTCGCGCGCCCAAGGGCTGCTGACGGCCATGGCCCTGGTGCTGCTGGTGCTGCTGTCGGCCTGGACCACCTGGCTGGGTGCCACCGAAACCGGGGCCCTCGCCCGCCAGCTGCCCGCCATCCTGCTGTGGATGCTGGGCGGCCTGCTGGTCTGGACCCTGGGCTGGTCGATGATGGGCAAGCTGTTCACCGGGGTGACGGGCTTTTGGCGCCATGTCTGCATTGCCTCGGTCGGCATGGTCGCCATGGCCTTGCTCGATGTGCTGCTGTCGGTGACGGGCTTTGCCATGTCCTGGCCGCTGCTCAGCCGCTTTGCCAGCCTGGCGTCCTTCAGCTTGATGGCTGTGGTCATCTGGTTCCACCTGCGCGCGGCCACCCTGGTATCGGCCCGCACCTTGGCGCTGGCCGTTGGCGGCTTGCTGGTGCTGGGCGTGGGCGCCAAGCTGGGCCTGCAGTGGCAGACGCAAAAGCGCCTGGGCGACAACCTCTACATGTCCACCATGCTGCCGCCGGAGTGGCGCTGGGCGCCCACCACCTCGGTGGACCAGTTCATGCAAGGCACTGACAACATGCGCGAGCAGCTGCAAAACCGCAGCCAGCTGGAGAAGGACGACGACGAGGAAGGCGACGACAGCGGTCTCGATTGAGCATGGATGCGGCGGGGCAAGCCGCAGCCCGTGACTGACAAACCGGCGGCGGCCCGCTAGCATCGAGGGACTCGACCTGATTCCCGAAGGACCAAGATGCAGTACCGCCAGCTGGGCGCCAGCCCCCTCCAAGTCTCCGCCCTGTGCCTGGGCACGATGATGTTCGCCGACCAGACCGACCTCCAGGAGGCGGCCGCCATCGTGGCCGATGCGCGCGCCCAGGGCGTCAACTTCATCGACACCGCCGATATCTACAGCAAGGGCGAGTCCGAGCGCATGGTCGGCCAGCTGCTGCAAGGCCAGCGCGATGACTGGGTGCTGGCCACCAAGCTGGGCAACGCCATGGGCAGCGGGCCCAACCAAGGCTATTACTCGCGCGCCTGGATGCTGCGCGAGGTCGAGGCCAGCCTGCGCCGCCTGCAGACCGACCGCATCGACATCCTCTACCTGCACCGCGACCGCGCCGGCCTGCAGTTGCAGGAGCCCCTGTATGCCCTCAAGCAGCTGATCGACAGCGGCAAGATCCTGTACTGGGGCCTGTCCAACTTTCGCGGCTGGCGCATTGTCGAAGCGGTCTACACCGCGCGCGAGATCGGCCTGCCGCCGCCCATCGTCTGCCAGCCCTACTACAACCTGCTCAACCGCATGCCCGAGACCGATATCCTGCCCGCCTGCGCGCAGTTCGGCATCGGCGTTGTGCCCTTCAGTCCCATTGCACGCGGCGTTCTCAGCGGCAAGTACCAGCCCGGCATGGAGCCGCCCAAGGACAGCCGCGCCGGCCGCCAGGATGCCCGCATCCTGCAGACCGAGTTCCGCCCAGAATCCCTCGTGATCGCCCAGCAGGTGCAGCAGCACGCCGAGCAGCAAGGTATCAGCGCCGCGCAGTTCGCCACCGCCTGGGTGCTGGCCCACAACGCCATCAGCGCGGTCATCGCCGGCCCGCGCACCTTGAAGCAATGGCAGGACTACCAGCCCGCGCTGAACTACCAGATCACCGTGGACGACGAGCGCCTGGTCAACGGCCTGGTCAGCCCCGGCCACCCCTCGACGCCCGGGTACAGCGATCCGGCGCATCTGTGGCCACAGGGGCGGCTGGTTTAAGGGCGGCTACACGGCGGCGGCCCAAGCCAGCCCATAAGGCAGCTGCGCAGGGCCAAACAAAAAATGCAGCACGCGCCGACGGCTGCTGCCGCTCGCTTTGGACGAGGCGTGCAGCAGCAAGGGCCGCATCACCAGCGCGGCGCCTTGGGCAGCCGGGCATGCGAGCTCTCCCCGTTCATCACGCAGCTGCAGAGCAGCTGCGCTGTCGATGACGCCCATGGCGTGCGAGCCCGGCACCACGCGCAAGGGGCCGTCATCGGGACCGCAGTCCTCCAGATGCACACGCACCGCCACCAGCTGCTCCAGCACCTGCGGGGGGGCCTGCACAAAATGGGTCGCGTCCTTGAGCGCCCAGCCCTTGAGTGCGGGGTGTTCCAGCTTGCGCTGCACGGGTATCGCCAGATCCTGGTGCAACGCCACCAGCCAGTTGGTGTCGCGCGACTTTTCGAAATAGGTGCATTGCACCGCCAGATGGCCCTGAGGAATCAGATCGGCCAATAGCTGGGCTGCACGCAACTGCCCGGCCATGCGCTCACACCATGGCAGAGTCAGCAGATGGCGTGCGCCGGGCCCCTGCCCAGTGCGCCCTTGCAGCTCCGCCAGCACCGATGCGCAGCCATCGGCCGCCAGCACACCGGGAACCAACGCAAAGCCGTCACGCGCAAAGGCCTCTGCCAGCATGCGCTCAGTCCAATCCCCGCACCAGCGATATCGCCTCGTCCACCCGGTCCACCGCGTGGATGGTGATGCCCTCGATGGGCTTTTTGGGCGCATTGGCCTTGGGCACGACGGCGACGCTAAAGCCCAGCTTGGCGGCTTCCTTCAGGCGCTCCTGGCCGCGCGGGGCGGGGCGCACTTCGCCGGCCAGGCCCACCTCGCCAAAGGTGATAAAGCCCTTGGGCAGCGCCTTGCCGCGCAGGCTGCTGGTGATGGACAGCATGACAGCCAGGTCAGCGGCTGGCTCGCCGATGCGCACGCCGCCCACGGCATTGACGAACACATCCTGGTCGGCGCAGGCCACGCCGGCATGGCGGTTGAGCACGGCCAGCAGCATGGCCAGGCGGTCACGGTCCAGGCCCACCGACAGACGGCGCGGGCTGGGGCCGCCGTCATCGACCAGCGCCTGGATCTCGACCAAAAGCGGGCGCGAGCCTTCCAGGGTGACGAGCACGCAGCTGCCAGGCACCGGCTCGCTGTGCTGGCTCAGAAAGATCGCGCTGGGGTTGTTCACGCCCTTGAGGCCTTTTTCCGTCATCGCGAAGACGCCAATCTCGTTGACGGCGCCAAAGCGGTTCTTGATGGCGCGCACCAGGCGGAAGCTGCTGTGCGTGTCGCCTTCAAAGTACAGCACGGTATCGACCATGTGCTCGAGCACGCGCGGGCCGGCCAGCGCGCCCTCCTTGGTCACATGGCCGACCAGCACCACCGCAATGCCGGTGCTCTTGGCCATGCGCGTCAGGTGGGCCGCGCATTCGCGCACCTGGGCCACCGAGCCGGGGGCCGAGCTCAGCTGGTCCGAGTACATGGTCTGGATCGAGTCGATGACGACAATGGCCGGCTGCGTGCTCTCGCAGGTGGCCAGGATCTTCTCCAGCTGGATCTCGCTCAGCACATTGACCTGGCTGTTGTCCAGCCCCAGCCGGCGCGAGCGCAGTGCCACCTGCGCGCCGCTTTCCTCACCGGTCACATACAGCGCGGGCAGCCCCTGGTGCTGCAGTGCATCCACCGCCTGCAGCAACAAGGTCGATTTGCCGATGCCCGGGTCACCGCCGATCAGCACCACCCCGCCTTCGACAATGCCGCCGCCCAGCACCCGGTCCAGCTCGGCAATGCCGCTGGGCGTGCGGGCCACTTCGGTGGCCTCGATGGCGGCCAGCGGCGTGACGGCCTGGGCCTGGCCGGCGTAGCCGGTGCGGCCGGTCTGGCTCAGGCGGTTCTTGCCGCCGCCTGCGGCCTCGGCCGTGCTCTCCACCAAGGTGTTCCAGGCATTGCAAGCGGGGCATTTGCCCAGCCAGCGCGGGCTGGTGCCGCCGCATTCGCTGCAGATGTAAACGGATTTTTCTTTGGCCATGGGGTGGACGTTTCGGAACAGACACCCATGGTAACGGCGAGCGCAGCACATGGCCGGCAAATCGATTAGCATCCCCAGGCGATGCGGCAGGCGCCATGCGCTGGCACCGCCGCCAACCCCCATCCAAGGAGCCCCATGAGCCAAGACCTGACCCTGTACTACGCCCCCGGAACCTGCGCGCAGGCCGTGCTGATTGCCTTGCATGAGGCGGGCGCTGCCTTTGATGCCCAGCGCCTGAACATGGCCGAAGGGGCGCAGCGCACGCCGGCCTACCTGGCCATCAACCCCAAGGGCCGCGTGCCCGCCTTGGTCACGCCGCAAGGCGTGCTGACCGAGACGGCCGCGCTGCTGCTGTATGTGGCGCAAACCCACCCCGACAAACAACTGGCGCCGCTGGACGACCCGTTCCAACTTGCCCGTCTGCAGGAGTTCAACAGCTACCTGGCATCGACCGTGCACATCAGCCATGCCCACCGCCCACGCGCTGCGCGCTGGGCCGACGACGAGGCGGCCCAGAAAGCCATGCAGGCCAAGGTGCCGCAGAACATGCGCGATGCCTTTGCGCTGATCGAGCAGCACTACCTGGGCGACAAGACCTGGGTGATGGGTGAGCAGTACACGGTGGCCGACGGCTACCTGTTCACGATGGCCGGCTGGCTCAAGAGCGATGGCGTGGATATCAACGAGTTTCCGCGCGTGGCCGCCCATTACGCCCGCGTGGGCGCGCGCCCTGCGGTGCAGGCAGCGCTGGCCCAGGCCTGAGACGATGAGGGACTCAAGGCTGGTACTCAGCCGGGTCCAGGTGCTCGGCCGGCGGTGGTGGCGGCCGGGATACCCCTGCCACCGGCTCCCAGCCTGAGCCGTTCCAGTCATGCATGGCCGCTTCGCGCTGGTAGAAGCGGGCCAGCAGCTGGGCCCCTGCGGTGCTGCAGGCCTGGCGAACAATGCCGGCGCTGTAGACCGCCTCGTAGGCCAGGGGGGGCGGTATCTTGCCCACCACCTGCAGCTCGGCAGAGCGCGGCAGCTCGCTGCGCAGCAGCAGGCCCAGCTCCGCATCGCCCCGCGCCACCAACTGGGCCACCTGCGGGCCAAACACCTTGATGCTCTTGGGCAGAGCCTGGGCAGTCAAATCCAGCTCACGAAACAGCTTTTGCTCGATAAAGTCGCTGCCATCGGCCGACGGGTAGGCGATGCTGCGCGTGGCCTCCAGCATCTTCTTGGCGTCTTCCGTGTCCTGGAGCTCCGGCACGGGGCGGCCGGCCTGCACGATGGCAATCAGCGGTGAGCGCACCACATCGTAGAGGCGCCCCGGCCGCACCAGGCCCTGGGCCTGCAACAGCTGCAACACCGCGCGCGGCGCCAGCACCAGATCGACACAGCCCGCCTGCTGCAGGTACTGGGCCAGCGCCTGCGCCACCGCAGGCGACGCGCCGTAGCCGGGCTCGGCGCGGATCTGGGTGGGGATCATCAGCTGCCCGGCCAGTGCCCGGTGCACAGGCACAAAGCCTTCGGTCATCAGCAGCTGCACCGGCAGGCTGGCCTGGTCCAGCGCGGGTTCCGCATCGGGCTGCGGCGGCTCGGAGGCGCAGCCCAGCAGCGCCGCAGCGGCACAGCTGAGCAGGAAGGAGCGGCGAAGAGGCATCAGGCGCATGCAGGCATTATCAGACAGCGGCGCCTTGGCCCTCTCACCCGCCCGTCAATTGGCCACGTTCAGCAGACGCCAGTCGATGTAGTTGTCCGCGCGGGTCGGGATGCTGACCTTCT
Organism: Comamonas sp. MYb396; assembly: GCF_037479555.1. Classification (NCBI taxonomy): domain Bacteria; kingdom Pseudomonadati; phylum Pseudomonadota; class Betaproteobacteria; order Burkholderiales; family Comamonadaceae; genus Comamonas; species Comamonas sp. MYb396. The sequence continues at coordinate 19,049 of NZ_JBBGYU010000009.1, read as the reverse complement.
TGCTGGTCGCCCAGGGCGTGATCAGGTTGAACAGCGGAATATGCGAGATGGCCTTGTGCTCGTTGAGCAGCACCTTCTCGATCAGCTGGTTGCGCAGCTTCAGATCCGTCTCGGTCTTGACGCGCTCGATCATGGCATCTTGCTGCGGGTCGGAGAAGCGGCCCAGGTTGAAGTTGCCGTCGCCACTGCCGCCGGGCGAGCGCAGCAGCGCCTGCAGGCTGTAGTAGGCGTCAAACGTGGGCACCGACCAGCCCAGCAGGTAGACACTGGCTTCGTAGCGCTGGATCATCGGGAAGTAGGTCGCGAACGGGTAGGTGCGCAGCTTGGCCTTGATGCCCACCTTGGCCCACTGGGCGCTGATGGCCTGGCACAGCTGCTCGTCGCTCGGGTAGCGGCCGGCCGGGCAGGAGAACTCGAACTCAAAGCCATCGGGGTAGCCCGCCTGGGCCAGCAACTTCTTGGCGCCTTCCGCATCAAAGGCCAGGCGCTGGTCGGCCTGCTTGGTCCAGCCATTCACATGGTGGGCAATCAGGGTGCCAGTGGGCTGGGCCAGGCCGCGCATCACCACGCGCTGGATGGTGCCCATGTCAATCGACTGGTAGAGCGCCTGGCGCACGCGCACATCCTTGAAGGGGTTCTTGCCCTTGACGCTGGACTGGGGCAGCTCGTCGCGGAACTGGTCCATGCCCAGGAACAGGGTGCGGTCAGCCGCGGATTCGAGCACCTGCAGGTTGGGCGCCTGCTTGATGCGCTGCAGGTCGTTCATGCTCGGGTCGATGATGAAATCGACCTCGCCCGACAGCAGCGCGGCCGTGCGCGTGGCGTCCGACTTGATCGGCGTGTACACCGCCTGCGTGATGTTGCTGGGGTACTGGGCCTTGCCCCACCACTGCGGGTTGCGCTTGAGCACCAGGCGCGAATCCTGCGACCAGCTGTCGAGCACATAGGGGCCGGTGCCCAGCGCATGGCGGTGGGCATAGTTCTCGTCCTTGGCCTTGATGTCCTTGGGCACCTCGGACTGGTGCTGCACCGCCCAGGGCTTGCTCATGATGCGCAGCTCGGTCAGCTGGTTGACCAGCACCGGGTTGGGCACGTCGGAGAAGATATCCAGCGTGCGGGCATTGACCACCTCGATGCGGTCGATGCCCTGGGTGTAGACGACAAAGCCGGAGCTCTTGGCCTTGGCCCGTTCCAGCGAGAACTTCACATCATCGGGGGTCAGCGGCGAGCCATCGCTGAAGGTCACGCCTTCGCGCAAGGTGATGCGCAGCTGCTTGGGGTTGATGCGCTCCCACTTGGTGGCCAGCGAAGGCTCGGGCTTTTGCGTCTGGCTGTTGTACTCGACCAGCGCCTCATACACCGCACGGTGTACCGAGTTGTTGACCCCAACATTCTGCGCATGGATATCCCAGGACGAGAGGTCGGCCGATCGGGTCCAGCGGAAGTTCGATGCCTGGGCAGAAAATGCCATGCCGGCCACTGCGCCGGCGATGGCCAGGGTGCAGACGCTGCGCGCCCAGCCGTTGCGGCCTTGCAGATAAGTGGTGGGTTGCATCACAGATTCCTTCATTCCATGCAAAAAATCAAAACGCCGCACTATGGCAGTGCAGCCCGGCCGCGCCAACGATTTATTCGTTGTATCGATATGGGCCTGGCGCAGTGCAGATTCTGCTAGCGGCGGGCGGGCAGGCCAGTGTAACGGCCCCGCCAAAAACCAGATGCGGCTTAGGCCGAGGCGCGCCAGGCCAGCGCGACCGCGCCCGCAGCACTGTCCAGATCCCAGAGCGCGATGCCGGCATTCCAGCCCTTTTGCCGCTGATCGGCTTCGGCCAGTGCCAGCCCGGCGCATTTGAGCTGGGCTTCCAGCCGCGCCCATTGCCGGGCAAAGGCGCGCTGCCAATCCATGCGCTGCAAGCCGGTCAGTGTGGCGGCCGCATCAGCCTCCAGGTACAGCGCAGCCACCGCCGGCCAGCCAGCGGCATCGATATCGGTCTGCGCATCACCGGGCGGCCCTTGCACATCAATGCCAACGGTACCCTCTTGCGTGCAGGCCCAGACCGCCAGCGCATCGGCATAGCTGATGGACAGTTGCCACCCTGGCAGCACCTGCCCGTTGCGCAGCAACTGCGGCGCCTGGCCGGCCCGGCGCTGCACGGCCAGTTGCGCTGGCTCGCAGCCCAGCTGTGGCGCCAAGGCCTGGCAGATCGCCAGGTAGACGGCCTCGCGCAGGCTCTCGCGCGGCAGCGCGCCGGGTGGCGGTGCGCCCGCCATCACCACCGCCTGGGCCTGTACCCGGCCCTGCAGCGCTGGCGGCAGGGCCAGCGGCTGCCTGGTCCAGTTCAATGCTAAGCCCGCCATGGCGCGGCCGGCGCGCCCTGCCAGCGGGTGCCGGCGGGCAGGCGTTCGCCCTTCATCACCAGGGTCATCGGGCCCAGCTGCACGCCATCGCCCAGCTCGGCGCTGTAGAGCACGGTGCAGCGCGCGCCCACCGTCACCCGCGCGCCAATCACCACGTCATCGACCTTCATCACCCGGTCTTCAAACAAATGGGTTTGCGGGCAAGACAGCGCATTGAGCTCGCTGTGCGCGCCAATGGTCACGCAGTCATGCTCGGTGATGTCGGTGGTGTCCAGGTAGGCGCTGCTGGCAATCTTGCTGCCCAGCAGGTTCATCGCCAGATTGAGCCAGGGCGTGCCGCGCAGGTAGCGCAAGAAGTTGGGCACCGCAATACCTTCGTACATGCTGGTCGTCGCCTCGGACAGCCAGACAAAGGGCGTCCACATCGGCGCAGCCTTTTTGCGGTAGCGCCCCACCAGCAGCCACTTGAACAGCGCCACCGCCCAGAAGGCGCCCAGGCCAAAGACCATGCCGGCGATGGCCAGATCCAGCACCACCGCGCCCCAGCGGCCGGCAGCGGCCAGCGGCATCGCGTCGAGCACAATCGCATAACCGGCGGCAATCACCAGCGCATGGGGCGCGCCAATGCGGAAGGCCTCGACCAGGCCCCGGCCCAGCACGCGGCGGCGTGACGGCGCAAAGGTCAGGTGGTCGGGGTAGCCCTGCACGACTTCGCGCGCAGGCAGGTTGATGGCCGGCGAGCCAATCCAGGTCTGGCCGGCCTGCATGTCGGCATTGCGCGGCACGGCCGACATCACGCCGATCAGCACCCCTTCGGGAATGGTCGAGCCATCGGGCACATAGGCGCCATTGCCGATAAAGCTGCGGCGCGAGACCACCGTGGGCTGCACCGTCATATAGCCGCCATCGATGCGCTCGTCGCCCAGCATCACCGCATCGGCCACAAAGCACTCGTCGCCCAGGGTCAGCATATCGGGCACCACGCCCAGCGCGGTCGACAGCTCGGTGCGCTTGCCCACCTTGGCGCCCAGCATGCGGTACCAGCTGGCCGAAAACACCGTCGCATAGATGCCGTGCAAGGTCGCCAGGCTCCCTTCCTGGATCTGGTTGGTGAGCCACTTGCCCAGGTAACGGCCGCTGTGCACCGACCAGGTGCCCGGCTGCAGCCGGGGCAGGAACAGGTAGCGGATCAAGGCGGCCACCAGCATGGTGCAGACCACCAGCACCAGGCTGGCGGGCAGCGCCAGCACAAAGAACTTGAAAAAGCGCAGGATAAAGGCACCCAGCGCATCGACCGTGCCGTCTTCGAGCAAAGGCCGCACCGAGATCGCGTCCACATCCAGCCAGTCGATCAGCAAGAACGCGGGGAACACCGGCATGAAGAACAGGGTCGCGATGCTCAGGCCGCCCACCGCATAGACCAGCATCTCCCAGGCGCGCCAGGCAGCGCTGGGCCGCACGCGCTCGGGCATGCAGCTGGTGTCAAAGTCCGAGACGGGCTGGGCCGGCGAGCCGGTCCAGACGCTGCGCGCGGGCTGCACCTGGCCGTCACTCAGGCTCGACTGCCCTTCCAGATGGGCCCAGTCGCCCAGGCGGGTATTGCCCTCCAGCACCACATAGGAGCCAATGCAGGCATCCGCGCCGATATCGACCGTGCCCAGCAGCAGCCAGCCGCCTTCGACCCGGGCGTTCTCCAGGCTCACCACATTGCCCACGCTCGCTCCGGCGCCAATGCGCAGCAGATCGGGGGCGCGCACCGTCATCGAGCCCAGCAGCACATCGTTGCCGATCTTGGCACCCAGCGCGCGCAGCCACAGCGGAAACAGCGACGAGCCGGTGATCATGCCCACCGGCACCGCCTCCACGAGACGGTCGGCCAGCCACCAGCGGAAATAGGTCAGGCCCCAGAGCGGGTAGCGCCCGGGCTTGAGGCGGCCGGCAATCAGCCACTTGCCGGCCCAGGCCACGACAAACTCCAGCACCGTGGCCAGCGCAAAGGCGAGCACCGACACCGCAATGGCCACCGCCACCGAGTCGTTCTCGTCACCGGTAAAGAAGTGGTAGGTGAAGAACGGCGCCAGCCATTGCGCCATCTTGACCAGCACCAGCAAAGGAATCGCCACCGCCTGCGCGGCGCCACAGCGCCAGCGGCGCAGCGCCGAATGCTCGCGGAACGCGCGCGCGGCCGGTGCCGGCGCATCGTCCGCCACCATGCTGGCCTGCAAGGCCTGGGCAATCGCGCCCACGCGGCGCTGCTGGTAGATGGTGCTGACGGTGGCCTGCGCAAAGCGCGCATCGGCACGCAGCACCGAGGTCAGGCGCGCGGCAAACAGCGAGTGGCCGCCCAGGTCGCTGAAGAAATCGAGCGAACGGCGGATGGGCTGGCCGGGGAACATCTGCGCCAGCGCGGCAAACAGCAGCGCCTCGGCCGGGGTCTCGGCGGTGTCCGAATCACCGCTGTCCACCGCGGCACTGAGCGCGGCGGCACGCAACGCCTTGCGGTCGATCTTGCCCGAGGTCAGGCGCGGCATCAGCGCCAGCGCCTCAAAGCGGGCCGGCACCATGTAGGGCGGCAGGCGCTCGGCCAGCGCGCTGCGCAGCGCGGCATGGCTGGGGGGTGTCTCCAGCGGCACATAAAAGGCCACCAGCTGGTCGATACCGTCGTCCTTGCGCAGCAGCACCGCCGTGGTGCCCACACCGGGCTGCTGGGCCAGCACGGCCTCGATCTCGCCCAGCTCGACGCGAAAGCCCCGGATCTTCACCTGGTCATCGGCCCGGCCCAGGCATTGCATCTGGCCTTTTTCATCGATGCGCGCCAGGTCGCCGGTGCGGTAGAGGCGCGTGTCGTGCGGCCCTGCCGGCCAGGGGTTGTCCAAAAATTTCTCGGCCGTCAGCTCGGGCCGGCCCAGGTAGCCAGCGGCCACGCCGGGGCCGGTAATGCACAGCTCACCCACTTCGCCCGCTGGCAGCCCCACCAAGCGGGGCGCGGTGCCGGCGGGAAAGCTGTCCGCCTCGATCACCTGCACCACCACCATGCTGTAGTTGGGCAGCGGCGTGCCGATAGTGACGGGCTCGCCCGCCTGCAGCTCAGCCAGGCTGGCCGATACCGTGGCCTCGGTCGGCCCATAGGTGTTGAACAGCTGGCGCGGCGCGCCGGTGCCCGAACGCGCCCAGCGATCGACCAGCGCTTCGGGGCACATCTCGCCGCCCAGGTTGATGATGCGCAGGCTGGGCACATCCTGGGCAAACAGCGCCAGCAACGTGGGCACGGCATGCAGCACGGTGACCTGCTGCTCCAGCAAGGCCTGGGGCAGCGCCTCGGGGTCGCCGGCAATCTCACGCGGCGCGATCCACAAGGTGGCACCCACCAGGTAGCTGATCCAGATCTCCTCGAAGGACATGTCAAAGGCCACCGAGAAGCCCTGGTAGACCTTGTCACCCAGGCGCACGCCCAGGCGCGCATTCTCACTGCGCAAAAAATGGCAGATGCTGCCCTGGTTGATGGCGATACCCTTGGGCTTGCCGGTCGAGCCGCTGGTGTAGATCACATAGGCCGGATCGCTGGGCTGGGCATTGCTGCGCCGGCGCAGCGGGGTGCCTGCGGGCAGCTCGGCCAGCAGGTCCAGATCGGTCAGCAGCGGACACAGCACCTGGGCATCGCGCAGGCCCTGCTGGGGCGTGGCAGCGGCCATCAGCAGCGCCTTGGCGCCGGCGTCTTCCAGGCAGGTCGCTATGCGCTCGGGGGGTGTTTCGCTGTCAAAGGGCAGCCAGGCGGCGCCCGTCTTGGCAATGGCCAGCTGCAGGCTGAGCAGCGCAATGCCGCGCGGCAGCCACAGGCCCACCATATCGCCCGGGCCAATGCCCGCTTCCATCAGCCGGTGTGCCGCGCGGCTGGCGTCGGCATCGAGCTGGGCGTAGGTCAGCTGCCGCGCCCCGGCCATCAGCGCCACCTGCTCGGGGTGGGCATAGGCGGTGGCCTCGAACACATCGGCCAGCACCTCGTGGCGCAACAGATCGGGGCGCTCAGGCCCCCGCAAAACAACAGTCTCAGACATGGCAGCAATACCCGGCAGCTGCAGAAGGCGCAGGCGCACCGCCTTTCTGCACAAAACGCCCCAGAATGGGGCATTCGCGCATTATGCGGCGGCGCCAGCGCCTGCCACGCCGGGATCCCCCCTGGCAAGGCCTGTCTGAGGGCTGAGCGCAACGCTTTGCGCCCGGCTTAAGCCCCGCCTAATCTGCGGCGGCGGGTTGCACTGCGGCGCTCGGCAGCACCGCATCGGCCGACCAGCCCCCGCCCAGCGCGCGGTACAGCGCAATCTGGTTGTCCAGCCGGCTTTGGCGCAGGTTGACCAGCTCGGTCTCGGCCTGGAACAGGTTGCGCTGGGCGTCGATCTGCTCCAGGTAGGAGGCATAGCCCGCCTCGTAGCGGTCCTTGGCATAACCCAGGGTCTGGGCCAGCACGGCGCGGCGGCGCTCGGCCGCCTGCTCCTGCTCGGCCAGGCGCTGCACGCCGACCAGCGCGTTTTCCACATCGCCCAGGGCCGACAGCACCGCGCCCCGGTAGGCGTAGGCGGCCTGGTCGCGCTGGGCGGTGGCGCTGTCGTACTGCGCGTCGAGCCGGCCACCATCGAACAGCGGCGCCAGCGCGCTCGCGCCCAGGCTCCAGACATTGATGGGGTTGTACTGCAGCGCATTGACAAACAGCCGCCCCGCACTGGCGCTGAGGTTGAGCTGGGGCAGGTAGGCGGCGCGGCTGGCGCGCAGGCTGGCATCGCTGGCGGCCAGGTTCAGCTCGGCCTGCACCAGGTCGGGCCGGCGCCGCAGCAGGGCCGAGGGCAGCGCAGCGGGCACCACCGGCATCTGCAGACGGGCAAAGCCCTGGCCGTCGGCCGCAGCGGTATCGCGTACCGCGGGCACATCGCCGGCCAGCAACTGCAGCGCGTTGTACTGCCGTGCAATCGCCAGCTCCAGCGGCGGGATCTGGCCCTGGATGGCCTCGTACTCGGCCTGCGCCTGGGTCACCTGCAGGCGCGAGATATAGCCCACCGATTCCTGGTCACGGGCCAGCTGCAGCGCGGTGCTGCGGGTCTGCAGGGTCTGGCGCGTCTGGGCCAGTTGCGCCTCGCGGCCCAGCAGATCGACATAGGCCTGGGCCGTGGTGGCCGCCACCGTCAGCGCCACCGCATCGCGGTCGGCCTGGCTGGCGCGGTACTGCAGATCGGCTGCGCTACTGCGGTCGCCCAGGCGGCCCCAGAGATCGGGCTCCCAACTGGCCTGCAACTGGGGCTGGATGGAGCGGCTGGTGGTGATACCCGAGGCCGTCAAGGTGTGGGTGGCGCCCACATTGGCGCCCAGCGACAGGCTGGGCTGCAGCGCGGCATCGGCAGCGGCGAGCTGGGCGCGGGCTGCCGCCACGCGCGTGCCGGCCACCTGCAGGTTGGCATTGCGGGCGAGCGCCGCCTGCACATAGTGGTTGAGCTGTTCATCGCCAAAGGCCTGCCACCAGGCCACCGGCACGGCTGCCTCAGGCCCGCTGGAGGTAGCGTCGCCCGTCTGCGCCCAGGCGCTGGGCACGGTCACGGCCGCATCGGCGGGCGCCTGGCGCAGTGCCGGCGCACAACCGGCCAGCAGCATCGCCATGCCCAGGGCCGTCAGCGTGCTGGCGGCCGAGCCTTGCAAAAACCGGCTGCGGGTCATGGCCGGGCTCCTTGCGCGGCGGCCTTGGCCGCGCGCGTGTCCACATGCACTTCAACCGACATGCCCGGGCGCAGGCGCGCGGCCAGCGGCTGGTTCGGGTCAATCGCAATGCGGATCGGCAGGCGCTGCACGATCTTGATGAAGTTGCCCGAGGCATTGTCCGCCTTGATGACGCTGAACTCCGAGCCGGTGGCCGGTGCCATCTGTTCGATATGGCCGGTCAGTTGCGCGCCCTCCAGCGCATCGACGTAGAAGCTGGCGGCCTGGCCCTGCTGCATGTGGGCGATCTGGGTTTCCTTGAAATTGGCCACCACCCACAGCTGCTCGGGCACCAGGAACAGCAGCTGCGTGCCCGAGGCCACATACTGGCCCAGGCGCACCGAGGCCTCGCTGATCTGGCCATCGCGCGGCGCACGCACCACGGTGTTGTCCAGGTCGATCTGGGCCAGGCCCAGCTGGGCCTCGGCGGCCTTCACCTGGGCTTCCAGACTGGCGCGTGCCACCTGGGTGGATTTGATGCTTTGCTCGCCGATGCGGATATCGGCCTGCGCCTTTTGCACATTGGCCTTGGCCAGCTGGCTGGTGGCACGCGACTGGTCGCGCTCGCGCAGCGACACCGAGCCGCGAGCGGCCAGGTCCTCGACCCGCTGCAGATCAGCTGCCGCGCGGCGCGCTTCGGCATCCACCGCCGACAGGCTGGCCTGGCGCGCGCCCAGGTTGGCGCGGTTTTGCGCCTGGGTCTGGTCCGAGTTGGCCAGCTGCGCGCGGGCATTGTCGAGCTGCGCCTGGGCCTGGGCCACTTTTTCGGCATAGATGCGGTCATCGATGCGCAGCAGCACATCGCCGCGCTTGACATGCGCATAGTCCTGCACATTCACCTCCGTCACATAGCCGCTGACCTGCGGCGCCAGCACGGTGATCTGGCCACGCACATAGGCGTTGTCGGTGCGCATCATGTCGGAGGCAAAGGGCGGCAGCTTCCAGGCCCAGAGCACCAGCAGCACGCCGGCCAAGGCGACGACCGCCATGGTCAGCACCGCGCGGCGGCTGGGCCGGATCAGCTTGGCCGTCGGCGATGCGACGGGTGCCGGGGTGGCTGCCGTTGCAGCAGCTGCCGACGCTTGGGCAGCCGATGCAGCAGCCGCAGCCGCCGTGGCTTGGGGGGCAGTGGGCTGCGCTGCGGGAGCGGGGGCCGCTTGGGGAGTGGGTTTTTCAGTATCAGCCATTGTTGTTGCTTTGTAGATAGGGATCGAAAAAGGGGATGGAGGTCAGACGGGCGCCGGCAGCTCGCCCCGGCGCCGCGCGAGCCAGGCCAAAATGCGCTGGCGCAGCACGCGGTAGAACGCCCAGGCCAGAAAGGCCAGCGCCATCGCGCCAATCACGCGGAACACATCGTTGAAGGCGCGCACCGCCGCCTCGCGCCGGATCACCTGCACCAGCTGGGCCTGGCTTTGGGCGCCGCGCTGCACCGGGTCGGTGATGGTGCGGCCGAGCGACTGCGACTGCTGGGCCAGGCGCTGCGCGACCAGCGGGTTGGTCACCGGCATATCGGCCGCAATCGCCTGCGTGTAGAGCTGGGCGCGCTGCTGCTGGATGCTGCCCAGCAGCGCGGGGCCGAGCAGCCCGCCCAGGCTTTGGGTGACCGAGAACAGCACGACAAAGGTGACCATGTGGTCCAGCCCCTTGCCCAGCGCGCGCTGGATGCCGATCATCATCACCGGCCCCATGAACAGCGCCGCCGAGAACGCGATCAGGAACTGGCTGAAGAAAAAGTCATGCGGGCGGCTCAGGCTGGTGGAGTGCAGATCCAGCCAGCCGCCCACGCCGATCAGCAGGATCGAGGTCAGGATCTGCGGCAGGATGGCCTGGGGACTGAAGGTGGCCGCCCCCACGATCACGCCCAGCAGCATGCCGACAAAGATCACGCCATACAGCGCCTGCAGCTGCTCGGGCACCACGCCCATCGCGCGCAGCAGGCCCACCACGCCATAGTTCTGCTCCGAGATCATGAAACGCATCATGATGGCGCCGGCCATGAAGGTCAGCGTCGTGGGGTGCATCAGCCAGCGCAGCTGGATCAGCGGCGTGCGGCGGCTGTATTCCAGCAGGGCGGCCAGCGCAAACAGCACCAGCGACGCGATCAGCGCATAGGCCAGCCAGGGGGCGTTGAACCACCAGGCGTTCACGCCCTGGGCCAGCACCGCGCACAGCAGGCCCACCGCAGGCGCGACCAGCAGAAAGGTCACAAAATCCAGCGGCTCGAACACATGGATCTGCAGGCCGCGCGGCAGCTTGAGCACCACCACGGCGGCAAAGGCCATCAGCGCGAGACCCGCCTCGAACGCATACAGATGGGGCCAGGGGTTGACGTTGACCAGCGAAGGCGAGAGCACCCAGGCCAGCGGCACGGCGATCGAGGACATGTTCATGCCCAGGATGAAGGCCGAGGGCACCTTGGAGGCCGGAAAGCCCTGCATCACATACATGACGGCCAGCGAGGTGGTGGTGGCACCGGCAAAACCAGCGACCGCCCGCACCACGATGGACATGGTGTAGCCCTCGACAAACACGTGCAGCAATGCCAAGAGCGCATAGATGCCCAGGCCCCATTCGGCAAATACTCGCAGGCCCAGCTGCTGGCGGCTTTTGAAGACCAGCAGGTTGGCCGTCACATTGACCATCACATAGGCTGCAGGCAGCCAGGCGGCCTCGACTGCCGTGAGGCCCAGCTGGCCCTGGATCGAGGTCAGATTGGCCGTGACCAGGCCATTGCCCAGACCGCCAACCAGACCGACGAACAGGCCCACCATGATGTAGGCGATGCGCCGGGGCAGCGTGTGCTGCAGCCGCGCAGGCGAGCCCGGCAGCACGGGGCGCTCATGCGTCTCCCAATCCGGGGGTTGCTCGACATAGCGAAAGGCAGGCGCGTTCATACCGTCTCCCTGGCATCCATGCGCAGGCCCTCGGTGATCAGCTGCCAGGCGCGGTCGCTCAGCTGCAGGCGCTCGGCCGGCGTGCGGCCGCGCCGCGCCGCGCTGAACATGCCCACGATCAGCAGCAGATCTGCCCCCTGCAGATCCTCCCGGCAGCGCCCTGCCGCCTTGGCCTGCAGCAACAAGGGCGTCACCAGCGCCAACAGGCGCGCGCGCAGGTCAACGACCAAGGGGTCATCGAGCGGCAGCGAGCGCCAGTAATCGGTCAGCGGCACGGTCAGCACCGAGTCATGCGCCCAGAGGCGCAAAAACTCGAACAGCGCATCGGCATCGCCCGTCTCGCTCAAGGCATGGGCCTTGGCGGCCAGCCGCTCCAGGATATGGATCAGCAAGGCCCGCAGTAACTCGGACCGGTCCGCAAAATTGCGGTACAGCGTCGTGCGGCTCACCCCCGCCCGCTCGGCCACCACATCCAAAGCCACCGTCACCCCCTGCTCGGTAAACACATGCAGGGCCGCATCGAGCAACTGGCTGCGATGGGCCAGCGCATCACTGCGGGGTTGGCGTTCTTTGGAGGTCATGGGGTAGAGGCAAAAGCATTAAACGTACAAAACTGTACGCTAATTTTTTCAGGCCTGCACAAACCCTGAGGACACCAGGGTAAGCCCGTGGGTTAACGGGGGTCTGTTTTTGGTCAGTTCACCGGCTACGCCGGCGAGGAGGAGGAGGATGCTGGATGCTCCCAAAGATCACGCTGTTTGCTGTTGAAGAGTGATGAGGAATGGCACCATTAGCCTTAAATATTCATAGATGAATGAAATTCGTAGAAATGATGATATCTATGTTGTTTTAAGCTCAGTGCAAGCAGAGATTGGTATTTTTTCGTCAGCATAGAAGACGAAATAATTCATAGATTTGCTTTTTTCTGGCAAAAGACTAATATCTATGAATGCCTCGTCAAAACACATCGCCTTCCGATTACCCGCAAGCCGTCCTGCAGCAGATCGAAAAGCTGGCGCAGAACATTGCTATCGCCCGTAAGCGGCGAGGAGAGTCGCAGGCACAATGGGCCAAACGCCTGGGCATTTCACAGCCCACGATGGCCCGCATCGAACGGGGTGACCCGTCGGTCGCGATGGCCTCCTATGTGATGTGCATGTGGCTGATCAATCCAAGGGGCGATTTGGCCGGGCTGATTGCACCGCAGAACGACCATGCTGCGCTGGAGCGAGAGGTCGCCAAGGCAAAAAGCCAGCGCAAGCCCAAAACTCAAGAGCCAGCCCATCCCCTGCCATCAGCGGCACAAACAGAGCGCCGCAAAGCCGGGACTGAGGCAGGTACCTTGTCAGAGATAGATCGTCTCACTTCCGAATCTTTAGAAAAATCCCGGAAATCCTTGTTCAGCCCTGCTTACCTGCCCGAGCTGGCTCGGATCGTTGCGGAACCATCAGAGAAGACTCTCAAGGAATGGACAAGTGCAGCCCCAGGACTTGCCGCGCTCATGGCCAAGAAGCCTCCCCAAAAGCCATGACCGCCGACGCCTTCCCCTCCGTCTCTGCACGCACTTATGTGCCGCAAGACCAGCTCTATGTCTGGGCCATGGTCAACCCGGCGGCGCCCACCTTGGCGGGCACGGTCAGCCTTTCGCAGTTGGTGGCAGATTGCGCCACGTTCAGCTATGCGCCAGATTGGTGGAACTTTGCGCTCAGCCAGGACCTGCCCTTGGTACAAGGCCAGCTTTTCAGCAATGAGGAAAAACATACGGCGCCTGGCGCGATCGACGACGCCCGGCCTGACCGCTGGGGCGAGCGCATCATCCGCCACATCGACCGGCCTGCACGCCTGTCTATTCTGGAGATGCTGCTCTTTGCCGGAGACGACCGCTTTGGCGCACTGGGCATTTCCACCTCTGCTGAGCATTACCTGCCGCGCTATATCGGGCCCTATCCGCAGCTGAAGGACTTGGCGCAACTCGCGGCCGCAGTGGAAGATGTGCAGACCCAGGCCCCAATCACCCCCGAGATACAGCGCCTGGTCCAGCCCGGCGTCACCTTGGGTGGCGCCCGGCCCAAGGCCTTGCTGCAGACCGACAACGGCCCCTGCGTCATCAAATTCAGCGAGTTGGATGATGCCGTGGATACCCCGCTGATTGAACACGCGACGATGAGGCTGGCCGCACAGGCCGGCATATACACCGCCAACACTGCGGTGCTGCCACTGCCACCGCGCTATGGCAAGGCGCGGCATGCACTCACCATTGCGCGCTTTGACCGCATCGGCCCTTTCCGCGTGCACTGCCAATCGGCTCACACTGCCTTGCGCGCTGCGGGGTTGGAGCTGAGCTACAGCGCCTTGGCAAGCATCCTGCTGCGCCTGGGCCATCCCGAGCGGCAGGCCACCATGCGCGAGGAGCTATTCAAGCGCATGGTCTTCAACATCCTCATGGACAACACCGACGACCATGAGCGCAACCACAGCATCAGCCTGAACGTGGACGGTTACTACGACCTCAGCCCCGCCTACGACGTGGTGCCCAGTCTGCAGAACCTGGGCTACCAGGCACTCAGCGTGGGCACCATGGGGGCTGAGTCCAGCCTGGAGAATGCGCTCACCCAGATCAAGGAATACGGGCTCAAAAGGCCACGCGCCATCGCGCTGGTGCAGCAGGTGGCTGCGGCCGTGGACCAGTGGGCTGCGCATTTTCAGGCACTGGGGGTCAGCCCGGTGGATATGGAGCAGCTCGCAGCCAGCATCGACCGCGACGCGCTCAGACGGCAAAGGCAGGCTTTTCTTTAAAGCCTGCGGAGCTGGCTGAATCCTTCAGCAAAGCCGTCGCAGCGCCAGCTCAGCCCTTGGTAGATCTGCCTATTTTTGAGGCAGATCAGTGCCCATCCACCACCACCGGCACCCGTGGCGCAACAGCGCACATCAGCTCATAGCCCACGGTGCCTGCGGCCTGGGCCACTTCGTCGATGGAGAGCACGGTGCCGTTGGCCGCACGGCCCCAGAGGGTGACCTCGCTGCCCCAGCCGGCTTGGGGGATGTCGGTGAGGTCGACGGTGACCATGTCCATGCTGACGCGGCCGATCAGGCGCGAGCGCTGGCCGTCGACCAGCACGGGGGTGCCGTTGCCGCAGTGGCGCGGGTAGCCGTCGGCATAGCCGCAGGCGACGACGCCGATGCGCATGGGCTTGTCGGCGGTGAACGCCGAGCCATAGCCGACGGTATCGCCGGGCTGCAGCTCCTGCACGCCGATGACCTTGGCCGACAAGCTCATCGTCGGCTGCAGGCCCCAGTCATCGGCCGTTTGCAGCGGGTAATCGGGCGCGCTGCCGTAGAGCAGGATGCCGCCGCGCACCCAGTCGCCGCGCTCGCTGGCCGACATACCGGGATTGCGCAGCATCGCGGCGCTGTTGCAGATGCTGCGCTCGCCGGGCAGGTCCACGGTGGTCTGGTTGAACAGCGCCATGGCCGCGCCGATGCCCTTGGCGGTGTCGGCATCGCTGAAATGGGTGATGAAGGAGATCTCGTCGACCTGGGGCAGCGCATTGAGCCGGGCCCAGGCCGAGCGGTAGCGCTCGGCGGTGAAGCCCAGGCGGTTCATGCCGGAGTTCATCTTCAGGAACACGCGGTGGGGCTGCTGGGTCTTGTGGGCCGCCAGCCAGTCGATCTGCTGGTCGCAGTGCACCGTGTGCCAGAGGTTCAGGCGCGAGCACAGCTCCAGGTCACGCGCATCAAAAACGCCTTCGAGCAGCAGGATGGGGCCGCGCCAGCCCAGATCGCGGATGCGCTGCGCCTCGGACGGCTCCAGCAGCGCAAAGCCGTCAGCGGCGCGCATGCCGTCAAACACCTGCTCGATGCCATGGCCGTAAGCGTTTGCTTTCACCACGCACCACAGCTTGGCGTCTTGGGCCGCCAGACGGGCGCGTGCCAGGTTATGTTGCAAGGCAGCTGTGTGAATGGTGGCTAGAATGGGGCGCGGCATGGCAAATACTCACAACAAGATTATGAAAACCCCTAGTATTCTGGCACCGTGCTTTCGCCCCTGCGTGCTATAACCTCGACTCCCTACACGCAGCTTACAAATTTCTCGCGCCATTAGCATCCCTTATCAGCCTCCCAACGAATGAAGCGCGGTTTCTACACCATCATGTCGGCGCAGTTTTTCAGCTCGCTGGCTGACAACGCCCTGTTTGTCGTTGCCGTCGATCTGTTGATCAGCGCAGGCGCTGCGGAGTGGCAGCGTGCCGCCCTGGTGCCCATGTTCGCGCTGTTCTACGTGATCCTGGCACCGTTTGTGGGCGCCTTTGCCGATGCCTACCCCAAGGGGCAGGTGATGTTCATCAGCAATGCGATCAAGGTGATCGGCTGCCTGCTGATGCTGTTTGGCCACCACCCGCTGCTCGCCTATGCCGTCGTCGGACTGGGCGCAGCCGCCTACTCACCGGCCAAGTACGGCATCCTCACCGAGCTGCTGCCCGCCAGCCAGCTGGTGCGGGCCAATGGCTGGATCGAGGGGCTGACCATTACCTCGATCATCCTGGGCGTGCTGCTGGGCGGCCAGCTGGTGGGCCCCCAGGTCTCGGGCTGGCTGCTGTCCTTTGATCTGCCGCTGATCGACACCCCCATCGATACCCCTTCCGAGGCGGCAATCTGCGTGATCGGTCTCTTGTACGCAGGTGCGGCTTGGTTCAACACCCGCATCCCGCGCACCAGCACCCAGCTGGTGCCACTGCGCCAGGACACGAGTCGCAGCATGTTCTCCAACGTGATGGACCTGCTGCCCGACTTCTGGCGCTGCAACAGCCGCCTGTGGCGCGACAAGCTCGGCCAGATCTCGCTGTCGACCACCACCTTGTTCTGGGGCGTCTCGGGCAACCTGCGCTATATCGTGCTGGCCTGGAGTGCGGTTGCGCTGGGCTACAGCACCACCAAGGCCTCGGCGCTGGTCGGCGTGGTCGCCATCGGCACAGCAGTCGGTGCCATCCTCGCCTCGATGCGCATGAAGCTCGACGGCGCTACGCGCGTGATCCCGCTGGGCATTGCGATGGGCCTCTTGGTAGTGTGCATGAACTTTATCCACAGCATCTGGCTGGCGGTCCCTTTTCTGGTGGTGCTGGGCGGTCTGGGTGGCTTTTTGGTGGTGCCGATGAACGCCCTGCTGCAGCACCGGGGCCACAACCTGATGGGCTCGGGCCGCTCGATTGCGGTGCAGAACTTCAACGAGCAGGCCTGCATCCTGGGCCTGGGTGTCGTCTACAGCATGTTCACCCGCTTTGGCATGTCGGCCTATGGCGCCATCACCTGCTTTGGCCTGCTGGTGGCCGGCATCATGTGGTGCATCCTGCTGTGGCACCGGCATAATTGCAAGCAGCATCCGCAGGAAGTCCAACGGCTGCTGGACATTGCCCGCCACGACCACCACCACTGAGTGACCCGCCGGTGGGCCACGCGCCAAGCCCACCTGCCCTCCTGCACCCCTTAGAAAAATAGAAAGCTGACAGCGCCTGTTGACCCCAGGCGCTGTTTCCCCTCGCCCCATGCTCACCGCGCTGCCCTTTTTAGCCCTGATGACCAACGCCCTGATCTGGGGCACGATCTGGTGGCCGTTCCGCCAGCTGCAGGCCCTGGGGGTGCACCCGGTACTGGGCACGGCCCTGGTCTACCTGATCCTGTTTTGCGGTCTGCTGCTGGTCAAGCCGGCAGCGGCGGCCATTGCCCGGCGCCACCCGCTGCTGCTGCTGCTGGCCTTTACCTCGGGCAGCACCAATGTGCTGTTCAACTGGGCCGCCACCACCGGAGATGTGGTGCGTGTGGTGCTGCTGTTCTATCTGATGCCCGCCTGGTCGGTGCTGCTGGCCTGGTACTTTCTGGGTGAAAAGCCCAACAAGTACTCCATCCTGCGCCTGGTGCTGGCCTTCAGCGGCGTGTTGATCGTGATGATTCCAGCCGGCGCCACCTGGCAGAGCCTGACAGCCAACCTCTCGCTGCCCGATGCGCTGGCCATTGTCGGGGGCTTTACCTTTGCCGGTACCAATGTGGTGTTGCGCAGCCAGTACCGCGTGCCGGGCGAGGCGCGCATGCTGGCCATGTTCTTTGGCGGCCTGGTGGCCGCCGGTGCCATGTCGGTGCTGGGTATCTACCTGGGCCGCATGCCGGCCGTGCCCGATATGGCCTGGGGCTGGCCGCTGATGGTGCTGGTCGTCGCCGTGCTGATCATGCTGAGCAACTGGACCTTGCAATACGGCGCCTCGCGCCTGGCCGCCACCACCGCTGCGGTGGTGATGCTGTCCGAGGTGGTCTTTGCCAGCGCCTCCAATGTGCTGATCGAGGGCACCGTGCTCTCGGGCCGCCTGCTGCTGGGCGGCGCGCTGGTGCTGTCGGCCTCGCTGATTGCGGCGCTGGAGTCGCGCCTGCCCTGAGTGGCGCTGAACGCGGCTAACTTGAGGCGGGTTAGCGACTAAGATAGCCGCCATGCCCGCAACACCGCACACCATCCAGGACTTTGTTCTCCACGACGCCAGCGCCAAGCCGCTGCCGCTGTCGCGCTATGCCGGCCAGGTGGTGCTGGTGGTCAACACCGCCACCGCCTGCGGCTTTACGCCGCAGCTCCAAGGGCTCGAAGCCTTGCAGCAGCAGTACGGCCCCCAGGGCCTGCAGGTGCTGGGCCTGCCCTGCAACCAGTTTGGTGCGCAGGCCCCCGGCAGCAATACCGAGATTGCGCAGTTTTGCGAGCTGAACTACCAGACCAGCTTTCCCAGCCTGGCCAAGGTAGAGGTCAACGGCCCGCACACCGACCCGCTGTTTGCCTGGCTCAAGGCGCAGGCGCCAGGCCTCTTGGGCGGGCGGATTCTGTGGAACTTCACCAAGTTTCTGGTCGGGCGCGATGGCCGCACGGTGCAGCGCTTTGCCCCGATGACCAAGCCGGCCAAGCTGGAAGCGGCCATCGAGAAGGCCTTGGCTGCTTCTTAAACGCCAAGCGGCGCTCAGTCCATCAACGCCGTCTCCAGCCCGGCGGCAATGCTGGCCAGGCCCGCAATCACGCAGACCGCACCCCAGAACTTGCGCAGCCAGCGGCGATTGCGGTTGGCTTGGGGGGTATCGGGCTTCATGGCGTACTCCTTGCGCAGATGGTGGCCATCCGCAGGTCTCAGGAACTCAGTGTAAGCAGCGGCGGGTCAGCGATCAAGCCAGGGGCATAAAAAAAGCTGTCCACGCTTCCAAGAGCGTGGGCAGCTTTTTGCTGGGCGAATGCCGGGTTTATTCAGCAGCAGCAGCGTTGTCGTCGGCCTTGGCAGCGGCCGGCTCGGCCGCATCGCCTTCGTCCGCCGCTTTTGGGGCCGCAGGCGCGGCTGCAGGGCGTGCAGCAATCGCCTGGGTCTGGGCGGCGCGGTGCAGGTGGCGCTCCACAGCAGCGGGGTGCATGCCGTACATATCGGCAAACTCGGCCACGCTCTTGCCGCTGGCGGCGTGGGCGGTGGCCAGCGCTTCGGCCTTGGCGTCGAACTCGGCCACTTCCTGCATGGCTGCCGCCAGCAGGGCCTGGGTCGCTTCGTCCTTGACCTGGACCTTGGCCAGGAAATCGTCGCGGCTCAGGTCGGACGCGATATAGGCCATGCCGATGCGGCGGCGCAGCTTGAGCTGCAGGTCTTCGCCATCACGGGGCTTGCGGCGGCGGAAGGACTCCACCAGCGCATGGAACACATGTTCGGGCGCCATCGCCTCGACCACCTGGCCTTGCAGGTCATGGCGGGGCTGGCCCATGGCCACGGCGTTCAGGTAGCGGGTCGAGCGGGTATGCAGGCCCAGGGCCACCTTCAGCTCGTTCTTCTCGAAGGCGTCGGGGTGGGCGGCCATCAGGTCCTGGAACACACCGCGCTTGAGCGGCAGCGGCTGGTCGCCAAACAGTGCAGGGTACAGACCGGCGAGCTTTTCCACCACCGGGTGGCGTGGGCGGGCAGGCGCCTTGGGCGCAGCGGGGGCCGCCTGGCCACCGTCACGGCGTGGGCCACGGCCGCCGGCGCCCTGGCCTTCGCGGCGTGCGCCATTGCCGGGCTT
>NZ_JBBGYU010000008.1:268949-297625 GCF_037479555.1 Comamonas sp. MYb396 | reverse complement strand
CCTGAGTCCGGTGCAATACCGGATTCAGGCCTTCAGTCCCTAGCTTCCAACTGTCCAACTTCTTGGGGTCAGTTCAAGTTGCGGGCTAAACACTCGAGATCAAACCTTTGTGCTGTGTTGATTCTCCGTGATATGGAGCGATCATATGGCCGCCACTGGGCCATGACCTTGAACAAGGTCAAAGATTGATGAGCTGAAAACTGTAGGTTGTGCGCTTAAGTGCAGGAATGATTTTTATGTACTGTGGTTGCCGCGCGGCAGCTCGTAGTGTTGACTGGGATAGAAGATCTTTTCGATCTCCCTGAGCTTTGCAATACCCAGACCCCTGATCTTCAGCAGATCTTTTGGCTCCAACTCTACAAGTTGCTCTGCCGTCATGATGCCCCCGCGAGCTAGCGCTTGGACCGTACCAGGGGAAAGGATGCCGTTAAGGGATGAGCCCTTGGTTTGCCGAATTGGGGAGGATATTCGTGCTGGCGTGTACGAGCTGCCTGGGAACAGTGCAGTCTCGATTTGTTTGAATCGGAGCTGACCCATGCCCCGCATCTTTAACAGATCGAGTGGATAGGCCTTACGTACCCCATCAACTGTTGTGATTCCGTTCCGCGCGAGAACCCGTGTCACATACTTTGGCAGCAAATTCCCCAACATGGCATCATTTTGTAGTTCTTCCGGCATGATCATCATCATAGATCTAAGCGCCCAGAACTTGTAAACTAATTTAGCAAAACAATGACTTAATCTGGGAGAGACGGAGGCGGCTGCTTACCTGTAGGCGGATCATATCGATGCCCAGGAAAGAAGATCCGCTCGACCTCGCGCAGGGAGCCGAGCCCGAAAGAGCTGATCCTCATCAGCTTTTCGGGGTATGCGTCGCGAAGTTGCGGCTCGCTTAGAATCCCGTTTCGCGCCAAGCGGCGCACGACGGCCAGCGGTAACGGCGAGTTTTTCAGGGTCGAGCCAGGCACTTCGGGAAATGGAGGCGCGGCAAATTGTGGTTTGTACCACTCGGTGTGGATCAATTCAGCTTCAATCATGCGGAATCGCACGATCCCTATACCTGGCATGCGAAGCAGTCTTTCTGGATACGCTCGTTTGACCGCCTCAACGGTGTGAAGATTGTTCTTGCCGAGGACCCTCACCAGTCCAAGAGGGAGTTTTCCTTGCAACGGAGTTTTTGCGCTTTCATTTGCCATTTGCGGGCAATGGTAGCAATAGTGACTGCTGTAGCCGCTAAATTTTGGCGCTTTCTGTTGATTTCCACACGGAAGTGACCCACTAACCCCCGATGGGTCAGGTTTGCATGGAAATCAACAGGTACTCGCCTCGATGCTCTTGCACCATGCGCACGGCGCGCTCGCGCACCTCAGGTGAAAACTTGTTTGACTTCGTCATGGCTCAATCCTCTCAGAGTATTGAGCCTCCTCAAAAGTGAACTGCCCCCCAGAAGTTGGACGGTCACGATTCCGCCGATCAGGCGGTACTTCTCAGCCGGTACTCCACCGGGCTGAGCCCTTGCAGCCCGAGCTTGATGCGCTCGTGGTTGTAGTAGTGGACGTAATCATGCACGCCCGCTTCGAGTGCATCAATGCTGTCGGGTTTGTCGAGATGGAAGTACTCAGCTTTCAGTGTGCCGAAGAAGCTTTCAATCGCTGCGTTGTCGAAGCAGTTGCCTTTGCTGCTCATGCTTTGCTTGACACCATGACTCGCCAGCATCGCTCTGTAGGGCTGCATCTTGTAGTGCCAACCTTGGTCGGAGTGCACGATCAGGTCAGCGGTGGACTTGGCGCGCGAGAGCGCTGTCTCGAGCGTGCCGGAAACCAGCTCGAAGACTGGCCGCCGTGCCATGCGGTACGAGACGATCTCGCCGCAGTACAGGTCCATGCAGGCTGACAGGTAAAGCTTTTGGCCGCGTACATTGAACTCGGTGACATCGGTCGCCCACTTCTGGTTCGGCGCAGTCGCGCAGAAGTCACGCCGCAGAACGTTGGGTACGTGCGCATCACTCATGCCCGGGATATGCCGGGAGCGCTTCTTCGCCCGGATCAACGCACGTAGCCCCATCTTTTGCATCAGACGCTGCACGCACTTGTGGTTGACCGGCTCCGCCATTGAATTACACAGCGCTGCCGTGATCCGCCGGTATCCGTAGCGGCCCTTGTGCTCGTCATACACAGTACGAATTCTGGCCTCCATGGCTCGTTGTTGGTCGACGCGCTGGGCCGCCTGGCACTGGTAGTAGAACGTGCTGCGCGCCAAGCCTGCTACCTCCAACAGGTCGGCCAGCTTATAGTCATGCTTCAACCCGGTAATCAGGCGCGCTTTGTCGGCGCAGCTGACATCTTCGACCGGATCAAGGCATGCAATTTTTTTAGGTACGCGACCTCCGCGCGCAGTCGGTCGTTCTCTTCTCGCAGGATTTTCTCCGCATCGGCAACGACCGTGCTCAACGGTTCTGCAGAACGTCGTTTTGGCTTCATCTTGGGCTGTTCTTCTTTCCCGCTCTCGCGCGCCTGCAGGCGGCCTTGATTGAGATTGCGTCGCCAGACCACGACCTGATTGGGATTGCGGATGTCATAGAGCGCTGCGACCTGGCGGCTGGAGAGCTGCTCTCGATCCTGATGAACCAGCACCTGCAGCTTAAACTGCGTACTGTACGCGCTGCGCTTGGGGCGCAAGCCGTCGATGCCGTGCAGTCGGTAGTGGCTCACCCAGGTGCGGACCTTCTCCTCAGGCACCGACCACCGACGAGCCAAAAGCTTCGCGCCGCCTTCGCCTGCCAAGAAGCTCTGGACCACTTCCAGTTTGAACTCCGTCTCGTACTTCTTCATGAAACCCCTTGAAGTTCGTCCAACTTCTGGGGGTCAGTTCAAAACCGGGGCGATTCAGTCTTCAATCTACGACCTTGTACGAGCTCATCAAACCCGCTAGCAGTTTTTAACTGAAGGGCGGATTCGGAACCAGATCGAGTACATCGCAGGCAGAAACACCAAGGTAAGAACCGTGCCAGCCAGCGTCCCGCCGATGAGTGTGTAGGCAAGCGTTCCCCAAAACACGGAGTGCGTCAATGGGATGAACGCCAGAATGGCCGCCAGAGCGGTCAAGATGACAGGACGGGC
Source organism: Comamonas sp. MYb396 (assembly GCF_037479555.1). Classification (NCBI taxonomy): domain Bacteria; kingdom Pseudomonadati; phylum Pseudomonadota; class Betaproteobacteria; order Burkholderiales; family Comamonadaceae; genus Comamonas; species Comamonas sp. MYb396. The sequence goes on along the minus strand of NZ_JBBGYU010000008.1, from coordinate 294,506 downwards.
GCGTTGGACGGTGGCTTCCACCACCGCATGGAACGGATCTAGCCCCTCCTGCTCGTTGTGCTGAATCTGCCCGATAAGAATCAGGGTGTTGCGCATCAGAATCCCCGACAGCGCAATCAGACCGACCAATGCGTTGATACCGAAAGGCTGCTGAAAAAGAATGAGTGTCGGAACTACACCGATCAACCCCAAGGGGCTGGTCAGGAACACCATGACCATCGCCGACATCGACCTGACCTGCAGGATGATGATGATCAAAGTGATGGCGATCATGATGGGAAACAAGGGCAGCATGGCGGTCATGGCCTTTGCAGACTCTTCGATCGACCCCGCTTCTTCAATGCGATAGGAAGGAGGCAAGGCGTCCTTGATGGCTTTCAGCTCCTTGCTAATGGCCGCCGAGACGTCAGGCGGTTGTAATGTGTCATCAATGTCTCCGCGCACGGTGATGGTAGGCACGCGGTCGCGGCGACGCATGATGGGCTCCTCCATTTGCACGGTGACTTCGCCCAATTGCGACAAAGGAATGCGCTGGCCTGACGCGTTGGTGAGCGTGAAATCGCCGATCCTTGCGGCATCCAGGCGCGTGTCGCCCGCCGAGCGTGCTGTCACGACGACGGTGCGAATGTCTTCACGCACGGTCGTTACTGGCACTCCACTCAGCAGGAACTGCAGTTGTTGTGCTACCCCGGATGAGGTGAGGCCAACCGCCTGCAGACGATCTTGATTCAGGGTGAAGCGCATGACGGGAGTTTGCGTACCCCAGTCAGCGTTCACGGTACGCATCATCGGGCTATCTTCCATCACCTTTTGCACCTGAGCGGCGATCAGACGCAACTGCTTAGAGTCCGGGCCGGAGACTCGGTAGGCGACCGGGAAAGGTGAATACGGACCGAAGACGATCTGCGTTGCTCGCAGCTGCGCTTCGGGTGCCAAGCCTTGAGCAACCGCCTCTCGAAACCTGTGCTTCAGTGCGTCACGCTGCGCCTGGTCTGCGGTGCGCACGACGATCTTGGCAAAAGAGGGATCGGGCAACTCAGGCGAGATAGCCAGGAAAAAACGTGGGGCGCCCTGGCCAATATAGGCGGTCACGATCTCCGATTCAGGTTGCTGCGACAGCCACTCTTCCACCTTTTTGGTAGTCTCGCTCGTTTGCGTGATGGAGGTGCCGTAAGGCATTTGCACTTCAACCATCACTTCGGGCCGATCAGAGATCGGGAAGAACTGCTTCTTGACGACCCCCATGCCCAGCACGGCAGCGGTCATCAGGGCGCCAACGGTGGCGGCGACAAGCCACTTGTGCGCTATGACAGATCCCAACATTCTGCGAAATCTCTCGTAGCGCGACGAACCGTACATCGCCGCATGCCCGCCCTCGACCTTCTTGAGGTCGGGCAGCAACTTGACCCCCAGATAGGGCGTGAACACCACGGCAACCACCCAAGATACGATCAGCGCAATACCGACGATCCAAAACATATTGCTGGTGTACTCACCTGCGGTGGAGCGAGCGAAGCCATTTGGCATAAATCCCACTGCGGTGACCAGCGTTCCCGACAGCATAGGCGCGGCAGTATGGCTCCATGCATAAGCAGAAGCAGCTACGCGGTCGAAACCCTCTTCCATTTTCACCACCATCATCTCGATGGCAATGATGGCGTCATCCACCAGCAGCCCGAGCGCAAGGATCAGGGAGCCTAGCGTAATACGATCAAAGTTCTTGCCCGTCGCGGCCATGACGATGAACACGGCAGCGAGTGTGAGCGGCACGGCGGCTGCGACAACCACGCCCACCCGCCAGCCCATGCTGACAAAACAGACCACCAGCACCACCATGAGCGCAGCCAGGAACTTAAGCATGAATTCATCTACCGAAGCGGCGATGTTCACAGACTGGTCGGTCACCTTGCTCAAGCTGATGCCCAGCGGCATGTCCGCGTTGATGGCGTGTACTTCGTCTTCAAGCGCCTTGCCAAGGTCGAGCCCATTCCAGCCATCACGCATGATGATGCCGAGCAGCAGCGCCGGCTCTCCACCGTTGCGGATGATGAATGTTGAGGGCTCTTCGTAGCCGCGCTTGACGATCGCAATATCAGATAGTTTGATCGTCCTGCCTTGGGAGACGATGGGGGTGTTGCGGATCTTCTGCAGCTCGTCAAAAGCACCATCGATGCGAATGAAAACCTGTGGGCCCTTGGTTTCGATAGAGCCGGCGGGCGTTAGCGCATTCTGGTTGTTCAGCGCGGCAAAGACTTCTTGTGGGTTGATTCCCAGCGTGGCCAGGCGCTCGTGCGAGAACTCGACATAGATCCGCTCTGATTGCTCGCCGACTATGTTGACCTTCTTCACCCCTGGTACATGGAGCATGCGTTGGCGTAGCGCTTCCGCATCACGCACCAGCACCCGTTGCTCCTCACCCCGGGCCTTGAGCGCATAGATCGCAAAGGTGACGTCTGAATACTCATCGTTCACCATCGGGCCTACCACCCCGGAAGGCAGATTGCGTGCTTCATCCCCCAGCTTTTTTCGAGCTTGGTAAAACTCTTCCTGCACGTCGCCAGGAGGGGTGGAATCGAGCAAGGTCAAGGTGGTGAAAGCCAGTCCAGGGCGGACAAAGGTCTCTGTCCGGTCATACCAGCGCAACTCCTGCAAGCGCTTTTCCAGCTTCTCGGCGACTTGATCCTGCATTTCCTGCGGGGTAGCACCGGGCCAAGCGGTGACGACTGTCATGCTTTTGACGGTGAAGGCGGGGTCTTCCGCTCGACCTAGCTTCAGGAAAGCGAACACCCCTGTCAATGAGATCAGCAAAATTAGGAAAAGGCTGATGGAGCGCTCGCGTACGGCCAGCGCGGAAAGATTGAAACGACTCTCAGCCACGGGAAGCTCCTGTGGACGTGGCCGCTGCGGGCGTCTCGTTGCTGAGGCGCACTTGAGCGCCCTCGCTCAGCAGATGTGCGCCGAGCGCCACAATGCGGTCACCCGTCCGAAGCCCGCCCGTTACCTGGGCGTTGCTGTCCTCGATTCGCACCATGGTGACGGGCTGCCTTCTCACCTGATTCTCCTGAACCACCCAAACTGCGGGACCCTGGCCTGCGTCATGGATAGCACCTAACGGCACCAGCAAAACGCCGTTGGAGAGTTCTGAGGCGTTGCGACCAAGCTTGACAGTGACCGTGCTGCCCAGAGGAGCGCTGCCAGCACTTGCAGGGTCGAGTACATACCGCGCCTCAAAGGTCCGCGTTGCTTTGTCTGCCACATCGGAGAGTTGACGCAGACGGGCCTGAACCACGACGTCGTCCTTGCCGAACAAAGTGGCTTGGGCCACCGAGCCCAAGGCAGGTCTTAAGGTTTCAGGCAATTGAACGACGGCCTCACGCTTGCCAGCATGGGCAACACGCACGACGACCTGACCCGCGCTGATGATCTGACCAGGTTCGGCAAGCGTCTCCATCACGATGCCGTCTGAATCAGCCACCAGCTCCGCATATCGGCTGGCATTGCGCGCCACAGCTGCCTGCGCCTCGGCCGCGCGCAGCTGTGCCCTGGCGGTATCCGCTGCTGCTTTGATCTGGTCGTAAGCCGATGCCGCAATGGCCCCGGTGCCTTGCAGCGCGCGGTAACGCGCCTCTTCGTTGTCGGCCTGCAGCGAGCGGGCGCGGGCGGCAGAAACGGCTTCATCTTGCGCAACGGCGGCCAGTTTCAAATCAACCGGGTCGACACGCATCAGTGGCTGGCCCCGTTTGACCGCCTGGCCGTTGTCCACCAATCGCTCAAGCACCTTGCCTGTTACGCGAAAGCCAAGGTCGCTTTGCACCCTCGCGGCGATGGTGCCGCTAAATTCCCGACCCGAAGAAGCCGCCATGGATACCAGCACGGTACGCACCAGGGGAGTCTGGGTCCGCGGATCTGGGGAGGTGGTTTTCCCGCAGGCGACCAGCGTGAGGGACAGCGCGCCAAAGGCGACTAGAGACAGATGACGGAGCGGGAGCATGTGAGTCCTGATGGATGACCAGGACCGCATTCTGTAATTAGTGACCAATAAAGTCAATAGTCACCATGTGAGGTTTTATGGAGACAGACTTCGTAAGACCAATCCAGCCAACTGCGCAGGCGCATCTTCTGCATGGTCCAGGCTGTGCTGCAGCAGCAGCGGATTCAAATAGGGGCGCATGACCAGAAAGATGGCAAGCCCTGTTTCATCCAAAGGCGTCTTGCGCTCAAAGTCGCCTTTCTGACGCCCCGCCTCCAGGATTTCCAGCAGCAGCTGGTGCAAGCGTTGCTCATAGGCCTGGGCCGCCTGCCAGCGCTCTGTCGATGCAGAAATGGCGATCTCATACAACTTGCGATCCTCTGAAAAAAGGCGCAGCGTCGCTGTAACGATGGCTTTGAGTAAACGCCGCAATTGCTCTGGAGGCGCATCGGTGCTAGCAACAGCTTGGCGAATTTCGTCCTCCATCTCCTTGAGGCAGTTTGCGCAGATCATTTCGCCGATGACCTGTTTCGATTCAAAAAACTTGTAGATGTATGCCTTGGAAAAACCAATGGCTTTCGCCAAGTCCGAAACGGTCGTTTTCTCATAGCCGTAGCGACTGAAATGCTCCTTGGCTGCAATCACTATCTGCTGCCTTACATCGTGTTCGGCCGGCCCACGGGCAGAGGTGGGGTAGACGTTGGTGGTACTCATGCACTCAAGCTTAACCGCAAGAAATAAACCGCACAACAAGTGACTGATATGTAATATAGTCACTACTTCATCAACCCCATTTGTGGAACATGCTGCGCAATACCGCTTTCATTTTTGCCCTGAGCAGCCTCGCTGCTGGTTGTGCGGTAGGCCCGGACTACCAGCGTCCCATCACTGAGCTACCCCGCGCTTACAGGGGCAGCGGCGTTCTGGGTGATGCAGTTTCGGTTGATCCATCCGCCGCAACCGAGCTGGGGACTTGGTGGACTGCCTTTAGTGATCCTGACTTAGGGCGTTATGTGACGGCAGCGTTGCGGCAGAACCTGGACCTTGCCCAAGCCTGTGCCCGCGTGCTTCAGGCCCGCTCGGGACTGGATGCCGCTGAGGCGGCGTTGCTGCCCTCGGGCAACATTGCTGCGCAAACCGCCAGAAGTTATCAGTCAACGCAGACACCACTGGGCCAGGTCCTGAATTCGCTGCCTGGGTACAACCGCTTGGGTAGTGCGCACGAGGCCAACCTCGAAGCCAGTTGGGAGGTTGACCTTTTCGGAGGTTTGCGACGCGCAAAAGAGGCGTCATCGGCCGAATATGCTGCCTCAGAAGCTACGGCGACGGCCGTGCGGCTTGCGATAGCGGCCCAAACGGCAGACACCTACCTTCAGATCCGTGGCTTGCAGACGCGATTGGAGGTGGCGCGCAAACAGGTGAAGACACAGCAGCAACTGCGCTCCACTATCGGGTTGCGTTTCGAAAAGGGTCTTGCGTCTGAGCTTCAGTTACACCAAGCAGAAGGTGCGCTGTCTCAAACCCTGGCCACGATACCACCGCTGGAAACGGCATTGGAGACATTGCTGAACGCCATGGATGTGATGCTGGCTGCGGTACCTGGCACGCACCAAACCGAACTTGCCGTCCATCGACCCATCCCCGAGCTTTCGGCTTTTTGGCTGACCGATACGCCTGCCGATCTGCTGAGGCGTCGTCCCGACATCATTGCCGCAGAGCGGCGTTTGGCAGCCTCCAGCGCCCGCATCGGCGTGGCATTTGCTGAATATTACCCAAAACTCTCTATCAGCGGCTTGGTCGGCAGCGCAACCTCACTGTCCTCGGGCAATCTCTTTACGGGCGGGGCATCGCAGGCAGGCGCTATGGCGGGGTTGCGCTGGAGGCTTTTTGATTTCGGACGCATCAATGCGCAGATCAGCCAAGCACAGGCCCAAGAGGCGGAAGCGCTTGCTGCTTACCGGCAGTCGATTCTGCGCGCCACAGAGGACGTGGAAAACGCGCTGGTTGCCATGGACAAGCGGCGCGAGCTCATGGCCGTGTTGGATGCCGGCGCAGCATCGCTTTTGAGGGCCCGGCAGGCCTCAGGCGCCGCCTACGAACAAGGCGTAGTGAGTCTGATTGAGGTGCTTCAGGCAGATGAAAGCCTTTTACGTGTACTGGATGCACAGGCCCAAAACCGAACTGACGCTGCGCGCTCAGCAGTGGCTGTTTTCAAGGCACTTGGGGGCGGTTGGACGCTTGACTCAGCGAATTCAAGCCCAGTTGCCGTCATGGATAACCCACCCCAACCGACCAAGCAAGTGGTCTATACAGACGCGCCTTCTGATCCTAAGCGCTGAATCTATGGATTTATCTACCCGCAGCGCTGCTTTCAGCCGTTCTCCACAGATGAACCCATCTACCAACTGGAAAAAATATGCCTAAAACGCCTTCTCCACGCATTCATCACGCAAGCTCAAACACGCTGAGCATGGCGCTCGCCTCGATCGCGCTTTCCACTAGTTTCATGGCTTACTCCCACGAGACTGATACGCCAACAGCCTCACAACCCCCCTCACTGTCTCGAGCCGAGGTGATCGCGGACCTTGCTTTGTGGCGTCGTGCTGGCGTTGATCGCTATGCCAAGTTGCTGTCGTACGGACCAGAAACTGAAGAATATCGTTCCGTTTACCAGGAGTATTTACGCCTCCGCAACAGCGAAGAATTTCAGAAAGAGGTCCAGAAGTACTTGAATAAGTAGCATCGATCTAATTGCAAAAGCACTGCTGAGCCATGTAGAAAAGGTCAGTATTTCCGATAAGTTCGAACGGCGTGCCTGCGCACGCCATCTGTTCGTTGATAAAGCGGTGCGACGATGCTTCGCAAGGAGAAGAAAGATCCGCTTTCAGCACGAATATTCATCTTTTCCGTCAAAGCGTTTCGAGTGCCAGCGCAATGCCCTGACCGCCACCGATGCACAAAGTCACGATGCCCCGCCGCAAGCCGTCGCGTCGCATCGAATGCAACAATCGCGTGGTTAGCACCGCGCCCGTTGCGCCGATGGCATGACCATGAGCGATGGCGCCACCCTCAACATTTACAATGTCTTCCGGCAAGTTCAACTCACGCAAGCAGGCTAAGGTTATCGCGGCAAATGCCTCGTTGATCTCGATGCGCTCAATGTCTGTGTGCGTCCAGCCTGCGCGCTCCAGGGTGAGATTGACCGCCGGTATCGGCCCCAGGCCGAACAAACCCGGCTTGACTGCTGCGACGCCATGGGCGACCAGCCGCGCCCACGGCTGCAAGCCTTGGGACTCGGCGTACGCTCGCTCGGCCACGATTAGCGCTGCCGCGCCGCTGTTAAGGCCCGGTGCATTGCCTGCAGTGATCGTGCCGTCTTTGCGAAAAGCCGGCTTGAGCTTGGCCAACGACTCCACGGTTGTGTCGGGGCGATTGGCTTCGTCGCGGTCGAATCGGACAGGGCCCTTGCGGCTGGCAAGTTCCACACCGACAATCTCTGCATCGAACTTCCCAGCGGCTTGTGCCTCGCTGAAGCGCTGCTGAGAGCGTGCTGCCCAACGGTCCTGATCTTCTCTTGTGATGCCGAACTGGCTGACCAGGTCTTCGGTATGCCAGCCAGAATGCTGGCCGCTGAAGGCGTCGTTGAGGCCGTCGTGCAGCATGCTGTCGATCATCACCGCATCTCCCATCCGATTGCCCCAACGCCCGCCAGGCACGAGATAGGGGGCCTGATCCATGTTTTCCATGCCGCCCGCGATCACCGCCCTGGCATAGCCCGCCAAAACTTCAAGCGCACCCGTCGCGATGGCCTGCGCCCCTGAACCGCAAACGCGGTTGACGGTCAGGGCCGGCACTTTGACAGGTAGGCCCCCGCCGATAGCGGCCTGCCTTGCAGGGTTCATCTTCACGCCGGCCTGAATAACGTTGCCCAGTACGACAGTGTCAACCTTATCGGCGGCCAAGCCCGAGCGGAGTAGCGTCTCACGCACGACCGCTGCACCGAGTGCGGGTGCGGGGGTGTCCTTGAGCGCGCCGCCGTAGGTACCGATGGGCGTGCGCACCGGGGCGCACAGGACGATTTCAGGTTTGCTCATGGGAACTCCCTTCGCTGTAGTTGGGGATGTCGAAAATCAGGCAAGTCGTCGTTGCATGGGCATATAGCTTGCCGTCGGGTCCCACTATGCGACCCTCCGCGGTGGCGACCTGCCGCCCAGTGTGGATCACCTTGCCCTCGGCACGTACCAGTGGCACGCGGTCGTTGAGCGGGCGCACCATGTTCACCTTCAGTTCGAGAGTGGTGAATCCTTTGCCCGCAGACAGCGTGGCATGAATCGCGCAGCCGACTGCGGAGTCGAGCAACGTCGCGAACCAGCCACCATGTACCGTACCGAGCGGGTTGTAGTGGCGGCGCTGTGGTCGCCCCTGAAATACCGCCAGACCCGGAGCCATATGGATCGGGACGAAGTCGAGGGTATCGCCGATGGGCGGCTGAGGAAGCGTGCCTGCAAAGATGGCCTCGAAAACCTCCATCCCGGACCTGCTGGCCACCTGGTCGACCGATGCGACGCCAGGGGCGCCGAGCCGCGCTCTGACTGCTTCTTCCTCTGTGCGCCAACGCGCGGTGATCTCTTCGGCCTTCATTTGTCACTCCTCTTACTTTAAAATTGTACCTGCAATAGTTGTAGGTACAATATATAACATGAATAACGCCATCAAGCCACAAGGCTGCACCAACCTGAAACTGCGCCAGCTCGACCGTGTGGTGACAAGGCACTACGACCAGTATGTCGGCAGGACGGGACTGAAAAACACGCAGTACGCGTTGTTGTCACATGTGGTCAGGCTCGGGCCCATCCGGCCCGGTGATCTGGCGCGTCACATGCAAATGGATGCCTCGACGCTAACCCGCAATTTGCAGCCTTTAGCAGCGCAAGGCTTGCTCACCACGCGTGCCGGGCCCGATGCGCGTAGTCGCCTAGTTCAGGCCACAGAGGCTGGTGTGGCCAAACGCGCCGAGGGGCAGCGCGCCTGGAAACTGGCTCAGACGGCGTTGAATGATCGCCTTGGCGAGGTGTGTGTTGCTGAACTGCATCTGCTTTTGGATGCTTGTATTGCCCGGCTGGCCGAGGACGCGGAAGAGGATGCGGGCTGACCAATCATTGGCTCGCGGCTATTCCTTATCACGCCCGGCGCTGCGGCTTCGCCGATGCTTCGCACTTCGTCCGTGCGTTTCACCAGGCCACCGGCATGACACCTGGTCACTGGCGTCAGAACCGCGGCGCGGATGGCACTCTGGCTCCATGACGCTGTCAGTCCCAAGCCAGCAGCGCGCGCTGGCTTGCCTATGCTGACGGGTGAGGCGCGCACACGGATGCGCGTCCTAACACAGCAATGGATACCGACTCATGGACAGAAGAAACTTTGCAACCCAGCTTGCGGCCGCTGTTAGCGGCGTCGCTCTTTCCGGCTGCGCCACAAGCGCTGCAACGGGTCCTGCCGGCAGACCTACATTCGTCTTCGTGCACGGCGCATGGCATGGCGGCTGGTGCTGGTCGGAAGTGGTGAGACTTCTCGCCGAGCAGGGCTACAGTAGCGTGGCACTGGACCTGCCTGGACACGGCGCCACGGCCCGCTTCCCGGTGTCGTACACCCATAAACCGCAGAATGCCGCAGCATTGGTAACGGAAGTGTCGCCCCTCGCCGCAATCTCCCGGAACGACTACCGCGACCATACGCTCAAAGCGATACGTGGCTTGGTGGCGGCGGGCAGCGGGCCAGTCATCCTAGTGGGCCACAGCCTAGGCGGCGCGACGGTCAGCGCAGTGGCCGAGGCGGATCCCTCGGTGCTGCGCCGCATGGTCTTCCTGACGGCTGGCGTGCCAGTGGCCTTTCCCTCTGCCCTGGAGTTGATGCAGCAACCCGAAAACGCAGCGTCCGAAATCTCATCGCTGTTGGTGGGCGACCCTGCCGCGGTGGCTGCGCTGCGCCTCAACCCGGACTCCGCCGACGCTGCCTACGTGGCGAAAGTCAAGAGTTGCTTCTATCACGACGTCAGCGATGCCGCGTTTACTGCGATCGCCAACCTGCTGACGCCCGACGAGCCGATAAGCGGATTCGCCTCGCCCGTGAATGTCACCGCGGCGCGCTGGGGTGCCGTGCCGCGGGCCTTCATCCGCTGCACACCCGACCGCGCCATCACCGTCGGCGCGCAGGACAGGTGGATCGCGCAAGCGGATGCGCTTATGCCAACCAATCGATTCCTACAGAGATCGCTGCCGACCAGTCACTCACCGTTTTTCTCGGCGCCGGCTGACTTGGTGTCTGCTTTGGTTTCGCTCACGTAGCGAGCCCACGGTGTTGATTTCCACACAGAAGTGATCCACTGGGGATGCGGTTAGAAACTCAGACTGCGACTCAAGGGAGAGTGCATGCAATTGGCCAATGCCCAAGATTTCGACGATCTGAATCTAGAAATTCTCAGTCATATATCCTTTTCAAGATGCAAGAACAGATCTCCTTGATCTGACCCCTACATCCATCCTCATTTCTTCTGCCCTTCTGCGCCCTTGACTTCATGTCAGGGGCGCTTTTTTTATGCCTGGAGCATCCATGACGATCCAATGTCCCCAATGTCATTCCTCATCTATCAAAACCAAATCCACCGCTAAGAAAGTTGGCCAGAACGTAGGTGCCATCGCAGGCACTGCGGCAGGGTTCGCTAACGCGATTCAAGGCGCATCCCTCGGCGCCCGCGTAGGGCTTGTTGCCGGCCCTGCCGGCAGTGTTTTTGGCACCGCTGTAGGCGGCATCGTCGGCATCGTTGCAGGTGCCGCCATCGGCCGAGAGATCGGCGGAAGCGTTGGCGAGAAGGTTGATGAGATCTATCTCGCGAACCACCAGTGCCTCGACTGCAACCACTCATTTCGCGCTTAAACCAAGGAGTCAGTGACCATGTCCCACCTCATTGAAACCATGGCCTATTCCGGTCAAACCCCTTGGCACCAACTGGGGCACGCGCTCCCGCAAAAGCAGCCTCTCGAAGTCTGGGCGCAAGCTGCTGGCATGCAGTGGCAGATCCTTGAGACTCCCGTCCGCTATATGGCTGCTGATGGCATGGATGCAGCGTCTTCCTTGTATGCCGAGCCCATGGAGTTCCCTGAGCAGAAGGTTCTCTACCGCAGCGATACCAAGGCACCTTTGTCCGTAGTCAGCAACCGTTACCAGGTCGTTCAGCCCCGAGATGTGCTGGAGTTCTACCGAGACCTCACTGACGTCGCTGGGTATGAGCTCGAAACAGCAGGCGTACTCAAGGCCGGTCGCAAGTTCTGGGCACTGGCCAGGACTGGCAAGTCGGTCGCTCTCAAAGGCGATGACCAGGTCAACGGCTATCTGCTTTTGGCAACTTCCTGCGATGGTACTTTGGCAACGGTCGCCATGCCCACTACGGTGCGTGTGGTCTGCAACAACACCTTGGCCATGGCACTGCAAGGCGGTGTGAATGCCGTGAAGGTGCCGCACTCCACCAGCTTCGATGCCCAGGCCGTTAAACGCCAGTTGGGTATTGCGGTGGGCCAGTGGGACAGCTTCATCTACCAGATGCGCACCCTGGCAGAGCGCAAGGTCAAGAGCCATGAGTCCATGAACTTCTTCCTCAAGGTGCTGTGCGATAGCGACAAACCTGCGTCGCTCGTCAAAGGGAAGGGTGGCCTCACCAACGAGCGTGCCCTGCAAAAGGCGCAAATGCTCTATGACGGCCATGGCAGGGGTGCCACCAAGTCAGCAGCCCAAGGTACTGCTTGGGGCCTACTGTGTTCAATCACCGAGTATGTCGATCACGAGCGGCGCGCACGCAGCCAGGATAACCGCCTGGATAGTGCATGGTTTGGCCAGGGCGCTGCGATCAAGCAGCGTGCATTGGAGCATGCGCTGCAACTGGTGGCTTGATGGATGTTTGGAGAGCACCAGTTCGAGGACTGAAGAATTGCTCAGAACCTTACTCTCAGTATCCACATCAGCCTTTTGCCAGTTCTTTTCATCCACCATCAGAAATTTCTTCCCGCTCACCAAGCACGGAAGCCCTCGCCATTGCGGTGAGGGCTTCTGTGCTTTGGCGGGAATGTTTGGAAATGGAGCACTCTTATGCCAATCACTTCTCTTCCAGCTGGGCAGGGCCAGCCGCTTGATCCTGTCAACCCTTCTGAACGCAATCCTGGCGCAGGCCATGGATCAAACCGCCCCGCCTTGCGACTCGTATCGACCCGCAATATGCCTCGGGAGACTTGGCTTGATGTACGGCGCCAGGGCATTGGCAGCTCAGACGCCGCTGCAGCGGTGGGCCTCAACCCCTACCAGTCTCAGCTCGAGTTGTGGATGCACAAGACAGGCAAGGCGGACCTGCTGCCTGCTGTGGACCCTAATGACGAGACATCACCCATGTACTGGGGCACCTTGCTTGAGCCCATTGTTGCTGCCCACTACACCAAGCGCACCGGTAACCGCGTGCGCCGTGTCAATGCCGTGCTCGGCCATCCACGCATTCCTTGGATGCTGGCCAACATCGACCGCGAAGTGGTTGGCGCCTCGGACGTCCAGATCTTGGAATGCAAAACGGCTGGCATCAACGGCGCGAAACTCTGGAGGGATGGCGTGCCGGAATATGTCCAGCTGCAGGTTATGCACCAGCTGGCTGTCACGGGCAAACAAGCTGCCGACGTCGCGGTATTGATCGGCGGGCAGGAGTTGCAGGTCCACCGCATCGAGCGCGATGAGACCATGATCGCGCAGCTCATTGCGCTGGAGGAGCAATTCTGGGGCTGGGTCCAGAAGGGTGAAGAGCCGCCCGCTGATGCCTCTGAAAGCGCAGACACAGCGCTGCGTTGTCTCTACCCGCAAGACAGTGGAGAAACGGTGGACTTGTCGGAGGACATCATGGCTTCGCATGCTTTCAACCAGCTCGTCGAAATCCGGCAATGGATGAGCGACTGGGAGTCGCAAGAGGCACTGCTCAAGCACCAGATCCAGCAGCGCATGGGGACTGCGTCGCGCGCAAGCTTTAGCAGTGGATCGATCAGCTGGAAACGCAGCAAGGAGGGCCAGAGTTTTGACGCTACGCGCTTCCAGCAAGAACATCCCCACCTCGCTGCCAGTTACATGCAGCGCAAGCCAGGCTCGAGGCGCTTTCTGGTGCAGACCGGAGGGGCAGGGGAGAGCGGCGACTAATGAGATGCAGGAGACCTGTGAGCGATCAGACAACGGTTCTCTACCTACTTTTACACACACCTCCAGCGCAAGCAACCACCAATCTACGGCCCCTGCAATCTAGCAGGGGCTGTTCTTTTATGACAGGAGAACACCATGATTCAAGGACTGATGATGACCCCGCCCGTTCTGGGGCGGATTGCCATCGGCAAGATGGTTGAACGCAATGGCAAGCGCTTGCCCGAAAAGGATGATGAATTCACCATCACGACCCAGGTGCAAAATCGCGCTGGCTGGGTGTTGCATCCCATCGATGGGCTACTGCGCGCCCAGCTGGCTCAACGTACTAGTTGCGCTGATCTTTCGGCGGGAGAGGGTGCGGTGCAGCAAGGCTTGCAGGAGCTCGAAGCCCAAAGCAGGCCGTGCCCCAAACCGACATTGCAAAGCAAGCTGGCAAGGCGCGCCAAGGAGCAGGGTGCCACCTCAGCCACTGCACCCACTGCAGCACATCCCGCAACTGGGGCTGGCTCTGGTCCCGGCTCCATCGCTACAGCTGAGCCTGCTAACGCAGCGTTGCCTGCTCCCAAGCTGCGCAGCATTCCGGTGCGGCTCTTGTTCAATGACCCAAGCTTGAATCTGCGTGCGTCGTACACCATGTTTGACCGGGCGACAGCACGGCCCATTTGCGTAGGGGATGGCGAGAGTTGCAAGCGGGCCAAACAGGGCGTGATGGAGTCTCACCCTTGTCCAGGCCCCGACCATTGCGAGCTAGGTATGGACGGCAACTGCAAGCTGTTTGGGCGCTTCCATGTGCGCATTGACCATATTGACTATCCCAGTGATGACTGCAGCACCTTCGTCTTGCGTACCACAAGCGTCAACACCGTCCGAACCTTGATGGCTCGCATGCAGTATCTGCAAGCAGTCTCTGGCAGGCTGCTTGCCTACTTACCCCTAGAGCTGCGCCTCAGAGGTAAGTCCACGACACAGTCCCACCGGACACCGATCTACTACGTGGATCTGTGCGTGCGTGAGAGCATAGGGTTGGAGGCCGCTGTTGCGCAAGCACGGGAAGCGGCAGACCGCGCGCAGCGCGCAGGTCTGGACCAAGCAGCGCTGGATACCGCAGCTCGCAAGGGATATGCGCAAGGCCTCTTTGAGGAAACGGCAGAAGAAGTGGGCGACGTGCTGCAGGAGTTCTATCCACGCGATGAGGGTCGTTTGGCACAAGGAGATGGCGATGGTCATTCAAACGATCGCTGATGCGGACTACGACTCTGCAGCGAGTTTTCAGCTGCAGCACCGCTACATGGCGGGGCTACGGTTTAACGGGTTCTGGGAGTACCAGGTTCAAGCGAGGGCAGGGCAGTGGCGCTGGAAGGCCCTTCACCTGGGGGAGCAACATTCAAACGAAACGCGAAAACTTGATCCGCAAGGGGCATGGTGGTGTGTGCGCCAGTGTTCTGCTCTCGTGGGCCGAAGATCTCTCGCCAGCCCGCAGCTTCTTCAGCCGCGATCACCATGTCCTGACCCCAGTGAGATGCTGCAAGCCCTGCCACCCAGCTGCAAGGCGCGGGAGCCGAGTACCGAGATTCCGGAAAAAGCTCTTGGTACCTATATCGACGACCTGGTCGCAACGATAGAGGAGCAAGGCTGTGCCTTGCTTCGCTTTGAAGCAACTGCATGAGCATCCGAGCCTTCTCGCGTGCGCTGGGTCTGGATGGTGGGCACAGAAACGCGGGTAGGAGACAACAGCTTGTCTGCGTTGCTGGTGGTCGGACCGCATTGGCCCGCGCCATGGGGAAGCGGGTTTGGGGCCAGGGTTCAAGCACAGCTCGATGGTAGCTGGAAGATCTGCAGTGTCGATGGCAAGGTCATGCGAGTGCGGATGACAGACTGCATCACCGTCGAGCATTTAAACAGTGCATCCCTGCTTGACTCCTAAACGGAGTTATTTGTCTCGTGATGAATCTGCTGGAGGCTTTAACAGCGTCCAAGGCTCCACCTGCAGGGCTAGTGCCATCCGTTCAATGTTGGAGAGTGAAATGTTCCAGCGGGACCGTTCGACGGCTGACACATAGGTGCGATCCAAATCGCACTCCATAGCCAGCCTCTCTTGCGACCAGCCTTTGTCGACGCGCTTGAGCCGAATCCAGTAGGCCAGCACGTCGCGCAAGTTGGAAGGATCGGGCAGATGTGTGGGGGGAGTAGGTTTGGCTGACATCCCTCCAAGCATCTGTTTCTGATACATTTGTATCTACGGAGTTTGCATCACATATGGCGTGATTCTTGGCTCTGGCATTGCAATTGTGGGTGTGGCGGTCAACCCATTGGGCTTTCTCTCGTTTACATATGATGAGTTTGCTTCACATATGGTGCGAGCTCTATATCGGCAGGCTAGGAGGGCTGCCGTGTCTTTGTTGGAACTGGCCTGCGTATGCAGCCCAGCTGCAATTCATTTCACATCAATCCCTGAGGAAAAAACATGAGTGCATCTCAAGCAGAACCTATCCAGTGGTTCTATGAAGATAACGGTCAGAAAAAAGGCCCAGTGACAGAAGAGGCTATCGCTCAGCTCATACGCGCATCCACACTCTCGGGTAGCACGCCCGTTTGGAAGCAGGGCTTTGCCGATTGGACCGCCGTACAGAGCACCGATTTGCGGGCGCATCTGGACACGACCAGCCCGCCGCCGCTTTCCGGCGAGCACATCAACAACAAAGTGGTGTGGATCCTGGCCTTTGCGCCCCTTCTTGGGGGATTTCTTGAATGGGGCCTGGCTGAGATTGTCTATAGAGGTGATGACTCCGCAGTGGAGAGTGCCATGAATAACGGAACGCTCTGGTTCGTGACTTTGCTTTTGAACATTGCACTGGCATTTTTTGACGAAAAGCTTCTCACGAAGGCGGGTCACAACACCAGCAAGTTCAAAGGCTGGCTGTGGATTGTTCCGGTCTATCTCTACCAACGCGCAAAAGCAACGAAGCAGAGCATTGCTTATTTCATTGTCTGGATCGTCTGCTTCTTGGTCAACCTCGGTATGTACGCCTGACGGTGATTCATCCATCTTTTCCATAAATCTTCTTATGAAAACAAACAAAATTTCCAATGAGTTTGGGGCGCAAAAGGCACTTCCCCAAATGCCAGCCAAAAGTGCTTTTGTGGCTCTTTTCGCAGGCGTCTTTCTGGTAGGTTGCTCAGGCAAGCCTTCTACTTCAGAAATCGAGAAGGCACTGACCCTTGAGGTCCAGAAAAACTGCGAATACGCCTCGGTCACCAACGTGGAGGTGCTGAACACACAGTACGGAGATCCGCAAAACAAGGAGCGCATTCACGTCAAGTTCACGGGTGATGTCAATGTGAAGATCACCGGGAAGCTTTTGGAGTCGTGGGATAATTTCGATAAAGCCAATGAGATCTTCTGGGCATGGGGAATGGACATTCAGAACTTCAATAAAGAAATTGCTGAAGAACGGTCCAAAATCACTGATGCGTATGATGCGGAAACAGCCGAATACAAAGAGGCTATGTATAACGGTGGAGCCTCGCCAGAACTGCTTGAGCAACAGCGTTTAGCTGAGGCTCGGGCTGACGAAAAACGCGAGAAGATGGGAGAGTGGATTAAAAAGGGTGCCAACGACATCTTCAACAAATACGCAAAGGATGCCGAAGGAATTTTGAGCAGCTATCAGGACAATGGAGTAGGACGTTTTCGACCGCTATTCAAGCCTGGTATTCCAACTGGCTGCTCTAGCATCGATCCAAGAACTCCACTGGGATTGCTCTATCAGGAGGCTACGAAAGATGGAAAGTTGGATGCCTACTTCTCGCGCAAGGGTGCAGTCGTAAGCATGCAAGCTGAGCGAACGATGGTGAAAACCGAGAAGGGTTGGATGTTGCCAGGTCAGATGTAGAGAAGTTCGGCGCGGAGTTGAGCTTTTGCGTGTACATAGGGATAGCACACACCGAGGCGTTTGCCTCGGTGTGTGCTTTTCTTTTTTTTCCGTGTGATGGGCCTTAGACCTATTTGAGTTTCGATGTCAGCGTTAGGCTGGTTGCAGTCCGTCAACTCAACAAGTTCGATGACTGGTGATGCCCAGAGCAGTCATTGCAGCGATTCACGCTCGTAGGTCTGCACTTCAACTAAAGCCGCCACCGCAAACAGACAATGCCCAAGTCCGTTTTCAAGAGCGATGAAGTGGCGCTTTCGACCCGTAGCGGTCATTCGCCAACTTCTTAATTAGTCCGAGCCGCGAAGCGGCTTCGACTTGAATCAGTTGTTGGACCTGGCCTAGTAAACGGCCAAATCTTGATTTGGAAGAATGCCGCATGGCCAGAACCCGGCGAGATAAAGCCTCACTACCTTGACCCAGAAGCCGGGTTGCTCTAGTAGTAGCTCGCGGGCTGCCATGCGTGCGGCGAATTGAGCGCCGGCAAGTGCAGCTTGTCCATAGTCATCCGGGCCTTCGACAAGCACGGGATAGCTTTCGATCGATCGCTGCCCCGCCAATATAGCTTTAGCAAGACACAGCTCAGCAGCCCTGCGCTCAGGTCCGAGACCGGCTGCATCTAGTTGATCTAGCTGTGTATGGCCGTGAATAGGATCTGGCTGGTCACGACTGGTTGGTAGCCAATCCCAGCCAATGGCCAATTGGAGCTGTATAGCGCCCGGCTCACTGCGAAATTGGCCACAAGCCGAGAACAACTGAGCTGATCGCAGTCCGACCTCGAGTTCTGAGAGAGTCATTGCCAAGGTTAACTAGATTTAAAAGACATCCAGTCTGGATGCCTAGTTCGCCAATAATATATGACCTTGCTGTTCGAGATGCAAATTTGCTGTCGCCATTTCTAACAGGCCTAAAAATTTTGATCTCAGTCTTTGGTGCAAAGGGCCGAATGCCTGCATATGGCCGAAAGCACCATGTTAGCTCCACCAGCCAGTCATCGGATCATCCTAGGTGGTGGAATTTCTGCACGTTCAGATCTCCGTCTGTTCAGAGATCTCAAGGGCATCGTCCACTTCAATACCAAGGTATCGGACAGTTGACTCCAGCTTCGAGTGTCCCAGCAGAAGCTGAACAGCTCGTAGGTTTTTCGTACGCCTGTATATCAAGGTCGCCTTTGTGCGTCGAATTGAATGAGTCCCATAGTCCGCTCGGTCCAGCCCCAATTCGTCAACCCAATGACCTAGGATTCGCGCGTACTGCCTCGTCCCGAGATGAGGTGATTCGTGCAATCGGCTGGGGAAGAGGTAGTCATCTTGCCTTAGCTTTGCTTGTTTGATCCAAGCCTGCAACGCATCCCTGGCTGGCTGCGTGATTTCGAACTGCACCGGTCGCTGCGTTTTGTGCTGCATGACGATGGTTCGTGTTGCCATCTGGTCTCCGTGGCATACATCTCTTACTCTCAGCGCGACCAGGTCACATCCGCGCAGCTTGCTGTCCACACCTAGATTAAAAAGGGCTAGTTCTCGGACTCTTCCATCCATCTGAAGCCGAATTCTTAGAGTCCAGATGTCTTTGAGCTTAAATGGTGCTTTCTGCCCGACTATCTTGCCCTTGTTCCATGGTTCGCGTCGAGCGACATGACTGACGGCTTCCATGATGGTCTCCCATCGAGTTGAGGGGCATATAGCATGCGCTTAAGTAGTCTCCACGTTGGGATGATGTAATTGCCCTATTCTGAAGAGCGGGCTGCGGAAGCAATCCGGACATGCGCTATTGGGCAGAAGCGGTTCTTTACCAACAACACTCAATCACATGACGACACTGATAATCCGCCCCGAAGTTCCAGAGGATGTTGCGGCCATTGAGACCGTCACAGCCGCAGCATTTCTCTATGCTCCGCACACTGACCACAACGAAGAGTTCATCCTCGCTGGGTTGCGCGATGCTGGAGTGCTTACCGTCTCATTAGTTGCCGAAATGGATGGATCCATCGTTGGAAATGTCGCGATGTCACCTGTTTCCATATCCGACGGCACAGAGGGATGGTTTGGGGTTGGCCCTGTTTCCGTCATTCCGAAGTTTCAGGGGCACGGGATCGGGTCTCAACTGATGCGCGCGGCGCTACAGAGGCTTTCCGAACAAGGTGCGTCTGGTTGCGTTGTCTTGGGTGACCCGTTGTATTACCAGCGATTCGGTTTTACGAAAGAAGCGAGCCTTGTGCTGCCAGACGTACCCCCTGAATACTTCATGGCATTGTCCTTCACACAACAGCGACCAACCGGTACGGTTGCCTATCATCAGGCATTCAGCTTGACACAGTGACTGACCGCTTCGGGTTGGCAGCAACAGTCATGCGCAGCCAATTGGACCTGCTGGTACGATGCCTCAATTCGGCCATGAGCCGACATTCAAAGGTGAGATAGATGCTGTTGGTTGGAACCGTCAGTGCATTGGTTACAGACCCAGAATATGACGATATGTCGCACGTATCCGTGCGCGATTTCACAAGCGGCTATTGGTTTTCAATTAGCCGCATCAGCGAGTTCGCTGACCCCGAGGTCATGGTAAAGGACCAGCTAAGTCATCGGGGAGGCGTGATAGCGGTAGAGCTTCACTCACAGTCCTTCCGTGCAACGCTCAGCGAAGCTGCGGCTACTGCTCTAGATGGTCATCGGGAGTATGTGGTCGAGTTTCCTGCGAGCCAATACGTGTCGGTTCGAGCAGCGCTTGAAGCAATCTTCCACGGGGCCAATAGCCTTCACATTCTTGGTTAAGGCTCGACGCCCAAGATGTGTTGCCCCTGCTGGCGCGCACACGCCGCTTCCTTCTGAATGTCAGCTTCACAGCGAACGTATTGACTGCAATGGGTCGATAGCGCCTATTCATGCACAGCGATAGCGGACATCTAGCAGTCACTTGGATGGCCCTGATGGCCAGCGTCTGCTGCTAGCGTGAAAGCCGTCACAGCTTCGGCTTGAACATTCGCGCGCGGATGACCGCTATGCGGTGGTGAGCGAACCCGCGCGATGAGACCATGGGTGGCAGCATCCGCTGCAGAGCTGAAGTCGGTGCTCAGGGGCCTGCTTCAGGCTGGTTGCAGTCCATCAACTCAACAAGTTCAACGACTGGTGTTGTCCAGAGCAGTCATTGCAGCGAGTCATCCTTGTAGGTCTGCACTACACCTTAAAGCCGCCGCTGCAGGCTGACAAAGGCCAAGGACCGCTTTCAAGAGCAGTGAAGTGGTGCTTTCGACCCAGAGTAGTCCTCCGGGATTGCCTGAGCGGACGTTTTTTGATGCGGCAATGAGGATTACACATTTGAGTCAATCGGCAGTTGACCTTTTATGTCCTTGCCAAAATTGAAAATGCGGTCATAGGGTCCTATCTTCGTTTGGCAAGTGTACTCCTTGACGTCTCATTTTCGATCTGCCATTGAATCTGAGCCTTGCATTACGCAGAGCAGAAAATGTCTTCCAAGAACCTCTGCTAATCTCGAAGAGCGAGGCTTTGATAGGTTCAGGAAGCTCGGAGTGCGCAACACACGCCATAGAAAGAACCGGGGGGCGTATCGTGCAACTCACTCTCTCGCGTGGGTATAGACCTCGTCTCGAATCCGAAAATTGGTCGAGTAGAGCATATCCAGAACAACGTGTCTGAACACCCAAACTAACGTTGTTCAGACAAAAGCTACGCGTCCCTAGGCCCAGCGGCCTCTGAAAGCAAAAATTTTTTGCAATCTTGAGGCAATTTGATATTTCATGTGAGACTTTTTGAACGCCCGAAATTCAAGATGTAGCTGAGAATTAGGGGGCAACAGCATTCTTCCAAACATCTCGATAGCAATTCAAAAAGGACTTACATGTCTACTCCATTTAGAGCTGAACGGCCGCATGCAGTGCGCTGCATTAAGACTATTGCCCTAGCAATTTTATGTGCACATTCAGTGGCGAATGCCCAGGTCTTCGAGGTGGCAATCGATGCAAAATCGAATATATTCTACGGTGGCACCGATCGCACGCCACCAACTAACCAGTGTACTAATGTAAATGGTCTGGGCGATGGCTTATATCCACCGCACATTGCTCTCAATCCTGGGCTGCGCTCACTTCAGATCTCTTCATACAATTCAGCGAACCTCTCCTATGCCAATGGATACCCCAGAGCGCCGACGCCCGATGGGATTTATCACGGAGCGAGTTCGGCAACAACGTCCACCAATCCCTCGGGCACGATGCCTGGTCTGCGATTTGCCAATCGCATGGGCATGCTCGCTGCCGTGTTCACGGATGACACGATAGTCAATAGCAGCAGCAATGTGTCGTTAAGTACTTTTGATAGCAGCTCAATGAATGCTGCGGTCATGGATTTTGGTTTGCGTGACACCTTTTACCTGGGCGATGGTACGGTCGTGGATTGGCCGACCCAGGGCGGGCTTCCCGATGGGACGCAGCAGCGGCAAACCATTACCACCCCCGACGGGGCTACCAAGCTCTACCTGGGATTGACCGATGCCTATGGTATTAACGGCCCCAATCGCTGCTTTATGGACAATACCGGCCAAATCGTTGCAACCTTGAAAATGACCATCAGCGATGACTCTGGCGCAGTGGTTCAAGGCGTCGGAGGGGTCGCTATTGCCGATGTCAAAGCCAACGACTACGTCACGGCGCAAAGTGACCTGATAAGCGTCAAGCCAGTCGCCCCACCTCTGAACAGCACGGAAGGTGCTGAATGGCCATCGGGGATTGTTCTGAATGCCAACGGATCGGTTTCCGTGTCGCCCTCCGTCCCTGCCGGTGAATACAAAGCCTGGTACGAGTTGTGTGATGCTTCCACGACGCCCCAAAGTTGCATGCAGGCTTTGGTCACCATCAACGTGGGGGCGGCCCCACTGCTGGTCATTGATGCCAATCCTGACTCTGGTGCTGTAACGCAAAGCCTGGGTGGAACAGCCATCACGGACATCCGTAAAAATGATGCCTTGAACGGAAATATGGCTACCGCTGCAGCAACGACAGTCACGCCACAAGGCGTATGGCCAAGCGGTATTTCTTTGAACACCGCCACCGGATCGGTGGGTGTAGCGGCAGGCACTCCTGTGGGCACCTACAGCATGCAGTACCGCCTGTGTGAAGCGGCGCGCCCCAGCAATTGTGATGTATCGACCGTCACGGTGGTGGTGACTGCAGATGCGGTATTGCCCATCAAGGCGCTTGACGACGACGCCACGGCGGTGACCGTGGGATTTAGCGGCACCGTCATTGAATCGGTATTGACCAACGACACGCTGAACAGCAGCCCTGCAAATCTGTCCAATTCCACGGTGCAGGCTGAAGGCGCCTGGCCCATCGGGATATCGCTGGATCCAGCCACGGGCTCCGTTCTGGTGGCGAGCAATGCCACGGTCGGTAACTATCAGTTACCATACCGTCTCTGTGAAATAGCGAATCCGTCCAACTGTGATACGGCGTACGTTCATCTGTTGATCAACGCCGCCATTGTTCCGGTCGCTGCACCGACTCCAGTTCCGTCCAATACGGCGTGGTCATTAATGCTTCTCGCATTGGGACTGGCGTTGATGGCCCTGAGGGCCGGAGCTGGCAAGCCACACTGATTCAATAATGGCAGTCCAGGCAGGGGTTGTATTGCAGCTCCTGCCTGGTGGGTCAATTTGTGGGCCATGCCACACGTTCCAATATTAATTGGGTGTAACGTCTTATATATTGGCGAAGATTATGTCTGCCATTGATGATGGATCCTCAGATTTTTCTCGGGCTGACCACGGTCTCGAAGTGGTCGGTGCACACTTTTCTTCTGAAAACTGGAATCTACAAGAGCGCACTGATGCGGTTCAGCAGCTCATGGCGCCACTTTACAAGG
The DNA here is from genome assembly GCF_037479555.1 of Comamonas sp. MYb396. Classification (NCBI taxonomy): domain Bacteria; kingdom Pseudomonadati; phylum Pseudomonadota; class Betaproteobacteria; order Burkholderiales; family Comamonadaceae; genus Comamonas; species Comamonas sp. MYb396. The sequence goes on along the minus strand of NZ_JBBGYU010000008.1, from coordinate 271,512 downwards.
TGGACCCTATCAACAGGGATGTGCCACTCACTGCCAACATGGATATTTCGATGTTGCAGGGAATGATTTTCAGCAAGACTGAATTCTTTAACCACCAATGCTTTCGTGATCCAAGCCGAGCCAGGATTGCCAATTTTGACAGCCTATTGGTGCAGCTTTTCGACCATGGATCCATTTTTGGTGATATCGAGGGGGAGCCTTTTGAGGTTGAGCAAGGTGGCGTGGTTGTTTTTGATCTCTCCAAGCCCTATCAATTTCGGGCAGCGACATCAAAGATAAACAGGTGTCTTAATATCGTGGTGCCTCGATTCATGGTTGATGCGTTGGGGCAGGGAGTCTCTCACGGCAAAGTACTCTCGCCCGCTAACCCTATCACCAAGCTCGTTGCCTCACATATCCGGACGCTGAACACCGTACTGCGAGAACTCGACCCCGCCGAGTTTTTTGCAGCACAGCAGATGACAATAGATGTTCTCAATAGCGGACTGAGCTTGCATGCAGGGGTCAACAAAGCCAAAGAGACATCCTTGAAGGATACGATTTGCTCTTATGTCTACATGAACTGCCATGACGACTTAAGCATCGATAGTCTGGCTGAACGATTCAAGGTGTCCAGAGCGACGCTGTTTCGCATTTTTAGTGAAGATGGTGGTGTATCTTCCTATGTCAAGAATATCCGTCTCGAACGCTGTCTTCGCGATTTAATAAAGTCTGATGCCAGTTCTTCTGTCGAAGAACTGGCCGTGAAATGGGGATTTTCCAGTAATCAGCAGTTCTTGAGATTATTTAAAAACAGATTTAACTGTACGCCATCGCAAGCCAGAGCTGGATTGGACTCGAAAAACTATTTCGAGAGCGGGGTTGAGCTTTATTCGCATATGGCGCAAAGTGGCAATCCTCGAAAAATTGAATGCGGAACGTGGCTTTGATTATCACTATGATATTAAACAAAAACAATGTGTCACCATGAGAAAGTTCAAAAGCCAAAAAAATACATTGACTGCAAGTGTGCGGTCTGACAACTGCAAGTTTCTGATGAATTTTAGTTCCAGAACAAGGAATGCGCTCGCAGGGGAGGGTATTCAGAATCAGGAAGCAATCGATGAATGGATCGAGAGTGGAAAAATATTTGCGATGCCAAAACTGGGGCTGTGTGGTTTGAGGGAAGTCATTATTTGGAGCTGGAGAAACAGAGCCTGATATATGTTTTTGGCTTGTGGATTGCCTGTATTGCTCACAGTCCGTCAAAGTGGATTGAATGCCTGAAAAACGATGTCAAGCGACTGGCCCAGTGGGATGGACATGGATCGGGATGAGAGGCAAGGCATCTTTGCCGCCCATCCGTAGCGATTAACCAGCAATGCAATGCAATAGTTTGCCTGAGCTTACGTTCAGTCGAAGGCAAGGACTGGTGCAGGGTGCCACTACCCATGCAGGTCACTGGCCACCATCCATTGTGCAAAACCCGCCATGTGGCTGAGAACCATGTCAACGAATTCATTTGCCCCCGATACACCCCTGCAGGATGTTTTGCCTTTGAACCTTTGGAGACTGCTTGCCAGGCACGACATCAGGACGGTTGCACAAGTGGAGCAGCTCTACCCCAAAAAGCTTTGGGAGATGCATTATGTTGGACCTGTCAGGTTTAGGGAGATTGAGAAATATCTGTTTTCGGGAAAGAAGTACGAACCATTGGACCTTTCAAACCCTGATGTCATGCTTGCCGACGGAGCGTCGTTGGAGGGTATTTTGCCTGCACGGGTTTTCCGGGTGCTCAAAAGGCATCGCATAGAAACCGTCATGCAATTGAAAGCTGCCTATCCATTGCGGCTGTCGGAAATATCCGGGATTGGCTCCAAAGCGCGGCATGACGTTGAAGAGATGCTTGGGGATTGGGCAACAGCCAACTCCCGACTCAAAAAACCAGATGCAAGGAGGTAATTGCTGCGATCATCACTCTACAAAAATTGGAGAGTCAGCAAGAATCTCAACATGTGTGTGAGGCTGCCTACTGCTCAGGGCGTACCGACGTCCGCTATCGGACGATGCACCTGATGACAGCTTCTGGCCGATCTGCGACTGTCGCCAAACAACTCATTTCCAGCGCCTGTGAAGCTCAGCCAGCCATTTGTTTTTGTCACTGAAAACATGACTTTCAAGCAATTCGGAATCTAGCCCCGGTCATTGAACGCGGTACAGGCTGCTAAAGCCGCCTCCCTGCACTGATGTGCTGTCTGCGCCACTAGACATCGGTAGACTCTGCCCCCAGCCGTGGAATCGATTGCACCCAAGATCGGCTGCGTGCCGCAAACGCTGCTGGACTGGATCAAACGCGCTGAAGTCGACGCCGGGATGCGCGAAGGCGTCACGACCAGCGAGGTGCAACGAGTCAAGGATCTGGAACGAGAGGTCAAGGAGTTGCGCCGGGCCAACGAGATCCTGAAGCTGGCCAGTGCTTTTTCGCCCAGGCGGAGCCGGGCCGCCGGCTCAAGTCCTGAGGGAATTCGTCGACAAGCATCGCGCCACCTTTGGGGTCGAGGCGATCTGCAAGGTATTGCAGCTG